>CAYUXJ010000001.1:0-1587 GCA_964448845.1 uncultured Sediminibacterium sp.
AGGGGTTTCCATATTTCAGTAGAGTTTAATTATCGCATCAATGAAAATATATAAAATTGGCATCGTCGATGATCATGTTTTATTTGCTGAGGGTATTAGCAGAATCATAGCTCAGAAATCGAATTATCATTTGTCATTTATATCCAATACCCTCGAAAATATCCATGATATCATCCATCAGCACCAGCTTGATGTACTGATTTTAGATGTAAATGTGCCGCCACACAATGGAATTGAGAATATAGGTGGACTAAAACGGCGATTTCCTGCATTACAAATTATGATTTTAACGATGTACCAGCCCGGAGACATCGGATTGACACTGCGTGATTTTTCGGGCGATGCTTATGTGCTTAAAATTTCGGGTAAACATATATTTGAAGCAGCGTTAGCTAATTTAATGAATTGTCAACCCTATTTTGATCCCGCCATAATTGATAATTATAAGGAGCATACCGGTGGGCACGCTACAGTCAAATTAACAAAGCGTGAAAAAGAAATCATATCCCTGATAGCCGCAGGAAAAACAAGTAAGGAAATTGCAGCTGAATTGTTTCTGAGCGAATTAACCATAAAAACACATCGGAAAAATATAAGTGAAAAATTAGGCACGCGCGGCATTGCTGAAATGATATCTAAAACCAGCCATATAAGAAATGTATAGGGGAATTATTCCCGTATTGTTTCCACTAATGAAAATACACCAATGCAGCCGTTGGATGGAATTCCTACGCGCTTTTTTTCACAGCGGAATTGAACGATTGTATGTCTATCACGTTTCAGGACGAGGCATTCCTCGCAAAGTCTACTGAGCGCAGCGAAGGGACTTTACGGATTACGGATTTCGGATAGAAATGTTATTTATACTTAGTAGTAATTTCTTATTTAATTGAATCATCCATCCGATCTTCATTTCCCGCGAGGTCTACTGAATGGAATGAGGGGTAGGTCCGCCTCTGGTGGAACTTGTCTTAGCGGGGAAATAAGTACATTCATTTAAATTACTTACCTTTGACGTAAGTAACGTACAACGTTAGTATGATTACTTCATTTGGGGATAAGTCGACTCAAAAAATCTGGCAAGGGGATCGGGTTGTTTCTTATTCGACTGAACTACAGGAGACAGCCAGGAGAAAATTGCGGATGTTGAATAATTCCCATGATTTAAATGATTTGATGGTTCCACCATCCAATCGGTTGGAAAAATTAAAGGGTAATTGGAAAGAATATTATTCCATCCGAGTGAATGGCCAATGGAGAATTCTATTTCGATGGAATAATGGAAATGCTGACGAAGTAAGATTAATCGACTATCATTAAATAGGACAGGATGAAAAAAATTAAGAATATCCATCCCGGCGAAATTTTGTTGAAAGAATTTTTGCTTCCCTTACAGATCAGTGCTTATCAATTGTGCAAAGACATTGGTATACCACAAACACGTATTTCTGCCATCATTCAAGGTAAGCGCCGCATCACAGCCGATACTGCACTTCGTTTATCCTGCTACTTTGGGAACAGCGCCCGTTTTTGGTTGGGGTTACAAGATGATTATGATATTGAAGAAGAAAAACGCAATTTAAAGTT
>CAYUXJ010000001.1:1687-152326 GCA_964448845.1 uncultured Sediminibacterium sp.
TTATTTGTAAAAAAATAATTATGTCAGTAAGGAAACAACTTAGCGAAACTGGAGGTGTTTATTTTCGTCCCGCCTGAGGTGGGAGGGAACGCCTGACCAACAACCAACAAAATCTTTTATTCCCCTCCGTAACTTTTGTTACAAACGATTTAGTTTCACTCTTCTACCTTTGGTACATGCAATTATCAAAAACAACCTGGATTACCCTTGCGGGGATAGCATCAGGGGCAATAGCCGGATATGCTTATTACTATTATGTTGGTTGCGCCTCCGGCACCTGTATGATCACTTCCCGGCCGTTGAACAGCACCCTCTATGGCGGATTGATGGGGTTCCTTCTTTTCCGTTCCTTCCTTCCTGAAAAAAATAAACAGTAAATAAATCAAACTTCAGTTATGCTTGACTTTTTTAAAAATCTCTTCCAGTCCGCACCCCCTATTGATTTTGCACAGTTGGTTAAAGAAGGTGCAAAAATTATTGATGTCAGAACACCCGGTGAATACCAGGGCGGACATATTCACGGATCAGTGAATATTCCCCTGAATGAATTGCCCGGAAAATTAAAACAACTGGATAAGTCCAAACCCATCATCACCTGCTGCGCCAGTGGTATGCGCAGTGGCTCAGCTAAAAGCTTGCTCATTGCGAATGGCTTCACTGAAGTATACAATGGTGGTGGTTGGACCGGTCTCAAGCAGCGGTTGTAAACAACGGGTGAATAGAATGTAGGAAACAGAGTTTGAGCGCCTTTGAGGGATTCAGCATTTGTAGGAGGACTTAGCGGAGTAGTAGATCACTATGCTGCTCTTAGCACTGCATGAACGTTAATTATTTAATCGCTAATAAATAAACACGGCAGTGAATAAAAACATCTAGTAGGCCCTTGGCTCTATAATAACACCGATTCTTGTTTTCTGATATGGTTCAAATGAATAAAGTCCTACTATCCCGATTAAAATCAAAGACAGTAGGACTTATGCTGCACCTACTTACTGAACCCTTTCAAATTTTTGAAAAATATTCCCAATATTTAGCTATACCTTTTTTGTTTTAATAGAAATACTGCAAGCCCCAAAATAGCCTAGCGCGCTTTTATTAGGTCTCGTCACATTGATAACATTGCCTAAAATTTTTCCGGGTGGCACATCACCTGACACAGAAGATCCGGCAGTTAAATTAAAAATGGCAGATAAGTAGTTATACATTTGCTCAGATATATTGAGTTGTTGCAGCTGAGCAGTGTCTCCTGCAACTACTGGAAACTCATCACTGGGCAAGTAATCAATGAGTTTTTGGCCATTGAAAAATTCATCTTTTTGTATCGATCTGTATCTGTTTCCGGGTGTTGCCGTAATCATGAATTTATTATTGATAAAGAGTCGCCAGAAATAGAAATTAGTTTCATTGGCCGGATCAGTGGTAGTGAGCGTCAAAAAATCACCCCCGGGATCTCCAAATGCACCTGGAAAGAATTTAGCATCAATTTTTTCAATGGCAGGTCCGGATCTTATTCTCTCTCTTGCTTCATATGTGTCTCCTTCATGATTGATGACCAGTTGGTAGGTTTTATTGAGTCCTGCGACAAAAGAACTCCTGTAAATTCCATTACCAGAATGCGTAAAATTATATGTGTTGTTTCCCTCTATTACTTTTACTGTTGCATTGATTACAGGATTGGGTTTTGAATTGCCCAAATAATTGGTAGTCTGGGTCAATTGTATTTCCTGTATTGTGATAGTGGTATCTAATCCATATAATATGTTTCCCTCTACCACAAGATCGGGTGTACCGGTTTTTAAATTAAGATTAATTTCTTTTTCGCAGGATAGAAGCGAAAACAGTGCGACAATCAGGGTTACTTTATTTACTATTCTTTTCATTTGATTAAAATTTAAATTCGTAAGTGATGCTGGGTACAATACCAAAGAAGGTTAGTTTATATGCTTTGCTTACCCCATTAACTACTTCAAAGTTATTGGGTAGTTCAATTGTTTCTTCTCTAAAAGTGATGCTGGCTGCATTTTGTCTGTTATAGACATTGTAAAGACCGAAGACCCATTGGCTTCTCCATTTTTTTGTATTTTTCCTAACATAGGTAGCAGAAAAATCAAGTCGATGATAAGCGGGTAAGCGATTGGCATTTCTTTCATTGTATTCAGGGATCGACAATCCCAGGTATGTATATTTTGATTCAGGATACGTGATGGGTCTGCCCGATTGCAAGATAAAATTGGCAGACAACGACCATTTTTCATTCAGCTTATAATTACCGGTGACAGCTAGGTTATGCGGTTTATCATAGTTGGTAACATAGTAGTTGCCGTTGTTAATGCCTCTTCCTCCGTTTACCCCCGGAGTTCTTCTCTCAGCTTTTGAAAGCGTATAGCTGATCCAACCGGTCAGTCTTCCTTCGCTTTTTTTGATCATGGTTTCTATACCATATGCCCTAGCATCCCCATTTAAAATGATGGTTTCAGGCGAGTTATTGAGCAGGGGTGAAGCACCATCGATGAAGTCAAATTGATTTTGCATCCATTTATAAAATCCTTCTATACTTAGTTCGTACGTATTATTTTTTAGGTTTTTGAAATATCCAATGGCAAGTTGGTCAGCGATTTGCGGCTTGATGAATGAAGAACTGGGCGTGTAAATATCTAGTGGGGTAGGCGATGTGGCGGTTGAGAGAAGATGTATGTATTGATACATTTTATTGTACCCGACTTTCAAACTGGAATAATCATTGATTTGATAATTGATACTCAGCCGAGGTTCGTATCCAAAAGAGTTATTCAATAAAGTGTTTTTTGCAAATTTCTGGTAAGAGGCAATGGTTCCGTTTTGGTAATTATTGATAGCAGGATTGAATACAGCGGGTTGGTTGTTTACATAGATGGGAACGGAGTCGTTAGCCAATTGTGCAAATTGAGAGACCCTCCATCCAAACATGATGCTGAGCTTATCACTGACTTTATAGTCATCTTGCACGAAAACATAGTTTTCAATTGCTTTTTTATTCAATGGATTAGTCGCCCGAATGGTTGATCGGTTACCATATGGTGATATTTTTCCTGGATTAAAATTATATAAGATGGTGCCAGCGCCATACTTAATGGTATGCTGATTATTCAGATAATAGTCGAAGTCAGCTTTGAAATTAAGATTGGATAAGGATGAATTCCAGTTAAAACTATTGCCGGGGTAAAATGTAATTTCATAGTCATATTTAGAATAGATAGCACTGACATTCATAAAAAGCTTGTCCCCGAAAACATGATTCCAGCGCAGAGTTGCTGTTGAGTTACCCCATGTATTGCCGAAACTATTGGGTATATCAATTCTGTCTCTCCCTGCATAGGCTGAGAAATACAACCTGTCTTTGGCACTGAATCTATAGTTGCTTCTGAAATTAAAGTCGTAAAAATAGAGTTTGTTTCTGTTAATAGTAGTATCTCTGGAAAAAGGCAGAAATATGTCGGCATACGATCTTCTGGCCGATAAAAGCATTGAACCATTTGCTCCATTTTCATACACTTTTCCCAGGGGACTTTCAAGTGTGATTCTGCTGGAAAGGAGTCCGATGCCCCCTGTTCCGGTGAATTTTTTATTGTTTCCTTCCCTCATTCTTATGTCTAACACTGATGACAATCTCCCACCATATTTAGCAGGAATTCCTCCTTTGTAAAGTGTAGCATCCTTGAGGGCATCTGCATTAAAAACAGAAAAGAAACCGAAAAGATGGGAAGGGTTGTATACTATGGCTTCATCAAGCAGGATTAGGTTTTGGTCAGCGGCACCCCCTCTTACATTAAAGCCGCCCGAACCTTCGTTGGGAGCCGAAACCCCTGGTAATAATTGGATGGATTTAAGTACATCTGCTTCTCCCAGTACCATGGGTATTTGTTTAATTTCCCTTGCAGTCAACTTGTCTGTTGACATAACGGTAGTGGATATACGTTGATAGGCTTTTGATGTAGTTACAGTTACATCATTTAAAACCTGAACTTTGGTTTTCAGCAGGATATCGGATTTTACATCAGATTGTATGTTAAAAATTACCTTCTTTTGATCGTATCCAACATAGTTGACAATAAGCGAGAGCGTTCCTTTATCAACCTGCAGTGAGAAGAATCCATAACTATTTGACGATACTGCAACCGATGAATTGACTACTTGAATCGTAGCTCCTATTAGAAATTCATTGGTAGAACTATCTCTGATGTAACCAGAAAGAGTAACTTTTTGTGCCGTACTTAAGAAAGCAAATAGCAGTAAAAATACAGTTCCGACTAATTTTAATTTTGCAATCATAATTTCAATTATAAATGCAAAAATATTATCGGTATAAATTTAGTATGGTAACCTATGTTACATTTTTCTTCTTACCCCTGATTCTACTAAGAGAAGGCCTTGTCATTCTGAGATAGCTCGCAATATCATCAAGTGTTAAACGATTGTGAAGATCATTGTAATCTTTCATAAAATCGTAGTATCTAGTTTTAGCGTCATAAAATTGATTGGCATTCAACCTACTATCTAATTTGATAACTATGTTTTCAGCAATTAATCTTCCAAATTTTTCAAGAGAAGGGTATTGGATATAACAATCATTGATGTGTTTAAAATTAAAGACGAGCACTTCCGATGCTTCTATCGCCTTAAATTCAAACTCACTGGGCTTTTGCAGTAAGAAAGATTTATAATGGGTAACAAACTCTCCCTCTTTATTAAATCGGATATTAATTTCCTTTCCGGTATCATCGGTATGATATCCTTTTATCAGGCCCTTGGAAATAAAAATAATTTCATCATGTACATTTTTTGTATTGATGACGATTTGATTTTTTTTATAGCTGCGTTCATATACCCCACTGAGGAAAAACGATAAGGTAGATTGGTCTATTTCTTTAAATATATACCTTACTACCTTTTCTAGTGGATCTTTAGTAGACATGACTGATCTTGATAAGTAAGTAGTGTAAATTGGTTGCAGTACAAATTTACCGAAAGTATTTAGTGTTAAAATGTTTATGCATACTACGTTGTTGGCATTGAATAATTTTAACAATTATTACAGAAATATTTCATGATAAAAGTATTAAAATATAGTTATGTTCATCTTTAAATAATTTTATCAATTCAGTTTTTTTAGTTCGCTCACTACTGACTAATGGACTTTCATTTTTTGAATCAGTTGAGCAATCAATCTGATTTTGTATTTTTTCCCCGTGAAGTCTACCGTGTACCGATGGAACTTTGAGGATGTTTCTCTTTCCTGCAACATTTTGTAGTTTTATAGTTACTTATGCAAAGTAAAATCAACCGGGGAATTCAGATCATCATCTGTCTGCTCCTGATTCATCAGACAACTTCCGCCCAATTTACCGGTTCCGGTATCGGCTCCTGGAATATTCTCAACCTGAAATATACCCACACCCCGCAACTGAGCTTCTTTGGTGAGGCACAGTTGCGCTCCCTGGCTTTCTACGATCGATTTCATTATTACGAATTCAAAGGAGGGGTGAACTATAAAGTGTTGCCCAATCTGAAGCTCAGTCTAGGCGCAGGTACCTACCAAACCTATCGTGAGGGCGGCAACTTCGTCACCCCAAAAAACAATGATGAATTCCGCCTCTGGCCACAACTAACCCTCTTCCAGGATATTCGAAAACTGAAAGTAGAACAACGCTTCCGCACCGAATTGCGATGGACCAGCAACGGATATCGCAATCGCTTTCGTTACCGACTCGCAGTTTCCCACCCCTTCGGCAGGGGAGAAGGGAAGTCTAAACCCTTCCTGGCCACCATCAGCAATGAGCTATTCTTTACCGACCGGGAGCCCTACTTTGAACGAAACCGCTTTCAGGCCAATATCAATTACCGGGTAGCACCTACCAGCACCTTACAATTGGGCTACCTGCATCAATTCGATTACCGCATCAATGACGAAATTGGAAGAGACTTTTTGGTCGTTGGACTCTATTTTGAGTTTGCCCGCAAGCGTACTACTTCTTCTAGTCCTGATACTGAATTGAAAGATTATTGATCCGGCTGCTGTATGCAATCAATATTCAACTTAAAATATTGTTGACTGTTCTACTACTTTTTAAATCAGCAATTTAAGTTCAAAAATGATTGCCGTATTTTTCAATTTAATTGTTATGGCTGCTGGCAGGTAAGCTTCCAACCAGTTCTACCTTTTACAGTTTGCTCATAATTTGGTTACCTAAGCGTAACAGTTAGAAAATACAAAGGCAATGTGGGTGGCGTTATTTTGAAAAACCATCGCGTGAAGAACTTGCTCATTTTTGCCTGTCTGCTATTTGTCCTAACAGCATCGGCACAACAACAGCGGTCCCCCAATGTGTTCATCATCACTATTGACGGATTCAGGTGGCAAGAGGTTTTCGGGGGTGCCGACCCACAACTGCTCTCAAATCCGCACTTGGTCGCAGATACCAATGCCTGCCAGCAATTTTTTGGAGGTGCGAGTCCTGAAATTCGTCGCAATAAACTGCTTCCCTTTTTCTGGCAAGTTATTGCCCGTCAGGGCCAACTCTCCGGCAATAGAAACTACCAAAATAAAGTGAACGTTGCCAATTTCTACAAGATCTCCTATCCGGGGTATCAGGAAATGCTTACCGGTGCGCCACCCAGTCGCCTTAATCCCAATTGGGCGGTGAAAAGCCGTCGTCCGACCGTACTGGAAATAGCCAACCATCGCCAGGCGTATGCAGGAAAAGTAGTTGCCTTTTGTTCCTGGAACATATTACCTTATATACTTCGTGAAAAAGAATCTATGATACCGGTAAATGCAGGGTATGAAAAGGTGCAAGAAGAGAACGATCCTATGGGTATCCTCATTAACCAGGTGCAGTCATCCCTGCCGATAGAACACACCCGCAATGACCTGCTTACCTATGTAGCAGCAAAAAACTATCTGCAACAACACCATCCGAAAGTACTTTTTTTGGGAATGGGAGAAACCGACGAATATGCCCATCGTGGTAACTACGATCAATACCTGATGAAGGCGCATCAATTTGATCAATTGTTGGGCGATCTCTGGTATTATGTGCAATCAGACCCATTTTATAGAAATAATACCACCTTCATTATCACCACTGACCATGGAAGAGGAAGCAGCCCAAAGAAATGGGGTACACATGGTTTCTGGGTAAAAGGTTCAGGAGAGATTTGGAATGCCATGCTGGGACCCGACATCGACCCCCTGGGAGAATTACAGCATTCCCAAACCACCTGGTTGAAGGAAGTGGCTACTCTAGTAACAAAACTAATCAATACAGATATTCCTCAACAGAAAATATTGAGTGCTGACAGTCGTCAGAAAAATGGTAGTGCAGAAGATGAAACCCTATCTGTATCGGGGGGGCAACTTAACAGGTAAAGGGCAATGCTGATCATTGTGTAATTCCCGCATGGGAATCAATGAACTGTATTTTTCCTCCGGGAAACAAAAAATTTTAGGAAAGCAACCCCTGCCGGGCGAGGAACTCAAGCTTGGTATTGGCATCAATCAACCGCTCCGTTAATTCGCGGTTCTTCTGACGCAGATCTACCACCTCAAAGGCCTTAATGATAAAGTTCTTGATATCATCTTCATTCCAGGGCTTCGTAAGGTATTTATAGACATTCCCCACGTTGATGGCATCAATTACGGCATTAATATCCGTATATCCGGTAATCAAAATCCGGATAGGGTCGGGGTGGGATTCCAATATAGATTGAAAAAACTCAATACCAGTCTCTTTGGGCATCCGCTGGTCACTCAAAATAACATGAATTTCCTCGGCATTCAATATTTTACGACCCTCCTCAGCGGATTCGGCGGTAAAAACGTTGAAAACCCTGCGGAAGGAAGCTTTGAACGAATTAATGTTATTCGGTTCGTCATCAATATATAATACATTGATATTTTTTTCTTCCATACTATTAATCATTATTTTGCGTTACAATATAAAATTAAATCAAAAGATTGGTTCCCCGACCAAAAAATTGAAAAAATCACCTAAAATTCCACTAAATTTATTAAATTCAGCGAGTAATGAGCAGTTTTCTCCCCATTGATGAAGAGATAAGAATCAGGGTTTTCCGAGCGACGGATGATCCGGAATCTTGTTTGAAGTTTATTGAAGGACACAGAAGGGTACTTTCTATTTACGGTATCGAGAACATCACTTCTAATACCAACGACTGGATGTATCGTCGTTCTATGTTCGTGATTGTGGTGGAAAAACTGGATGGCTCAAAATTATTTGGCGGTGCTCGTATTCAAATAGCTGATGGCATTCACCCCCTGCCCATCGAAGATGCCACCGGTAAAATGGACCCACGCATCTATGATATTGTGCGCGAACATGCACAAACAGGTGCAGCAGAATTATCCGGCCTCTGGAACTCTAAAGAGGTAGCCGGTTTCGGTATCGGAAGTCTATTCCCTTCCCGCGTAGCGGTCGCCCTGGCCACACAAATCGGTATCAATACCTTCTTTACCCTTTGTTCACCTACCACCGTTCGGTTTAAAGACTGGATCGGAGGTCAAATTCTTACCACCGTAGGGAACAATGGTACTTTCTATTACCCCAAAATCGACCTGTTGGCCACCGCCGTTTTCTCTGAGAACGTTGCTGACCTGGCCACCACCCACCCCCGGGAAAAAGAAAAAATCGTTTTCCTCCGTGAGAACCTTGAACACATCTCAAAGGAAAAATCTCCCTTTAAAGAAAGTTATATCAACATTCACTACAACCTGAGACTTCAGATAGATGATCCGAAGGAGTTTCATATTCAGTATGAACCCTATCATCTTACAGCCAAAAAATAGTTGACATGAGAAAAGTCGTTTTGGCTTCATTGAGTAATCTGCTGATGATTGTTATTCCCTTATTGGGAAAGCCCGCTCTTATTATAGACTGGAAAATTCTGCTGATGATTGCAGGCAGCATCGCCATGTGGCTGACACAGCCACCCGTATCAGTCGAAGAAACCAATGAAAAGCAGAGCAGCGATCGCTTTTCGGTGATCCTGATCTTGGCCATGTCGGCACTCGGCGTTATTGCACCCATTGTGGATTGGGCCTATTTTCATGATAAGCACGATGCATTTAACTGGATCACTTTCGCCGGAATCTGCACCCTGCTTTTCGGTATCTATTTCCGCGCCTGGGCCGTGAATACACTGGGGAAATTCTTCACTGCTACCGTACAAATTAAAGATGACCACCAGTTGATTCAAGGCGGACCTTATCAGATCGTTCGTCATCCCAGCTACACCGGTGCATTCTTGGCTATCTTATCTAGTTCGATGATCTTAAATAGCTGGATAGGGTTTATCATTGCCTTCATCGCCATGAGTCTTGCCTACTATGTTCGCATTGGCATTGAAGAACGTGAATTGATCGGAAAATTTCAAGATCGGTATATTGAGTATAAGAAAAAAACTAAAATGATTATCCCCTATGTATGGTAATCTGCAGACAAAAATCAAAGGTGGCCGCAAGGATACTTCATTCCGCCACCTATTTTTAGGCCAATATTTATTGGCCTTTCTGTGTTTTTTGCTACCGCTGACGCAGCTTGCTGCACAACAACCTCAAATACAAATTACCGGCGATCGCCAAAACGTCGTACTCGCAGAGAATGTTGAATTCCTGACAGATGCAACGAATAAAATGACTGCAGCGGATGTGCTGCAGCAGGGAAAATTTACCCGTACGAATAACCAGATTCCGGTTTTTCAGCTGGATATTAAAAACGTCTGGTTCCGCATGGATGTATCGAACCAGTCGGCATCTAACTCTTTGTTCCTCGATATCGCCTATTCCAATATGAGTGTGATATCGCTGTACCGCATTGATTCCGGGAAAGCAGTTTTGATCTCCCGTGATGGAAATGCCGTTGTCAGCGATTCCATACAACGCAAGAATACCCACTTCATCTTTAATCTGCACTTACCTGCAGGCAGCAGTGCCAGCTACCTCCTGCACATCAACAGTGAACACCCCATCATTATTCCTGCATCGATACACACCAGTGAATCACTGACCGAAACCGTTACCACCCAAACGATGGTGATCGGTATTTATATGGGGGTGATGCTGGTGATGTTCCTCTATAACCTGTTTATTTTCTCTGCCACCCGCGACCGCAACTACCTGCTCTATATTTTTTATATTTTCTTCCTCACCCTGGCACAATCTACACTGGCTGGCTATGAGTTCCGCTATCTCTGGCCTGATTATCCGGCCCTGAATAGATATGCAGTTGTTGTTACTTCGTCTCTCTCATCTATTTCCGGCTTATTGTTTAGCATGCAATTCCTGCAAACATCCGTTAACAGCATGCGCTATCACCGCATATTGCAGGCACTGATAGCCATCTATTTCATCGGAATGGCCATCTGTCTGTTTACCCCTTATCTGTCTATTTCCTACAATATTCTGAATATCAACGGTATTCTGGTTGTACTTACAATTTTAGGTACTTGTATCTATCTGGTACGACAGCGCTATCGTCCGGCGATTTTTTACATCATCGCCTGGATATTCTTCCTCTTTGCCTTCCTGATACTGATTCTGCGTAACCTGGCCATTCTACCTTATAACAATTTCACTACCTATAGTCTCTATGTGGGCTCCAGCTTTGAAGTAGCCCTGCTGGCCATTGCCCTCGCTGATAAGATCAATAACCTGCGCCGTGAGAAAGAATTGTCACAGGCCGAAAGTTTACGCACCCTGCAGGAGAATGAAAAACTCATCATCAACCAGAATGCTATGCTGGAGAAGAAAGTATCGGAGCGTACGGATGAGTTACTGAAATCAAATGAAAGCCTCCATGGTGCTATGGAAGAACTGAAAGATGCCCAGATTCAGTTGGTAGATGCAGAGAAAATGGCTTCACTGGGTCAGCTGACCGCCGGTATAGCCCATGAAATCAATAACCCGATCAACTTCGTGAAATCCAATATCGGTCCGCTGCGCATGGACATAGACGACCTGATCAGTATCATCGATGCGTATGAACCACTGCATACCATGTCGCCCGATGAGATGCCCGATAAACTGAAAGAAGTTAAAAAGCTGAAAGATAAAATCGATGTTAGTTACCTTAAATCTGAGGTAGATAACCTGGTAAGTGGTATACGCGATGGAGCAGAACGAACCGTAGAGATAGTAAAAGGCCTTCGAACTTTCAGCCGCCTGGATGAAGGAGAGATTAAGACAGTTAATATTTACGAGGGTCTGGATTCAACGATCGTACTGCTGCGCAATATGCTGAATGAAAACATCATCATCGAGAAAGATTATCAGGCCGATGGAGTGATTGAATGTTTCCCCGGTAAACTGAACCAGGTATTCATGAACATCATCAGCAACGCCATTCATGCCATTAAATTGAAAGGACAACGGAACGAGAAAAATTATATCCGCATCTTCTCGCGTGATGCAGATGGTATGCTGGAACTGCATATCAAAGATACCGGCGTAGGAATGAGCGACGAAGTGAAACGGAAAATTTTTGACCCCTTCTTCACCACGAAGGAAGTAGGTGAGGGCACCGGTTTAGGTCTTTCTATCGTGTATAAGATTATATTCATGCACTATGGTAAGATCGACGTGATTTCATCACCCGGTAACGGAGCTGAATTTGTTATCACACTCAATTATCAATTGCCCGCCGCCATCAATAAATAAACGGAATGTCTCCAAACGGCGAATCCCATATCATCCGCGTACTATATGTAGATGATGAATTAAATAACCTACTGTCATTTCAGGCGGCATTTCGTCGTCATTTTGAAATACTGATCGCTTCTACTGCCGCTGAAGGACTTCAAATTCTGGAACAGAATCAGGTGGAAGTGATCATCGCCGATCAGCGCATGCCGAAAATGACGGGGGTGGAATTTTTCAACATCGTATTGGATCGCTTTCCCGGGCCTATTCGCATACTCCTCACCGGGTATGCCGATATCAACGCCCTGGAAGCCGCCATCAATAAAGGCGAGATCTGGCGTTACATTAAAAAGCCTTGGGATCAGAATGAGCTGCAGAATACCATCATCAACGCTTATGAGATATTCGATACACGTCGCCAGTTGCAATATAAAATGCAGGAACTCGAGCGAGTGAATGAGGAGCTGAATCGCTTTGTATATAGTACTTCCCACGATCTTCGCTCACCTTTGGCCAATATCATGGGTATCTTGAACATGGCCAAAATAGATTCCAAACCGGATGCAGCCCCCAAATACCTCAACATGATTGAGGGCTGTGTGCAGAAGATGGATGTATTTATACATAAAATTATTGAGTATTACAAGGGTATCCGCCTGGAAAATGAAATCGAAGAAGTTGAATTCTCCTCACTTTTTCGCGACAGCATTGAGTTGAATCAAATGGTGAACCCACGCATACAGTTTGTTACCAATGTACAACAAGACGTACACTTTTATACCGATGCTTTCCGACTCTCACTCATTATCAACAACCTGGTATCGAATGCCGTAAAATACCAACGTCCGAATGAAGAGAACCCCGTTGTGCGAGTGGATGCCGAAGTGAATGAAAAAGAAGCCCTGGTGCAGATAAGTGATAATGGCGTCGGAATCGTGCCCGATCACCTCAATAAAATTTTTGACATCTTCTTCCGCAGCTCCGATTTTAAAAACGGACTAGGTATCGGACTTTATATCGTGAAAGAGGCACTGAATCGCATTCGCGGAAAGATAGAAGTTTCTTCAGAGCCAGGCAAGGGAACCCGTTTCACCCTGACCATTCCCAACAAGCCAGCCCCGGTATTGGCAGAACCTGAGCCTGCTCAGTAAGTATAGCGATATTGCAGGGTGCCGGATTGCTGACGGTCTTTGCTGCTGAACTTTTCACTGATTTTCAATCCTTTCTCATCGTACCCATATTCCCAGGTGAGGTAATTATTTCCAAAGCGTGGTACTTGTATCATGCGGGTCGTTCGTCCTTCCTCATCATAACTGAAGATATAATCCGGCAGTAGCTTACCCGCCTTTGCATTGAAGCGTACAATATCTGTGAGGCGACGGTTGTTATCATAATAATAATAGTATCGCTCCAGTTGCTTATTACCGCGCCACCATTTTTCTTCCACCACCTGTTGCAGTGAATCCGTCAAAAATTCTACCCGTACCGTATCGCTGTTGTCGCGGATAACATAGGCAACATCAGGCAGGCTATCTTGCTTGTAATAATAGGTGTGTACTTCCAGCTGGTTGATGTCGAGTGCCGTATCACGCGTCGTACTTTCAATGCGTTGTATCAAGCCGTTGGGGGCATAGAAAAAGCGGGTTGTCACATCACCTTTCCGCCTAGCGGCATTCGATCGCACCAGTTTGCCTGTCTCATATTGCGTTACAGTACGATTGGTTTTACCGCCGGTCTCATTGGCATAGATTACCACTCGCTTACCATCGGTGCTGATCTCCTGTGTTACCAGTACTTCCTCCTTACCCATCGCTTGATCGGGTAAAGCGACCACAGAGAAGGAGCGGACCTTCCATTTGCGCAGCAGATTATATTGTCGATGGGTTTGACGGTTGGCTACCAAATCATTGAAATAATATTGTGCACCCGCACTCAGTGTGATCAGACAACCCAGCAATGCCAGTAATTGTTTCATAGAGAGGAATTAAGATAGGCAAGTTGCCCATATAGTGCAATATTCGGTATGAATTTTGTTACCGGAAAGCTTTGTGCATATTTTTTAGTGAACAAACCGATAAAATGCACACCGAATAGGTAACTTACCTGCTACTAATACGAATACATGGAAGCCAATCATCCCGCCGCCGGCGCCTTTCTGCGTCTCCTGCAGATCATGGACGAATTAAGGGAGCAATGTCCTTGGGACAAGAAGCAAACGGAGCAGACCTTGCGGCCCCTGACGATTGAAGAAACCTATGAACTGGCCGATGCCATCACCCAAAACGACTGGCAGGGCATTCGGGAAGAATTGGGCGATCTGATGCTGCACCTTGTTTTTTATACCCGCATTGCCCAGGAGCAGGGACGATTTACTATGGACCAAGTTATCAATGGCATCTGCGATAAACTGATCAGCCGCCATCCGCATGTATATGGTGATGTGCAGGTAAAAGATGAAGAAGATGTGAAGAAGAACTGGGAACAGCTGAAGATGCGGGAAGGCAAAAAATCTGTACTGAGTGGGGTACCTGTTTCGCTGCCTGCACTGGTAAAAGCCATCCGCATACAGGAGAAAGCTAGGCAGGTGGGTTTTGAATGGGAAAACCGGGCAGATGTCTGGAAGAAAGTGGAGGAAGAAACAGCTGAACTTCAGGAGGCCATTGCCAATGAAGCACCCGCTGCCATAGAAGAAGAATATGGCGATCTGCTGTTCAGCCTGGTAAATTATGCCCGTTTTTTACAGGTTGATCCGGAAGGGGCATTGGAACGCACCAACCAGAAATTCATGCGTCGCTTTCAATGGATGGAAGCGGCTGCTGCAGCTGAATGTCGAAGCCTGCACAGCATGACGCTGCAGGAGATGGATGAACTATGGAATAAAAGTAAACAGCACACGTGAACAAGGTCTGGAAATCATTCGTGTACCAAAGTGGTTACCTGCTGATTACCGCCGCCTGGCTGTATACCCTCTCATTTCTTTTTACCAACTACTGGAGTTATCGTTCTTCACCTGCCAAGGTGAAAACATCCCTTGAAAAGCGCTTATCTGAAGAGAATAAGTCCATCGAGGCATTGGCAGCAAATACCGAACAGTTGTCGCATTTGCTTGCTTCCAATCAGCCGGTTCCCAATCCGTCTAACAATGAGACCGGTATATTTTTATATGAGGGAAATGCCAGTCAGCAAAATGCCCGTCTGCTGTATTGGAATACCAATCGCATCTATGTTGATCCGCCGGAACTCAACTTATCTGCCGGTATCCATTTCGTCACCCATCGTAATGGTGACTTTCAGCTCATTCGAAAGCAAGTTGCCCACAAAGGAACTACTTATACCTTATTAGCACTGGTGCCCGTACGCTGGCATTATTTTATGGATAACAAATACCTGCATACCGACTTTGCAGGATTTGAACACCTGGAAGAGCAATATACCATCAGCGATGCACCGGGCTCGATTGAAGTGACGACCGAGTTGGGACAACCACTTTTCCGTATCCTGTTGAAGACCGGTCGCGAATTCATACAGTATGATACGATTACCATCTTGCTGCGTTTGCTGGCGATCATTTGCCTGCTGGCATTTCTGCACAATATTGCTTCTGAATGGGTACGGATGTTTTCATTTACCAATGGATTTCTCTTTCTGCTGGGATCCGTCATCTTTCTGCGCCTGCTGACCTATCGCTTTCACGTACCCTTTGATTTTTCCAAGATACCGCTCTTCGATCCGGCCATATATGCTTCCAATATCATTCATCCATCCCTGGGTGACCTTCTCGTGAATGCTGCCCTCGTTTATTGGTTGCTGCGTTTTTATCGCACCCGTCGCCTCTTTCGTCCAGCCACTACTTCCCGCTGGCCACAGCCTGTATTGATCGTAATGAATATAGTGTTGCTCACCCTGAGTGGACTCCTACTGGCGAACATAGTGAGCAGTCTGGTCGATGATGCGAAAATATCTTTCGATGTAACCAACTTCTTCTCTCTCTCGGTTTTCAGTTTCATCAGTTTCATCGTACTCTGTTTACTGGTACTGATTTTTTATCACCTCTCTGAGATTTTTTTGCTGCCTCTGTTGCGCTTATCTGTGCCCCTCTATTGGCAACTGCCGATTATTCTGCTTACCGGTGGACTGGTCACCCTGCTTTTACATGAAACTTCCCTGGTGCTTCTCTACGCAGGCATTACCGGCTGGATCATACTCTATATATTATTGGTTCATCTGCGAAGGCAAGAATTTCTAAAGGGATTATCTGCTTCCCCGTTTTATATTTTTTGGGTGATGTTTTTTGCCCTCTCGGTAGCTTCACTCGTGATGTTTCGTTTTCGCCAGGTGGAATGGCAGCAGCGAGAAAAAATGGCTGAGCGACTGGTGCAACAATCTGACCCCTTCGGGGAGAACCTGCTCAGTATTGCCGCCACTAATTTTGATGACCGCTGGCTGGAGGAAAACTTTTATCGTTTTTCACGCGGCGAGCAGGAGAATAAAATGCTGAAGGATAGTCTTACCCGACAAAACTTTTCCGGCTACCTGAATAAGTTTGATACCCGCATCTTAACGTTTAATACGGTTCGCCAGCCACTGTTCAATGATGATACCACCCGTTGTCTCGACCTCGATACGCTGATTGAACTGCATGCAGCGCCAACCGATATGGAGGCACTCTATACGGCGGAAACCGGTAACCGTGTCTTCAGTTATGCTTTCAGGAAAACCATTATTTCCGGTGACAATATAGCCGGATATGTATATGTGCTAATTACTGCCAAGCGATATAAGAGTGAGTCACTTTATCCCGAATTATTTAACCAGGTGGTTGATCCGCTTACAGATCCGGCTGCAGGTTATGCTTATGGCGTTTATAAGCGGGGTCAAATCACCGATCATTATGGTATATATCCGTTTGCCTCGACACCGGGTGTAGAGCGGAAGCAAGGCTATGAGATCATTCGTAAGGCAGCAGATGGATTTACAGAACTCTGGCTACGCGATGGTCCGGATAAGCAGGTAATGATTGTGCGAAAAAACAATACCCTGCGTGAATTGATCACCCTCTTCGCCTATTTATTCTGTGCCTTCCTTTTCATATCATTCGTATTTGATCAGGCGGCATTGTTATTCAGCACAGGTTTCCGCCGCAAACAACTGCAATCACTGTTTCAAATCAAGATTCGGTCTCAACTACAATCTATCATCATTTTCATCAGTATCTTTTCATTTATCGTTATCAGTGTAACTACCATCACTTTATTCATCAGTCGGTTTAACCTGAACAATGAGGAGCGGCTGGCCAGGGCCATTCAGGTGATGGCAAATGAGATCAACTCCCGTGCCAGCAGTCTGGAAAGCATCGAGCTACAAGGAACACCCGGTGGCTTTGGGAATGAGATGCAACGTGTTATCACTGAAATATCGGAGCAACACAATGCCGACATCAATTATTACAGCACAGGTGGTAATCTGCTCATTTCTACACAACCATATATCTACAATAAGAAGCTGCTCAGTGAAAAGATGAATGCCGACGCATTTCAGCACCTCACCAAGAAGAAGAGCATTCGCTATCTGCAGACAGAAACCATCGGTGCCTTCCGTTACCTGAGTGTGTATCAACCCCTCTCGGATGCTGCAGGAACTACCTATGCCTATCTGAACATTCCTTACCTCAATACCCAGGCTGAATTGAACCAGGAGATCTCCGGTTTTCTGGCTGCCATCCTCAACCTGAATGCATTTATCTTCCTGATAGCAGGTATCATCGCCTTCTACTTTACCGGCCGCATCACCGATTCGTTTGACCTGATCACGCGTAAAATGCAGCAGATCAGTTTAGGAAAAGTGAATGAGACCCTTGAGTGGAACCGCAACGATGAATTGGGCCTGTTGATCTCTGAATACAATAAGATGGTGCGGAAGCTGGAAGCAAGTGCCAGTGCACTTGCCGTTACAGAAAGGGAAGTGGCCTGGCGGGAGATGGCGCGGCAGGTAGCGCATGAGATCAAGAATCCGCTGACACCCATGAAGCTGAGTATTCAGTACTTGCAGGAAGCCTTGCAGCGCAATGACCCGCGGCTACCGGAACTCTACCGAAAAACCAATGCTACCCTGATTACGCAAATTGACCAGCTTTCGCGTATCGCCGGTGATTTTGCTCAATATGCACAAATCAGTTTGGCGCGACCGGTGCAATTAGATATGGGTGAAGTGATTCGTAAATGGGCACAGCTGTATGAGTTATCCGATAATTGTCGCATCCGTCTTTTCCTGCCGGAGGAGCCGGTAGGGATGCTAGGTGATGAAGGACACCTGGATCGCTTGTTCACCAATTTACTGATCAATGCCATTCAGGCAGGCAATGAAAGTGAAGTAGCCGCTATCAGCATACACCTGGATGCCACAGCGGAAAGCGTGACAGTAAGTTTTGCTGATCTATCAGGGGGGATTGCACCAGAGTTGACCCATCGCATCTTCACCCCCAACTTTACGACCAAGACAGGTGGCACCGGTTTGGGATTGGCCATCTGTAAACGGATTGTAGAGCAGGCGGGTGGTCAGATTCGATTCGAAACGGAGTGGGGCAGGGGTACTACTTTTTTCATGGAGTGGCCGCGTCTTAACTAGCCTGAATAAGTTAGGGTCGTTTTTTCTGTTGTTCAGCTATGAAGTTCCGCATATCGCTGAGGGAGCGACTGCTGAGGTTACCGGAAGCGGGGAGTCCGGCTTTTTGCGCCACCAATACACCATAACGGATATCCTTCAGTCCGGCAATATTGTGGGCATCGGGATTGATGGATATTAGTACACCTAATTCCTGTGCTTTTTCGATCCAGCGCCAGTCCAGATCCAATCGACGTGGGTGGGCATTGAGTTCGATGACCACTTTATGTTCAGCACACGCATGCAGCAAACGTTCATGATCGACCGGATAGCCACTACGGCTCAATAGCAGTCTGCCCGTGGGATGTCCAAGTATAGAAGTAAAAGGATTGGCTACGGCGGTGAGGAGTCGGTGCATGGCTTTCTCCTGCTGCATCTTTAGGTTAGAGTGGATAGATGCGATGATCAGATCGAATTGTGCGAGTACTTCTGCAGGGTAATCCAGGGCGCCATCACTCAGCACATCACTTTCAATACTTTTAAAGATGGTAAACGGTGCCAGGGCGATATTCAGCTTTTCGATTTCACGGTGTTGGGCCATAACACGATCTGCTTGTAGTCCGTTCGCATAAAAGGCAGACCGCGAGTGGTCACTGATTACCAGGTATTCCAATCCCATATTGCAGGCTGCTTTCGCCATGGTTTCCAGGGTATCGGAGCCATCGCTCCACTGGCTGTGACAATGGATGATACCTCGTATGTCTTCCGTCACGATGCTACTGGGCAGTGCTTTGGCCCGGGCGCTGTGAATGATGGCAGCAGATTCCCGGCGGTATGCCGGAATTGGGTGAACACCTGCTTTAGAGAAGATGGCAGTTTCGCTATCGTAGGTTTCATTTTCTTTCCAGCCTATTGTTTGATTCCATTCCTGCAGGAAGGGATCAGCGGCGCTGCGTTCAAATTGCTGGCGATAGATTTGTGTTGGCGTAGTGTGATAAAGATATAGTTGTATGCCTTCGCGGCTGGTAACCTTCAATAGATCGGCTTCTATGGTGTCAATGGAAAATTGCCAATCGATTAATTGTGCTTGCGCTTGTATGGTATCGACAGTAGTTACATATTCCAGATGCGGAAGGGTTTCCATCTGTCGGCAGAGGGCGCCTGTTGTGAGGGTTGTTTGATCGGGGAAGGCGGTATTCCATTGTTGCAGGAAAAGGTTTGACCAGGGCTCCAGTTCGGCAAATAGAAATTGTCCTTGGTGTTGCAGATAGAATTCTATGGCTTCGCGGATATTTTGTTGAGTCTTTTCTCCGAATCCTTTATAGAGGGTGAGTCTGTTTTCATGACAGGCATAGAGGAGTTCACCCAGGGTTTCTATTTCCAGTTCCTTCCAGATGGTAGCAATTTTTTTCGGCCCCAGTCCCTTGATCGAGAGCATTTCAATAATGCCGGCAGGTGTTTTGTCGAGGTATTCCTGTAAAAGGGGTAGTATGCCTGTCTGTAGTTGTTCCTGAATTTTTTTACCTATGGCATCGCCGATTCCTTTCAATGCATTGATAGCTGCGGGGGTAAGTGTATCGAGTTGAATATGCAGTTGATTGATCTGATAGGCGGCATTTGAATAGGAGCGGGATTTAAATGTATTGTCGCCATGAATATCCATCAGTTTGGCGAGGAGGGTAAAGTTGTCGGCTAGTTGATCGTTGTTCATATTGAAGGAGGGAAGTTAAAAAAAAAGTCCCGGCATAACCGGGACTTTTAGACTATTTCTGCTTGTGAGCGAAGAATTACTTCTTCTTAGCGGCTTTCTTAGGAGCAGCTTTCTTAGCAGCTTTTTTAGGAGCGGCTTTCTTAGCAGCTTTCTTAGGAGCAGCTTTCTTAGCGGCTTTCTTTGGAGCGGCTTTCTTAGCGGCTTTTTTAGGAGCGGCTTTTTTTGCAGTTGCCATGTTTAAGAAATTTAATGGTTAGTTAATACATTAAAAGTATAAACATATTTTCAACTAACAAAAAAAATTTTTTTTAAGCCGTTGCGGGTGAGCTGATTACGGATACAGTGGTCTTGTTATTTCTTCCTTTTTTGTACTCAACGAGTCCACTGGTGAGTGCAAACAAAGTGTAGTCGGTACCAACACCAACATTCTTTCCGGCATGATATACGGTACCGCGCTGACGCACGATGATATTGCCGGCGAGCGCAGGTTGACCACCATATATTTTTACACCGAGGCGTTTACTTTGCGAGTCCCTGCCGTTCTTTACACTACCTTCTCCTTTTTTGTGTGCCATGGTAAGTTGTTTTACGGATAACTGAAATTACTTTTTTAAAACGGTTGTTTAAGCAGGCAATTAAGCGATGCTTTCAATTTTTATTTGTGTGTAGTGAGTTCTGTGACCGTGTTTCTTGCGGAAACCTTTTCTTCTTTTCATTTTGAAGGCAATCACTTTATCACCCATCACCAGGTCTTTCAGGATTTCTGCCTGAACAGTTGCTTTTACTTGCTGACCGGCGGTAACCTGACCGTCTTTCTCCAGCATCAATACCTGGTTGAAGGATACTTTATCACCTGCTTTTCCCGGCAGATGCGGAACGAATAACTGCTGACCCTCTTTTACTTTGAATTGCTGGCCGGCAATGGTAACAATAGCTAACATAATTTCCTGAATTTGGGACGGCAAAGGTAAGCAATTTTTTTACAGAAATCCCCCATTTTTTTAAAAATTCAGCCGTCTGGACTGCAATTATCCACTTTTTTATACAAATCTGCATAACCTAATGAGTATAAATTATTTATACACAATTTAAAATTCCGATAACGAAACAGTCCCTTTCAATCCCGTACAATCTATCTATTTTTGTTCTTCAACCCCCTTTATGCTGCTACAACTGACAGCGAAACTAGCCCGTCCCTATGCCAATTACGTCTATCGGTCCCTACGACGCGGCATGGTAACCGCAGTCGCCGACCAGCAGCGCATCCTCGAAGAACTGATCAAACAGGGTCGCAAAACCCAGTTCGGTAATGACCACCACTTCAAGAACATCAGCAGCGCAGCCGAATTTGCCCAAGCAGTGCCGGTTCGGGACTATGAGCTGCTGAAAACGTATATCGAGGAGGTAAAAGCAGGTGGGGAGAACATACTCTGGAAGGGGAAACCCCTTTATTTCGCCAAAACCAGTGGCACCACCAGCGGGGTCAAATATATCCCTATCAGCAAAGATTCAATTTCTAACCATATAAATGGTGCCCGAAACGCCCTGCTATGTTATATCGCCACCACCGGACAATCGGCCTTTGCCTCCGGAAATATGATCTTCCTCAGTGGCTCACCTGAATTAGAAAGGGTTGGTGGCATCCCCACCGGCCGACTTAGCGGTATCGTCAACCACCACGTGCCCGCCTACCTCCGTTCGAATCAATTGCCTTCTTATGAAACGAATTGCATCGACGACTGGGAAACGAAACTTGATAAAATCGTGGAAGAGACGATAGAGAAGCCCATGACCCTGATCAGCGGTATTCCCCCCTGGATGCAAATGTATTTCGACCGGCTGCGGGAAAAGTCCGGCAAACCTGTTGGTGAACTTTTTCCCCGCTTCAACCTGATGGTGCATGGTGGCGTCAACTTCGCACCCTATCGCCAAAAACTGATGGAGAGCATCGGCAGACCCATTGACAGCATTGAATTATATCCCGCCAGCGAGGGATTCTTTGCCTTCCAGGATAGTCAGGCAGCAGAGGGGCTGCTCCTGAATACCAATAGCGGTATTTTTTATGAATTTATTCCGGTACAGGAAGTATTCGAAGCACATCCTACGCGACTGACCCTCGAACAAGTGCAGACGGATGTTCAATATGCCATCCTCATCAGCAGCAATGCCGGACTATGGGGGTATCTGGTAGGCGATACCGTTAAGTTCACTTCCACCCGTCCGTATCGATTGGTCGTGACAGGACGAATCAAACATTTTATATCCGCCTTTGGCGAACATGTGATTGGCGAAGAAGTCGAAAAATCTATGCAAAGTGCCATTTCATTAGCGGGAGGCAGGATTACCGAGTTTACCGTAGCCCCCAATATCGCGCAGGGTGCCGGTAAAAGTTTCCACGAATGGTTCATTGAATTCGAGCAGGAACCGGACGATGTTGAACAATTCATTGCCGCACTCGATGCCGCCCTGCGGGAACACAATGTATATTATGATGACCTGATTAGTGGCAATATCCTCGAGCGCCTCCGCATCTCCCGTGTTCGAAAAAACGGATTCATCGACTACATGCGGTCTGCGGGCAAACTGGGTGGTCAAAACAAAGTACCCCGCTTAAGCAATGACCGGCAACTGGCAGAAGCCCTGCAACCCTTTCTCTTATAAGAATCGTCTTTTCGGATGGCTTTTCAATCGGATTACCTAAATTAGCATTTCGTCAGCTTGCCCATGTCATCTATTCCTATCAAACGTATTGCCCTATTTGGTTCCACCGGTTCTATTGGTACCCAGGCATTGGATGTGATTGCAGCCAATCCGGAACTCTTTTCTGCTGAAATATTGACGGCAATGACCAACCATACCCTGCTCATCGAGCAGGCACTGCGTTTTAATCCGGCAGTTGTAGTGATCGGAGAGGAAAGCAAGTATGCAGCTGTACGCGATGCCCTCGCCGGAAAAGACATCAAAGTATTTTGTGGTGAACAGGCACTGCAGGAAGTAGCTTCCATGCAGATATATGATATGATGCTGGCAGCTATTGTTGGCTATGCAGGACTCAAACCAACGTTATGTGCGATTGAAGCCGGCAAGCCCATTGCGCTGGCCAACAAAGAAACCCTGGTAGTGGCAGGCGATATCATCATCCGCAAAGCCCTGGAATACCGGGTGCCTATCATTCCGGTAGACAGCGAACATTCTGCCATCTTTCAATGTCTAGTAGGCGAGGGGCGCAACCGCATTGAAAAGATCATTCTCACTGCAAGTGGCGGTCCCTTCTTCGGCAAGAAGCCCAACTTCCTCGTCAACGTAAAGCGCGAGCATGCACTGCAACATCCCAACTGGAGCATGGGTGCCAAAATCACCATCGATTCAGCCACTTTGATGAATAAAGGACTGGAAGTGATTGAAGCCCGCTGGCTTTTCAACCTCCGCCCCGATCAGATTCAGGTGGTGGTGCATCCGCAAAGCATCATTCACAGTTTGGTGCAATTTGAAGACGGCAGCTTAAAAGCACAAATGGGTCTTCCCGATATGAAATTGCCCATACAATATGCCTTGGCATTTCCGCAGCGCATACCCAATGATTTTCCGCGCTATAATTTCTTGCAACCTTCCACTTTACATTTTCATGAGCCGGATCTAAAAACTTTCCGCAGCCTGGCACTGGCGATGGAAGCCATGAAACAGGGGGGAAATATGCCTTGTATTTTAAATGCCGCCAACGAACTGGCCGTTTACGCCTTCCTCCACAATCGCATCGGCTTCCTCGATATGACCGATGTGGTCGAAAAAACAATGATGCAGGTACCTTTTATTCAAAATCCTACCCTCGAAGACTATTTTGAAACTGACGGGGAGGCGCGTACCTTTGCAGCCTCTATCATTCATTTATACGGATAGGGGTAATTCATTCAGCAAGCAATTTTTCAACATGACTTTATTAGCAGTAGACTGGGCCAGTGTAGGAATCAAGGCGGCCCAATTCATTTTGTCATTCTCCATATTAGTGATCCTGCACGAACTTGGCCATTTTTTGCCTGCCCGTTGGTTTGGCTGCCGGGTAGATAAGTTCTACCTTTTCTTTGATGCCTGGTTCAGCCTTTGGAAAAAGAAGAAGGGTGATACCGAATATGGTCTCGGCTGGATTCCCTTTGGCGGCTATGTGAAGATCGCGGGGATGATCGATGAGAGCATGGATAAAGAACAAATGAAACAACCCCCTCAACCCTGGGAATTTCGTTCCAAGCCGGCCTGGCAGCGCCTTATTATTTTATTAGGTGGTATCGTTGTCAATGTAATACTGGCCATCGTTATCTTCATCGGTATCACGTGGTTCTATGGGGAGCAACAATTGCCTGTAAAAAATATCCGCTATGGATTACGTACCGATTCGCTGGTGCGCACCATTGGTATGCAGGATGGTGATAACCTGGTGGCTATTGACAACCAGCCGCTGACCTATTTTGGTTCTTTTGATGCCGATATCATTTTTAAGCAACCGAAAACGATTCAGGTGCAGCGTGGTGACTCCCTGCTCAGTTTAACCATACCCGAAGGTTTTGCTAAGCAGGTGATGGCACAGCGTCGTTCCGGCGCATTGTTGACATTGCGTTTTCCCATCATCATTGATTCGGTGTCGAAAGATGCTGTATTCACTGCCAACCGGCTGATGAAGCATGATACGGTCATTGCCCTCAATGGAAAGCCAACTTTATTTTTTCATGAATTAGCGCCACTAAAAGATCAATACAAAGATTCCATCGTGCAACTCACCGTTTGCAGGGGTTCAGATACTGTTGCCGTTCGGGCACTTGTCAGCAGTTCGGGTTCCATCGGATTCTTTCCGGTGCAGCCACTCAAACTAATGCCCACCATTACTACGCGCTACAGTTTGTTACAATCTATTCCCATTGGATTCAATCATACTTGGGAAACCCTGGGGCGTTATATTACTGGCATCAAGCAAATGTTCACCGGTGAGGCCAACGTCAAAGATTCATTAGGTAGTGTCATCAGCATCGGAAATACTTTCCCCGGTGAATGGGATTGGGAACGATTCTGGACGTTGACCGCTATCTTTTCCATTGTGTTAGCTTTCATGAATGTGCTCCCTATACCTGCATTAGATGGTGGTCATGCATTGTTCACGCTGTATGAGATGATTACGGGTCGTAAACCCAGTGATAAATTCATGGAGTATGCCCAGATTGCAGGTTTCGTTCTGCTCATGTCACTGATGGCGTATGCACTCGGACTAGATGTGTGGAGAATATTTAAGTAGAAGCTTACTTATTCAATAAGTAATACCTTTTTCTGCCTTGCATCAACTGCTTTTATATTATTGGATGGGTATTTCCATAGCAAGTAAATTTTATTCCTTTTAGTCAGCTTGATTCGCATTTGAATCAGTGGGTGGATGTAATAATTTATTAATCCCATGCCCTATTTTTTGCCATAAAATGGTCATATTTTCAAGTATGAAAAGAGCATACTTTTTTTTATTATTATTAACGAATGTATTTTTTGTTCACGCACAAGTGAAAATGCATTCTCACAATGATTATCAACAGGAAAATCCTTTTATTTCTGCATATCAATTGCATTTTACTTCTATTGAAGTAGATATTTTTTTGATAAAAGAGAAATTGTTGGTGGCCCATGACAGAAAAGATGTTGACAGTAACAAGACCCTGGATAAATTGTACTTGCGACCCCTTGATTCAGTGCTTCGATTTAGTCCTAATCGAAATTTACAACTACTGATTGATATAAAAACTGAGGCAGATCCTACACTACAAGCTGTAATTAAAGAATTGAGAAAATATCCAGTTCTGCTATCCAATAAAAGTTTAACTATAACCATTAGTGGTAATCGACCCCGTATGGAAGATTATTCCCAATATCCGGAATTCATATACTTTGATGGTCGACCAAACGAATCATATACCCAGGCTCAATTGAAAAAAATTTCATTGATCAGTGATTCCTATTTCAATTATATAAAGTTAGGGAAACCTGATTTTTCATTAATACAAGATGCTGTCAAAAATGCACATCAGTCGGGAAAGCCATTCAGATTATGGGCTCATCCTGATAATGAAGCCGGCTGGCGACAAATGATCTTATCTGGAATTGATTATATTAATACTGACAAGATTGTAGAGCTATCCGATTTTGTAACTAAAAATAATGTTGAGATAAAAGAAGAAATCTTGCGTTATTCCACTTTACATGATTCTATCAAGATGATGCCTTATAATCGAATTATTAACAGTGCAGGTAAAGTGGTTAGATTTGGTTCACCAAGGCAGGAAAATCATGCACTTGATATTGTTAGGATTCCTGAAACATCTGTAGTTGTTGTTGAAGATAGATACGGCATCATTGCTATTGATACATCCGGCCAAATAATAGATAGATATAGTTTTCCCACAATAGGTGCATTTAAATCGCTAATGAGTACCTATTCCGGTATAAAATCATTTAAGCAGGCAGATACAACCTGGATTCTATGGTCTGCTGCTGCTAAAAATGAATCTTATTTGATGTATGCAATATGGAAAAATGACTCTTTTCAACATATAGGTGGTTATAAGATTGAAAGAAACATGCCGGCTGATAATGCCATACCCAATGAATTGATAGTTGACGAAAAACAATCCGCGGTCTACCTCGTTTTAAATGGAAATAACCAAGTCTTGAAACTTACCTGGCCGGATAAAAAAATGGTATGGCAACAATCATCCGGTGGAATTGCTCCTTATGGGATTGCCAAGGCAAATAATAAATTATATGTTACCAATTGGGCAGGCCCGATTGCTATTGATGCTGCCAAGGAGCGGGCAGGTGTTCCCTGGGATTTAGCATATACAGATCCTTCAACGGGCGCAACTTCAATGGGTACCGTTTCTATACTCGACGAAAAAACAGGAAATATGATTGGTGAAATTAAGGTTGGGTTGCACCCCAATGTTATTAAATCTTCACCTGACAACAGATTTTTATATGTAGCGAATGGAAACAGTGATGAAATATCTGTCATTGATGCCAAAAAAGACCAGGTAATAGAAACTATTCCGATTGGATTATTTCAAAAGAGTTTTGATTTATCCGGAAGTTCTCCAGTGGGCTTGACACTAGATGGCCATAATAAACTTTATGTTTCGAATGGAATGGACAATGCGATTGCAGTAGTATCCCTTGGTCACAAAAGCTCAAATAAAGGAAGAGCTACCTCTAAAATTGAAGGATTTATCCCAACGGAATCGTATCCTTCAGGATCTGTATTGTTGGGTAACTTATTATTTGTTGCTAATCTTGAATCCGAAGGAGCCAATATTGTTACTCCGGAAAAAAGGGGTAGGGGAATTCATTATCAATTTGCATCAGTTTCTATCATTCCGTTGCCAACGACTGAACAATTAAAATTGTATACCAGTCTCGTATATGAAAATGCCTTACTCAATCGCTTGGAAAAGATTGGGTTGCCCCCAAGAGATACTGTTAAGCCAAGACCTATACCTGAGAGATTAGGAGAACCTTCAGTTTTTAAGCATATTGTTTATATTATAAAGGAAAATAAAACATACGATCAGGTATTGGGTGATCTTAAAGAAGGCAATGGTGACAGTTCTTTATGCGTATTCGGAGATTTTTTTACACCTAATTTGCACAAACTGGCAAAGCAATATGGGTGGATGGATAACTATTACGCATCCGGAAAATCCAGTGCAGAAGGACACCAGTGGTCGAATGCTGCCATTGTATCAGACTACGTAGAAAAAAATGTGCGAACCTGGTTAAGGAGTTATCCTCACCGCCAAACAGACGCTTTGGTTTATAACAAGACAGGGTATATCTGGAACCAGGCAATGGATCATGGAAAACGAGTGCGCATTTTTGGAGAAGCTTGTACAACCATTTATGATAATAAATTAAATTGGTTTGATCTATATAAGCAGTATCAATCCGGTGCGAAACCTAATTGGAAAAACCAAACGACGATTGCCAGAATTGATTCAATTATTTCACCCACTTTTCCAGATAATGATAATATGGTATTCAGCGATCAGCAGCGTGCTGATGTTTTCATACAGGAATGGGACCAACTATCAGGGGCAGGTAAACTTCCCCATTTAATGATTGTTTCATTGCCGAATGACCATGGTGCTGGATTGTCGCCGAATTTCCCTACACCAGATGCAATGGTAGCCGATAATGACCTCGCACTTGGACGAATGGTGGAACACATTAGTAATAGTCCTTTTTTTGACTCAACCCTGATTTTGATAACTCAAGATGATTCACAAAGCGGCTGGGATCATGTTTCTGCCTATCGAACCATTGGAATGGCGATAAGCGCCTATAACAAAAAAGGAGTTGTATCCACTAATTACAACCAAACTTCAATGGTTAGAACGATTGAACAGGTTTTAGGAATTCCCCCCATGAATGTAATTGATGCTACTGCTTCCCCTCTCTTCGATCTTTTTCAAACAGATAAACATCTCATCCGCTATACGCACATACCGAGCAATATTCCACTGGATAAAATGAATAAATCGTTGTCTTCATTAAAGGGGAAGGAGAGAAAAATGGCTTTACAATCTATGAATGAATTATTCAATGAAGTAGATGGTGGAGAAGATGAGGAGATGAATGAGATCGTTTGGTACTACGTTAAAAGAATTCGAAGTAAAAAGTAGATAATTACTTGGTGCGGTGCTTGTTAATTTTCAATTTTTTATAGTACTCATTTTTTTGTGTGATCCTGCTGTGTTAAAAATGTTCACCTTTTATTAATCATTCGTTCATGATTTCTTGATATTGAAATCAAATCTGATCATTAGTACATAGTTAATTTCGCTGTGTTAATTAATGAAAAATTTGATACAATGAAACAAGCCTTAGGTAACAAGATTGATCATTTTATTTTTCGATTGTTTTCAATTTTTATATTGTTTATTGGTTTAAATTCAACCGTATCGGCTGAATTTTACCAGAATTCAGGTAAAAATGAGGAAAGAATTGTCAAAGGCCGGGTAACCGACGAAGCAACAGGAGCTGGTCTTTCCGCCGCGAATATCTCTATAAAAGGTGGTGGTAAAGGAGTAAGTACAGATGAAAATGGTAACTACTCTATTAAAGTCGATAACAATCAAGCAGTCATAGTAGTTTCTTTCGTTGGTTACTCTTCTCAGGAGATTACCATTGGATCAAGATTGAATCTTAACATCTCTCTAGTAAAAACTGAAAGTGAATTAGCTCAGGTAGTGGTAGTGGGATATGGTACACAAAGTAAGAAGGATGTAACGGGCGCAGTCAAATCGGTAAAGTCTGAAAGTTTTAACCGTGGTATTATTAATGCACCTCAGCAGTTATTGCAAGGTAAAATTGCAGGTGTTAATGTTGTTTCTGCCAGCGGTGAGCCAGGAGCTAGCCAGGGAATTACCATCCGTGGTCCGGGAGGCGTTCGAACAGGCAGTACACCCTTATTTGTAGTCGACGGGTTGCCTCTTGATAATTCTTCAACAGGTAACGGAGATCCGTTGAACTTTATTAACCCCGCTGATATTGAATCAATTGATGTACTGAAAGATGCATCAGCAACGGCAATTTATGGTGCTCGTGGAGCTAATGGTGTAGTAATCATCAATACCAGAAAAGGCAAGGCAGGTACATCCTCTATGAGTTTAAACAGCAGTTTTGGCCTTTCTTCTATTGCAAATAAACTTCCTTTGTTCAGTGCAGATGAGTTCAGAAGAAATGTAGTAGCTATTGGAGGTTTATTAGATGATAAAGGCGGAAATACAGACTGGCAGGATGTAATCACCCGCCAGGGATTCACACAGAATCATAACCTGACCATGAGCGGAGGAGCAGATAAAATTGTTTATTTCGCTTCCTTTGGTTTGCAAAAACAGGAGGGTATCATTAAGACGAATGATTTAGATCGTTACTCAGGCAGATTTAATGCTACTCAAAAGTTTTTTAATGATCGGTTGAAAGTAGAAGTAAATTTAAGTGCCAATTCAACCAAGCAAATAAGGCCCAATATCGGGGGTGCCATCGGCGATGCCCTAAGTAATAATCCTACTTACCCGGCTTATGATGCTCAAGGAAATATTGCCGCTTACCTGTTGATAAATAATCCTCTGTTAACATTCCAATTAGATAGAGATAATACCATCACTAATCGGTTGATTGGAAATATCTCACCATCACTTAAGATTACAAAAGGGCTCACCTATAAACTAAACTTTGGTATAGATAATTCCACCTCCACCAGGGATATCCAGAGTCTTCCTTATTTGCAACCGCAAAGAGATGGGCGCTTTGAGACTTTTAATTTTATCAATAGAAACTCCCTAATCGAGAATTATCTTACATATGATTTTTCTATAAAAGAACACAAATTTTCAACACTGGCCGGTCATTCCTATCAAAAAGTATTTTTACAAGGTCGCGGTTGGAGCATCAATCGCTTTCCAATAACACCTGTAGAACCGATTTATAACCCAGGTACGGGGCAGGAACTTACGCTGGCAAATAACAGACCGGGTGGCAATGCTACTATCAATGAAATTCAGTCCTTCTTTTCCCGAATTAATTATTCCTACCAAAACAAATACTTGGCAACTGTCAATTTCAGAATGGATGGTTCAAGTAAATTCGGTGCTAATAATAAGTATGGTTACTTTCCCTCCTTTTCTCTGGGATGGAGAATTTCTGAGGAAAAATTCATGCAAAATGGATTATTTAGTAATCTTAAATTGAGAGCAGGTTGGGGACAAACTGGCAACCAGGAAATACCATCCAAGATCACTCAGCCACTTTTCACGGCTACAGTTTCAGCAGGTAGTAGCTATCCACTCTTTCCTACCGGTCCTTATCCGGCAGGAATTGTATACTCCCGATTGGCCAATCCTGACATACAATGGGAGGTATCAACACAATCTAATGTGGGATTGGACTTCGGTCTTTTTGGGGGAAAACTGAATGGATCCATAGACTATTTTAATAAAGTTTCTAAAAACATTCTCTTGGAAGTTATTCCGGCAGATCCGGTTCAGCCAGCAGGAACGTTTTGGACCAATGTTGAAAACATGTCCATTACTAATAGTGGCTTGGAAATTGATCTCGAATATCGCAACAGAACCAGTTCAGGATTCCAATATTCATTTGGTGGTAATATTTCATTCTTAAAGAATATTGTGAAAAATTCTCCTTATTCAGTTATTCAGTCCGGCTCTGCATCGGGTGCAGGTCTTACATCTGCAACTATAAATGGTTATATCAATAACCAACCCATTGGTACCTTCTTCCTGCGTGAATGGACTGGGTTCAATGCTGCAGGATTGAGTACATACCGAGATGTTGATAATGATGGTGTGGTAGGTGATAAAGACCGGTTACCATTAGGTACAGCACTTCCAACTGTATTGTATGCTTTCTTTGGCAACTTCGAATTCAAGCGATTTGACCTTTCTTTAAATTTCAATGGTGTTTCAGGCAACAAAATATATGACAACACCGCCAATGCAAGTTTTTATAAATTGCGTTTGTCTAAAAGCATTAATTCAACACCCGCTGCAATTCAGTTCAATGAAGAATCAATTACAAATTCAGCTCCGGTTAGTTCCAGATATCTTAAAGATGGTGCATACTTGAGATTAAACAATATGGCATTGGGCTATACTTTTGATACAAAAGATAAGGCAATTGGTAAATACATTTCAAATCTGAGATTTTCAATAACAGCGCAAAATTTATTCGTAATTACTCAGTACGATGGTTATGATCCGGAAGTGAATGCTGATAGATCCATCAATGGAGTTCTATCTTATGGTATTGATCAATTAAGCTATCCAAAATCTCGAAATTTCATTTTGGGATTAAATGTTAACTTCTAATTTTTAAAATATGAAAAATCTAGTATTACAATTTTCAGTCATGGTTGCTGCCGCTTCCATTATGACAGGCTGCACCAAATTGGATGAAAAAATTCTCGATGAATCATCTGTAACCGGATTGACAGAAAAGCAGATTGCTGATGGAACCATTGCTCCGGTTTATGCCAATTTGCCCAATATATACATACATACTGGTCTCTTTGCTTTGCAGGAAATTACTACCGATGAGGCTATCTTACCTTACAGAGGAGGAACTGATTGGGGTGATAACGGAATTTATATTGATTTACACCGACATACTACCAACAGTAATACAGCCAATGTTAGAAATACCTGGAATCCATTGACCCAGAGTTTATCCAGAGCAGTTTCAGCAATCAGTTCATTGCGAGATAGCAAAGATCCAAATGCCCAGAAATATATTGCGGAGGCAAAAGGAATGTATGGATTTTATAATTTAATGTTCTTGGATCTTTGGGGAATCATATTCGTTAAAGAAGATCCGGGAGCTGTTTCTAAAATATTACGTGGCGACGAAGCTGTTGAATATCTTAAGAATATTTTTCTCGAAATTGAACCCGTACTCGATAATACAACCGCACCCGGTAGACTTACCCGTGCCGGAGTTTGGGGGCTGCTAGCCAAATTACATTTGAACGCTGCCGTTTACAGAGATCGCTATGCACAGAATTTTACTTTTCGTCCGGAAGATATGGATAAAGTGATTGAATATACTAATCGAATCATTTCCGCCGGTCAATTCTCCTTATCATCTGATTATTGGGCTATTTTTAATGATAACAACAACTCCAACAGGGAACTTATTTTTGCGGTTGATCAACGGCCTGATCTGAATGGACACAATCGTTTATCTTATTTTTCTTTATCGGGTGATCAATTCCCACTGCCTGCTTTTACGGGTGCTAACGGTACTGACGGTCCAGCTATCACACCTGATTTTTATAGAACCTGGGTAGATGCCTATGCTCCTACGGATCCAGCCGATGCAGATCCCCGTTTTTACAAGAAAAATGTAGTCGTTGATCCAGTGACTGAAGAAGCTTGCTATGATTCTGCTGTTTATCGCCTTGATCGGGGTATCCTGAGAGGACAGCAATACGGACTTATCCGGGTAAATGGCGTTTTTCAAAGATGTTCTAACGGTACCTTCAGAGTAGGCAGGTTGTTTAACATTACTCGTAATCGGCCCACCACTCCGGTAGTGCACACAGAAAGAATTGACTTTACACCTTTGGGGAGTGACTATGCTACCGGCTTCCGTGTGCTGAAGTATGAGTTTAGCCGAACCTCTGTAAGTGGTCGAAATTTCGGAGCAGTTGATATTCCGATTATACGTTTGGGCGATGTATACCTGATGCGTGCTGAGGCAAGAATGCGCAAAGGAGATGCATCCGGAGCTTTAACAGATGTCAATACAGTTCGAACTTCTAGAACCAGTGGTGGATTTAGCGGACGGCCATTATCTTCTATGAACCTTGATATCCTTTATCGTGAAAGGGGATTTGAATTGTACTGGGAAATGCACCGTAGAACAGATATGGTTCGATTTGGGAAGTTTGAGGGAACATGGACTGAAAAATCATCAACAGATAGAAATAAACGTATATTCCCGATTCCACAAACAGCGATTGATGGTGCATCTAATTTACCCGGATATCTGGTGCAAAACCAGGGATACTAGTAAATTGTAGTCGCTGCTTTCAGTAGTTGGGTCTGACATTCTATTGCGCTATTGCGCTCATCATCTCGAATGACTGGTTTTCTTTTTATTTAATAATAATTGAATACCAGTCATTCGTTCTTTTTTCTAGGTGTAGATCGTTTTTTATAGTCGAACTACAAATGGCAATACATAGTATGTCATGGCTGCTTCATTTGAGATTAAATAACCAGTTAACCGCCGCACTGGTTGGTTGCTGACTGCCTGCCGCCGAAGAATCAAAAATTTATCAAATGCGAATGTAATAGCCTGTTTTTATTCAAAGAACATTTATTTAAGTACCGTAAAGGTGACTTCATTTCTGGTAAGGTGCTGACGAAAAATAGTGAAATAAGCAGGTAGAAGTCCAATGGTAGTTAAGATTGGTTAGGGGTTCGACTCCACAGCAACACGTAAAACGAAAGTAGCCCCATGCCGGGGCTTCTTTCGATAGGTACATTTACAATTACGGTTTTATTACCTTAAACCCCTTTATGCTGCTGATAAAATCAAGAGAGGCATCCTTATTTTCCGAATACTCAATATAGCAGGAAAACTTAGCTGTTAGATCTGATAAACTCATGTAGGCAACCTCATCTTGCGCAACATAATACCTGAGTGCATCCTTTATATAAATGGATGCGGATGGGTAACTTGTTTCAGCATCAATTCCCTTATACTCTTTTAATTCTAATGCAGGTCTGCCAACGCGTGCATCTAAATTATAGGAAAATCTGCTGTATTGGCGATTGGTAGAGCTGAAATCTATGTTTCTGTTTGCTTCAATCGGTCTCAAATTGATTGTCTTGGAATATTTTCCGGCATTCATTTCAACCTTATACATAGTAATAATCCCCCAGGTATATTGTGCTACAAATTGGTGCATGGCTGTTCTGGAAGCATTCGAACGCATCTCATAATTAGTACCATTGTAATTTAATGTGAAAGTTGCTTGACCCAAGTCTTCCCGATCATCATGTGTTCTTCGTGTTCGAATGGTATAGACACCTGGCTTAATGTCGATTACTTTTTTATCTCCATACTCGTACGAAACAGTACCTCTCCGTTCATTCACTTTTTTCTCTTCAGACAGCAATTCAAAGGAGATGGCTTGATTTTTTTTTCTGGCTTCTTCCAACATTCCAGGTAAATCTCTGCTTCTACCCTTTAAACTGATGTATTCACCAGTATCTCCCATTCTAATGGCTAAAAGTTTATCTCTTCGCTTAAGTTGACTGATTGCGGCAGGACTACCGGGAAACACTTCACCAACTTCCGGATACTTATCAGATGTATAGAGTTTAAAACCCCAATCGGTTTGAGGCTGATCAATATAATTGTAATCAATGGCCTGAAGCGTTTTATGAATATGATGGTTAAGTATATCTAAGTTTTTATTCGTCTTGAACTTTAATTCAAGCTGAATTGTCCAACCAAAAATAATACCCAGATAAGGCTCAGATGCGGTAACCTCATAATCGAGGCAATCCGGGAAAACCTTTTGGGCAAATTGTGATAAGGAATTAATAATATTGAGTTCACTCTCTTCCGCGAGTTTCTCATTGATCACTTTTGCTTTTATGCCCGAAACAAATTCACTCGCATCATAGTCAATATTCTTTCCGTTGCTTCTGATGAAGGTAGCCAGCTTTTGTTTTGACATGGTTACTTTTAAGGTCACTGAATGTCTTCCATTCACCACAATACTGCTGATTTCCTGGAAATTACTTACCGAACCGGAACTAAAAGTGAAAATTTCATCTTTCAGCAGTTGGCCATTGGTCACCACTGTACTGGTGCTAACAAAAGTGCCATAGATTTTTTCAATAGCTGTTCTAAGTGAGCTATTTCTGGCTGCTTCGTAGGAATTACCTGAACCTTCCGATATGACTGTTATTGTTTCCTGACCATTGACAAGGGAAACGGTGACCAACAGGAAGAATGAGAAGAAAAGCTTTTTCATTGCACGGATTTTTAACCACAATGCAGGAATCACCTCCCTAAAAGGATGGATCCTGATGCGGATTGGATTTTAAATGAGTGTCAAATATAGGAAAGAGGCAAAATGTGCTGATTGAAGTCAGCATACTTTTTGCTTTGAATTTGTTAAAATCATCTATAACACATGATGTTGAATATCAATATGATGGATTGCTATGGTCTGCATCTTCCTAAAAAGAAGTACCTTTGTGTGTTCGCATTACTTTAACCGGGGTCGTATTGGTTTCGACAGCATAGGTTACGGTTGGTGTAAGCATGCAGTGCGTTGTATAATTAGCACTTTAATCTGAATATTCGAACTACAAATGGCAATACACAGTATGCCATGGCTGCTTAATCAGTGATTAAGTAACCATTTGGGCCGCCGCACTGGTTGGTCGCTGACCGCGTGCCGCCGCCGACTCAAAACAATAGCGATTGCGAATACAGAAGGCTGTGACTGTATTCTAAGACCATTCAGCTAAGTGCTTCATAGGTGGGTTCACTTCCGGTGAGGTGCCGACAAAAAATGGTGAAATAAGCATGTAGAAAGCTAATGGTAGCGATGTTTGGACAGGGGTTCGACTCCCCTCGACTCCACCAATACCCTCCACTTTTTTCTTCTAAGTAGGAAAAATGGGGGGTATTTTTTTAACCCACTTCAGTTATCTATTTTGCTTTTACCAGATTGGATTCTTCAGTCAGCGATTTAAAAAGGATGTTTAATGGGGCAGACGTTCTCTCAAGTAGCCATAGATCCAAGTGCCTGCAATGGCACTTGCAATTACAATGAGAATGGCAAAAAAGCCGGCACCAATGTGAGCAAATAAAGGGCCCGGACAAGCACCGGTCATTGCCCAGCCAAAACCAAAAAGAAGTCCGCCAAAGATTTGACCTTTGCTAAATTCTTTATTTACGATGGTTATTTTTTCTCCGTGTATGGTCTTGATATTAAATCGCTTGATCAGGAAAACCGATATCATGCCGACAACAACAGCTGTTCCAATAATTCCGAACATGTGAAAGCTTTGTAGGCGGAACATTTCCTGAATCCTGAACCAGGAAATAATTTCGGCTTTATAAAATACAATACCAAAAATTATTCCTACAAGGGAATATTTTAAATTATACCATCCTGGATGTACTTTTTCTGAAGTGTTGATACAGGTACTGTTGTTATCTATTTGTTGAAGCGTAGGTTCTTGCATGATTAATTTTTTAAAGTGATAAAATCCAGGGTAAAATATAGTTGGCCATGAGAAATCCACCTATCATAAAGCAAATGGTGGCAACGAGGGAAGGCCATTGTAAATTGCTCAGTCCCATTATCGAATGTCCGGAAGTACAACCACCGGCATATCGGGTACCAAAACCAACCAAGAAGCCACCTATCACCATGATTACAAATCCTCTGGCAGTCAATAAAGCAGAAAAGCTAAAAATTTCCGGGGGTAAAAGTTTTTCCGGTTGATTGATACCATATCCTGCTAATTCCTTCTGTAATTCGGGATGTATCATCATGGGATCAGGTGAAGCCAGGAAATAACCGGCAATGAAAGCGCCCACTATGATTCCACCGATAAAATAAAAATTCCACACTTCTTTTTTCCAATCATAATTAAAAAACGGAATGTTGGCTGGAATGCATGCAGCGCATATATGTCTTAAATTAGACGAGATTCCAAATGTTTTATTGCCTAAAATCAGCAGGGCAGGAACGATCAATCCGATAATAATCCCTGCTACATACCAGGGCCAGGGTTGTTGGGTTATAGTTGTCATTATTGATTGTTTTTAATGGGAATAAAAGCGTTGAATGGGGGTAAAAGGTCCATATTTATGTTGTTTCTCCGTGAAGCTATCAGCGTAGGGTCCAAAAGCAAAATCAATGGGTTTTTTTGTCCGGTAGGGCCAGTCTTCTTTTTGGTCTTTATGGGGTCTTGGCTTACTATTGATATAAGCCGCAACATCCCAACATTCCTCATCTGTTAACACCGGATTTTGTCTGGATGCTGTCAAATAAGGCATATTTGTTTTTACATAACCAGCGAAATTGCTCAAACGGTAAAGTCCCGCTCCGTCATTGTAGCTGCTATTTCCCCAGAGAGGAGGGTAAGTATATTCAGATTCATCCAGACTTAGCTGTCCCTGCCCATCCGGGCCATGACAACTTTGGCAGTGTTGTACATAAACGATTTTACCTTTCTCCGGGTCCGCAGCTCTAGGGAGGTAATCAAGTTTTTCGATACCCGTTCCATGTGGTTTTTTGCCTTTTGGAACATCTTTGCCCAGCCATTGTAGATAGGCGTAAATGGCTTTAAACTCTTTGCTATTGCTATCAATGGCAGTCCCATTGAGACTTCTCTCCATGCAATCAGCAACCCGTTTATAAATACTTTCTTTTTGTCCGCTTCTATCCCTGTATTTGGGGTAGGTAGCGTAAACTGCTCCATAATTATTACCCCAGGGTTTATTGCCTCCTTGTAAGTGGCAATTCTGACAATTCATGCCATTAGTAATTTGTGCAACACTACCCTTTGGACCCAGGTAACGGGAGGTATGAGCAATCAACTCTTCACCATAGATAATCAGGTCTCTTTCTTCACCCTGATAACGATTATCTACGTAGAGACTGGGCCCCAACCATGTACTGTCGGTTACTGGTGATAATACTGCTTGTTCATCTTGAGTTCGGATGATGTAGGAGGCAATGACCCAGATAATGGATACTGCCAAAATAAATATACCTACAACAGTGATCTTTTTCATGTTTTAAAATGGGGATCAATTATCTGAATTCGTAAGAAGTGCCTTGTAATTGTGTTAATAAGGTTGCGGGCTGATCTGTCGCTTTAGTTCTGCCTTCTAGTTGGGGTTTAACGGGAGAATGAATGGATAGATACGATTCAAGAATGTCGTGTAGCAAAAGATTAGTGGATTGCGGGGAGGAAACGTGTTCGATGCGACAGAGGGTGTCATTGGGATCTCCTTCTCTTTCGCAGGCAATTATTTGATAGCTCTTTGTTGTATCAAGTGGCTGTCCCTGAATAGTTACAGCATTTACCCTTTTACCCTTCGGTTGTCCGATTGTACAATTGACTTCCATACCGGCAAATCGAACGAACCACCCTCCGAATCTTTTGGAAGGATCTGTAGCAAAAGCATTTTCTAGTTCTTTTTCTAACCAATCCAATAGTTGAGCACCGGTTACCCATCCTCTTTTGGCTACTGAATCGACGGGTAGCATATTCCATAAAAATTCACGTGTAATGGGAACGGTTTTTTTGGAATCAGGAACAGCCAGGGGTTGACAGAATCTAAAGCCATTGCTGAGTGCGATATCTGGTTTAAACTTCCACATAATTGCATCCGTGATGAGGTTATCCATCGGGGTTTCCAGCACAAAGTATCTTACCAGTGGTGCTGCTGTATAGCCGATGATCTTATTGAGTTTTTGTTGATAGGGTGCTGCAGCTTTTTCAATCAATTCTGTCATTGTTGGATCGGGTGGATAGGTGACAGGATCAACATCCAGTAACTGATAATGCATCGATGCCATTTTACCATCTTTCACTTCCACGTCAAGTTTACCCAAAAAGGATCCAAAGGCACCGCATTCTATCACCTTACAATAGTTACCGATAATCGGCTCGCGGACTCTTTCATGGGTATCTGCGCCGATGATGCAATCGGCCCCCTGTACCGAAGGATCATTTGCCAGTCCGACTTGTTGAGCCAAGCCCATGTGGGTAACAATAAAAATGATACCACATCCTTCCGTCTCTTTTAGGTATTGAATGTACTTCGCTACATTTTCATTGGCATGTGTGAATCGGATGCCTTCACTGTAAGCAGGAGATTGTCTTTTCGGAATGAGGTGATCTGTATAACCGATGAAACCAACTTTGGCTCCGGCGATGTATTTGATCCAGTAGGGGGGATAGATCAGCGTTCCATTTTCGGCATCTCCGGTTTTATGCCACATGTTGGCGCATATTTTAGCTGCTGTAGCATGCCCCATGTCATAGAGCATTTTCTTCTTTTTATATACCACTTCCCAGTTACCGGGTAAGATCAGATCATATTGAAATGCATTGATGAGTGGAATCAATGCTTCTCCTTCTGATAGGGAGGCAACGCCATGTCCATGAAAAAAATCTCCCCCGTCATAAAGTATATTATTGGGTGAACTTTTTCTGAGCCGGTCAATCATGGTTTTCAGAACTGCAAATCCGCCTCTTTTCTTATAAACGGCTTTTCCATTTTCCCAGAAAAACTCATCATGGGTATGTATTTGAGCATGGATATCGGATGTTATTAATAATGAAAACCTATTGCTTTCACTTGATTTTTCAGTTGATGTACTTGAATCTTTTGGGGCCATCCAATGTTGATCAGTTTGATCTGTGACAACAGCTGGTAAAGCCCATCCCAACAATGCCGCATTTTTCAGAAAATTTCTCCTGTTTGGACTTTTCTTTTTCATATGTAAGCTTGAGGCTTGTAAAATGCAATTATTTTGGAAATGGTTTGGTGACTTATATCACCAAGAGGGTAGGAGTAGTATCAAAAGTGAAAATTCAAAATAAGATTCAAATGACTCATGTTAACTTTATTGATAGTATATTTTGGGTCATGTTTAGTATTTCCTGACGCGTACTTATAAAAATAAATCAATTGAGCTTGCCAACCCCTCATGATACCTGAAAAAGTGTATCGAAAATCGGAATTAAATTGAAAGTAGGAGGGGAATCCATATTTATTAAGTGCAGGCTGACTAACGTCCGGCAAGTCAAAATACCCTGCACTATTCTGCCAGCTAAACCGATTTTTTGCATCCGATAACTTAGATTTTAAACTAATGGCATGAACATCCCCCAGGCCTTCATTTCTTTCCCCCATCATAAATGTAAAAAATGGATCTCTTCCCCATTCCCGGGGCATCAAGTACCTGCCATGACCGGTAATTCTGGTATAATTGATCGAGTTATCCCAGGGTCCGGTAATTTTTCCTATTCTTCCCCCAAAGGCAAGGGAAAACTGATCAGTCGGAAAGTATCTTTTGTTGATATCAATATGCCCTCCCTGGTTGACGGGTAGTTGTGTGATTAATTGAATTCCATAATAAAAAGGTGAGGAACTATCCTGAAGTTGATCGAATTGAAATAGGGTACTATTAAAAATGTTATACGTAAGTTGATTCCAGATTTGCCATTGCCGGTTTTTTTTGTTCTTTATTTCTGCGGAGATGAGCAAGATACCAGAAGACTTGAGTTGGTTTTTATAACCGGATGGCGTTCCATCGGGATTCACACCGAGAGAGTATAACCCAATTGATGCTCCTGTAGAATACCAATTGAAAGTAGATCGGGGAGAAAATCCATTGATCCAGCTTCCCAAGAGTTTCCATTTTCCAAAAGTATACTCCGCAGAAACTCCCTGAACAATGGTTGGGCGCATACGGCCATCCTGAAGATTGATGAAGGGAGTATTCATCAGTTGTTTACCGATGGTCAGATTGAATTGTTTTTTTTGATAACAGACAAATAATTCTTCCAGGCGGTTCATTTGGGAGGAGCCGGCGGGATTGGTAATGTCGAATAGTCCCAACTCATATCTGTTGTATGTATTGGTAATCGGGTTGGGACGAGTGAGATCACTTGAGAATACCTTATGAACAAAGTACCCACTCATCCCTACATTCAAATGATGAAAGGTTTTCGATCTAAACTGAATGCCTCCCCCTACAGCTTGTGCATATTCCGGAGTAATCCCTTCATTAAAATTGCTGCTGAAAAATGACCTGAAATTTCCATGAAGCGACCCTGCTTGAAACGAATGCAATAGCGATGAACTATCTCCTGTTTTGAAGGACTTTCCCCACAAATTGGGCGCCTCATTCAATTCCTGGTGTTGTGCACATGCAACAGATAACAGGAATAGCCATCCTGTGACAAAGACGATGATTCTGTAGAGGATAGGTTTCACCATATCCTTAGTGTGTCCTCGTTAGAGGAAAGAATAGTTGTTGAACTATGATATATATTCCCATAATTAGAACAAACCAGCCGAATGCTTTTTTGAGGCGTGCTCCATCGATTTTTTTACTCAATCGATCGCCTATGAAAATCCCAATGATTGCCAAAAAAGTTATGGTTAATAATAGTTGCCAGTCCATCGTTTGATTGGCGAGATCTCCTGTGAAGCCAATCAAAGATTTTGCCGCAATGATTACCAATGAAGTACCGACCGCTTCTTTCATTGGCAGTTTACTCAGCAACACCAATGCAGGTATGATGAGGAATCCCCCTCCTGCACCGACCAATCCAGTCAAAATACCAACCAAAATGCCTTCCAAGAAAATCATAGGATAGTTGAAAATTTGTTTCTTTACTTCAACATTAATTTTAGTTATTTTCTCTTTTATCATTGTAAATGAAGCAATTATCATTAAAATAGAAAAAAGTACCATAAGTGAAATTGATTTCGATAATTCCCAGTTTCCCCAATGTAGTATTGTATCGGGTATGGCGGGAACCAACCATTTTCTAGTTGCAAAAACTGCTACTATACTAGGAATGCCAAAAATAATGGCGGTTTTTAGATTCACATTACCCTGTTGGTATTTGGGCCAGGCACCTACTAAACTACTGCTTCCCACTATGAATAGGGAATAAGCAGTAGCGGTGATGGGATCAATTTTAAAAAGATAAACCAGAACAGGTACCGTCAAGATACTTCCACCCCCACCGATGAGACCCAATGAAATACCAATCATAACAGATGCCAAGTAACCAATAATTTCCATTACAAGTAATTTAAGGCAAAACTGATCATTTCAACTTTAAATCTTAGTGATATTTGTCACGAAGGAAATACTAATCAGCTGGTTGTTTCTTTTGAAATTGCTTCAAGTTTAAGTCTTTCTGATATCATTTGTTGACAATATAACTGAATGTGATAATTGTCACTTTTTTTGAAATTTCCTCGTTGCATCTTTACATTGTTATTTTAATATATCACTCAAAAAATTCTTCTATGTTTTTCCAGCACGTTTATGACAAATCATTGGCTCAGGCCAGCTATTTTATTGGTTGTCAAAAAGCCGGAGTAGCGGCTGTTATTGATCCCAAAAGAGATATTGACACTTATCTTGAAATTGCTGAGCAGAACAAAATGAAGATTACGCATATTTTTGAAACACACATTCATGCAGATTTTCTGACAGGTTCCCGTGAATTAGCAGCAATGACCGGTGCTGAAATGTATTTGTCTGATGAAGGGGGCGCAGGATGGGAATATGAATTCCCTCACCATGGATTAACGCATGGATCAGTGGTAATGGTTGGTAACCTTCAATTTAAGGTATTGCATACTCCGGGTCATACGCCTGAGAGCATAAGTTTTCTGCTGACAGACTTACCGGCGAGTTCTGAACCGGTTATGTTATTTACTGGAGATTTTGTTTTTGTAGGAGATGTTGGTCGTCCGGATTTACTGGAAAAAGCGGCCGGATTAAAAGGCACCCAGGATGTAGGTGCAGAACAGATGTTTCAATCCATCAACCTTTTTTCCAATTTACCGGACTATGTTCAGGTTTGGCCTGGTCACGGTGCAGGATCTGCTTGCGGAAAGGCATTGGGAGCTGTGCCCAGTACAACAATCGGTTATGAAAAAAAACGAAATTGGGCTTTTCAATACGGTTCTAATAAGGAAGGTTTTGTAAAGTTTTTATTAGCCGACCAGCCGGAACCGCCCAAATATTTTGCTAAAATGAAGGAATTAAATAAAGTAAATCGTCCCTTACTTACCGAAGTTCCCGAGTTAAAGCATTTAACACCTGATGAATTACAAAAAGCTATGGATCAGGGTATTAAAGTCATTGACACCAGAAATAAAATTGAATTTCAAGCCGGTTTCATTCCCGGAACCATCAATATTCAGGGAAATAATTCTTTTGCTACCTGGATGGGTTGGTTCATTAGTTACGATGAGCCCTTTATTCTTATCGCTGCTAAAAGCCAATTAAATGACCTTACCAGAAAACTCATGAGAATCGGTATGGATAATTTCTATGGTTACCTGGATGCCGCTCAGCTGGATTTAGCTTTCTCTGGACAACTTGTAACTGCTCAAATGGCTGACTTGCAAGAAGTTATTCATAACGAGACAGTTGATATGATTGATTTAAGGGGTGCTGCTGAGTATAACACTGGTCACATCTCAGGAGCCAAGCATGTTTTTGTTGGAACACTCCTTCAAAACCTGGATGAAATTCCAAAAAATCGTCCCGTAATTATCCATTGTCAGGGTGGAGATCGGTCGGCAATTGCTTATTCATTGCTCGTAAAAAATGGATACAGCAATGTGCGTAATTTCAGTGGAGGTATAAATGAGTGGGTAAAAGAGCAGCAGCCCCTGGTTAGCTGATATTTTGTTTTCAATTTCCCATTGTTCAATATTTATAAGTTGCAAAAAAAAAGGCGAATTAGGAAAGCGGTTGAAATATCCCGCTTTTTTAATTTTATATTTGCTTAAAATGTATGCCTTATGAAATATTTTCTTCCCACTTTCATTTTTCGATTCCGTAGACCTTTTTTCTTTTTGATTTCGGTCATTTCTTTAATCAGCGTTTTTTCATTTATCAATCATCCCGGTAACCCTGATGCCGTTGTAGGCGTTTGGAAAACAGGTGAAGGTACCGCCATGGTGCGCATTTATAAGAATGGTGATAAGTACCAAGGTAAAATCGTTTGGCTAAAAGAACCCAATGACCCTGAAACCGGTAAAGCCAAAGTAGATAAAAACCATCCCGATGAATCTGTACGCAACCGTCCTATTCTTGGTCTTATCAATGTTTGGGGATTCGTACACAAAGGGGAGAATGTATGGGAAGAAGGAAATATCTATGACCCTAAAAACGGAAATACCTACTCTTGTACCATAAAAATGGATAATCCCAATACCATTGAGGTGAGAGGGTATATTGGCGTATCTCTGATCGGAAGAACCGATGTATGGACGCGACAAGTATCTAAATAACGAAACATAGAAAGCCCTGTTTTCACAGGGCTTTTTTAATACAGTTGACTGCCGATTTTATGGAGATACCAGGTTCAGGCTGATGCTAAAATAAAGCGGATTCCCCAGGTTGCTGGTGAAATAACGCAGGTTATCTTTCCTCGCATCGTATTGATTCATCACGTCAAATCTCCAATTGTAGCGCAATCCAGCTTGGGCATTCAGCCAAACAAATCCACTGATTTTCTTATCCCACATAATCCTGGGTTTTAACTCACTACGCTGTATGAATACTGCCCCGTTTGGACTATTCACCAGTCCCATCCAGAATTGATTACCCTCTAATTCATAACCAAGTTGAAATATGTTGGAGGTGGAAACATTGTAGCGCAAATAACCGCGCGCAGGCATGAATAATTCCATACCCCAATGATCATTGAAGGTTTTATTCCAGAATAATACCGGCAAGTGAATTACCTGTCCGGCACGATAGGTTCTCGCTATACCCACACCGATCATATTCTTTTCAGATTTCTTCCAGCCATAAACGGCAGCACCACTTACAGTAAAAGCTTTGCCATTTATATCACTTAAACGAGGAAACACACCATTGCCATCCAGGCTGGCCTGGAAGATTAGAAAATTCTTTTCATTCAACGGCTTGAAAACGGTAGTGTTTATACCTGCACTCACCATCGCAGTATTATTGAGTGAGTTGGCAAAGAGATTGGTACCCGGCTTTTCAACAAAAAATCGACTGCTCCAGTAATTCGCACCCAACTGCCAAATGAGTTTTGTATTGGAAACTACCGGAACATTAACCTGGAACCGATATGAACTCACCCGGTTGACATGGAAGTCTTGCATAGCGGGTAACATGGCCGATAACGGTACAGATGGCATGTGGAAGTCGCCCTGGTATTCATAACCCATACTTAGGATGCGCTGTGGCGTTTGATTCAACACTTTCTGTGTACAGAAACGCTTAACACCTTCCGCATCACCAAACTTACTGTAGTCAAAGACTTCCGTTGTATCTACCTGGGCCTGCATACCGGTTGCTTTTAATAGCAGCAGGCACAGAAAAAGTTTTCTCATTTTCATATAGCTTCTTAATTGGTTGAAAGTAGTTTATGCAAATATATAACAAAAAAAATGTTGATGATTTCAGCGATATTGGCTATCACCTACCATGTTAAACTGATATGGGATGAAACAATCAGGCAGAAAAAGCTTTGAAACCAATCACCCATTTTACCAACCAATTGTTTTGAAATTATTGGAAGTGAAAAAGTAAGTGACGATGCGTTCAATTACAGCTACTGCGACCAGTGCAATCACGCCCGCAAAACTGATGCGCAGCAGTAAATCCGATTTTGGCCCCTGTGCTGCATGAATACCCCACAATGCCCAGGCAATGGTCAATGCATATCCGGCCGTTCGAAAGCGAATGAGCATAAAAAGTGCCAATACGATGGCTGTGGTGATCATAACAGCACTCCAGATTTCCGGTTCCAAGGGACCGCCCTTCCAGTTTATTTTAACCAGATAGGCCGTGACATTGGCAATTGTGGCTACACTAATCCACCCCAGATAAACCGTGAAGGGTGCAATCAAAAAGGTTTGCAGCCACAAGGGGAAAATACGTATGCCTTTTCGGCCATTGATAAAAATCCGTATCAGGGTAAACAACATAAATAACATGACTACCAGACTCAATGCAGCCTGAAGATAATGCCAGCAAAGAATCCACATCACGTTGAGTACACAACTCCACCAATATAAACTAGTTACGCGTTTGATGTATACCCGTGCAGGGTGTTCAGCCAAAGTCGACTTTAGCAGAAAAACGGTGAGGGTAATGTTATAGGCTAATAAGAGTAAATAGATAATGCCCCAGATGGAAAAAGTAAATCCCGCCGGCACAAATCGATTGGGATAGAAAGCTGAGATCTCTCCAGTTTGGTAGCCACCAATGGGAAGAATGTTGGCAAGGGCATTGACAGTAATCATCGTTGCCCATGCCAGCCAAGTGAACAATATGGTTCTCCTGGTCTCAGCTATTTCCCGACTCATGGCATATACTTTTTAAACCAATTGATGTGCGCATTGAAACGATGTATAATATAACTCGGTACACTGATACCATGGTGTTGGTTGGGATAAATAATCAGTTGGGTGGGAATACCTTCTGACTTAAATGCCTGGTACATCTGCTCTGCACCTATCACGGGTACATTGAAATCTGCCTGGCTGGCCATGAACAGGGTAGGGGTTTTGATTTTTTTCACCTGGAAGAATGGATAAGATAGGTCGAGCCATTTTTTAGGGTTATCCCAGGGCTTGCCCAATTCATTTTCATATTGGGTGATGTATTGATCAGAACCATAGAAGGATAAAGTCAAGGAAAAGCCTGCTCCGCTCACGGCAGCTTTGAATCGTTTATCGGTTGCAATGGTATAGTTGGTCAGAATGCCTCCATAACTCCATCCTGCAATGGCCATTCTATTGGAATCTACCAGTCCTGCCTTAATCAGCGACTCAGTAATCGCTAAAATATCTTTTACTTCTTTATTCCCCCAATCGGCAAAGATGCTCTTGGTATAAGCTGCACCACGGCCGCTGCTGCCTCTGTAATTAACAGCCACTACTGTGTAACCGGCAGCAGCTAAAATTTGGCGGTACAGATCAAACCCAAATTCATCTTGTGCTACCGGTCCGCCATGAATGAATAATACCAACGGTTGTTTGGTTGCTGTGGAATCAGTAGTATATAAAATACCATTGACCTGGTTCTTGTCTGAACTGGTGGCAGTAATACCCCGCACGTGCAGCTTCTTCAAAGGTGACAGGAAAGTATCCTGCAAGCGGGTGATTGGTTCAAAACGATCGTTCTTCCAAAGACATATTTCGTTGGGGCGCTGTGGGTTTGAGTATAATGCCACCCTGTCTCCCTTTTCATTCATATGCAGCGCACTGTATACGCCGTCAGCTGCTGTAATTGGTTTGGCATCATTACCACTGAGTCCGAAACGGTAGAAAAGCTGATAGCGATCATCTTCAACCGCAGAGATCACCGCATCACCCTGGCGCGACCAGGTAACACCCTCCACACTTCTATCCAGACCGGCTGATAAAGCTGTGGTCTTCTTTGTCTCCAGATCGAGCAGCATCAGTAATTTGAGATCGTACATTTCGAATGCCATTTCGGAGGCAGCTCGTATATAAGCAATCTTTTTACTATCGGGACTAAATCTTGGCGTACGATCACCACCTTTGAAATCAGTGAGCTGTTCGGGAACGGCACCTGCACGGGCTGCAACAATAAATATATCTGTGTTGTCATTTCTATCAGGATCAGCACTGATATTACTGCTGAAGACGATACGGCTACCATCGGCACTGATATCGGCATCGCGCTCATCGAATTTGCCACGTGTCAGGGTATCCAGCTTTTTATCGTGTACATGCCAGATATACAAATGTGTTTTCCGGTTGTCAAGATATCCTTCATAGTCTTGCTTAAACTGGTACCTATCAATTTCATATGGTTTGCGGATATTTGATTTTGCTGTATCTGCATAATTGAAATCACGAATGGCAAATAAAATGCGCTTGCCATCCGGAAACCATTGATAGGAACTGATTTCGCCTTTGATATGTGTCTGCTGACGCGCTTCACCCCCACGTCGGTCGAGTAAGTAAAGCTGACTGCCCTCTTTATCATCTTTTCCGGCTGCCATAAAGGAAATGTATTTCCCATCAGGACTCCAGTTTGCGGAAGAAAAACTTTTTGTTTGCTCTGTGAGTGTAACTGTTTCAGATCCATCGGTACTGACCATGCAGAGTTTCGATTGGTTTTTGTCTTTCGCTGAATCAACCGTACCATGGGAATAAAGAATCCACTTTCCTTCCGGCGAAATTTTCGGGGCGCCTATGTTATTGACGCGGTACACATCATTCGGGCCAATCCAGCGCTGTGCTGCTACTTGTAACGATAAGGTTGTCAAAATAATGAAGACAAAACTTCGAGTCAATAATTTCATAAGGTGTTTTTTACTTTATTCGAAACTGATATAATTCCAATTGAGTTTTCTGCAGTTTTCATTCAGCAGGCGGATATCTCCTTGCAGTAGGGCTTGCTGTTGGTTGCGGTATTTTACCCATTCATCGTGCAGGTCTTGGGTTCTTTTGATATGACCTTCTGTAATCGTGGGTATATTCCCCTCAGCCTCTCCTTTTACAAATATGATATTCGCACTAAGCTTATTGACAAAATTAATCACATCATCATTGGTCTTTGATTTGCGTTGGATAAGCTGCTCTTCCCAATTTTTGATCTTTCCAAGAATGGTTTTGGCATGTTGGTGGAGAGTATCATAAGCAGTATTGCCTTCCGTACGTCCTATCAGGTCATTGAGTTGCTGCTGAATTTTATGCATTTGAGTAACCGCCACATGAATTTCTTCCACATCATCTGATAATTGTTTTAGCAGTTTGTCTTGTTCACGGTAGGCTTCAACTGTTACCAGGTTGGGATACTCTTTCAGGTGTCGGGGATCTGTCAGTACCCGGAAATTTTGAGTCATGGCTTTACCATTTACAGTCATTCTTACTGTATAGGTTCCGGGTATTACTCCTCTTCCCTGATCACTTCCCTCAATCAACACATTGTCAATGGTTGGCAGGTTTTTGTGGCACAAATTCCAGGTAAAACGATTCAGTCCGTTCCTTACCTCAATTTCCGGATCATCCTGCGCAGAGTTATTTCCCTGGCGGTTAACCGGCTTCTTATCGTAAAAAGTGCGTAATACACTTCCCGTACTATCCAGTATTTCAATCGTTATACTTTTTACTGCTTCTTTCTTGGTCACGTGAAAGAAAAACTGCGCGTCTGTAGCCGGATTGGCCATAGTCGTGTTAATCGTTCTTGGTTCCTTATCTCCGGGGAACAACTGGTTGAGCGGGCTTCCCACAGATAAACGGTATACGTCTTTCACCGGCAGTAATGCAATGCTATCAGTCTGGTTAACTACATTTTTTCTCAGGGGTGTCAGGTCATCGAGTATCCAGAAGGCCCTGCCCTGGGTACTGGCCAGTAAATGATTTTGGTGCAGTTTGAGATCGGTGATAGGGGTTACCGGCAAGTTCAGTTGCAGGTTTTGCCAATTTTTGCCTCCATTATAAGAAATATAAAAACCGGTTTCCGTTCCTGCGTATAGCAAGTCCTTCACTTCATTGTCTTCCCGCACCACTCTTACATACGCGCCATAGGGGATGCCTGTTTGTATTTTACTCCAGGTTGCCCCATAATCAGTCGATTTATAAATAAAGGGGGTGAAGTCATTGAATTTATACCGGTGAACGGCTAAATAAACGGTTCCTTTCTGATGGGGCGAAACTTCGATGGCATTGACCTGGTGTCCTCGTATGCCCTCAGGAGAGATATTGGTCCAGTCTTTCCCGCCATTGCGGGTAATATAAACCATCCCATCATCGCTACCGGTATACATAACACCATTTTCATGGGGTGATTCGGCCACATAAGAAATAGTGCAGTAGTTTTCCCCGCCGGCACCTTCATTGGTATAAGGTCCGCCGCTTTTTCCCATTTTGGTCGTGTCATGAGTTGTCAAATCAGGTGAGATAGCCACCCATGACTTACCGAGATTCGACGTCTTGAAAAGTCGATTTCCGGCATGATAAAATACTCCTTTCTCATGCAAGGAATAAATGATAGGGGCATTCCAGTTGAAGCGGTAAGTCATATCCTTTGGATCCAGCGACTGATATTGTACCGGATATTCCATGATATTCACTTGTTCGTTTATTTTGGTACGCAAGAGGCCGATGGTACCCTGGTAGCTTCCTCCCATTACATGATCGGGTTGATCTGGATCAAAAGCGAGGAAAGCAGATTCCCCTCCGGCTGAGTAAGACCAGTCCCGTTCACCAATTCTGCCTCCCCAGGAGGAACCCATACTGGCCAGTTTCACCGAGGTATTATCTTGCTGACCGGCATAGAGGTTATAGGGAAATAGATTGTCAGCATTTACGCGATAGAATTGGGCGGTGGGTTGATTGTCTTGCGATGACCAGCTTTGTCCGCCATTGAAACTTACGGATGCACCACCATCATTCGCTACGATCATATTCTTAGTGTTATCGGGATTGATCCATAGTTGGTGATAATCTCCATGGGGTGCGCGGAATGACTCCCAGGTTTTTCCTCCATCAATTGATTTGATGGCCGGGGAACTGAGTACATAAAGGGTGTTCGGATCTTTCGGATCGGTAGCTGCCTCAATATAATACCAAGCCCTTTGTACCAGCCGATGGTCTTTGCTCACCCGATTCCAATGAGCCCCCCCATCATTGGAAACGAATAAACCACCCTGTTCTTTTTCTGTGTCACTTTCCAACACCAGGTATAATTTATCCGGATTTCCTCCTGCAATATTGATACTCATCTTACCCAATTCCTTGGGCAGTCCTTCATGCATCTTTTCCCAGGTTTCTCCGCCATCCTTGCTCTTATATAAACCGGATCCCTTGCCGCCGCTGATTACCTTCCAGGGTAGACGACGGTGTTCCCACATGGCAGCATAGAGAATGCGTGGATTGCTGGGATCCATAGCCAAGTCAACACAGCCGGTATTTTCATCAACGTACAATATTCTCTTCCAGGTTTTTCCTCCATTATCAGTTTTAAATATCCCTCTGTCAGGGGAGGGGCCATGCAGTGGTCCCTGGGCAGCCACATAGGCTACATCCGGATTGGTTGGGTGAATGCGAACATTGGCAATATGACGGGTGAGTTCGAGTCCCAAGTGTTTCCAGGTTTTACCTGCATCAGTTGAACGATAAACACCATCACCATACGAGGTCATCACACCACGGGGGGCATGTTCGCCCATACCCACATATACCACATTCGCATCTGAGGGAGCAACAGCAACCGCACCCACAGAACCAGTTTTAAAATAACCATCGGAGATATTTTTCCAGTTATTTCCGGCATCCTCTGTTTTCCAAACGCCCCCTCCGGTTGTTCCCATATAATAGACGAGTGGATTACCCAATACTCCCGTAGCTGTAACAGAGCGGCCTCCCCGCATAGGTCCGGCATTACGCCAGATCAGGGGTTGGTAATAACTGCTTCCACCTGAGGGAGCCGGGGAAACAACTCCCCCTGTTTCCTGACCAATTAATGAGTTGAAGGTTACAATACTCGCAATGAATGCTACAATTTTTTTCATGGCAATAAAATGATGATGAATAAGTAATGTCACTAAGGTAATGAATTTTTATTGCCATTGCCCGCTTGTGTACACAACCTGTAAAATGTTGATATATATGTGGGTTAAGGACTTAAAAGCCGTTCTCTCTGCCACCTTTACTGCCCGAATTGTGTTAAATTTGTTTTTTCGATGAAAAGGCCTGTTGCATGCAGAATGGATTGACCGAACTGAAAAGGAACATACAAGGCGATATTCGTACGGATGACCTGAGTAAAATCATCTATGCTACCGATGCTTCCGCCTACCGAGAATGGCCGGAAGCAGTAGCTGTTCCCGCTTCGCGGGAAGACCTCCTCTTGCTGATTCAGCATGCCAATGAAACTGGCACCACCCTGATTCCCCGTGCGGGAGGTACCTCCCTGGCTGGACAGGTTGTAGGGGATGGCATAGTAGTTGATATTTCCCGCCATTTTCATCAGATACTAGAATTAAATGTGGCTGAAAAATGGGTGCGGGTTCAACCGGGAGTTATCCGCGACGACCTCAACAAATGGCTGCGCCCTTATGGCCTATTTTTTGCACCCGAAACATCTACCGCCAACCGGGCTATGATCGGGGGAATGATTGGAAACAATTCTTGTGGCTCTAATTCAATTCGCTATAAAAGTACCCGTGAACACCTGCTGGAAGTTACTGCCTTGCTTTCTGATGGCAATGAAGTAGTTTTTGGCGATTTGACTACCGATGCTTTTCATGCCAAATGCGAATTGACCGGCAGGGAAGGTGAGATCTATCGCCATATTCGTAAATTACTCAGTTCACCTGAAGTGAGAGCGGAAATTGAAGCCGGATTTCCTCATCCCGATATTGAAAGAAGAAATACAGGCTATGCATTGGACCAACTTATGACCGCTGACCCATTCATTGCAGGTGGTCCGGCCTTTAATTTTTGTCGCTTACTTGCCGGTTCGGAAGGAACCCTTGCATTGATAACCTCCGCGAAACTATCGCTGGAACCCTTACCGCCCAGGGAGACCGGACTACTCTGTGTGCATTTTCATTCAGTGGATGAATCCCTGCGAGCCAATGTGCTGGCAGTATCATTTCAGCCTACCGCCTGTGAATTGATTGACCATTATATTTTGGAATGTACCAAAGACAATCGCGAACAGGCATTGAATCGTTTCTTTGTGCAAGGTGATCCCGGTGCCATTCTCGTGATTGAATTTTGCCGCGATACGCGGGAAGAAATCATTGCCATCACCCAACAAGTGGAAGCCCTATTGCGTGAGCATGGATTGGGGTATCATTTCCCCGTTTTATTTGGGGATGATACTAAGAAAATATGGACATTACGCAAAGCAGGATTGGGTTTACTGAGTAACCTGCCGGGAGATGAAAAAGCAGTACCTGTAATCGAGGATACAGCTGTTCGGGTGGAAGACTTGCCTGCCTATATCCGTTCTTTCAATGCAATACTTACTCAACATCAGTTACATGCTGTTCATTATGCCCATGCAGGTTCAGGGGAGTTGCATTTGCGTCCGATCATTAACCTGAAAACGAAAGAAGGCCATGCACTCTTTCGTACCATTGCCAACGAGGTGGCCGTTTTAGTGAAACAATACCGTGGTTCGCTCAGTGGCGAACATGGTGATGGACGTCTGCGCGGTGAATTCATTGAGCTCATGGTAGGTGAGAAGAATTACCGTCGCTTCATCGAATTGAAACAGATATGGGACCCCGCCCGCATTTTCAATGCAGGAAAAATTGTGGAGACGCCACCAATGGATACCCAGCTGCGATATGAAGGTGGTCAGGAAACACCACCCTTTAAAACGTACTTCCGCTTCTACGGACAAAATATTTTACAACATGCAGAACAATGCAATGGCTCGGGGGACTGCCGAAAAACTGAGGTCTCAGGCGGAACTATGTGTCCTTCTTATATGGCAACACGCGAAGAAAAAGATACTACCCGTGCACGTGCCAATGTATTAAGGGAATACCTCACCCGGTCTAAAAAAATCAATCGGTTTGATCACCAGGAGATTTATGATGTCATGGATCTCTGCCTGAGCTGCAAAGCCTGTAAAACAGAATGCCCGTCCAATGTTGACATGACCAAGCTGAAAGCAGAATTCTTGCAGCAATATTATGATGTACATGGAGTGCCTTTCCGTTCAAGACTGATAGCAAACTTTACCAACCTATCGAAGCTTTCTATGTTGGTACCTTCTTTATATAACTGGCTGATCAAAAATCCAGTTACCGGAAATTGGATCAAGCAGCTGGCTGGTTTTGCAACGGCACGGTCATTACCCGAATTAGCACCACAAACGCTCAGGAGCTGGATGAGACAGCGAAAGCAATACAATGCCGGCGGACGAAAAGTCTATTTCTTTTGTGATGAATTTACGAATTACAACGATGTAGCCATCGGACAAAAAACCATTCTATTATTGGAAAGTCTTGGTTACCGGGTCATCATCCCAAAACATGGTGAGAGTGGACGAACCTGGTTATCGAAAGGATTGGTAAAAAAGGCAAAGCAAATCATTGATAGCAACATCGATCTGCTGGCTCCTTTGATCACAGCAGAAACACCGATGGTAGGACTCGAACCTTCGGCCATCATAACATTTCGCGATGAGTACCTTGATCTTGCCGATCAACAAAAATTATCTGCCGCAAGGGAAATGTCGAAACATATTTTTCTGATCGATGAGTTTCTTGCAAAAGAATTCAAGCAAGGACATATTCAATCTTCGCATTTCACCCACACGCCGCAACAAATACAACTGCATGGGCATTGTCAGCAAAAGGCACTATCAAAACTGACCGATACCGTCACCATTTTATCGATCCCTGCAGGACATCAGGTGCAGGTTATTCCATCCGGCTGTTGTGGTATGGCGGGCTCCTTCGGATATGAAAAAGAACATTATGACATTAGTATGCAAATAGGGGAGTTGGTGTTATTTCCCGCAGTACGCAATCGCCCTGAGGGGTGTATTACTGCCGCACCGGGCACCAGTTGCCGTCACCAAATAAAAGATGGTACCGGCGAAAAGGCACTGCATCCTATTGAAATACTCTATCAGGCGCTGATAAAAAAGTCTTCATAAAGAAAGGAAATGTCAGCTGATGTAAGCAGTAGATAAAATGACAACACTCGCACAGGAATTAAGTAAATGGATAGCTCCCCGGTTGATTCGGGATGATCTCATAGATCGGCATGCCCATGCTGCCGATGCCGGCTTCTACTTTTTGTTGCCCCAATTGGTTGTATTTCCTGAAACAGAAGAGGATATCTGCCAATTGTTTTCTTTTTCTCATACACATAAAGTACCACTTACTTTTCGTGCTGCCGGTACAAGTTTGAGTGGGCAATCGATTACAGATGGCATATTGGTTTGTATCGGAAGATCTTTTAAAAAAATTGAGCCGATTGAAAATGGTCGCTATGTACGTGTTGAACCCGGTGTGATTGGGGCACATGTAAATCATACCCTAAAGAAATACGGCACCAAGATTGGTCCCGATCCGGCTTCGATCGGTGCAGCCATGTTGGGGGGCATGCTTTCGAATAACAGCAGCGGCATGTGTTGTGGGGTGGCACACAATGCCTACCATACCCTGCAAAGCATGACCTTGATTCTTACGAATGGTCATCGCTACAATACTGCAGAGCAGGCAGACTATGCACGCTTTGAACTGCAAGAGCCCGCTATATTCAAGGGATTACTGGCATGCAGAAAGCGATTACTTGGAGAAACAAATTTGGTCGAGCTGATCAGAAAAAAATATCGCATTAAGAATACGGTGGGATATGGAATCAACGCCTTGTTGGATTATGAACATCCGCTCGATATTCTCAGCCGATTGATGATTGGTGCCGAGGGAACACTCGGATTTATTGCAGAAGCCGTTTTGCTGACACTACCTGATAAACCGGCGAAAAAAACCGGCTTACTTTTCTTTGAAAATCCGGTAGCTGCAGCTACAGCGATACCAGCTCTTCAGTCCACCGGCCCAGAAGCATTAGAGTTTATGGACCGCGCGGCACTGCGATCGATTGAACACCTACCGGATTGTCCGCCAGCCATTGCCGGATTGCCCAATCAGGCCACTGCCATTTTGTGTGAATACCAGGCTACCGATACAGCTTCGCTGGAAAATCTTTTTACAGCTGCTACTGCGGTATTACAATCTTTACCCCTGTTGACGACACCGATATTTACTGAACAACCCGATGAGCAAGCTCAGTTATGGAAACTGCGGAAGGGTTTGTATCCGGCAGTGGCTGCCGTTCGCGCGAAAGGAACCACGGCACTCTTAGAAGATGTAGCAGTGCCAGTGGAGCGACTGGGTGAAGCGGTGATAGACCTGCAACAATTGTTTCAGCGTTTCGGATACCACAATGCCATCCTGTTTGGTCATGCTAAGGAAGGCAATCTGCATTTTCTCATCACCCAATCGGTGAATGATGCTGCATCGGTAGCTGTATTTGATGCTTTCAATAGAGAGCTGGCCAATATTATCGTACACAAATATGGTGGTTCACTGAAGGCCGAACATGGTACCGGCAGACAGATAGCACCTTTTGTGCGGGAAGAATGGGGAGAAGCTATCTACAGCTTTATGTGTGAAATCAAGACATTGTGTGACCCACACGAATTATTGAATCCGGGCGTTGTAATCAATGCAGATCCAACCTGTCATCTGAAGCATTTAAAGACCAATCCGATTGTGGAAGAAGAAGTAGACAGGTGTGTTGAATGTGGCTATTGTGAAAATCGTTGCCCCTCCAAGAACTTTACCATGACCCCGCGACAACGCATACAAGTGCGGCGTGCATTGCAGCGTTTGGAACATTCAGGGGATCATGCAGCAGTGCGGGAGCTCAGTCATGCCTACCAGTTTTCCGGTATGGATACCTGTGCCGTCGATGGCATGTGCGCAGTCGATTGTCCGGTTACCATTAACACCGGCGACCTGATCAAGCGCTTACGCTATGAGCAGCAATCACCCATGGCGCGCCGCCTATCGTTGTGGCTCGCTAATCATTTCGGTTTGTTCGCCGGAATCGTACAATGGGTATTACGTTGTGGGCATTTGATCAATCGTGTTTTTGGCAAGCAAACCCTTTATAAAGCAACAACGCTGGTAAGAAAAGTCTTCGCTTCATTTCCCTTATATATGCGCCAGATGTCGAAACCTGTGACCATACGGTCGGTTGTTCCGGCGGAATATGATGTGGTTTATTTCCCCACCTGCATCACCCAATGGATGGGTAGTGACACGAAGGAATCTAGCCATTCGGTGGATGTGTTGCAGCAATTGTGTGAGCGGGCAGGCATTCGTCTTTGTATTCCGGAGCAGGCGCAGGGAAATTGTTGCGGTCAATTGTTCTCCTCAAAAGGTCTGTATGATGCTTATCGCATAAAAATCAATGCCACCATCACCAAATGTTGGGAATGGAGTAAGGAGGGTAAAGTACCCATTGTGCTCGATGTAACTTCTTGCACACAATCCATTCGCCAGGCAAGACCCTATCTCGATACGGACAACCAGCGACGCTTTGACCAACTCAGGTTTATTGATTCCATTGAGCTGGCAGCTGATTGGTTATTACCCCGTTTACAGGTTACGCGCCCCAAGCAACACATTGCATTACATCCTGTTTGCAGCGTACATAAACTCGGCCTACTGCCTCAGTTGAAAACGATTGCACAGAGTTGTTCAAAAGAATATACACTGCCATTTCATGCATCGTGTTGTGGAATGGCCGGGGACCGAGGGTTTTATTATCCCGAACTAACTGCAGCTGCTACCAAGGCAGAACTGGCTGAATTATCAGCATCTACTTATGATGGATGTTACTCCTCCGGTAAAACCTGTGAGATGGCACTTTCTGAGAACAGCGGATATGATTTTCGCTCCTTATTATACCTGATTCGTGATGTAACTGAACCGCAGCCCCATTAATCCGGATAAATCAGATAGTTGGCCCGCTTTGCCCGATAGGCTTGCAATCCGGGTTCCCAGGTTCTCCTGATGGAATCCTCTGAAATGCCCTGCCTTATCTGTTCTTTGAATTCGGCTACACCGGCCAGTTTATCAATGTTACCCATTTGATTACTTTGTTTGTAGTCGAAGAATTTTTCGGGCTCCGGATAGGCGCGGTACAACTCCATCATCCATTGCAGATTGATTCTTCCCGCTTGCATGATTTCCTTCGGATCGATCGTTCTTAGATCCAGTCCATAACAGGTTTGATTCATGTGCAGGGGAGTTTCTGCCATACCCTTGATGCCTGTGGGAGTAAAGGAGAAGCTATATTTCCCTTCCAGCTTCGGACTTCCCAAAATTGTAAAAGGGAAGTAAGTGCCACGACCTTGACTAATGATGGTGCCTTCAAATAAACAAAGAGAAGGATATAGAATGATCGATTGTTGTGTGTTCAGGTTGGGGGAAGGTCTTACCGGTAAAGTATACGGCATGGAATGACGGTAGTTGGCAACCGGTATCAGTTTAAAAGGACAAACAACACCGTTGGCGAGCCATCTTTCACCATTCAGCATGGCAGCAAATTCACCAATGGTAAGACCATGGGTGATGGGAATGGGAAATTGTCCGATACCCGATTTAAACTTCATATCAAGTATGGGACCATCAACGAAGTAGCCATTCGGATTGGGTCGGTCAAGAATCAATAATTCTTTTTTATTATCTGCACAGGCTTCCATCATCTTTGCCAGGGCATTGATATTGGTATAAAATCGACATCCTACATCCTGCAAATCATAGATCAGCACATCCACATCAGCCAGGTCTTCTTTTGATGGCTTCGATTTGCCGCCATAGAGAGAGATCAATGGAATACCGGTGGCGGAATCAACTTCATCGGCTACTTTGGCACCGGCACTGGCATTGCCCCGAAACCCATGTTCCGGACCGAACACCTTCACTATGTTAATGCCGCGTTTGCGTAAAGTATCAACGAGGTGAACATTTCCCACCACTGTGGTTTGGTTGGCCATCATAGCCACCCGCTTACCTTTCAGGTAGCCCAAGTACTTATTCATTTGCTCTGCTCCGGTTTGCAGTGAGCCATTGACGGTTGAAACCGGCTTTTGATTTACAGAGCAGGCAACTACTACCATGATGGAAAGGACTGCGGCAACATATTTTTGTTTCATGCCATAAATTTATACTGCCAAGATACTTTAGTTTTTGTTTCCTTTCATAAACGAAGTATTTTACAGCTATGCAAGAGGAGATTCAAGAACTGGTTAGCCAATTACAGTTGCAGCCGCATCCGGAAGGTGGTTATTATAGGGAGACCTATCGGTCACCGATTGCCATTCCCGTAACCGGAACTACTGAGGAAGAATCTGTTAGCCGTTCGCTCAGTACTGCCATTCTCTTCCTCATCACTTCAGGTAATTTTTCTGCCTTTCATCGCATCAAAAGTGATGAGTGCTGGCATTTTTATCGGGGCCGACCGCTGTGTATCCATCAGCTATCACCTGCGGGAGCATATAAACGTATTTTATTAGGTAACCTGGAGACAAGCGAGCAGGTTTGTCAATATGTGGTTCCTGCCGGGTATTGGTTTGCTTCTGAAACCTTGGAACCGAATAGTTATGCGCTGGTTGGCTGTACGGTGGCTCCCGGATTTGATTTTACCGATTTTGAATTGGCTCATGGAGCAAAATTGTCAGAAGAATATCCAGCACAGGCGGCGCTGATCAAACGACTCACACGAATCTAATTAGTGAGGAACTTTGCTGGCATGCAAAATGAAATAAGCACTTATTACCAATAACAATAGCAAGGCGACCGTCAGTATAATGGTCATCGGTTGGGTTGTTAGTTGACGCAACCTGCTTTTGCGTTTTTTGGCTGTCTTGCTGAGCACACGACTATTGATTTGTTGTTGCAGTGAACGTATCAGTTGCGGATCATGAATATCGCGGAGTCCCTCCATGGCATCTTGCAGCATGGGAGCATCGGAAGCGAGTTCATCCCACTCGGCTCGTTCTGCTTCACTCGCATGACCCGATAGGATGCGTTGCAACAAATCTTGTGTGGCTTCGCTGTTATTCCTTGTTGTATAGTGCGGCTCAGTCATCGCTCAGGTTAATTTTATTTTCCATCTCAATCTTCAGGTTTCTTTTTCCATTTTGAATATAACTTTTCACCTGTAATAAAGAGTATCCGGTGGACTGTGTTATCTCAAAGTAACTTTTCTTTTGCAGGTAAAAAAGCTGGATGCAGGTCTTTTGTTCGGTATTTAGGGTAGTGATGGCTGTTTCCAGCAACTGCATCTGCAGTTCCTGATCAGATTTGTCTGTAAGTGAGGTTTCAGTAGATGAAATATTATCTGCTAATTCAGTGACAGTGATCTTCTTTTTGCGCAGGTACATGAGGCAATCGTTGCGGGTAACCTGATAGATCCAGGATTTAAAAAATTCCACCCGGTGGCGGGGAAGTTCAGTCATACATTTCATAAATACCTGTTGCACCATATCTCTTGCCAGTTCGGGATCTTTCAGATATTTCATGCTTACCCCCAATAACAACAAAGTATACCGGGGTAGTAAAATGCCCAGCCAGTAATTGTCGTATTGCTCATAGTATTTTTCGAGCAATAGCTCATCCGGGAGGTGTATATCGTCTTTACGGCTCAACAGGCAGCTTTTTCTTAAAGATAAGATGTGGTGATGGTTAAATTCCATAACTTTCTGCTAAATATGTTGATGGAACAACGCATCTGTGCCGTACCTGTGGCACCTCTTCGTAGTGAACCCAACCACCGCAGTGAAATGGTATCACAGCTGCTGTTGGGTGAGGTAGTAACCTGTCAGGAAAATTCTGGTGATTTTGTTTTGATACGCAATCAATACGATGATTATACCGGCTGGTGTCAACGCAGTCAGGTGTTGGTGATAGAAGGCCTTCAGTTGGCGGGATCGGCGGAGCAGCTGGCAGCAGCATTTATTAATCCGGCTACCTGGAATGGAGTTCCGATGCAAGTGCCGCTGGGTGCGCCCGTAGGTAATCTGCTGCAATTGAATTTTCCCGGATTTACATACGAGGGAAAACTGCAGTCAGCAGGTGAGTTACCCTTTGATACAACAACTATTCTTTCAGTAATCGAACCCTACCACCAGGTGCCTTATCTATGGGGAGGAAAATCGGTATTTGGGATTGACTGCAGTGGTTTTTGTCAGCAAGTGTATCGATTCTTTGGCAAGCGCATTCCTCGAGATGCTTCACTGCAGGCATTGGAGGGAGAAATGGTTGGTTTTTTAGAGGAAGCTCAATGTGGTGACCTAGCTTTTTTTGAAAGCGAAGAAGGAAAAATCACCCATGTAGGTCTATTACTGAACAGTCGGGAGATCATGCACGCTTCCGGAAAAGTAAGGGTTGATGATATTGACCAATGGGGTATTATTAACCGCGATACCGGACACCGAACCCATACGCTCCGATTGATCAGGCGATATCAGTAATAGGGTGTAGACCTATTTAAAACAGACGGAGTCCTTTGGCAGAGTAGGTAATCACACCTGGCAGCGCCAGCCAAAAGTACTGACGATAGAACATAAACAGTCCGATCAGAATAACAAACCAGATGGTAAAATAAACCCAGGATTTGGTTGTGCTCGCATTGCTTTCCATTCCGAAAAATTTTGGCAAATATACTGTTATTTGATTAAAGCCAAAATCTATATAATTAGGTAATATTTTGATTTTTCTTCTGCCCCCGATCAATTTGGTATCCTAAAATCTGACAATTGTTTGCAAAACCAATCCCAGTATATTTCCGTCTACTATTTCATATATTTTTAACAGTTAGGATGCAGCAAATTTTGGGTGTTGCTATTCTAATGCATAGAAAAATCATTTCGTTATGAGAATCAGCGCCTTTCGGATAATGGTAGTACTTTCTTTCATTGGTTCAACCCAAATAGCCTGCCTTAAAGACAAGGTGACTGAGCGCTATACCATTTATCGACCTGTATACTCTACAAAAGCTGAAGTAAAAGGGGCTATTGGAAGTTCTCCGGCAATTCAAATCAGTAATCCCGGAAAAATCTTCGTTAAAGGGAATTATGTATTTCTGAATGAGATAGATCGTGGAATTCATGTGATAGATTTTTCCAATCCCGCAAATCCAAAGAACCTGGCATTTGTGAAAATCCCAGGTTGCGTTGATATGGCAGTTCGTGGGAATTTTTTATATGCAGACTTGTATACGGATCTGATAACCCTCGACATAACAGATCCGCTCAATGTGAAGGTTCAGCAATACCAGGAGTCTGTTTTTCCGCATCGTATTTATTCTAATGGATTTATAGCTGATACTGCCAAATTTATTACCAATTGGATACGTGTGGACACAGTAGTAAAAAGAGACGAACGCCCATTTGGGTTCCCCCTTTTTTTTGGTCCGATGTCTATGAGTCGTAGTGCACCTGTTTCAAATGGGGTGGGTGGGTCGATGGCTCGTTTCGGATTACTGGAAGACAGATTGTATACGGTGAGTCATTCCGATTTGAAAGTATTCAATACATCCAATCCTGCCAATCCATCATTTATTAGAACCATTGAACTTAACAGGGGTGATATTGAAACTATTTTTCCTCATCAGCGTAATTTATTCATTGGTGCAGCGGCTGGCATGCTCATATATAATGCTACTGATAAGGATAACCCAACTTATATGAGCACCTTCATCCATGCACGTGCATGCGATCCGGTTATCGCCGATCAGTCTTTTGCATATGTTACTCTGAGAAGTAACAATACCTGCTCTGGTTTTGCAAACCAATTAGATGTAGTAAATGTTTCTCAATTATTATCGCCCCGACTTGTCCGAACCTATTTACTGACAGAACCTGCCGGTTTATCGAAAGATCAAAATTTGTTGTTTATCTGCGATGGAAATGATGGTCTGAAAATATTTGATGCCACTCGCCCTGAGGAGCTCAAATTGCTCACAACCATTCCACTGAGTAAAACATACGATGTAATCACAATTAATGGCATTGCATTGACGGTTGCTGAGGATGGCATCTATTTCATAGATTATCGCAATCCTAGCCAGGCCTCTATAGCCGGAAAAATAACCATAGCGAAGATTTGATATGTTCAGGAGATTTTTCATTACTTGTTGCTTATATCTGTTATTGTTGAGTGCAGAAGGTCAGAATAGTTTTCAGTGGAAGAAACTAAAATATGAATTCAGCACAACTTTTGCTGTTTCACAAATTCGCGCAGGGTTACGGTTTTCCGGCGCAGCCGGACATTGGTTGAATGATCGCCAAGCTTTGTATGTGGGAGCAGGTATCGATTTGTATACTGCCCGGTCAATTCCATTGTATGTAGAATACAGGCAAAAGATTAACCAGCGACCCGGGTATTTTTTTTTATACGCCGGGGGAGGAGTAAATTTTACCACACCGAGCAGCTTCAATAGACAAAATGCAACCAGCATCAATGATGTTGAACCGGTACAATTCCATACTGGTTGGTATGCGCATTATGGGATAGGAAAATTTTTTATCAGAAGGCGCCGGAAAGACACGTTCGTACTGCTGGGAAACAGTATGAAGACCTATGGTACTTCAGTTTTGCAGCGAGTCCCTATAGGATCGGTCATGACGAATGAAGTAAAATCAAGTAGATTCTTCTCAGGCAGATTGGATTTGACTATTATTACTCCGCTTTTTAACTATTGAAACCAGCGTAGCTATTCTTCGGTAATGAATGTCTCTTGATAAAATGTAAGTGCTGTAGATATAATTTCTAATGCCTTGGCCTTATCTCCAAAATCTTCTACCAGCACCGATTTATTCTCTAACTTTTTGTATTCCTCAAAAAAATGGCGCAGCTCATCAAAAAAATGCTGGGGCAATTCTTCGATGTTGTTATAATGATTTACTCCCGGATCGTTCGCTGCCACCGCAATAATCTTGTCATCGGGCTCACCGCTATCAACCATCTGCATTACCCCAATTACTTTTGCTTCCATTAAGGTCAACGGTTGGACAGGTAAGGTGGTAATTACCAAAATATCCAATGGGTCTTTGTCTCCACCATAACTCTGGGGAATAAAACCATAATTAATGGGGTAGTAGAAAGAGGAATAAATCACGCGATCAAGCTTGAGCAAACCTGATGCCTTATCTATCTCATATTTACAACGTGACCCCTGCGGGATTTCAATAATGGCATTCACCACACGCGGAGCGTGCGTTCCACTAGGAACGCCGTGCCAGGGATGAACTACATGGGATATCTTTTTCATACATACTATTTTGCAATATTATAACCAAGGGCTGCCATCAGTAGACCACCCAATACGGTGATCAAAGCGTAACCAGCGAAAATACCATATTTGCCTTCCTGTATTAATTGCAGGCTTTCCCAGGAAAGTGCCGACAGCGTGGTAAATCCACCACAGAAACCTGCAACAAGAAAAATCCGCCAGTCTTCACCCATGAGCTGTCGTCCATATTTTGCCATGAGAAACCCGATCAGTAGCGATCCGGATAGGTTGACAACCAAAGTGCCATAAGGCAGTGCTGCTGACCGAAGCCACTGCCCAACGAGGTAGCGAAGCATGGAACCCAGCATACCTCCTAAGCCAACCAGTAATATAGGGGGAAGCATAAAAAAGGTTATTGAGGTGAAATGATGAACCAGCGCTTATCTATTTGTTGCATATACAAAGTGTCTTTTTTTTCCGGTTCATAGGAAAGACTATAGACCAGACGGGCTGTTTGGTTATTGTTTTCTTCTAAGGCATGCACCTGAATAGAAGCAGAACGATGCAATTGTCTGCCCTCTCTGTCGAGCAGCCGAAAGGCCGTTTCATCCTCCCGCAATGAGCGTTGAAGCACACTATCCTGAGCGCAATACCTGGCAGCAGCCACAAAATCACCTTCTAAACTGGCTTGCAGGTAATTCCTTCCGGCATCAAGTGCAGTATCCGCACCGGGTGCTCCCGCAGGTTGCGATTGACAGGCAACAAGCAGTAGACTTAGCAAGAGATATTTCATGGCTTAAAGGTACATCTTTCCCCGCAGGCCTGCGGGAACATACCTGAACTCTGAACAGGTTGTTGAAAAGACCCCAAACAGTAGAATCAAAACACCGCTACTGAAAGCATCATTTGCATAAACTTTATTACTTTCATTCAAAATTTACCTGATGTTGAAACATTCCAAAATCTGGGTGGCAACACTGCTGTTACTGATCATTGCCTGCCAGCAACCGTCCAAAGATAATTCCGATACTGCCACGATCGATGGTCATGCAGCCTGGATGATGCAGGGAAATGTCTACGAGGTAAATGTGCGCCAATATACCCCGGAAGGGACTTTTCGTGCTTTTGAAGCGCACCTGGATCGCCTGCACGATATGGGTGTACATACCCTCTGGTTCATGCCCATTCAACCCATCAGCAAAAAAGACAGGAAGGGAACGCTGGGCAGCTATTACGCAGTGGCTGATTACACCGGGATCAATCCGGAATATGGTACCCTGGAAGACTGGAAACATCTGGTGGAAGCAGCACATGCCAAGGGTTTCAAGGTGCTGATGGACTGGGTGCCCAATCATTCAGGTGCCGATCATTACTGGTTAACCAAACACCCTGATTTTTATGTGCGTGATAGTACGGGGAATGCGATTTCTCAATTCGACTGGACAGACACCCGCAAACTCAATCACAATAATCCGGAATTGAGGGATACCATGATTGAGCAAATGAAATTCTGGATAAGAGAAAGTAATATTGATGGGTTTCGCTGTGATATGGCTCACTTAGTACCTGCCGAATTCTGGAATCCCTGCATCCAGGCGTTGAAGAAAATGAAAAATATCTTCATGTTGGCGGAAGCAGATGCTCCCTGGTTGCATACGGCCGGATTTGATGCGACTTATGGTTGGCCAGAATTCCACCTGATGAACGACATAGCTGCCGGAAAAAAGAAGCCCACCGACCTGGTTGCCTTCTTACAGCAACTGGACAGTACATTTCCTGCGAATACCATTCGCTTGCGCTTTACCAGCAACCACGATGAAAATAGTTGGAACAAAGCTGACTATGGCACCATGCCGGGACCAATTCACGCACCTTTTGCCGTGCTGACTCATACACTCGGTCGTTCTTTGCCACTCATTTATAGCGGACAGGAGGAGCCCATCCTACGAGCTATACCTTTCTTTGAAAAAGATACAATGGTTTTCAAACAACTGGCACGTGCACCCCTGTATAAAACACTTACCACACTTCGGAAAAACAATAGAGCCCTGCGTCCGGATGCTGCAGCGAGAATATTACCTACCCAACTGCCCGATCAGGTATTGGCATTCATACGTAGTTTTGAGAATCAACATATTCTGGTACTGGTCAACTTATCGGCCACTGCCGTAAACTTTGACGTGAAGGATAAGCTGATAAGTGGTATGGCAAGGAATGTATTCACTGCAACGGAAGAAAACCTTCCCGCCAACGGACAATTTTCACTTGATGCCTGGGGATATCGCGTATACGAATTGAATCACTGATAGCAAACCATACATGAACAGAACTGAACTCATTGCACTCATCAAGGAAAAGCAATCTTACCTCTGTGTAGGACTCGATACAGATGTAGAAAAAATTCCCGCACACCTGCGCGGCTATCCCGATGCTGTTTATCGTTTCAACAAAGCCATTGTCGAAGCTACTGCAGCCCACTGCGTGGCATATAAACTGAACACTGCTTTTTATGAGTCGCAGGGCAAGGCCGGTTGGGAAGCGATGGAACAAACAGTATCCATTATTCCCGACACCCATTTTACCATTGCTGATGCGAAGCGAGGCGATATTGGAAATACCTCCGCACAGTATGCAAAAACATTTTTTGAAGTGCTGCCTTTCGATGCGGTGACAGTGGCACCTTATATGGGTGAAGATAGTCTTCGACCCTTCCTGGATTATGCAGATAAATGGACCATCGTACTTGGACTGACATCCAATCAGGGCAGCCATGATTTTCAACAACTCGAGTTATCAGCTGCTTCCGGCGGCGGAAAGCTTTACCAGCAGGTAATGCAAAAAGTGGCACGCTGGGGAAATCCCGGCAACCTGATGTTTGTGGTGGGAGCAACGTCTCCTGAAGGACTGCGAGGTATACGGGAACAATATCCCGATCATTTTTTCCTGGTGCCCGGTGTTGGTGCCCAGGGGGGAAGTCTGGAAGCTGTTTCAGCAGCAGGGTTGAATAAAGAAGTAGGATTGCTGGTAAATGTTAGTCGTGCGATACAATTTGCTTCTTCCGGCGAAGATTTTGCAGAACGCGCCCGGGAAGCTGCCACAGCATACCATCAGGAGATGCAATCGTTATTGCAATCACACTTCAGCAGTAGCTAAGATGCCAGCTTCTAAAAGGCTGGCCCAGTATCCATGCGTTTTTCCTGAATAGTGTAACCCATCGGGGCAAAGTCCGTCCGGTTCCGAAGCCACTTTTTGGCTATGTTCAGTAATGTCAATGTGGTGTATGCCCATGCTTGTAGCTGTATTCCTAACTACTTCATTGAAATCTGCCAGGGCAAATCGGTCACGTTGCTCCGCTTGCGCAATGGCGAATGGTGTTACCGTCCAGTCCGGTATAGATAAAAGCCAAACGCCTTTCGCTTGTTGTCGACAATGCTGTATGCATTTATGAACAAGAAAGCTGAGATCATTACTGAATTCCGCAACGGATAGTCCGCGATACTGATTGTTCACACCTATGAGCAAAGTCACCCAGTCGTATTGCTCCTCCACCTGTGTGTGGATGAGGTGTTCTCCCAATTCTGTGGTTGTCCAGCCGGTCTTGGCAATGATTTCCGGTGCATGCATGTGTTGCCCACTTTTACGTAGCAACTGTAATAATTGGTAAGGATAACTTTCATGAAGGGGTACGCCTTCGCCGATGGTATAAGAATCTCCGAGTGCTAAATAGGTAGCGGGATGATGCACGATCATGGTATCAGCTGTTTTTTACGATGGAATAAAAGGTATGAACATCTTCAAAACTGCAATAGAGCGGTGCGGGTGCTATTCGTATCACACCCGGTTCGCGATAATCGACCACCACATTCCGAGCGGTGAGCTGCTCGAAGGTAGTAGGACCGTTCTCCCTGAAATAAAGTGATAATTGGGCGCCTCGTTGTTCCGGGTCATCGGGCGTGATTTGTATGCCATCCCAGGTGCCGGGTTGTTGCAATAGGTAGGATAGATAGCCGGTCAATTGCTGGCTTTTCTTGCGAATGGCATCCATCCCTACCTCATCAAAAATTTCAATTGAGCTCTTTAACGCACACATATTCAATACTTGAGCAGTACTTATATTCCATCCACCGGCGGTCGGTTTAGGAATAAATCCCTTTTCCATACGAAAACGTGTCTTCTCATCATTGCCCCACCAGCCGCCCAAACGGGGGTGATTGGTATCGCGGGCATAACGATCATGAACGTATAAACCACCAACAGCACCTGGTCCGCCATTCAGGTATTTATAGGTGCACCAAGCAGCAAAATCGACATTCCAGTCATGAAGTGATAAGGGAACATTTCCAACAGCATGTGCCAGATCAAAACCTGCTATGGCGCCAACTGCATGAGCTGCGGCCGTGATGGAAGCGATGGGAAAGAACTGTCCGGTATAATATTGTATACCACCAATCATTACCATGGCCAGGCGGTCACCCAGTTCATGAATCTTTTCAAGTAGGGCATCTGGCTGGATGCAAAATTCGCCTTCAGCAGGTCCCACCTCAACAATTACTGCATCCGGCGAAAGACCGAAATGACGCACCAATGTTTCTACTGCATATTGGTCGGAGGGGAAAGCCCCTTTTTCCATCAAGATCAGGTTACGGGTTGCCGTGGGGCGATAAAAACTCAGCAGTAAAAGGTGGAGATTCACTGTGAGGGTATTCATGATGGTTACCTCATGCGGCTCTGCACCAACAATGCGAGCCATAGCCGGTGTAAGGTATTCCTGATAGTAAAGCCAGGGATGCGGTCCACGACGAAAGCCATCAATGGCCAGTTCGCGCCAGCTATCCAATTCCGTTTGTACGGCTGCCTGAACAGCTTTTCCTTGGAGTCCCAAAGAATTTCCGCAGAAATAGATGACCGGTTTTTCATCTTTCAGTGGAAAATGAAATCGGTCGCGATAAGTTGCCAGTGGATCCTGTTGATCACAAGACTTGGCGAAGGATAAATCGGTAGAAAAGGGTTGCATGGGCCAAAATTACTCTTTTCTAATATGTTGCAGAAAGGTAATCATCCGCCACTGTTTAACAGCTATCGGATTTTTTCCCCATACACCTTCCATTTCACCGATAAATGCACGTAGGTCATAGATCTCCACTTATATTTGGAAAAACATATGCGCACATGAAGCAACTTATATGGATTTTACTTTTCGCAGTTTTATCTGCTCCACAAATCAGTTCAGCACAAAATAATCAGATAACCCGCGCCAATTATGCACTGGCGGCCCGTTTCTCTCCAAAGAAACTGGAAAAACTTATTTTCAGTACGGCTGTCGATGCCCACTGGTTGAAAAAGAGCAATCGATTTTGGTATATGTATGAAACCACAGCCGGCAAAAAATGGTTCATTGTTGATCCGGTAAAGGGCGAGAAAAAGCCTTTGTTCGACAATGCAGATCTCGCTGCCAAAATAACTGCCATCGTGAAAGATCCGTTCGATGCGCAACACCTCGGACTCGACAGTATGCGATTCATTAAAGATGAAAATACCATTCGATTTGAAGTTAAGAGTACAAAAGAAGTGGAGAAAAAAGACAGTACCCAGCGCAGAGGCAATGGCCCGGCGATAGCACCTGAAAAGAAAGTATTTTATTTCGAATATAACCTGCTGACATCGGAACTGACAGAGTTGACCGATTTCAAAAAGACTAAACGTAAACCTATTTGGGCTTCTATCTCTCCCGACAGCAGTACCATTGTTTTTGGTAAGGGGTTCAATCTGTATTATATGGATAGGTCCAATTATCTGAAGGCATTGCAGAATGAAGAAGATTCCAGCATTGTTGAATACCGCCTGACCACCGATGGGGTAGAATATTATTCCTATCACGGTGAGAGCGCACTCGGCGGTGGTGGAGAGAACAATATCGATAAGGAGAAGAATAAGAATAAAAGAAAACCGACACAAATTTACTGGTCACCCGATTCGAAATATTTCGTGATGACTCGTTCCGATAACCGAAAAGTTAAAGACCTCTGGGTGATCAATAGCATCGCAGAGCCACGACCTACGATTGAGACATATAAATACCTTATGCCCGGGGAAAAAGATCATCCGGTAGATGAATTAACCCTGTTCGACCTGAGTAAAAAGTCACATCAGGTGTTATCGACCGGTGCCTACAAAGACCAGACCCTATCTATCTGGAGTGCACCCTCTGTAGCCTCTAATCGTGATGACGATTACCGGGTGAATTACTGGTTAGGTACATCCCGAAGTTTTTATTTTACCCGCACCAGCCGTGACCTGAAACGCATTGATGTTTGCATGGCAGATCCTGCAACCGGCATGGTCAAACCGCTGATCAAAGAATCGCTGAATACGTATGTGGAAGTACGTCGCCTGGGATTGGTAAATGAGGGGAAAGAATTAATAGAATGGAGTGAACGAGATGGCTGGGCACATTTTTATCTCTATGATGAAAACGGCCAATTAAAAAACCGCATCACACAAGGTGCTTTCCATTGTGAAGATATTGTCGGTATTGATGATAAAAAGCGGGTATTGTACTTCACTGCCAATGGGCGTGAAGAAAATGAAGATCCCTATTATCTGCATCTATATCGGGTGAACTTCGATGGCAGCGGACTCCGGCTATTAAATCCCGGTGACTTTGATCACAACAGTTCCCTCAACGACAACCAACAATTTTTTATAGATAATTTTTCCCGCGTCAATACCATTCCACAATCTGTGTTGTATAATACAGAGGGCAAAAAGATCATGGACCTGGAGACAGCCGATTTCAGTTCCTTGCAGAAAACGCCTTATCGTTTCCCGCAGCCTTTCAAGGTAAAGGCCGATGATGGAATCACCGACTTATATGGTGTTATGTACAAGCCATTTGACTTTGATTCCACCAAAAAGTATCCCCTGATTGAGTATGTTTATCCCGGTCCACAAACAGAAGCCGTCAACAAAGCTTTTGGCCGTAACATGGATAAAACGGAAAGACTGGCACAGCTTGGTTTTGTAGTAATCACCGTTGGCAATCGTGGTGGTCACCCTTCTCGCAGTAAGTGGTACCACAATTTTGGCTATGGCAACTTGCGCGACTATGGTCTTGCAGATAAAAAAGCAACAGCCGAGCAATTGGCCGATCAATATCCTTTTATAGATATTAACCGGGTTGGTATCAATGGTCACAGCGGCGGTGGCTTTATGAGTACAGCAGCTATGCTCGTATATCCCGATTTCTTTAAAGTAGCTGTTTCTGAGAGCGGGAATCATGACAATGCCATCTATAACCGCTGGTGGAGTGAGAAACACCATGGCGTAAAAGAGCTGATCTCCGAAAAAGGCGATACCAGCTTTGCTTATTCCATTGAGAAAAATCCTGAACTGGCTAAAAACCTGAAGGGGCGACTGATGCTTACAACTGGTGATATTGATAACAATGTTCATCCTGCCAATACCATCCGCGTAGCCCATGCACTGATTCGTGCTAATAAAAGATTTGATTTTCAAATACTGCCGGGCCAACGACATGGTTTTGGCGATATGACTGAATATTTCTTCTGGACGATGGCAGATTATTTCACCCGTTACCTGATGGGTGACCCCACAGAACGGCCTGTCAATATCGATGAGATGAACCGGGAGCAGGAACAATCCGGTGCCAAGGGGGCTGCACAATCCGGCAGCAGGAGAGGACCGGAAGAGGAGAACCGCTAATTGGGAACTTTTATTCAAAAGCCGCAGGAAGAACCTATTTTTCTGCGGCTTTTTTATGTCTTAAACACTCGGCCACTTTCTCCCGTTTCTTACTAACTTTGCCTGTCCATTCCAGCATTAATCATTTCAATTTCATCATATGGCTACCCGCACCGATTTATTCCAGTCCCCCGATTATTATAACATAGATGGATTGCTGACGGAAGAGCAATTGCTGATTCGTGAGACTGTTCGCAACTATGTGAAAAAGCATATTTCACCCATCATTGAAACGTATGCCCAACAAGCTGAGTTTCCCGTGCAGATCGTAAAAGAACTGGGCGATCTCGGCTGTTTTGGTCCTACCATACCTGTAGAGTACGGTGGCGGTTCATTGGATTATATCAGTTATGGTCTGATGATGCAGGAATTGGAGCGGGGTGACAGTGGTGTAAGAAGCACTGCGAGTGTGCAGGGCAGTCTTGTTATGTTTCCCATTTATGCGTATGGCAACGAAGAACAAAGAAAAAAATACCTGCCCAAGCTGGCTTCCGGGGAATGGCTTGGTTGTTTTGGGTTGACAGAACCCGATCATGGCAGTAATCCTTCGGGCATGACCACCCGCTATACCGACCACGGCGATCATGTCATATTAAATGGCGCAAAACTCTGGATCAGCAATGCCCCCTTCGCACAAGTGGCTGTGGTTTGGGCAAAAAATGAGCAGGATGAAATTCATGGATTGATTGTTGAGCGCGGCATGGAAGGTTTTACTACCCCTACGACCCATGGAAAATGGAGTTTGCGAGCCAGTGCTACCGGTGAGCTTGTCTTCGATAATGTGAGGGTGCCGAAGGAAAACATCTTACCGAATGTTAAGGGCTTAAAAGGTCCGCTTGGTTGCCTTTCAAAAGCTCGTTATGGTATTGCCTGGGGAGCCCTCGGTGCTGCCATGGATTGTTATGACACAGCCCTGCGGTACAGCAAGGAAAGAATACAATTTGATAGACCCATTGGTGGTTTTCAGCTGCAGCAAAAAAAGTTGGCAGAAATGATCACTGAGATCACCAAAGCCCAACTGCTTGTTTGGCGCTTGGGAACACTGATGAATGAACATAAAGCCACACCGCAGCAAATCAGTATGGCTAAAAGAAACAGCTGTGAAATAGCTACTCAGATTTGCCGGGATGCCCGACAGATGCTCGGTGGCATGGGAATTACCGGTGAATACAGCATCATGCGTCACATGATGAATCTTGAAAGTGTTATAACGTATGAGGGTACCCATGATGTCCATCTCTTAATAACTGGCCTCGATATTACAGGTTTCAATGCTTTCAAGTAATGGGTAAGAAGATCTTTCTGATCGGTATGATGGGCGCTGGTAAGAGTTTCTGGAAAAACCACCTGTGCAATCAATACCAACTGAAAGGATATGATCTCGATTTTATGATTGAATCATTCGCTGAAAAAACCATCTCGGAAATTTTTCAGGAAAAAGGAGAAGTAGTCTTCCGTCAAAAAGAAGCTGCCCTGCTGCGGTGGTTCCAGCAAAGTAGTTCTTTTGTGCTGGCGACCGGCGGAGGTACCCCCTGTTTTCATGGGAATATGGACTGGATGAATCAACAGGGTATCACTATATGGATTGATGATACCTCAGAAGTACTGGCTGAGCGGTTACGCACGGAAAAAGAACATAGACCTTTGATCAGTCAACTCTCCGATAATGAATTGATTGCTTTCCTTGAAAATATGCGCCTGGAAAGATCTCCCTTTTATTTTAAAGCAGCGCATCATTTGCAGGGTAAAGAAATCTCAGATGCTTCATTTCAAAAAATTCTCGGAATCGATGAATAAATACCTGCTACCTATCTGTGCCTTGGCTGCAGGCCTCACCGTTGTGATGGGTGCCATGGGAGCCCATGCACTAAAGTCTATCTTGCTGCCTGCACAACTCGACAATTATGAAACGGCCCTGCGATACCAATTCTTTCATTTACTGGCCATATTGCTGACTGCCTTGTTGCAATTCCACTTTCAGCAAATTTCTTTTCGTTGGGTTGTTCGTCTTTTTACAGCTGGTATCTTATTTTTTTGTGGATCTATCTATCTGATCATCGTATTTCAGCACAACCAGCTCGTATTACCCCGTGGGTTATTTTTGCTCACCCCCCTGGGTGGGTTCTGTCTTACAGCCGGCTGGATCGTTATGGCACGGTTACTTTTTAAGGCAATGGCACAAAAAGTGGAAAACTGAGTAAACTCTTTTCAGTTTTGCACATTGGCACTTAATTAAGACTTACCGTAACACCATGGCTTATATTTGTTACAATGGCTAATTCCGCAAAAAAGAAAAAAGCGCCTCCGGCGGCTGATCCTGCTGAATTTACACCCGATGCTGAGCAAAAAGTTTCGGTACAGGAAGTCATGCAGGATGAAAGAACCATCAAAATAACCGGCGTAGTTTTTCTATTGGTAGCTGCCTTTCTACTGGTAGCATTTACTTCTTATTTATTTACCTGGCAACAAGATCAGGATAAACTGTTTCAGTTTGGCATCCGGGTATTTACCATGAGTAAACTGCGCATGGATAATCAGCTGGGAGTGCTGGGTGCTTTCATTTCGCATCAGATCATTTATAATGGATTTGGTCTGGCTGCTTACTTTTTATGTACTACTTTTTTCGTGCTGGGTGTTAACCTGCTTTTCGACCGAAAAGTGTTTAGTCTGGCGACTAATTTAAAATATGTGGTTACCGGACTCATCGTATTTAGTCTTGCCTTCAGCTTCTTTTTACCTGCGAATGGTTTTCCGTGGGGTGGTGCTGCCGGCGATTGGATGAATCAATGGGTAACCGGCTGGTTGGGAAACCTGGGAACCGGTATATTACTTGCGGCCGTTTGTTTTGTCTCCGTCATTTGGTGGTTCAACCCATCTTTTCGTTGGTCGGCGAAAAAAACCATTACACCCGCAGTAGCTGATGAGCCGGCATTGCAGGAAGAGTGGAAGGCCCCGGAAGATGATGAGCAACCCATTTATCGTCAATGGGATGCTGATACAAATCCCCTTGAAGGAGCTCGTCTAACCATTCATGATGATGTGAAGCAGCCTGTTCAGCCTATGTTAGTAACAACAGCTGATACGATGGAGATCGAATCATCGGAAGAACTAGCCCCCGAGCCTTATCTCATGGAAAAGCCGCTGGCTGCAGCTGCCAAAACAGATGAGGGTGCTGATTTATCGCTGGAAATAAAAGAAACGCCCGCCGAAACTGCAACGAATAAAACAGGTTCAGCCAGTAAGAGCTTGGCTGCTTATGATGTTACCCTTGACCTGAAGAATTATAAATATCCTTCACTGTCACTCCTTGAGCAACATGGCAGTGAAAAAATCGTACACGATCCGCAGGAACTGGAGAGCAACAAAAATCAAATCATCGCCACGCTGAAGAACTATGATATTTCCATTCAGCGCATCGCTGCAACTGTGGGGCCCACCGTAACGCTGTATGAGATTGTTCCCGCTCCGGGTGTTCGCATCAGCCGCATCAAGAACCTGGAAGATGATATCGCACTAAGTCTGGCGGCACTCGGAATTCGCATCATAGCGCCTATTCCCGGAAAAGGAACCATTGGTATAGAAGTTCCCAATGTGCGAAAATCGGTCGTAAGCATGAAAACCTTGCTGGCATCCGATAAGTTCCAGTCCAACGCCCATTCCCTGCCCATTGCCATTGGCAAAAAGATCGATAATGAAAATTTCATTTTAGACCTGGCCAATATGCCACACCTGCTGATGGCCGGTGCGACAGGGCAAGGTAAATCGGTTGGTATCAATGCCTTACTGGTATCGCTCTTATTTAAGAAGCATCCATCACAGCTCAAACTAGTATTGGTAGATCCTAAAAAGGTAGAACTAAGTTTATACCGGGTTATCGAAAAACATTTTCTTGCCAAATTACCCGGAGAGGAAGAAGCCATCATTACAGATATCAAGAAGGTCGTTCATACACTCAATGCCCTTTGTATTGAAATGGACAACCGCTATGATCTGCTGAAAGAAGCGGGTTGTCGCAATATTCGTGAGTACAATGAAAAGTTTACTGAAAGAAAACTCAATCCGTTAAAAGGTCACCAATATCTTCCCTTCATCGTATTGGTGATTGATGAGTTTGCCGATCTGATTATGACAGCAGGAAAGGAGATCGAGCTGCCTATTGCTCGATTAGCTCAACTTGCCCGTGCTATTGGAATTCATTTGATCATCGCAACCCAGCGACCCTCTGTTAACATTATCACCGGTACCATCAAAGCCAATTTCCCTGCGCGTATTGCCTTTAAGGTTTCCAGCAAAATCGATAGCCGAACAATTCTTGATATCGGGGGTGCTGAGCAACTGATCGGAAAAGGTGATATGCTGATCAGTTATGGTGGTGAGCTTACCCGCTTGCAATGTGCTTTTGTCGATACACCCGAGGTGGAAAAGATTTGCGACTTCATTCAGCGGCAGCCCGGATATCCCGAAGCCTTCCGCTTACCTGAATACGTAGATGAAAAAGAGCTGGAAGGAAAGGATTTCGATGTTAATAACCGTGACCCATTGTTTGAAGAAGCTGCCCGTCTCATCGTGACCAGTCAAATGGGATCAACATCGCTGATTCAAAGAAGGATGAAGCTCGGGTATAACCGGGCGGGACGCCTGATGGATCAATTAGAGGCAGCCGGCATAGTGGGTGCCAACCAGGGTAGCAAGGCAAGGGAAGTCTTGTTTAAGACCGAGGCAGAATTGCTGCAGTTTCTACAACAATTCTGATTTTCGATGGACTCAAAACCATATTTTACCGAATTCTTTCATTCGGGAAAGCAGATAGCTTATCTTTGTGCACTTTAAAAATCAACCTGCATGAATGCCCGATTGCTGCTGCTGATTATTAGCTTTTACTCGCTGTCTGTATCCGCACAAAATGACCCGGCTGCCAAAAAAGTATTGGATGGGGTAGGTGCCAAGGTAAAAGCAGCTAAAGGAATCGTTGCCAATTGTCAACTCATTTCTATCACCAGCAAGGGAAAGCAAACGGGAACGAAATCGATCTCTGTTTCGATGAAGGGTGAAAAATACGTGGTGAAACAAGGAAAACTTGAAGTTATCTGTGATGGTCAGAATGTGTATAGTTTTGATGGTGAAAAGACCATCACCAAGACATCGGTAGCGGAGAGTAATAATTCCCTCAACCCGCAAAAACTGTTGTCGGGTGCTTATGACAAAGACTTCACATATAAGTTACTGCCTACGCCCGGTAATTTCCATGAAATAGAAATGAAACCGCTCGATGCCCGTAAAAGCTTTGCCAAGGTGAATCTTTTCATCGATAAAGCCAAGAGCAGCATTGCCAGGGCACGTATCCTTGATAAGAGCAACAATGTGACAGAACTAAAGATTCTAAACATGAATTTCAATGCTCCATTGACTGAGAGCAGCTTTGTTTTCAACAAGGCAAAATATCCCAAAGACGTAGAAATTCTCGATTAATCTCTTTTATCGTATCAGGAAAGTAACTCCCTCTAGCGCCAGTTCGGTGGAGGGGAATATGGCGCATGCTTCCTGCAGCAGCGGTTCAATTTGTTCATACTTACTGCTGAAATGTCCAATCAATAAGCGTTCTACACCAGCAGCTGCTGCCAGCATGCCTGCCTGTTGTGCTGTACTGTGAAATCGTATGTATGCTTTATCAGCCACATCATGCAGATAAGTAGCTTCATGGTATAGTAAACGAACGCCCTGTACCATTGTAGCCAGTTCTGGCAGATAGCGGGTATCAGCACAATAGGCATAAGAGGCTGGCACTCCTGCTGAGGTGGTAACCAATTCATTGTTCACTATGTTCCCAGAGGGTAATGTATAATCTTCGCCACGCTGTAACTGGGGGAAGAAGGCGGCTGGTATCGAATGTGCCACAGCCTGCGCCTTGTGTACCCGCCGGGGTAACTTGTGCTCATCAATACGACAGCCCCAGCAAGCTATGCGGTGTTCAACCGGGAAACAACGGAGGCTAAAATGACGGCTTTCCAGCAAAATACCCGGTTGCTCCATGATAACATAGGTGATGGGATACGGGAGTTGTATGTCTGCCGCATCTAACTGAATTTGTATGATCTCTGGTAATCCTGCGGGACAAAATATCGTTATTTCCTGTTTTCTACTGAGGAGTCCCATGCTGGTCAATAAGCCAATTAACCCAAAATAGTGATCACCATGCAGGTGCGAAATGAATATATAGTTTATTTTGCTTATACGGACTTTATACCTTGATAGCTGCATTTGCGTACCTTCACCACAGTCGATCAGGAGTAGTTGATCATTGAGTGTCAACACCTGAGCGGTAGGGTGACGACCGTAAACCGGAAGGGCAGAATTATTTCCTAAGATAGTGACGGCGAACATACGGAGAACAATAGGTGCGGCAATTGGTTTTTCTTATGACAACCGGAAAAGGATTTAGCTGCTTGTCTGGGGGGTAGAAAAGCAGTTTTTGGCTTGATTTTCACTAAAATACATGAAAAAAAAAGGATTGAGATATTTTCAGGATAAATCTGTAACTTTGCACCCGAATAAAAACAGAAAAATTTACCGGAGTCTTTAAATTTTTACAGATGTCTCAATTAACCATTGAAAAAAAGCAAGCCAATTTCACCCAATACGGCGGAAGTGCAACCAATACAGGTTCCGTAGAGGCGCAAGTGGCCAACATTACTGACAGAATCTCGCAGATTTCTAGTCATCTGCAAGCCAACAAACACGACCATTCAACTCAGCGTGGACTGATGCGTTTGGTTGGTCAGCGTAAACGACTGCTTACTTACCTGCAAAAGCACAACCTGCAGGGTTACCGCGCATTGATCGAGAAGCTGGGATTAAGAAAATAATTCTGTCCCCGACAGCATTTGTTTTTCCCAACTGAGGATCTGTTCCGGTTGGGTTCTTTTGCTTTCATACACTCAGTTTACCCCTATTTACGCTGTGACAGCACTTGGTAAGTGCCGTACCTTATTTATCTTTTTAAAATTGAATTATGTTATCACAAAAAATAAACGTTGACTTTCAGCACGAAGGTCTACCAACGATCACACTCGGCACAGGAAAACTGGCTCGCCAGGCGGATGGAGCCGTAACGGTTAGCCAGGGGAATTGCATCCTCTTGGCAACTGTAGTAGCCAATAAAGACCCCAAGGAGGGACAGGAATTCTTTCCACTGAGTGTCGACTACCAGGAGAAATTTGCTTCTGCCGGAAGAATTCCCGGTTCATTTTTCAAACGTGAAGCGCGTTTGAACGACTATGAGATTCTCACCAGCCGTTTAATTGACCGTGCCCTACGCCCTTTATTCCCTGAAGATTATTTCTGCGATGTACAGGTATTGATCAGCCTCGTTTCCAGTGATCCTGAGATCATGCCTGATAGCTTGGCTTGTCTGGCTGCATCTGCTGCACTGGCAGTCTCTGATATTCCTATTAAGGAGATCATCAGCGAAGTGCGCATCGCCCGTATCAATGGAAACTTTGTGATCAATCCTACCCGTAGCCAGTTAGCAACGGCTGACATGGACTTTATGATTGCTGCTACAGACAAGAACCTGATGATGGTGGAAGGTGAAGCCAAAGAGTGTTCCGAAGCTGATTTAGTGAAAGCACTTGGGATGGCTCATGATGCGATTCGCATACAGATTAAAGCGCAGGAAGACCTTCGTCGTCAGGCAGGTGTTACCGGCAAAAGAGATTATAAAAAACCGGAATCAGATGCTGAAATACATCAGCAGGTAGTTGATTTCTGCCGCCAGCGTATTTATGATATCGCCCGCAAAGGTTCTTCCAAGTATGAGCGCAGCGAGGCTTTCAGCCTGCTGAAAGATGAGTTGATCGTTCACCTGGGTGATGCCATCACCGATCTGCAAAAGAAACTTGCTAAGAAGTATTTCGAAGACCTGAAATGGGAAGTTGTGCGTAATATGATGCTCGATGACCGGATTCGTCTCGATGGCAGAAACCTCGATGAAGTACGTGCTCTTGCTATGGAAACTGAACCACTGCCTTCTCCGCATGGTTCTGCGCTCTTTACCCGTGGTGAAACACAATCGCTGACCACTGTAACCTTTGGTACCAAACTCGATGAGTTGTTGGTTGAAAGTGCAGCTAAATCTGAATACACCCCTTTCCTGCTCCACTATAATTTCCCTCCTTTCTCGACAGGTGAGGTAAAAATGATGCGCGGTCCCGGCCGTCGTGAAGTAGGCCATGGTAACCTGGCTCTCAGAAGTCTGAGGCAGATGATGCCCGGCGATGAGTATGCTTACACGGTTCGTGTTGTAAGTGATATCCTCGAAAGTAATGGATCATCATCCATGGCGACCGTTTGTGCCGGATCACTGGCATTGATGGATGCAGGGGTACCCTTCAAAAAGCACGTTAGTGGCGTCGCTATGGGTCTGATCACACGTGAAGATGGCAAATATGCTATCCTGACCGATATCCTCGGTGATGAAGATCACCTGGGTGATATGGATTTCAAAGTAACCGGTACCCGCGATGGTATTTGCGGTGTTCAAATGGATATAAAAGTAGATGGTCTCAGCATGGCTGTTATGATGGAAGCATTGGAGCAAGCCAGAAAAGGTCGTCTGCACATCCTCGATGCCATGTATGTCTGCATACCGGAACACCGTCCGGATGTGAAGCCACACGCGCCTCGCATGATCAAATTGATCATAGATAAAGAATTCATCGGTGCCGTTATCGGACCCGGTGGAAAAGTAATCCAGGAAATTCAGCGCGAAACCGGAACTACCATCAACATTGAAGAAGTGGGCAATACCGGTGAAGTTAGCATCTTCTCTGCCAATCAGGAAAACCTCGACAAAGCCGTACGTTGGGTAAAGAGCATCACCGCTGTTCCCAATGTGGGTGATGTGTATGAAGGTCCTATAAAAGGCATCAAAGAATTCGGGGCATTCGTTGAATTTATGCCCGGTAAGCAAGGACTCCTTCACATCAGTGAAATCAGCTGGAAGCGTCTTGAGAATATGGATGGCATCTTCAAGGAGGGTGATATGGTAAAGGTTAAGCTCGTAGGTCTCGATCCTAAAACCGGTAAGTTTAAGCTCAGCCGCAAGGCCCTCATGCCCAAACCAGAATTCAATAAGCCGCAAGGCAGACCGGAAGATGGAACTGGGGCAGGAGAGGAAGCTTAATTTTCTATCCCAGCTTCGCCAATCATTTACACATGGAGCAGCCCGTGCAATCCGTTCGCATCAACTTGTCACCCGAACGACAGGAGGTGCTGATAGCTTTATTATGTGAACTTGGTTATGATGGATTTGAACAAGCAGACGACCACCTCATTGCCTATATTCCTACGACTGATTTTGATTCGTACGAACTCAATCAATTATTGAATTTACATCAGCTAACTGCTTCATTATCAGTTATCGAAAAGACTAACTGGAATGCTGTTTGGGAGCAGAATTTTCAACCGATACAGTTGGGAAATCAAATCGGAGTACGGGCACATTTTCATCCCCCCATGCCCGGTGTTACACATGAATTGATCATTACACCCCAAATGAGTTTTGGCACAGGTCATCATGCCACTACCAGTCTACTATTGGAAGCCCTGCTCGAACTGCCTCTAAAAGATGCTGCGGTGTTAGATTTCGGTTCCGGCACAGGCATATTAGCCATACTGACACGGAAACTCGGTGCAGCCGAAGTACTGGCAATTGACAACGATCCATGGTGTATTGAAAATGCAACGGACAATTGCCGCTTGAACAATGTACACATGGAAATACAATTATCTGAAGTACCTCCGGTAGGTAGACAATTCGATCTTGTCTTGGCTAATATCAATCTACACATCATTCAGGCGCATCTGAGCGCCTTGGTCAAGTGCCTCTATGCACATAGTACCCTGATGTTGAGTGGATTACTTGTATCTGATGCTGCAATCGTTGATGCAGCCTGCAGCCAACTGGGTCTTGAAAAAATCAGCAGCCGGGAAAGAAACGGTTGGCTCGCCCTTTCCTATCGTCCCATGCTTTGATTTGGTAATAATTTCGTAACTTTACAAACACCCCCCATAATAATATATTCATTATGAATGAGTTATTGTTAATATGTCTGTCCTACCTCATTGGTTCTATTCCAACCGCCGTATGGATTAGTCGTTCTATTCACGGCATCGATATTCGGGATTATGGCAGCGGTAATGCTGGGGCGACCAATACCTTTCGTGTTCTTGGTCCACGGTTAGGTTCTATCGTAATGCTCGTTGATGTGATCAAAGGTTTCGTTGGAACATCACTCTATATCTTGCTCCCTTTTTACATGACCAGCGAATTACATCGTACCAATTTCATGATCGCTTTAGGATTGGCAGCTGTTATTGGTCATATTTTCCCTATTTGGGCCGGATTCCGCGGTGGAAAAGGTGTGGCTACCTTGCTGGGAATGGCGGTGGCGATTCAGCCGGTAGTTGCAGCCTGTTGCCTGGCAGTATTTTTATTGGTATTGGTATTGACCCGCTTTGTTTCTCTGAGCTCTATCATCGCAGGTATCTGCTTCATGGTTTGCATTCTTTTCATTTTTAATGAGAAAGAACCACTCTATCGAATCTTTGCTGTTCTTGTTGCATTGATGGTGGTACTTACGCACCAGAAAAACATCGGTAGAATTTTAAAGGGTACAGAAAGCAAAATTGCACTGCAAAAACGGAAAAATCGCCGTTCGTTAGACTAATAATATCTGTACCTACACTTATTATTTTATTTACTAAGCAGTACGACAGAATAACTAACACTTGTTCACTAAGATTTTTCAGTTTTTTATCATGAAAAGGCCTTAATACGCTAACAATTTTTTAATTTTGTCTTCCTCTTTTCTTGCTTCGTAACCCTTATAATATGCAGAGCCAGCCCGTTTTTGATAAATTACAGCTGAAAGATGAAAAGAACATCCTGATACAGGGTCTGCCATCTTCCATTGAAAAGCAGTTTACCAAGTTAACTTACGCAAAAAATGTGACGCCTTTATTGAAAGCGCGTAAAGTTGATTTTGCCCTGCTGTTTGCACTAAGTCAACACCAACTGAACAATATACTGGTGGAAGTTTTTCCTGCGCTGCACGAGGAAACCAAGCTGTGGATTGCCTATCCGAAAACGGCCAGTAAAATTGTAAGTGACCTTAATCGAGATGGTAGTTGGGATGTATTGATCAGGAAAGATTATACTTCCGTTCGCCAGGTTATCCTCGACCACGTATGGACAGCAGTTCGCTTCATAAAAAATTCACAGGTGCCCAACCAGGAACGTGCCTTTGCAGAGTGCAGGTTATCTGATTCCCTTTCATTCAATAAGAGTCTGGTAGTAATGCCGATCGAGCTCGAAAGATTGTTTACCAAACACAAAGAAGCACAGGAGTTCTTCACTTCGCTGCCTGTAGTGAACCAAAAAGAGTACGTGAGTTGGATTGAATCAGCGAAAAAAGATGAAACACGGCGTATTCGGCTGAATACAGCGCTCGAACGACTGCTGGCTGGAAAATTGAACCCGGCAGAAAAATAATGCCCTTCCTTAACATTGAGATCAAAGCAAAGTGTCCAGACCCTCAAAAGGCTGAGACTTATTTATTGCAGGCCGGTGCAAGTTTTGCCGGACTCGATACACAGGTCGATACCTATTTTTATGTGCCGGAGGGAAGACTAAAACTTCGCCAGGGTACTATTGAAAATAACCTGATTTACTATCGTCGCCCCGACCAGGAAGGACCAAAAGCATCTTCCTTTATACTTTACCCGGTGCAAGAAAGCGAGAAACTGGCGACAATACTCACTGCAGCATTGGGAGTAAAAGTAGTGGTGGAAAAAAGAAGAAAGATTTTCTTCCTCGAGCATACCAAATTCCATATTGATGAAGTACCCGGATTGGGTCATTTCGTCGAAATTGAAGTGAGTAACCTGCACCATCCAGCATTAACAGAAGCACAGATGCAAGCAGATTGCCAACATTATATGAAGGCATTAGGTATTGAAACGAAACACCTGATTTCCCGCAGTTACTCGGATATGATACTTGACATGCAACAGCAATAGTAAATGGCTTATTTTACAATAACGGCACCCATCGCGCGGGTGAGTTCCACTTCCATTTGTTTGAGGTGACGATGTATCTCCAAAAATTGTCGCATATTATCTGCAGTTGCCGTTTCCAGATCGCGCTGGTTTTCATCCATCATCTTTTTGATCTTCCGCAGTTTGAAATAGTGAATACTGTGAAGCACATCCTGACGGCTGTTATCGCGTAAAATGCTGTTACGGGAATCCAGGTGTTCATTCCAACGCTGACTAAGTTCGTATGGGAATGCACAGATTTCCAACGTATTTTTTCGGATCTCTTCTTCCTCATGGTTCAGGAAATTTTGTAACCCCGGTTCCCATCCTTGGTCATACCATCGCTGGTATTCGCGATAAAATTTGTCCATCAGGGGTACATCTAACTGAAATTCGTGAATCTCCTGCGTAATGAATTGAGCAACCGTAATGCTATTCTCCCATTCTTGTAATCCGTACAGTAATAAAACACGAATAATATTTTTCTCCGGCAGTTCATCTTGTCCGAGTAATTCGATGGCACCTTCATCCGGTAAAATGGGTGGGGGCTGTTGGCCTGATTCAACCCAGTCGCCTTGTTCATTCACCGCCGTTCGCCTTTCTTCTTTCGATATCCGTTCCCGTTTGTACTTGTTCACCAGCGAAGTGAGTCCGGTCTCATCTATTTTCAATAACCCGGCACATTGGCGTATATAATCCTGCTGACGCGTAAAATCTTCCAGTTTATTTAACTTACTGATGGTTTCCGCCACTTGATTCACTGCAGCACTTTTTCTATTTACATCATTACCAGCTTCCTGTAACATCACTTCCAGCTGAAAGAGGATGAAGTCTTTTTTCTTTGCTTCAATCAAACTTTTGAAGGCAGCCGTACCATGCTTTGAAACATAACTATCGGGGTCTTCTCCGTCAGGAATCAATACCAACCGTACATGCAGCCCTTCCTCCAATGCAAGGTCTAACCCTCGCAAAGCCGCTTTAATACCTGCCGCATCTCCATCGTAAACAATAGTCAGGTGGCGGGTGTATTTCCGAATGAGCCGTAACTGATCAACCGTAAGTGATGTGCCTCCACTTGCTACTACATGCTCAATGCCTGCCTGGTGCAGACTGATCACATCGGTATACCCCTCTACCAATAAACATTCATCGGCTTTATCTATCGCAGTTTTCGCGAAATACAGACCATACAGAATCTTACTCTTATTGTAGATTTCATTCTCCGGGGTATTAATATATTTCGGACTGTTCTGTGTTTGTTTACCCATCACACGGGCACCGAATCCAATGATTTTTCCGGTTATACCGTGAATGGGAAAGATGATCCTACCCCGATAATTATCGGCTAATACATCACCCCGCTGCACCACTAATCCGGTCTTCAATAGCAACTCCGGATTGAATTGACTTTTAATCAGTTCTTTGGAAAGTATTTCGCGCTGATCAGGATGGTATCCGATCAGAAATTTGTCAATAATATTTCTACGAAATCCGCGCTCTTCCAGGTAAGGCAGGGCGATATGCTTGCCATCTTCCGACTCCAGCAGCTGACGGGTATAAAATTGCTGCGCAAACTGATTGATGATGTGTAAACTATCGGACGTGAGTTGCCGTTGTTGTTGTTCCGGACTAACAGCAGTTTCCTCAATGGTAATATTATAGCGATTCGCCAGCCAACGCAATGCTTCTACATAGCTGAATTTCTCATGCTCCATGATGAAGCCAATGGCATTACCGCTTTTGCCACAGCCGAAACATTTGTAAATTTCTTTCCCGGGAGATACGGTGAAGGAAGGTGTCTTTTCATTGTGGAAAGGACAAAGTCCCATATAATTACTACCGCGCTTTTTCAGCTTCACAAATTCACCGACCACATCAATGATATCGGTGCGGCTGGTGATCTGTTGTATGGTTTGCGGAGAAATCATGCAGGAGAAATGGGTTACAAATCTACAGGAACAGAAGAACATTCCGGGGAGAATATCCGGGTAAAGCGGGTACTGACCAATTTACGACGGCATTTGCATAAAAAGGAGCCAACCTAATACCAGGGTTATCAACAGCGCCAGCCAAACGAGCAGTCGGTTACTTTGCCAAAATGGTATCCATTTGGCTCGGTGATGAATACGCTTGATCAGTTGGGCATCAGGTTCGGCCAATTTTGCCAGTCCTAAACTGGCTTTTCTCAGGGTGGAGTGGGGAAGAAGTTCCAGGCCGGGCAATAGCTGTGCTGCCAGTAACGAACTCCGTCCGGCAGGCATTTCATCCTCGTGCATTAGTCGTTCGGCATGTTGCAATAAGCGGGTAAAATGCTGTTCCACCGCATCCGCATCATATCGGAAGGGGTCAATTTGTTGGATCCAGCTATGAAACTCCCGCACTTGATCTTCCAGTTCAGCTAGTCCGATGCATTCATCTGCAAAGATGGCCCCATGAAACTGACGATTATACTGGCGTCGACTTGCAGCATCTGACAATATCCGATAGGCTTCCAATACCGCTTGAAACTGTGGATGCTCCGTTGCAGCTTCCTGCAATTTATCGGGGTGATATCGGTGTGCCAGGCGCCGGAAAGCACGCCTGATCTCATCAGGAGTCGCATAGACACTGATGCCTAAAACCGCATAAAGATCTCGTATGTTCGAAGTGCTACCCATGCAAATCAGACATGGGTTTCGGGGTGATCGTCATCCATTAATTCCCGCTCAATCGCTTCCATTTGAACGATGTCCCAGGCTTCAGATTCAGTAGGTGTTACATTGAGTTGAGATAGTATTTCCGCCTCTTCCAGCATCGCTTCTACCGATTCTTGTAAGCAGCAGATAACGAAGGAGATGCCTGCATCGTAAAATTGTTGCTGCAGGTTCATCAATAAGGATGCCCCCGTGGTGGTTATATGCGATACTTCACTCATATTCAGTACGATATGCTGCACCGGATGGACCAGACAACCTGTACAATAAACATACCAGTCTGCTGCTAAATTGTCAGTCATTTCAGTATCCAGCGGTGTAACGACAGTGAATTTCTCTTTGGTATCAATTTTGACTTGCATTTACAGGTAGTTTAGATTAACATTTTGTGTATAAGTGTCAGACAACACCACTCAAAAATATTCGTTATCATTGTATAAATCCAAATTTTCACATGGATAATAATTTTTCTTCACAGGTTAAGGAAATCATCGCCTACAGCAGAGAAGAAGCCCTGCGGCTGGGAAATGATTTCATTGGAACAGAGCACCTGTTGCTGGGTTTGATCCGGGAGGGCGACAATACGGCGATTAAGGTATTGAAACACATGAATGTGAATATATCTGAGTTGCGGAAAGAAGTGGAGCTGGCAGTAAAAGACAAATCCGGAAAGAATTTTGGTAACATCAACAATTTGCCCCTGACCAAGCAAGCAGAGAAAGTGATTCGTGTTACCGTACTGGAGGCTAAATCACAGAAAAGCCAGACCGTTGAAACAGAACACCTGTTACTCAGTATTTTGAAAAATAAAGAGAACATAGCAACACAGATTTTAAACCAATTTGATGTTGACTATGATTTGTTCCGCACCGATCTTGGTATGGTCGGCACCTCCAATCCTTCTCCCCGAAGTGATTTCGGCGATGAGAATGATGATGACTTTGATGATGACAGAAGGGGAAGTGGTGCACAACCCGCTAAAGGTAAAACTGCCTCCAACGTTAAGAGTAAAACACCTGTGTTGGATAATTTCGGTCGTGATATCACCAAACTGGCCGAAACCGGCTCACTCGATCCTATCATTGGGCGTGAGCAGGAAATTGAGCGCGTGAGCCAGATTTTGAGCCGCCGTAAAAAGAATAATCCGATCTTGATTGGTGAACCTGGCGTGGGTAAGACAGCTATTGTGGAAGGCCTTGCTTTGCGCATTGTACAACGCAAAGTCAGCCGGGTACTCTTTGATAAGCGTGTAATTTCTCTTGATCTCGCTGCTTTAGTGGCCGGTACCAAATACCGTGGTCAGTTTGAAGAGCGAATGAAAGCCATTATGAATGAATTAGAGAAGAACCGCGATGTGATTCTCTTCATTGATGAAATTCATACCATTGTTGGTGCAGGTGGGGCCAGTGGTTCCCTGGATGCATCCAATATTTTCAAACCTTCGCTGGCACGTGGTGAACTTCAATGTATTGGTGCATCAACACTCGACGAATACCGCATGTACATTGAGAAAGATGGTGCCCTCGATCGTCGTTTCCAGAAAGTACTCATCGAACCACCTTCTGTGGATGAAACGATACAAATCTTAAACAACATCAAAAGTCGTTACGAAGATTTTCACAACGTCGTTTACTCGGAAGATGCTATAATTGCCTGTGTTAAGTTGAGTGACCGCTATATGACCGACCGCCTGCTGCCCGACAAGGCAATAGATGTGCTCGATGAGGTGGGTGCACGGGTGCACTTGAAAAATATCCATGTTCCTAAAGACATCGTGGAACTGGAAAAGAAAATTGAAGACATTAAGTTAGAGAAGAATAAAGTAGTGAAGAGTCAGCGCTTTGAAGAAGCTGCTGCGTTGCGTGATACGGAGAAAAAACTTGGTGAAGAACTAGAGAAAGCCAAATTGAATTGGGAAGAGGAAAGCAAGAACAGTCGTTACCCCATTACAGAAGAGAACATTGCTGAAGTGGTGAGTATGATGACCGGCATTCCGGTGAAACGTATGGTGCAGGCTGAAACCGAGAAACTTCGCCGAATGGGTGAAGAAATGCAAAAACTGGTCATCGGCCAGGAAGAAGCCATTCAAAAAGTGGTCAAAGCCATACAAAGAAATCGGGTTGGATTGAAGGATCCGAAAAAACCGATCGGTACTTTCATTTTCCTCGGTCCTACAGGTGTCGGCAAAACCGAATTAGCCCGTTCACTGGCTCGCTTACTCTTCGATTCAGATGATGCCCTCATACGGATTGACATGAGTGAATACATGGAAAAGTTCACCGTGAGTCGTTTGATTGGTGCACCTCCCGGTTATGTTGGATATGAAGAAGGCGGTCAACTTACCGAAAAAGTTAGAAGAAAGCCCTATTCTGTTATTCTGCTCGATGAGATAGAGAAAGCACACCCGGATATATACAATATTTTACTGCAGGTGCTGGATGATGGTCAATTGACTGATGGTTTGGGTAGAAAGATCGACTTTAAAAATACCCTGATCATCATGACTTCCAATATTGGCGTTCGCCAGTTGAAGGAATTCGGTGATGGTGTTGGATTCGCTACTGCCACGCGTTTACAGAATGCGGAGGAAAACAACAAAGCGGTGATTGAAAAGGCATTGAAGAAAACCTTTGCGCCCGAATTCCTTAACCGAATAGATGATGTCGTAGTATTCAACTCACTGACACGTGATCATATTTTCCAGATCATTGATATTTTGATGAAAGGTGTTGATAAGCGTTTGCATTCCATCGGGTTCCGCCTGGAGTTGTCGGAAGCAGCGAAAAATTTCATCGCCAACAAAGGATATGATTCACAATTTGGTGCCCGTCCATTACATCGTGCCATTCAGAAATACCTGGAAGATCCGCTGGCAGAAGAAATACTGAATATGAATATTCAGGAAGGGGATGTGCTACGTGCTGATGTGGATGCAGAAGAAACGAAAATCACTTTCACTTTTGGTGAACGCATGAAGCAGGAAGATACCACTACACCTGTCAAGGAGTCGTAATGGCTGTGCCACGTTTATTGTCCCCAGCGAAAAGTTGAAATGTCTAATCCGGCAAGGTCTAATACCCTGTCAACAACTGTTTTAGCAGCTGCTTCAATGGTAGTAGGTTGACTATAAAATGATGGGGTGGCCGGACAAATTATGCCGCCAGCCAGTGTGACCGTTTCCATGTTCCGGATATGAATCAGGTGATACGGTGTTTCGCGTACTACCAGAATTAACTTCCTCCTTTCCTTCAACATAACATCTGCAGCCCTGGTCACTAAATCATCACTGGTTCCGGAAGCAACGCGTCCAAGCGTTCCCATGCTGCAGGGAATAACAATCAGGGCATCGTACCGGGCAGAGCCTGAAGCAAAAGGGGCAGAAAAATCATTTTTTTCAAAATATCGGAAGGGATATACTTGCTGCACATCCGGTCCTAATTCAGAACGCCAGATAGCGCGAGCATTATCGCTCATCACGACTGAAACCTCCTGGGTCTGTGCCGACAAAGCAGCCAGCTGGTCTAATAATAATTTCGCATAGATGGAACCACTGGCTCCCGTAATTGCAACTGCTATCTTTTTACCCATACTCATTCAACAAAGTTAGCAGGTAATTGGTTCATCCTGACAGTTGACAATTCAACTCCTGGAGGGGCAGACTGAAAAAGGGTTACTTGTACATGATTTCGTAGTACTCATGTGCCATCCGGTTGCTATCAAACTGGAAACGCACATCCCGCATACCATTTTTCTGTATTTGGCGCCAGGTATCGAAATTGTTGTAGTACATGGGAAGTATCTGCTTGTTTAAAATCTCGTATACCTGTTGCAGATCATAATCATCTTGCTCATGTACTTTCATGTTTTCATAATCAGCTTTCGGAACCACAAATCCATTGTTGCCGTGGTTGATGAATTCAGGAATCCATCCGTCATCAGTAGAGAAGTTGATGGCGCCATTCATGGCAGCCGTCATGCCGCTCGTTCCCGAAGCTTCCCGCGGTACCCGCGGATTATTCAACCAGATGTCGGCAGCTTGTTTCAGACGTTTGCTCAAACCTAATTCATAGCCAATGAGCACCGAAACATTCTTATAGTTCTTGCTGAGGTGCACCAGCTTATTGAATTCAGAAATGGCGGGATAATCAGCCGGATAAGGCTTTCCAGCCCAAATGATCTGAACCGGGTACTCCAGATTAGATACCAATGCTTCAAACCATTCCATGTTGTAAGTCAACAGGTCGGCTCGCTTATATCCTGCAAAACGTCGTGCCCACACAATGGTAAGGATGTTGGGATCCATCACCTTTCCTGTCTGATCGGCTACAATTTCAAAAGCTCGTTTTTTCAAATACTTTTTTCTGTCATCAAATACAACATCATTTTCTTCCTCCATGGCACGATATAGTTGCTTATCGGCCCAATAACGCCAGTTCTGTGCATTGGTGATGTTGCTGATCGGACAAATACCTTCGTAGTGCTTCCACATTTCACGACTTACGTCACCATGCAGTGCAGAAACACCATTGGCCTTCCGCGCAAAGCGCAGTGCCGTCAATGAATGGTTAAATTGGTCATCTTTGATGCCGGTTAACCGACGAACTTCGTCCATACTGAGTCCGCAGAAATAACTCATTTTATGGCAGAGGTAAATATCGTGCTTCTCATTACCTGCTTCTTCGGGCGTATGGGTTGTGAATACCAATCTTTCCCGAACTTTTTCGATGCTCTTGAGTTTATTCAGCAGGTAGAAGGCGGAAGAGATACCATGCGCCTCATTCAGGTGATAAACATCCGGCTGAAAGCCTAGTTCATCGACCAGTTTGGCTCCACCAACACCCAGCAAAATAAATTGGGCTACTTTGGTGGCCACATTGGCATCGTATAAACGATGGGTGATGGTTTGTGATACATAATCATTCTCCGGGAGGTCTGTACTCAATAAGAAGAGGGGAGCACTATTGAAAATAGTCGGGGGAAGATAAAATGCTTTCACCCATACCGGATGCTCATGGATTAAAATCTGATAGCGGATACCTGTATCCTCCAGGAAACTATAAATTTTTTCCATGAAAGTTACTTCCAGGGTTTGGTCCTGATTGCGCGCCTGGTCATAATAACCATACTTCCACAAGATGCCGATACCAATCAGGTTTTGCCTCAGTTCATAGGCACTCCGTAAATGTGATCCGGCTAAAAATCCGAGTCCACCGCTGTAGATCTTCAGTGGCTGGTGGATGGCAAATTCCATCGAAAAATAGGCGACCTTAGTCTGGTATTGTTCACTGATCTCATAAGGAACCTGAAACGTCTTGAAACTCATTGGCTTATAAGTAGTTTGGCGTAAGAGACCGCAATATACGGCAAAAAAATAAAATGTACTTTTTACACATTAGACCGATCAACGGGCAGATTTCATCTTTGGTTTGAGTAATTTCTTCGCTGGTTTTTTTCTTTTGGGAAATTGTTCATCCAGTAGACATTTGATACCGCGGTGATTACCACAGGAGCCGGTTTCTTTGAATGAGATTCCGTTGTCGGTAAACTTGAAGAGAATGACACAGGGATCACCGGATTGTCTGAACTCAGCGCTGCGATTTCCGGTCAGTTGCATGAACCCTTTTAATTCTCCGATACAACTGCCATCATTTTTTTCTACATGCAGGAAGAAAAGCAGTTTCCCGGGGGAATTACCATCACGAACTGAAATGAAATTCTTTTTATCAGAGCCGTAATCCCAACTCAGCGGGTTCAAGGCAGGAAAACTGTCAATGGGGTTAATGATAGCTGCTTTGCGGGTTTCTTCATTCGAATCATTCATAATCACCATGAACTTTCCGTCACTTGGATAAATCCATCCGGTTTTGGTATAAATCGATTGTAAGTCCGCACCCGTTTTTTCTCTTATAAGCATGAAAGTCGGTTCCCGGTTGATGTGCACATAATGCCGGTAGCCGTCGAAAGACTGGTTATCTAAAAATTCCTTGCCATCGAGGAACTGGTTATCTGGAGTAGTAACTAAAACGATCAGTCTTGCATGGCGCGGAGGCTGAAACGTAATCAATAGTAAGTACTGTTCGCCCTTGTTGGTTATTTTTCCTATGGCGCGCAGATAACTACCCTTCTTCAATTTCCCTATCACCGGTTGAAGCGAACTGTCGGGGTAAAACTGAGTCAGTGCCTTATAACCGATCCGATTGGTATCTGCCAGTCGAATTAAACCGCTATCATGCAATACTACGGGTAAGGTGATATCCGGAAACAGTGCCAGTAACTCTTTGGCTTTCAGCGGTTTTTCACCTGAATAATCCGGGGAGGGGGTGGTACATCCGGAAAAAAGTAAAAGAACGAATAAACCAAAACCCATCAACACTTTCATAACTCCGTGCTTTATTTTGAATGTTCCGGATATCGGGACAGGCTAAAATAAGTGATTCCCATGAAATTAAAAACTATTCACCGGTAAACCGGGAATGATAAAAACAGGGTTCGTTCTAAATAAATATTTAGATTTGCCTAAATTTAAATTTTGCCTGCATGAATTATTCGATAGCAGAAGAAAATTACATTAAATCCGTATATCACCTGCAGCAACACAGGGAGCGGGTATCTACCAACCACCTGGCAGAAGCTTTGCAGACACAGCCTGCCTCGGTGACAGACATGGTTAAAAAATTAATGAATAAAAAGCTGGTGCATTATGAGCCCTACCACGGGGTAAAATTAAACAGTGCGGGAAAGAAAGTGGCTTTACAGATCATCCGGAAACACCGGCTTTGGGAATATTTCCTGGTAAATACCCTTGGCTTCGGTTGGGATGAAGTGCACGATGTAGCAGAGCAACTCGAGCATGTGAACAGTACCAAACTGATAGAACAATTGGATCGTTTCTTGGGTCATCCGCAATTTGACCCCCACGGTGATCCTATTCCTGATAAGCAGGGGAATATCGCATACCGGGAGCGCCTACCATTGATTCAACAGCCCAATGGTCAATTACTAGAAATCACTGCCGTAGGCAATGAGTCACCTGCGCTGCTTGAAATGCTGAAGCACCATGGCATTCAAATGGGCAGTCGACTGCGGCTGTTGCGCAGTTTTGCATTTGATGGCTCGGTGGAAATTATAATCGGAAAAGCAAAACCTATCATCATCAGTCAGGCATTGGCTGGTTGTCTTTTTGTAAAATGGATTGGATATGATGAATAAGCACAGAGCAGAACACCCTTCTTTAAGTGAAGTACATGAAACGGTTGATACTACCATTCCCCGCAAGGGATGGCGTCGTATTCTCGCTTATATAGGTCCTGCCTATCTGGTGAGTGTTGGCTATATGGATCCGGGCAACTGGGCCACCGATCTGCAGGGTGGCGCCCGTTTTGGCTACCAATTGATCTGGGTGCTGTTGATGAGTAACCTGATGGCTCTCTTGTTACAAAGTTTAAGTGCCCGATTGGGTATTGTAACCCGCCGTGACTTGGCTCAGGCCAACCGGGAAAACTATCCTCCCCTGGTGAATTTTAGTCTGTACCTGCTTTGCGAAATTGCCATTGCAGCGTGTGACATGGCAGAAGTGCTGGGGATGGCCATTGGCATTCACCTGCTGACAGGCTTACCTTTGCTCACCGGAACACTCATTACCATTGCCGATACTTTTCTTTTCCTGCTCTTGCATCATTTCGGTATCAGAAAAATGGAGGCCTTCATCATCAGCCTGGTCGCCATTATCGGTATCTGCTTTCTGGCACAGATTCTCATGGCACAACCCGATCTGGGTAAGGTTATGACTGGCTTTGTTCCCGGCAACCTGACGGGCGATTCACTTTTTATTGCCATTGGTATCATTGGTGCCACCGTTATGCCCCATAACCTATACCTCCATTCAGCACTTGTACAGACCCGAAAAATCAGTAATGACCGGGAAGGCATACGTCGGGCCATCAAATATAATATCATTGATAGCGCCATTGCACTCAATGCAGCTTTCCTGGTAAATGCTGCCATACTTATTTTGGCAGCAAGTCTCTTTTTTGCCGGTGGATATACAGGTGTTGCACAGATACAAGATGCACATCGTTTACTGGAGCCTTTGCTGGGTAATAAATGGGCACCGATTTTATTTGCAGTCGCACTGATTGCTGCCGGACAAAGTTCAACCATTACCGGCACACTGGCTGGTCAAATTGTAATGGAAGGATACCTGCACCTCCGTATTAGTCCATGGCTGCGCCGATTGATTACCCGACTGTTGGCCATTGTGCCTGCCTTATTGGTGATTCTGATTTATGGCGAAAGTAAAGTCGATGATCTATTGGTGATCAGTCAGATTGTATTAAGCTTGCAGCTGGGTTTTGCAGTTATACCGCTGATACATTTTGTAAGTGATAAATCTACCATGGGTGAATTTGTGATTTCGCCCACCACCCGCCTATTTGCATGGCTCGTGGCTGCTATTCTTGTTTTTCTGAATGGTAGACTGGTCTTCGAACAACTCTCGTCTTTCTATACCTCGAATATCGATCTGATCTGGAAGTACCTCATGCTTATACCGGTGGGATGGATTGGCTGGTTATTTCTCGTTATGACTTTCCTGCCCGTGATGAAGAAACGTCGTGCCCGAAAAAAAGCCTCCCTGCATGGAGATCCGTTACCTATCAACGATTTACAACCCATTGAAAGAAATTGTATTGCTGTTGCGCTTGATTTTTCGGAAGCAGATCGGATACTCATTGAGAATGCCGTATCACAGAAAAATGACAATACCCGACTGGTTTTACTACACGTTGTAGAAAGCGCTTCTGCCGGATATTTTGGCGCGTCCAGCGATGATGAGGAGACGCGTGCCGACCGCATTCGGCTCGAACAATATCAGTCACAATTACTTACCAAAGGGTGGGAGGTAAGCATCGAGTTAGGTTTTGGCAACAGGGTAAAGGAAATCGTTCGCATTACCCGCGAAAGTGGCGCCGATCTGCTCGTGATGGGCGCTCACCGCCATGCCGGTCTTAAAGACTATCTCTTTGGTGAAACCATTGAAGGGGTGCGCCACGCACTCACCATTCCTGTTTTGGTAGTGAATGTTCAATAGATGCAAATGAATTATTACATTTGCATCTACTTAAGTATTTCATAATTTATATTTATATGTCGGAAAAGATTAAAGTATTGAATCCGGTGGTTGAACTGGATGGGGATGAAATGACGCGCATCATCTGGAAATTCATCAAAGACAAACTGATCCTGCCCTACCTGGATCTTGACATCAAATACTACGACCTGGGTATGGAATACCGCGATGAAACCAATGACCAGGTTACTGTGGATGCAGCCAACGCCATCAAACAATACGGTGTAGGCATTAAATGTGCAACCATCACACCCGATGAACAGCGCGTGGAAGAATTCAAGCTAAAACAAATGTGGAAGAGTCCGAACGGCACCATCCGCAACATATTAGATGGAACTGTATTTCGCGAGCCCATTGTTTGTCAGAATGTGCCCCGATTGGTGCCCAACTGGACTGCCCCGATTTGTATCGGTCGTCATGCTTTTGGTGATCAATATCGTGCGACTGATTTCGTGACCAAAGGAAAAGGTAAACTCACCATACGGTTTGAAGGAGAAGATGGACAAGTAATTGAACACGAAGTGTATCAGTTTAAAGGAGACGGCGTCGCACTCGCTATGTATAATACAGACGAGAGCATCATGGGTTTTGCCAGAAGTTGCTTCAATACCGCACTTGCCAAAAAATGGCCACTTTATCTTTCTACCAAGAATACCATCTTGAAAAAATACGATGGACGATTCAAAGATATTTTCGAGACCATCTATCAAACAGAATTCAAGACGGCATATAAAGAGGCCGGCATAACCTATGAACATCGTTTGATTGATGATATGGTAGCCAGTGCTTTAAAGTGGAATGGCAATTTCGTTTGGGCTTGTAAGAATTATGATGGTGATGTACAAAGTGATACAGTAGCGCAGGGATTTGGTTCTCTTGGATTAATGACGTCTACTTTGATAACACCCGATGGGAAAGTGATGGAAGCGGAAGCAGCCCACGGAACAGTTACCCGCCATTACCGCGATCATCAACAGGGAAAGCCAACTTCTACCAATCCAATCGCTTCCATTTTTGCCTGGACACGCGGACTCGAATTTCGTGGCAAGCTCGATAACAACGAGGCATTGATTCATTTCTGCCGCACCCTGGAAAAAGTATGTGTTGAAACGGTTGAGGGAGGTCAGATGACGAAGGATTTAGCCGTATGTATACACGGCAACAAAGTAGAACATGGAAAGCATTACCTCTACACGGAAGAATTCCTGGAGGCATTGGATAAAAACCTGCAAGCAAAACTGAACAACTAAGTTAGTCCAGCTACTCTATAATTGTTGCGCTGCTTATTTCTGTAAACGGGAACCCTCCTGCAGCATTGCTTCCTGTAAGACCTGTCCGACATTACCATTCGGTGCTTGTATATGTAACAAAGCAGCTACTGTTGGCGCAATATCCGTCATGTAAACCATTTTATTACTGCTGCCTTTCTTGATGCCCCAACCATACCAAAGCAATGGTATATGTGTATCATACTGAAAAGGAGAACCATGGGTTGTTCCGGTGTTACCCCCTATAAAATAGCCGGGCTTCGGTATAAATATAACATCACCACTGCGGGAAGGATGAAAGCCGTTGGCATACATCTCGCGGATTGTTTTTGGTAGTGGTGAAATCAGAATATCATCACTTGCGAAGGCATGCGTGATCGCATCATCTTTCATCAGATAAGCAGCAATCCAGTTTTTTATCTCAAGCATATCTGCCTTTGAAGTATCGAATCTTTTTCTGCTGAGGTACACCTGTTCATTCATAATTGATGCAATGGCATTTTCAATGCCGAACCTTTGTTTGATCTGCAGGTTCATCTCCTTCATCATGCCCGTCATATCTAATAATCCGCCCGGAATCTTATTTTCCTTTAAAAAGCCCGGAACATGCGCAACGGCATGATCGGCTGTTAGAAAAACTGTATAGGATTTAGCGCCAAGTTGTGCATCTAAAAACTGAAAGAATTTACCCAGTTCTTGATCGAGTCGAACATAGTCATCAACATTTTCCCATGAATTCGGACCAAATGAATGGCCGATATAATCAGGAGAAGAAAAGCTGACGGCTAAAAAATCGGTGGCTGTGCCCTGACCAAGCTTTTCACCCAGAATGGCAGCTTTGGCCATTTCGGCAGTAAGTGTATTGCCCCAGGGCGTACTGGAAATTTTGCTATAATCCTTACCAACGAATTTGCTCAGATCATAGGGAAAGGCAACCGCCTCCTTGCCAAAGGGTTTGCTCTCATACGACTTCTCATCTGCTGTTGCATAAGCAGTATAAACAGTGGCAGGTAATAAGGTTTTCCAGCCCAGCTGATACAAGGAATCCGGCAGTTTACGCTGATTGAATTTTTGTGCCCAAGCAGGCAACTCATTCATGTAATAAGTGCTGCTGATAAAATTGCCGGATTTGGCTTCATACCAATAGGCGGCATTGGCAGAATGACCCGCAGGTAAAATTGCCCCCCTGTCTTTGATAGCAATACCAATTACTTTACTGGCAAAATTGTTGGAAAGTCTTAGTTCATCACAAACGGTTGTGGTGAGCATATTCTTCGGACTCATTTGTCCGTCCTCCTCGGTTTTTCCTCCCACACCCTTCACTGATTTATCTTCACTACAATACATGCCTTTGTGCAGGCGGTTTTCCCACCAATTATTTCCTACAATTCCATGAATTGCCGGAACGCTTCCGGTATAAACACAAGTATGGCCGCAGGCCGTTACTGTAGGGGTATAAGGCACCTGTGTGTTGTCAAATGAAAATCCGTCTCCCAGCATCCGGCGAAATCCACCGTTGGCTTGGAAAAGGTTGTAATAACGCGTGAGGTAGTCCCACCGCATCTGGTCGACCACAATACCCACCACCAGTTTGGGGTGGTTGGGAACCTGGGCTTCACGCATAGGTTTTTGTGCCTGCAGCTGACAAGCCAGCAGCAACAAAAGAGAAACAGACCTGATTTTCATATGTATCGTACTGAATGAGTTAATCAATAGCAAGTTACGGTAAGAAACGGATTTATATTTGATCACCTAAATAAACACTACCTACAGACTGAAAAAGGCCATAATTTCTTAACTTTGCACCATCATAATTGATTTAATTGTTATCGCTATGGCAGATATTTTTGAAAAATTATTGAAGAACGCCGGTCCGATCGGTCAGCACCGCAAGCGGGCACATGGCTATTTTGCATTTCCAAAGCTGGAAGGACCCATCTCCAGTCGTATGATGTTCCGTGGCAAGGAAATGGTGGTATGGAGTCTGAATAATTATCTCGGACTGGCCAACCATCCGGAAATTCGTAAAACCGATGCTGATGCTTCTGCTCAGTTTGGATTGGCTTACCCAATGGGTGCCCGCATGATGAGTGGAAATAGCAATTACCACGAACAACTGGAGCGTGAACTCGCTGAATTTGAGGGGAAAGAAGATGCCATCCTCATGAATTTTGGCTATCAGGGTATCATGAGTGCCATCGATGCGGTCTGTGGTCGTCACGATGTAATCGTATACGATGCTGAATCACATGCCTGTATCATTGATGGACTTCGTTTACACCCGGGACACCGCTATGTGTTTAAACACAATGACATGGAAGACCTGGTGAAGCAACTGGACCGAGCAACCCAACTCATTCAAAAACAACATGCCGGTGGCATACTTGTTATCACAGAAGGAGTATTTGGTATGGCGGGCGATCAGGGTAAATTGAAAGAGATTGTGGAGCTGAAGACAAAGTATGAGTTCCGCTTATTGGTAGATGATGCCCATGGTTTCGGTACGCTCGGTAAAACGGGTGCCGGTGCAGGGGAAGAGCAAGGATGTCAGGATGGTATTGATTTATACTTCTCTACCTTCGCCAAATCCATGGCTTCTATTGGTGCATTTTTAGCCGGAGACCGCGACATCATTGATTTCATTCGTTATAACATCCGTTCGCAGATTTTCGCTAAGAGTCTGCCCATGCCAATTGTGTTGGGCAACCTGAAGCGCCTGGAATTACTGAAAACACAGCCTCAATTGAAGGCGAAACTCTGGGAGAATGCCCTCCGCCTGCAGAAAGGACTCAAAGAAAGAGGATTTGATATCGGAAACACCAATACCATGGTAACGCCCGTTTACATGAAGGGTGGGGTAGAAGAAGCTACCGCCATGGTGACCGACCTGCGTGAGAACTATCATATCTTCTGTTCGATCGTGGTATATCCGGTTATTCCCAAAGGTCATATCATCTATCGCCTGATACCTACTGCCACACATACCGAGCAAGACATTGAAGAAACCCTGCGTGCTTTCAGCGAAACCAAAGCCAAACTGGATGCGGGTGCTTATAAGTCTGAAATGATTCCGGATATGGCAGAAGCTAACTAGCAGCCATCTTTCTAGAAAACCTATACAAATAAAAATGCCCTCCAGAAAGAGGGCATTTTTACTATAGCTGTTTACACGGATTTGCTTCCGATTAGAGACTTTTCAGCAATTCACTGGCCATGCGCACATAATCTTTATTATTCGCTTCAGTGGCCAATTCAACACATTTCTGAGCACTTGCTTTCGCAGCCACCTTATCGCCAAGGTCTTTCTGAATGCGCGCTTGCTGCAGGAACAGCCAGAAAGCTTTTGGATTGGCTTCTGTAGCCTTTGAAATACTGCTCAATGCCTTGTTGAGGTCTTTGTCCCACTCATAATAGAAGTTAGCAGCAGCTGAATAAGCAGCAGGGCTCACTGGAGTAGCAGACAAAGCTTTTTCTACAGAAGCACGAATTTTGTCACGCAAATCAACACTCATAGGTATGGAAACCAGTGTAGTTCCCCACATCAGTTGTAATTCACAACTTTCAGGTTTGATATTGGCAATACCAATGGTAAATGTTTCAACCGCAGCACCAGATTTAACTGGTTTTACAGTGAAGCGATGTACATCTTCGCTGGTCTTGTAACCATCCGTTCCGGAGTTGTTGATGCCCTTATTGATGATGATTTCCCAGTAATCTTTACCCGGAATGGTGTAGAGTACATAAAGGCCACTGTCGATCATTTTACCACCCACCATCACCTGTTCGGTAAAGCGAAGTTTGGTAGCTGAATTGGCACCTGTTCTCCACATATCACCCAAAGGAGCTATCTCACCTTTTTCTTTGAAAGGAACCCGTCCTTTCAGGCTGGGGCGGGAATAAATGATTTCAATCTGTCCGAGACCGAAATCTTGCAGGATGCGTTGGGTCGGACTGGGTTGCGGCATACGAATCTGAGCAGTAGCAGACAGCGTAATAAACGCCGCGAGTGCTAAACATAATTTTTTCATTTGTACGATTGTTTTGACAAAACTAAACAACTCTGAGCATATCAGGGTCGGTAAGAGGGGTGATATTTTTGCAGGGTATCCCGCAGAAAGTCTCGGTTCAGGTGGGTATAGATCTCTGTGGTGGTGATACTTTCATGGCCCAGCATTTCCTGCACAGCCCGCAGGTCAGCCCCACCTTCGACCAGATGTGTGGCAAATGAGTGCCTGAATGTATGGGGCGAGATGTTTTTGGTGATACCCGCCTGAATGGCCAGTGACTTGATGAGATAAAAAATCATCACCCGACTGAGTTGACGTCCATTTCTGTTTAAAAAAATAAAATCTTCCTGTCCGGCTTGAATACGCTGGTGCTGCCTGACATGCAGCAGATATTGTTCGATGTATTTGATGGCGGAACTGCCGATGGGTATCAATCGCTCTTTATTTCCTTTACCGATAACACGAATGAATCCTTCTGCTGGGTAAAAGCCGGTACAAGTGAGGTTGACCAGTTCTGTCACCCGCAGGCCACAACTATACAGGGTTTCTACGATCGCTTTGTTACGGATGCCTTCCGGCTTACTGAGATCTATTACTGCCAGCAGTTGTTCTATTTCGGCAATACTCAGGGTATCCGGCAAGTGACGGGGGGTTTTCGGTGCCTCCAGCAGGGTGGTAGGATCAGTACTAATCAATTGTTCAGCCAGACAGTAGGTAAAGAAACCCCTGATACCCGAAATAATGCGGGCTTGTGATGCTGCCGACATACCCAATTCATTCAACCAACGGAGAAATGACTGCAACTGAGAGAGCGGCACATCACCCGGTGCCGGTGCATCTCCCGCAAGACTGAGATATCTGGCCAGCAATTCAACATCATGTAAATAGGCAGCCACCGAATGGTCACTGAGTGACTTTTCCAATTGCAGCCAGGCTTTGAATCCTTTCAGGTAGGTTTTCCACATAATGAATAACTACTACTAAAACGCAGCAACTGATGTTATATTATTTTGGTAGTAAACACTGACTGACCGATATTGCAACCTGCCAAATCAGCAAGCAACCCGGAAGTACCATGCAAGTTAATTTACGCTCTTTCAAACAAAAAGTACGTCACCACCAGACTACGATGAAACGTTTTCTCAGTAAAGTAGAAAGAAAACCCCCACGTGGTCTTGATCAATTGGCTGCAGAATTAGATGCTGCTGTATGGAAAGAAGTGGATTGTCTCAGTTGCGCAAATTGTTGCAAGACGATGACCCCCACATTCACCAAAGCTGACATTAAACGGATAGCTGCACACCTCCACATGACAGAAGCCGACTTCACTGAAAAGTGGCTGGAGTATGATAAGAAGGAGGGTGACTGGATGAACAAACAACAGCCTTGCCAGTTCCTGGATAAGAAAACACATTTTTGCAGCATCTATGATGTTCGACCGGCTGACTGTGCCGGTTTTCCGCATCTCAAAAAGAAGAAGATGACTGACTACATCCATGTGCACAAACAAAACATTGCCTATTGTCCGGCTACATTCAAGCTGGTTGAGAAAATGATGGAACGAATCTAACACGAGTTAGAAATATACGTCTTCTATCAGTAAGAAATCTAATACCTTTTCATCCGAAAGACAGATAGCAACTACATCAAATTGAATGTATTTCCACGCTGGATGTTTCTCCTGATAAGCTTCTGCTGCATTCTTCAGACTCTTCATTTTATCCCGCGTAATGCTTTCCTCCGGATATCCAAACACCTTGTTCTTTCGTGTTTTTACCTCAATAAAATGCAGTCTATTGTCCTTGGAAGCAATTATATCAACTTCCCAATGTCGAAACTGCCAGTTTCTTTCCAGGATGTTAAATCCTCGTTCAATCAGTGCCTGGGCTGCCAATTCTTCCCCCTTGTTTCCCGTATCTTTGTTGCTGTTCATTTTTGATGTGAAAGTAGTAGCGGTTCATGATTGCTTGTTTCGTATTTTTTACTGTTATTAATGCTTATTCATGCAACGAATTTTCTCCTTACAAGGCACATTGATGCAGTATGATTGGGGTGGGCATGACTTCCTGCCAGCCTTCCTGGGAAAAAAGAATGAGGGCAATCAGCCTTTTGCGGAATACTGGCTGGGCGCTCATCCGCGGTCATCTTCTACCATCTTAACAAACGAGGGTGGCATATTACTGAGAGATGCCATCCACAACAATCCACATCATTACTTAGGTGCTGGGGTAGAAAAAAAATTTGGTGCCCTACCTTATCTGCTGAAAATTCTCGATGTTGCCAATATTCTATCCATACAGGTCCATCCCACATTGGCACAGGCTGTTGAAGGCTTTGATCGAGAAGAAAAAGCAGGTATTCCCCTGGATGCTTCGCATCGCAATTACAAAGACCGGAACCATAAGCCGGAAATGCTGGTAGCATTAAGCGATTTTTGGTTACTACATGGATTTCAGTCCCCGGAAAATCTGATTCGTCAACTGGAAGATGTTCCCGAATTTAATATGCTGAAGCCCATGTACCTGAAGGAGGGACTGGCAGCAGTCTATCAGTTTGTTATGGAAATGTCCCATGAAGATGCTCAGCATTGGCTTTCGAGTTTGGTTAAGCGAGAAATCAGAAAGAAACGAGAAAACCAGTTGACCAGACAGGAGCCAGGTTGGTGGGTGGCCAAATTATTTTCGAATGATACAGAACCTGTTCAGATTGATAAAGCACTTTTCTCTATCTATATCATGAACATTGTTCATTTATCACCCCTGCAATCGTTGTTTCAGGGTGCCGGTCAGCCACATGCCTATATGGAAGGTCAGTGTGTTGAATTAATGAGTAACAGCGATAATGTGTTACGTGCCGGCTTAACGCCCAAACACATTGATGTACCGGAATTGATTCGATTGACCCGCTTTGAAACAACCATCCCGCAAATAATAGCAGGAGAGGATACGGAAACAGGAGAAAGGCTTTATAGCGCCCCGGTAGATGATTTTTCTTTGTCTTACATCACACTCAATGCTTACATAACCTATAAAAATAGCAGCAATTCACTGGAAATATTCATTGTGACCGAAGGAACGGTCTGCATCAATGGCGAACGATCTTTTTCACGGGGCGAAGCGCTGATCCTTCTTCCGGAAACCGCTTACGAAATAACTGCTACCGGTCAGGCAGCTTTGTTTAGGGCATTTGTGCCCTGATGGCGGTGCTTTTCCACATTAATTGTTCGCATTGATTTTTTCCGGTAATTTTGTTTATCTTTTCAAACAATACCATGCGTCTAAGTAAAACAATGATTGCTGCTTTCCTGCTTATGCTGACAGCAGCAACACTTTATCGTGTCATTCCCGGCAGACCTTATGGTTTTGCGCCGCAATGGGCCATCGCTCTCTTTAGTGGTGCTCTTTTTATGAATCGCAAGGGCTGGGCATTTGTTTTCCCGCTTCTATCAATGTTTGTGTCAGATTGTATCTATCACCTGCTATTTAAGGCAGGTATTTTTGAAATGCCCGGTTTTTACAGCGGCCAATGGATCAATTATCTGTTGTTTTGCAGTGTAACTGTTTTTGGATTTTTCATACAACCACATAAACCCTACCGCATTCTGGGTGCTTCTATTGCTGCTCCAACAACCTTCTTTTTACTGAGTAATACTTCTGTTTGGATGGGAGGTGGCGGATATCATCATCCTATAACCTTCCTGGGTTGGATGCAGACCATGCTAGATGGCATTCCTTTTTATCAAAATAGTCTGCTCAGCACGGCCGTTTTCTCTGCAATTTTGTTCGGCGCCTATTACCTGATCACTGCACAACAGGAAAATGCTTCCTTACATCAGCAATAATTAATTATTGTTTTTCAGTTGTTAATGCAATTTACCTTGCTCTAGTTCATAGGCATGATCTACTAATAGTTGGTGACCATCGGCAGCACGTGTAGCTAATTCATCGCAGCGATTGTTCAAAACATTGGATGCATGCCCCTTTACCCACTGGAACCGTATAACATGTTGCGTTGCCAGGGAATTATAGTGTAACCACAGATCTTTATTCTTCTTTCCCCCCTTGAAATCGTTTGCTATCCAGGTGTTTAGCCACCCTTTTTGAACGCTGTCAACAATGTATTTGCTATCTGTGTAAATTGTTATGTGTAAGCCCGGACGATTCAACGATTCGAGGGCCTTGATGACGGCCAGAAGTTCCATTCGGTTATTCGTGGTTAAGCGATAGCCAGCAGACAATTCTTTTTTTACTTCACCCCAAATCAATACGATTCCATAACCACCGGGTCCGGGATTCCCTCTGGAAGCACCATCCGTATAAATGAGTAATCGAGGATGTTGTGACATGATGCAAAATAAGATGTAGATATCGATACCGCAAAAATATCACTAGGGTGAACTTAACTTTCATCGAAATGGGAAAAATGCTGTAAATTTCAGTATGACATTTGATTACATCATTATCGGAGCAGGTTCTGCCGGCTGTGTGCTGGCCAATCGATTATCGGCTAATCCGGCAATAACCGTTTTATTGGTAGAGGCAGGTAAAAAAGATACTTTCCCACTCATTGGTATACCGGGTGGTTATTCGATGTTAAACCGTACTTCTGTAGATTGGGGCTTTCAAACAGTTCCGCAAGAACAAGTAGATGATCGGCAATTGTATTTGCCGAGAGGAAAAACATGGGGAGGGAGTAGTTCAACAAATGCAATGGCTTATGTTCGGGGTAATAAAGAAGACTACGATGAATGGGCATCACTGGGAAACAAAGGTTGGTCCTATGAGGAGGTTTTACCCTATTTCATTCGTTCAGAACATAATGAGCAATTGGGCGCCCCTTTTCATGGGAAACAGGGTGAACTCAATGTCACTTTCGCTAACCGTGTACAACCACTGGCACGTTCATTTGTGAAGGGATGCACGGAGGCCGGTATTCCTGAAGTAGATGATTACAACGGCGCGCAGCAGATGGGAGCAAGTATGCTTCAATTTACAATTAAAAATAATCGTCGACACAGCACTGCCGCTGCATTCCTGAAGCCCGTTCTACAAAGAAAGAACCTCACCGTATTGAGTCAGGCACTGGTAAGTAAAATTATTGTTGAAGGGAAAAAAGCTGTCGGTATTGAGTTAACAATATCAGGTGGTGATACCATTACAAAAAGAGCACAGCGGGAAGTAATTTTGTCTGCCGGTGCCTTCCAATCACCACAATTATTGCTGCTATCGGGCATCGGACATCCCGATGAATTACGTCAGCACGGAATCGATTGCCTGCATCCCTTACCGGGTGTAGGAAAAAACCTGCAAGATCATTTTTGGTCAGGCGTATCCTGCGATTCCAGTGTGCCTTCCAGTAATTCCGATCTCAAACCCCTGAATCAAATAAAAGCATTACTCCAGTATCTCCTGATGAAAAAGGGTCCACTGACAACAAGTCCACTGGAGGCCAATGCCTTTTACGCTTCTGATCCTTCACTTAAAAGACCGGATATTCAGTTTCACTTCGCACCTTTCGGATTGCATCCTGATTATTCCTCCGATATGTATGATATCAATACAATACCCCGAAAAGATGGTTGGAGTATTCTTTCCATCATTCTTCATCCAAAAAGTAGGGGATATGTCGGTTTACATTCTGCCAGGCCTGAAGATGCCCCGCTGATACAACCAAATATTCTTCAGGAACCGGAGGACCGCGCATTAATTCTGAAAGCGTTGAAAAAAGCCATTCAGATCGCATCTACTCCTTCCATGAACCAAGTCTCGTTAAACGGCATCTCGCTTCCTTCAAAATTCGATGATGACTACCTGATGACGCATATCAGAAAAACCCTCGAAACATTGTATCACCCTGTTGGAACCTGTAAAATGGGACAAGATGATATGGCAGTTGTGGATGAAGAATTACGTGTCAGGGGTATGGAGGGGCTCCGGGTGATTGATGCCTCCATCATGCCTACCATTGTTTCCGGTAATACCAATGCCCCCACCATTATGATTGCCGAGAAAGGAGCCGATATGATTCTCAATCCATTGCAGAATTGATACATAATTGGCGGTAATTCATTACATTAGCGGTCTAATTAACTCTGTTCCCTATCGTAGCCGATTGTTTGTGATTTTCTATGAAGCAGCAGCATTCTTCCGACATAAAAAAGAAATCCCCCAAAAAAACAAGCAAAAAAGCTGAATCGGCTGTGGGCATTCGAGCCAATCAGGGTATTGTACGCAAATCCGTAGGTAAATCAACAGCAGCCTGTAAGATCAATTTCCAGCTTCGGTATGCTACCCAGTTCGGACAGCAAATTTTTGTTACAGGCAACCACCCCTTACTGGGTGATGAAAAAGTTGAACAGGCGTTGCCCCTTCACTATTTCAATGAAAATTATTGGATGACCAGCTTGGAACTATCGGCTGAAACAGTTCCAGAAAAGGGCATCACGTATCACTATTTCATTCGACAGCAGGATGGCAGCATTGACCATGAATGGGGAAATAATAAGTTGATTACATTGACAGATGCAAAGTTGAAAGAATTGACCCTAATCGATAGTTGGAATTATGCCGGCTATATAGAAAATGCTTTTGATACGGAACCCTTTCAACAGGTTTTACTGAAGCGATCTGCCCTTGCTGAAAAACACGCTTCACCTAAGCAGAAAAATACTTCCCACACTTTTGTAGTGAAAGCACCCTTACTGAAAGAGCAGGAAACCATCTGCCTGTTGGGTAATGCGAAAAGTTTAGGAGGGTGGTCGACAGACGACCCCTTGCTGTTATCTTATGACCCCTCTACAGCCTCTTTTACGGGAACTTTTGATTTATCGGGCGATGATTTTCCAATCGCTTATAAATACGGTGTCTATAACCTTAAGGAAAAAAAATTCGTGCGCTTCGAAGATGGGAATAACCGGGTTACCTATGAACACGCGAAAAAAAATACCTGCATAAAATTACACGATGGCTTTGTCTGGTTACCGAATACGACCTGGAAAGGGGCAGGTATGGCCATCCCTGTTTTCAGTCTACGCAGCGAAAAAAGTTTTGGCGTAGGAGAATTCAGCGATTTGAAGTTACTGACAGATTGGGCTGCATCTGTTGGATTGAAGATGATTCAGTTGTTGCCGGTAAATGATACAACAGCAACACATACCAATGCCGATTCCTATCCCTATGCAGCTATCTCGGCATTTGCGCTACATCCCATGTACCTGCATTTACCCACACTGGCTGATACCGAAGGTAAAGCGGCCTTGGCTGAACTGGAACTACTTCGAAATGAGTTAAATGGTAATGCAACAGTGGCCTATGATCAGGTAAACAATATCAAAGATGAATTTTGTCGCAGTGTATATGAGCGGATAGGAAAAACCACCTTCCGTACAAAATCCTACCAAGAATTTTTTAGTACACAACAACACTGGCTTAAGCCATACGCAGCATTTTGCTATTTCAGGGATACGTATCAAACGATACGCTTTGAAGAATGGCCTGCCAATACAACTTGGGAGGAACAGTTACATGGTCCATATTTTGACAGTCAATCTGATACACCAGAAGGCATTGGGATGGGGTACTATTGTTTCCTCCAGTATCATTTAAATGAACAACTGAAAGATGCCACCCGCTATGCCCATAGCAAGGGTATCATTGTTAAAGGTGATATTGCCATTGGTGTATACCGACATGGTGCTGATGTATGGCAGCATCCGGAATTGTTTCACCTGGAATACCAGGCAGGCGCACCGCCGGATGATTTTGCTGTTAGCGGACAGAATTGGGGATTTCCGACCTATAACTGGCAGCGGATGAAAGAAACCAGCTTTGCCTGGTGGAAACAACGATTTAGTCAGATGAGCGAATATTTCGATGCCTTCCGAATCGATCATATTCTTGGTTTTTTCAGAATATGGAGTATACCCTACCATGCAGTTGAAGGCATCATGGGTCATTTTGTTCCGGCATTACCTGTGCATCGGGAGGAGTTTTTTGCACGTGGTATTCACCTCAGCCATGAACGCCTGACAGCACCCTTCATCAATGAAAAAGTTCTTTGGGAAATATTTGGATACGATAACGAACTAGTGAAATCAATCTTCCTCGACTCAACAGACTCCGGACAGTACCAACTTAAAGCTGCTTTTGCTACCCAACGCCAGGTCGAAATATATTTTGCAGAAAAAGAACAAGATGAACACCACCTGAAAATCCGTCAGGGACTATACAAATTACTGAGCAACGTTATTTGCTTCCAGTCCAACAACGCCCCAGATGCTTTCCATTTCAGGTATGCTATGGATCAAACCCCATCTTATCATCAACTACCGGATGAATTAAAAGGGGCGCTACACGATCTCTATATAGACTATTTCTTCCGTCGCCAAGATCAGTTCTGGATGCAGGAAGCTTTACAAAAACTACCTGCCCTGAAGAGAGAGACCAATATGCTGATATGTGGTGAAGATTTGGGTATGGTTCCGGGATGTGTTCCACAGGTAATGCAGCAATTGGGCTTACTAAGTCTGGAAATACAACGTATGCCAAAAGATTCCGCGAAACAGTTCTTCCATCCGAATGATGCACCCTATCTGAGCGTTGTAACACCTTCCACACATGATATGAGTACCATTCGTGGCTGGTGGGAAGAGAACAGCCAGGCAACAACAGACTTTTATCACCATGAACTGGGTCAGTTGGGCACACCACCCTTCTATTGTGAAGCATGGATCAATAAAGCCATCGTCGTGCAACATTTGTATTCCCCTGCTATGTGGTGTGTATTCCAGTTACAAGATTTATTGGGCATAGATGCCTCTTTGCGAAGAACACATCCGGCTGATGAAAGAATCAATATTCCGGCAGATTCGAATCACTTCTGGAACTATCGTATGCACCTGACCATCGAGGAACTGCAGCAAGCAACTGCCTACAATGAAGAGCTTGGCTATCTGATCGAATCCAGTGGGCGCTGATACTTATTTCCTTAATTATTTATGAACTGATTACCCTGTGCAACTGAACTACCAGGCCATAGAACTCCCTTTTGAATATCCATTCACCATTTCCGGTGGACGCACGAAAACACATCAGCCTACCCTCATCGTTGCACTTACCCTTGGAAATCTTACAGGTTGGGGAGAGGCACCTGCGATCAGTTATTACCAGGTTACGACAGAAGCGATGCTGGCCGTATTGGAATCAAAGAAAAGTATGATTGAACGCTTTGCGTTTACTACGCCAGAACGTTTTTGGCATTTTCTTCATCATTTATTACCCACCCATCCATTCCTGGTAGCCGCACTTGACATGGCAGGCTGGGATCTGTATGGAAAAATGCGAAGAAAGCCATTATATGAAATTTGGGATACAAAATGGGAAAAAATGCCCATGACAGATTATACCATTGGTATTGCATCACCTGATGAGATGCTGGCAAAAATGCAGTCCCACCCCTGGCCGATTTATAAAGTAAAGTTGGGCACAGCAGCTGATCTGGCCATTATGGAAGAACTCACCAATCATTCCGCGGCTGTATTCAGGGTTGATGCAAATGCAGGATGGACGACTGAAGAAGCCATGGAACTGATTCCGGCATTAGCAGCCATGGGCGTTGAATTCATCGAACAACCGCTGGCAAAAGATAATAATGCCGGTATGGAAAAATTAATGGCGATATCACCCATTCCGCTGATAGCTGATGAAAGTTGTGTCTTTGAAAAAGATGTGCCATCCTGTTCAGGATTATTCCATGGCATCAATATCAAGTTGACCAAATGCAGTGGCATCACACCTGCTTTACATATGATCAGAAAAGCCCGTGAATTGAACCTCCAGGTAATGATGGGCAGTATGAACGAAAGCAGTATCGGCACCGCTGCGATCGTACAGTTTCTACCACAACTCGACTATGTTGATGCCGATGGACCCCTGTTATTGCGTGCCGATTTGGCGAAAGGACTAACCTTCTCCGAAGGGAAGATTGAACCCTCCCATTTGCCGGGCCTTGGATTGAGTAGCATTCATCTATCTCCCATTCTTGAACAAAAAAAGAGCGCTGATGAATGAGGTAAGAAGAGAAAAGTTAGAGCGGGTATTAATGAAAAGGCAATTTGACCTGACAGTCGTCATGGAAAATGTCAACGATCCGCACAATATAGCTGCCGTGATGAGAACCTGTGATGCTGTTGGCATTCAGGAAATCTATGTACTCAACTCAATTATCCGGCCACCTAAAAAGTTTGGTGCCAAAAGCAGCAGCAGCGCATCCAAATGGTTATCGGTACATCATTTCTCAGAACTCGAATTATGTGTGAAAAGTATCCGCGAAAAATATAAGAAGATATATACTACCTTTCTGACCGAGGGCTCACTGAATCTCTATGAGATGAACTTGACTGAACCTATTGCGCTCGTTTTTGGTAATGAACACGATGGCGTCAGTGATGCTTTTCGCCAACTAGCCGATGGAAATTTCATGATTCCACAAGTGGGCATAATTCAAAGTTTGAATATTTCGGTGGCCTGTGCAGTGACCATCTATGAAGCCTATCGACAGAAAACATTGGCAGGACATTATGAAGCAGGACGTTCAAATTCACAATCCGGTTATTCCGATACAGCAAATGCCTGGGGACTAACCTAGCTTGCCATAAAATACCTAGCTATCCCTTTGCTTCCATTTCTTCCTGAGCCTGTCTTTCCATAGCCTGCCGGGTTAAAACGGTAATACTTACGTTTAATTCAAACCCAATTAAAAGAATCAGCGAGTTTAAATAGATCAACAACATCAGTATCAATACGGTTCCAATAGAGCCATATACCTTATCATAGGCAGCAAAATTATTGACCCAATAAGAGAATAGTAAAGTGGTGAGTAAATTGAGTGCAGTCGCTAATATAGCCCCGGGCGATATCAAATTCCAGCGCTTTTTTAGGGAAGGAGCATACTTATAAATAAATGCGATTCCGAAGTATAAAAGGGTGATGATGGTAATCCAGCGGGTACCGTTCCACCAGACAATGCGGTCGCCTTTGCCAATATGAAAAATATTTTTTAGTACATAGATCAATTCATTTTTCCCCAAAAGGAGCAAAGAAACAGCCACAACTACCAGTATCATCAGCAAAAGCGTGAGACGTATCGCTCGCCAGCGTTGGTGCATGAAATAGGCTTTTTTCTCTTCAATAGATTTATCAAAAGTGCGTATGACTCCCATCATGGCATTGGAAGCATAAAACATCACGAGTAAAAAGCCAAACGAAAAAATGCCGACATGCTTATCCAATAAGCCATCCAGAATATCTTTTATGAAAAAATAGGTGGCAGAATTCGGGGCGATGTCTTTGAACAATGCCAGCACCTGTAATTCCATTTTTTTTGCCTGGGGAAAATAGGGGATGAGTGAAAATAGGAAAAGAAGGGTTGCAGGGAGTGCCATGATCAGATTAAAAGAAATGGCTGCTGCCCGCTCATTCAAACCTATTTTGTTTACCTGACGAATAAAAAACATCACCACATCATATACCGGTAATTGTTGGAAGCCGGGTATCACCCAGTGCTTGCTCTTTCTGATGATAAAGGCAATGACGGGTGTTCTCAATAAGATGCGTTTCCATTTCATCGTTTTGCTCGCTCGGCTGCTGCTTTTTTATTTTGTTCCTCAGTCAACGCTTTTTGATACAATCTTGCATAATATTGGTGCTCGGAATAGGTAGCACTGAAATGATGGTAGCCACTGAAGTCACTCCTGGCTACAAAATACAGGTAATTCGTTTTGGGGGCATTCAATACCCGATCAATCGTGGCGGGTAAGGGCGTACAGATCGGACCAGGCGGAAGACCGGTACGTTGATAAGTATTATAGGGGGAAGCTATTGTTAAGTATTTTTCATAGATGCGGGTCAGCGAAAAATCTTTTAAGGCGTATTTAATGGTAGGACAAGCCTGCAAGGGCATACGTTGTCGTAAGCGATTCAGATAAACACTTGCAATCAATGATCGGTCACCCGGATCATTTGTCTCTTCTTCCACCACCGAGGCAAGGATATATATTTCCCGCGGAGTAAGCGACCATTCAGCAGCTTTTTTTAGTCGATCATTTTGTAGCCAAAAACGCTCACTCTGTGCCCGCAGTTTTGATACGATCACCCGCATGGAGCTATTGCGATAGAACTCATAGGTATCGGGTAAAATCATAGTGAAAAAACTGGTGGTGTCGACGCTAAATTCCTTCAATGAATCATTCGATTGAATGAATTGCATAACACTGGTAGAATCTATGATGAATTGTTTATCAATGAGGTGGGCAAAATCTTCTTTCAAACGCAGTCGATTGATTACCAGACGTACAATCGATTTACGACTATTCTTAAGTTGCTGTGCCGTTTGAAATAGCGTTTGACCCTTCCGGGCAGTATATTTTCCCGGTTGCACCAATTCCCACTCCCCATACATACCATAAAATAATTGAAACAACAATGGAAAACGAATGATCCCTTGTTCTTTAAGTTCACGAGCCACTGATTCACTTGAAATGGGTTTTGATAACTCAAACATTTTCTCAGACAAACGAAAGCTGGTATCAGGTATGCTGAAAACATACAGCGTTGCAGCCAGGGGAAGTAATGGCAACCAGCGAAGTACTCTAAATAGCCTTTTCATGACATTGTTATACAAAAAAACCCTGTCCGCAGGCAGACAGGGTCAACAAGTTACGGAAGAATTATTATTTTTTTCCTGTATCCTGGGTGGGCGCGGCAGGAGTAGCGGGTGCTGCTCCCTGAGGCTGTGTGCCCGCAGGTTGTGAGGTAGGTACTTTCTGGAGCATAGAATCTTTATCTATGGTGCTGCCTCCTTTCAAAAATAAGGTAGAAAAAAGGGCCAATACGGCAATAATACCGGCAAAGAGCCAAGTACCTCTTTCCAGGGTATCCGTCGTTTGTTTTACGCCCATAAATTGGTTGCCAATGCCACCTACATTACCGGATAAACCACCACCCTTGGGGTTTTGGATCAAAATGATGAAACAAAGGACAACGGATGCCAAAACAATTAAAATCAAAAATAAGATACTCATAAAGTGGATTTGATTTGCTCTATTCGAGCTGCAAAATAACTAGATTTTTCAGGAATCTGGAAACTTAATTTTAGGAATAACTGTATGGCCTGGTCCCGGTGCCCTTGTCTGAGCAGTACTTCAGCCATGGCTTCCGTGACAACTTCCTCCCGCCGAACCGAGTTTACTGCATCTTCAGCCACTTTTTTCTCCAATTGCGAGTCTGTGCCTGATTTCTCGGTCTGCTTTACCTGACGAAGCCAATCCGTAAAACTGAGCATCTTACTGGAGAGTTTGTCCTTCGTGCCTGTCTGCCAATTGACTTTAATGCCCTGGGAGGCAAAATAATCGACGGTATGCATGGGGCCTGACTGCTCAAATGGCAGGGGTGTATCAGGTGCAACAGGCTGACGGTAGGCAGACAGTTGGGATGATAAAACGGATGATAATTTATCCGTCGTTTTATCGGTAATCTTTTCAGTAGACACCACGGGTGGGGGAGTAGCTGGCTTCTCTTCGGTACTACCCCCATCGATCTTACGAAGAATTGCCTGAACTGCTTCTACCGTTGGAATAGAAATAGGTTCTTTGATAGGGGGTAACTCTGCGGATTCAATATGACTAATTGGGAGTGGCGACTGCTCGTTGGGGACGGAAACAGCCGAAACTTCAGTTGGACTAAAAACAGGGGAACTCCATTGATCTGCTGCTTCTCTGCTCTCCTCAAGTTGATAGGCCCACCAGCGTGGATTAAAGTGGTACATGGTAGCTTTTGCTGCTTGCACAGCCGCCTCCGGATATTCCTGCGACTGATAATAACAAGCCAGCAGGTTTTGAGCAGGTGCAAAATACGGATAGTTACTTACCGTCTTTTCAAGGGCAGAACCGGCGCGTTCATTGTTCTCCATTTGTCCGGTCAGATGATACAAAGCTTTTTCCTGTAATGGATTCATTGTGGATGATAAAGCGTTACCAGTTTGAAAAGATACGGTTAAAAATGTCATCTGTGAGATTGCGCACGACTTCATCAGAAAGTTGCGCCTCTGCAACAGTAAAAGATTGCGTGGCAGGGTAATCAAAACTCCTGCTAACATCAAATTCCTCCGTTTTATTGGCCTTGTTATTCCGCAGGGTCATGTGTACCGTTACGGTAAGACGATTCGCATTGGCCTGTGCTGCACTTACGCCAACTGTCTGACTACCATCATAGGTAGTAATCACTCCATTAATTACATAATCAGCCTCATCTGAATTAGTCCGGGTAAGCTTGGTCGCAGATATGATCTTTTGCTGAATCTTATCGGTCAGTTTCGCAGCAAACTGCGGATTCACATACCGGGCCTTATTATCGATATACCCAATTTTTACGGTCTTGATTTCCGGATCAATCGAAGCGTCGTTGAATTTATAAATTCCACAAGACAACAAGGTCAAGGAAATCAACAAACATAACAGCAGCATCCGTGTAGGAATGAAGTCAGGCAGCTGTAGTTTTTCAATCTTATTCTTCGATATCATATTCCTTCAATTTTCTGTATAATGTACGCTCACTGATACCTAAATCATTGGAGGCATCGCGCCGTTTGCCCTTGTGCTTCTTCAGGGCCTTTAAAATCAGTTCTTTTTCCTTGTCCATGATATTCAGTGACTCTTCTACTTCAACATGGTGGTGAATATCTTCATCGTGCAAAATCATAGGTTGGGAAGAAGGAGATACCGGCGTAATGAGGGCAGGTGCTGTTGGAACAGTTGAAACCAGTGAAGGCTCATTTGCGGCAGCAAGATCACCCATAAGTCGCTCGCGTGCTTCTTGCAAGCTCTGACCCGGCATGCCGGGATTTTGCAGTATCTCCAGGAACATCTTCTTGATTTCTGTCACTTCTTTCTTCATATCGAAGAAGAGCTTATAGAGGATCTCCCGCTCATTCGCAAACTCCCCACCACCTGTAGCGGACGATAAAACCGGAAGACGGGAAGCACGATTATCCGGCAAATATTTTTTTAACTCCTCGGCGTTAATATGTTGTTGCGGACTCAATACTGAAATCTGCTCTGCGATATTTTTCAATTCACGCACATTACCCTGCCAGCCGTGGTTCATGAGCAAATGCTTCGCTTCCTCATCTAATTGAACGGGAGCTGTTTTATAGCGTTCAGCAAAATCAACTGAAAACTTGCGGAATAATAAACTGATGTCTTCTTTTCTATCGCGCAATGAAGGAACCCGAATAGGTACTGTACTTAAACGATAATAGAGATCTTCCCTGAATTTTCCGGTGCGAGTGGAATCCAGCAATTCACGGTTGGTCGCGGCAATTACCCGAACATCGGTTTTTTGTACTTTGGAAGAACCTACCCGAATGAATTCACCGGTTTCCAATACACGTAATAATCGTGCCTGAGTTCCCAATGGCATTTCCCCAATCTCATCCATGAAAATGGTTCCTCCATTGACCGTTTCAAAGTATCCCTTTCTGCTGTCGACGGCTCCGGTAAAAGCACCTTTTTCATGACCGAATAATTCTGAATCGATGGTGCCTTCCGGAATGGCACCGCAGTTGACGGCGATGAAGGGATTGTGCTTTCTTGCTGAAAGGGCATGTATGATCTGAGAGAACACTTCTTTACCCACGCCACTTTCACCCACGATCAACACAGTCAGATCGGTACCCGCCACCTGTATGGCCGTATGCAGGGCATGGTTTAAGGCAGGTGAGTTACCTATGATACCAAATCTGTTTTTTATCGTTTGTATATCCATGTTATGCGTTGTTTAAAACAGGCTCTTCAACCTGTACCCCAAGAAGAGTGCCGGCCGTACAATCAATTATGTGCACCTGCACATAATCGCCTTTAGCTGTTTGACCATTTTTAGGGAAGATCACCATTTTGTTGTGGGAAGTTCTGCCTTGCCACTGCTCGTCGCTTTTTTTAGAATTACCTTCTATTAATACTTCCCAGGTTCTGTTTAATTCCTTTTGCATGTTTCGGAGTGACTGAATTCGGTGCAAGTCAATGATTTCCTGCAACCTTCGTTTTTTGATTTCTTCCGGCACATCATCATCATAACGTCTTTCTGCCAGTGTACCAGGACGCTCACTATAGAAGTACATATATGCCAGGTCATAATCACATTGCTCCATTAAATCAATGGTTGCCTGGTGATCTTCTTCTGTCTCTGTGCAGAACCCTGCAATTATATCAGTACTCAGTCCGGAATCTGGTAATACTTCCCGAATACGGGCAACTTTTGCCAGATACCACTCACGGGTATAGGTTCGATTCATCAGCTGAAGAATCCGATTACTTCCACTCTGAACAGGCAAGTGAATATATTGGCAAATGTTCCTGTAACGCTTAATGGTTTGCAAAACTTCTTCGGTAATGTCTTTCGGGTGGGAGGTGCTAAACCGTACGCGCAATAATGGTGAAATAAGTGCCACTGACTCCAGCAGTTGGGCAAAAGTAACCGGCTCACCCTTGGCTTCATCCATCCAATAGTAACTGTCTACATTTTGCCCCAACAAGGTCACTTCGCGATAGCCATCTGCTACGAGTTGACGAGCTTCCTGTAAAATAGAAGGTAAATCTCTGCTTCGTTCCCGACCACGCGTAAAGGGTACCACACAGAAACTACACATGTTATTACAACCCCGCATAATCGAGATAAAAGCTGTTACCCCATTGGAGTTGAGACGAACAGGAGCGATATCACCGTAAGTTTCTTCCCGACTAAGCAAAACATTGACGGCCTTATTACCTTCATCTGCACTGGCAATTAATGCAGGTAAACTTCGATAAGCATCTGGTCCAACAACAAGGTCAACCAATTGTTCCTGCTCCAAAAGCTTTTCTTTAAGTCTTTCTGCCATACAACCCAGTATACCCACCAGGGCAGCCGGATTTTTTTGTTTCACTACCCGGAGAGCAGTCAGACGACGTCTTATGGTCTGTTCAGCCTTGTCTCGAATAGAACAGGTATTGATTAATATAAGATGGGCATTGTCAGGTTGGGGGGTCGGACCATACCCTTCCTGCAGCAGAAGGGAAGCAATTACCTCACTGTCAGCAAAATTCATGGCACAACCATAACTCTCTATGTAAAAAAACTTACGAAAGGGCTGGGAAGCAGCTGCTGGATGAACGAAGACTTCCCCCTGCCTGGATTCATCATGTACCAATTCCATGGCGGACGCTCTCATGTATCGACAATTTTTGCAAAAATAACCATTTTTGATGGTAGTGTCAAATTGTCAGCATCCAAGTATTGATTTCATATCTTGTTCAAAACCAGTCAAAATGAGTTTTTTTGGCGTTAATTTGTTTTAATTTCAAAAACAAATTATTTTGCCACAATTATTCAACTGATACCGATGAAAAAATTAATCTTGGTCACTTTTGTTAGTTTTTCCCTTTTTTCCAGCCTGGTAGCGCAAGATCTCGTCGTGAGTAAATTACGTTCAGAGACATCCCGACAAATTAAAAAAGAAACTGATACTACCCGCTGGAACTGGAAAAGTGGTGGCGTTTTCAACGTTAACATGGCCCAGGGTGCCCTCAGTAATTGGGCGGCAGGAGGTGATAATTTTTCGATGACCCTGGCAGGTTATTTTAACTACTTCAGCTACTTCAAGAAAGACCGCCACTTTTGGGATAATAACGTTGATATCAACCTGGGTTATGTGCAAACTACCAGTGCTGGAAGCAGGAAAAATGACGATCGTTTTGACTTCCTGAGTAAGTATGGCTATAAAATAGATACCCTCGGTAAATGGTTTTTGTCAGGACTCTTTAACTTTCGTTCTCAGTTTTTTGACGGTTACACTTATGCTAATAACCAAGGAACTTTTTCCTCTACCATCTTGTCTCCGGCCTATATTATCGTTTCCGCGGGTCTTGACTATAAACCCAATGATAAGTTCTCTATTTTCTTGTCACCTCTGACTTCACGTACTACCCTTGTTATGAATAAATTTTTATCAGATAAAGGTGCGTATGGGGTAGCTAAGGGTGCCAAAAGCGTAAGTGAAGTAGGTACTTTTGCCACCTTGAATTATAACAATGCCTTCTCAAAGAATATTGTCTATAAAGCCCGTTTGGATTTATTCTCCAACTATCAAAACAATCCGGGTAATGTCGATTTGTTCATGACGAATCAACTCACACTGAAAGTAGCGAAGAATTTCTCTGCATCTTATAGCCTTGATATGATTTATGATGATGATGTTCGCCTTTTTGGTTCGAACAAAACATCTCCGGGCTTACAGTTGAAAAGTCTTATCGGTCTCGGTTACATCAAAAGCCTGAACGTTAAAAAAAGGTTGATTGTGAACAGATAGATAGTAATGCCTATCAGGATTTTGGTGCAATCACACGCACGGTGTGTTTAATTTTGTTACACAAGTGCAGTAATTCAGATCGATCATTGTGCATGACAGTAATATGTCCCATTTTTCTGCCGGGTCTCGTTTCCTCCTTACCATAAATATGAACAAAACAATGGTCCATCGACAATACCTGTTCCAAGCCTTGATAAATGGCTTTACCAGCATAATCAGCAGCACCTACCAGGTTAACCATAGCACTCGGAAGAACGGGATCGGTATTACCGAGAGGATAATTCAGTAGGATGCGCCAGAGCATATCAAATTGACTACTATAATTTCCCTCCATCGTATGATGGCCGCTATTGTGCACACGCGGAGCTGTTTCATTTACCCAAACATCATTGTTTGAATCTACCAGTAGTTCAACGGCAAATAGTCCAGGACTTTTAAACGATTGTACAACTTTCACGGCTATCGCTTCTGCTTTCCAGTAAATTTCATCGGGCAATATGGCCGGTGAAATCTGATAATCCAGTTGATTCAGGTAAGGATCGACCATCATTTCTACCGGAGGATAAACAGCTAATTCACCTTGCTCACTGCAGGCCACCAACATGGAAAGTTCACGGCGTATATCGATCATTTTTTCTAAAATCGCAGGTGCATCAAATGCCAGCGATACATCTTCCTGCTTTGTGATTACCTGCACCCCGCGTCCATCATATCCGCCCTCACTTAGTTTATGAACGGCGGGTAACCGATCTGTTAGCTGAGAAAGTTCAGCCGCAGTCTGTGTGATCACATAATCAGGGGTAGGGATACTATGCTCTACATAAAAGGACTTCTGCGAAATTTTCTTTTGAATCGTGCGAATTACGGCTGGATGAGGAATCACACGAACGCCCTCCGCATGCAAACGCTCCAGTGCGGCGACATTCACCCTTTCTATCTCAATGGTCAATACATCCAGTCCTTTTCCAAAAGTATATACCTGCTCCTCATTGGTAATATCACCCGCCGTAAAATGATGACACAAATGTCCGGCAGGACAATCCATCGATTTTTCCATTACATGGGTGATAACAGGATAATTGGCTGCTGCCTGCAGCAACATTCTACCCAACTGCCCACCACCTAAAATACCTGCTTTTAACATATTGAAGCGATTAATAGAACCTATATCCGGTCACAAAAAGATTGAGATATAAGAATAATGCAAAGATAGATAATCTACCAGAGAAGGATTTTTAATAATATTTTATCAGGTACAGCGCTGATAAATATTTAATTTCGACCTGTGAATCGTCAGCTGCTTGTTATTGCCGCCTGTCTTTGTTTGGGAACCCTCCATGCCCAGGAGCTGGCTTTACATACTCCTCTACATTTATCAGGAGTGGCCCGTTCCGGCTATGCCAAAGAAGAAATGCTGAAGAAGGAATTCAGTGAGAGGAAACTTGCCTGGCCAGCCCGACAAATTTATATACGCAGTTTCAAATACGACAGCCAGCTGGAAGTATGGATACGGAATAATACAAGTGAAGCCTTCCAGCTCTTTAAGACCTATCGAATCTGCACGCTTTCCGGTGCCCTGGGACCCAAGCGGTATGAAAATGATTACCAGGTACCCGAAGGATTTTATCATGTCAACGAATTCCGTCCAAAAAGTGAATTCCATATGGCGTTGGGCATAAGCTATCCCAATGCTTCCGATGGCTTATTGAGCGATTCAGTTCGTCCCGGGGGAGGTATTTTTATCCATGGCAGTTGTGTTACTACCGGCTGTATCCCCATACGGGATGAGCCCATGGAAGAAGTATATTTATTGGCCGCGCAAGCGCGGGAACAAGGACAGGATTTTATTCCGGTACACATTTTCCCAATCCGCTATCGTACCCCCCGCAGTGAGCAGTTCCTCGCAAAGAATATGCGGGATAATTACGAATACCAACGATTTTCGTCCAAATTGCGGCAAGTTTTTGAACATTTCGAGCAACATCGGAAATTACCCTTGATTGGTGTGAATGCCCGGGGTGAATATGTGTTCTTTTAATCATTTCCCCCCTATTCTTCTATACGCACCATTTGGCAGGTTTAATTACCTTTACATAACCGCATGCGCACCATTTACCTGCTGTATGCAATGCATAGTATGATGAAAGAACCAGTGATACTTGTTAATAACCTGCACAAAAAGTATGGAGATTTTGAGGCTGTGCGAGGCATCAGTTTTGAAGTGATGGACGGTGAAATCTTCGGACTATTAGGACCGAATGGAGCGGGGAAATCAACAACCCTGGAGATTATGGAGACCCTGCGAACAAAAACCTCAGGAAAAGTAACCATCAAGGGATTTGACCTCGATCAACAACCAAATGAAATAAAAAAAATCATTGGAGTACAACTGCAGACTTCCGGTTTCTATCCTAACCTCAATCTTACAGAATTAATTCTGTTATTCGCGGGTTTATACAATCGGCCGGCTGACCCAATGGAATTACTCGATAAAGTGAATCTCAGAGATAAGTGTAAGGCAAAATATAAGGAGCTCAGTGGAGGTCAGAAACAACGCTTTTCGATTGCCACCACACTCATCAACCAGCCTCAAATCATTTTCCTCGATGAGCCAACAACCGGATTAGATCCGCAGGCACGCCGGAACCTATGGGAGCTGATCCGAGATATCAGAAAACAAGGGACTACCATCATTATTACTACCCACTACATGGATGAAGCCGAGGTGCTTTGTGATCGCGTAGCCATTATTGATCAGGGAAAAATTATCGCATTGGCAGAACCCGGACAACTAATTGATGACCTGCTGGCAGGTGGATTCGAAAAAGCAGGAGAAACACGTAAAGCAAATCTGGAAGATGTTTTCATCCATATGACCGGACATCATTTACGCGAAGAATAAAATCAGTCAAATGACCGAAGATTTAAAATATCCCATAGGCTCGTTCCGACCTACCGAATATTCGCCGGAAAATTTTACCGCAGCGGTTGCAGCCATTACCCATCTACCCGAAGACCTTGAAATGGCCCTCGCGCAACTGGATAATTGGCAACTTCAAACACCCTACCGGGAAGGAGGTTGGACCGTGCACCAGTTGGTACATCATATAGCCGATAGTCACATGAATGCATTCATCCGCATGAAACTGGCACTAACTGAAGATCATCCCACTTTGAAAGCTTATGATGAAAATGCTTGGGTACTGCTCAATGATGTAAAAGACGTTCCCGTGAATGTTTCAGTGACCCTGCTACATGCCCTCCATCGCCGTTGGACTGTGTTATTAAATAGCCTGGCGGAGGAAGATTTGAAAAGAACGATTTTTCACCCGGTGAGTAATCGTGATATGAGTTGCTGGTTCTTGATCAGCCTGTACGCCTGGCATGGACGACACCATGTTGCACACATCACATCGCTGAGAAATAGAAACCAATGGTAGAGGAACGCGATTTACGCTGGAAACAAATTGAATCCAAATCCCTTTATCAGGAGAACTGGCTGAACATTCGGGTTGATACCTGTGAAAAACCCGACGGCTCCCTTGTTTCACCTTATTACGTGTACGATTTTCCCGATTGGGTATGTGCCTTCGCCATCACCGACAGCCATGAAGTAATTTTAGAAAGACAATATCGACATGCACTGCAGCATACCGGACTCGAACTGCCGGGAGGTTGTGTAGACGCAACGGACCAGACAAAAGAACAGGCGATCGCCCGTGAATTATTAGAGGAAACCGGATATGCTTTCAATCATTTTGAATTCCTTGGTACCACTTCTGCCAACCCCTCCACCAATAGCAACCTCATGTATATGTTCCTCGCCACCGGCGGAAAAAAGATCCAGGAACCCACACCTGATCCGGGCGAAGACATCGATATCAAACTGGTAAGCATGGAAGAAGTGATAGCATTGTTGCGTCAAAATGCTTTTATGCAGTCCATGCACATCACAACGATTTTCAGGGCATTAGAAAAATTAGGTAAATTATCCTACTAAGTTTCCGACCATCGGTCGGTATCCACTTCACCTACCAGGAATATACTTCCACACACCAATATCAGGTCATTCGATGCTGCCATCGACATTGCTGCAGCAATTGCGTCGTTTACATCAGGTACAGCGGTTCCTTGCAATCCGAGACGATTCGCTTTCTCCATTAATTCTTCTGCAGGGAGAGCACGAGGAATGGAAGCCTGACAAAACAGATAGGTAGCGCTTGCTGGAAGCAGTGATAGTACCGTATCGATATCTTTATCTTTCACCATACCAATGAGGATAAATAGGCGGCTAAAGGATATTCTTTTCAGTTGTGCAGCTACCAAACGCATGCCGTCTTCGTTGTGTGCCACTTCTAAAATTATACGTGGCCGGTTTCGAATGGTTTCCCATCTTCCATGCAGGCCTGTGGTAAGCACTACATTTTCCAATGCATGAGATATGTTTTCATCAGCAAGTTCAAATCCTTTTTGTCTGAGTACCTTCACTGCACTTAAAACAGTGGGTAAATTATACTGTTGGTAATATCCGGGTAGATCCAGCTGATAGGTATAAGATGTATGGTCAGCTGTTTTATCGTGAACACAGATGGTGAGTGTACTATCTCCCTGCATCGATGCTATTTCCCACTCTTCCGCTGAAAGGTGAACTAATGCAGTTGACTGATCACCGGAGACCTCGTTGGTTCTCTTATTGAAAATATCGTATAACACCGGCTCCATTTTCCCCACAATAACCGGCACATTTTTTTTGATGATGCCCGCTTTTTCAACGGCAATAGCTTCGCGCGTATTGCCCAGCAATGCCATGTGGTCAAGGCCAATACTGGTGATTATACTTAATTCCGGTTCGATCACATTCGTACTGTCAAGTCGCCCACCCAGACCAGTTTCAATAACAGCTATATCCACTCCCTGCTCTGCAAAATATTGAAAAGCCATAGCGACTGTAATCTCAAAAAACGAAGGCCGAATCGTCTCTATCAAGTTGTTCCATCGTTCAGTAAAATCTACCACAAAACTTTCTTCACAGCAAATACCATTGACACGAATCCGTTCGCGAAAATCGCGCAGGTGCGGGGAAGTATACAAGCCTGTTTTGTAGCCGGACGCCTGCAATATGGCTGCCAGCATATGACTAACGGAACCCTTTCCATTCGTACCCGCGACGTGAATGGTACGTATTTCTTTTTGCGGATTTCCTATCGCAGCGCATAAGGCGATGGTATTATCCAGACTTGGCTTATAGGCTGCAGCACCGATACGACTAAACATCGGAAGCCGATCCATCAGGTATGCCAGGGTCTGCTGATAATTCATGTTACTGCAAAGATGTAAAAAAACGGTCAGTCAACTTCAGGCTATTCCGGCTACCTGAATTTATACTTCCTGTTGCACAGATGTGCGAAAGTTAAATCGTTCGGGAGAAAGATTGGTCAGAACAAGTCCAATAGCCACTAAAATGGCACTAATCAGGTGATGGCGGGTGAATTTTTCTCCCAATAGTAGAACTGCTTCCAGCGAGGCTACAATTGGAATCAGATAGCCAAATAAAACTGTCCGACCAATACCAATGCGAGCAATGGTGGCATTCCAGGCAAGAAAACCAACAACGGACGTTAATGCCCCCAAATAGAAAAGAATACCGATCAGCGAAGGACTCCAGCGTACCGGCGTGCGGTAAAATTGTTCCCAAAGCATGGCAGGAAACAGGAGAAAACTGCCCAATGAAAATACGGTCAATAAAAAGGTTGTATTCGAGATGCCACTAGGTTTACGCCGAACCTGAATGTTATAAATGGCAAAACAAAAAGCACCGGCAAGCAGCCACAAATCACCTGAGGCTAATCGAAAATGAAGCAACTGTTCCCAACTACCCCTTACCAACAACCATACTATGCCAATAATACAAACGATAACGCCTGCTATGCGCAACTTACCGGGTTTTTCTTTCAGAATGATATATGCCAGTAGTAGTGAAAAAATGGGGGAGGAAGTCGTTCCAATCATAGCCATATTGATGGCACCTGTAAAATGTCCGGCAACATAGACCAAGGTATTGAATAACGTGATTCCGAAAAAGGCAGTCACAAAGAGGTAGACGAGGTTTTTTCTAATCTCCATCCATTCCCTGCGAAAAGAACGTAACCCTAGGGGAACCATGATAATGGCGGCAATGATCCAACGGAAAAATGCCAGCGATATTGGCCCAATTTGATGGATAACACCACGGGCTATTACAAAATTGCCGGCCCATACAACCACGGCCAATAAGCCGAGTGCAATACCCGTTAGTTCCCGGGAAAACCTGCCATTATCTGCGGATTGAGTTGGCTGCATGCTCGTTTACTTGACCGCCGGCAAAATCAGTAGCAAAATTGCCACGAATACGTTCCATTGGCGGATTAAAATACCCGTATCGCAGCTGCGGGAAAGTGTTTCGCAATTGCTGCATCATAGTTTGAATGCCCATGGCCGATCCGGTCTCTATTAAATTCATTTTCCCCAGATACCAATCCGGATCAATATTGAAATTGCGCCATTGAATCATAGTTAGATCGGTGTCTTGAATAAATTGTTGCAGTGCTTCAAACTCTTCCTCACTATCGGTGACACCGGGAAAAACAAAGTAATTGATACTCGCCCATCCGCCCGAAGCTCTTACAACTTTAATACTTTCCCGAATATCTTCGAACTTGTAGTTATTGGGTCTATAGTAATTGGTATAAATATGCGGCTGAACAGAATTGGTACTAACACGAATACTGTTCAGTCCTGCTTCACAGAGTGCTTTTACTGCTTCCGGATTACTGCCATTGGTATTAATGTTGATGCTACCCCGGTCGGTATGCTTTCTGATTTCTTTGATGGCATCACGAATGGTCTCCCACATGAGCAAAGGTTCACCTTCACATCCTTGTCCAAAACTCACGATTGGATAAGGTGCCTGCATCAGATGCGGAACCGTAAATTCAACTATCTCTTCTACCGTTGGCTTAAAGGTGAGACGATCTTGTGTGCTTACTATACTTTCTTCTGCGGGCTGAAATGATATACAGCCGATACAATTGGCATTGCAGGCGGGCGAAGAAGGAACCGGACATTCCCAGCGACCCAAGGCAAAATTGCGGGCAGCAGGACAGTGATAAGTGGAACAGCAATTATCCATCAGATGACGAATCAGTCTGTTCTCCGGATAGGCTGTCAACAACCGTTGAACACCATCCTTGATTTGTTCAGCGTGGTAACCTTCAGCTTCCTGACGGATATCCTGCTCAATGCGAAGGGCGGTTACATAAATTTTCTGATCGAGCCAGCCAGCAGCCGTATAACAAAATAAAGGAAGGGTAGGAGCATCGGCAGCGGTTTCATAGGCGGCCAGAAACAATCCGGTATGTGCCGGGGGAATAAAAGCTGCTACAGCCCAGCCTTTATCACAAAGACGCAAACTACCATCACTTACATCCATGCCGATTGCTCTGCGACCGGGTAATTCGTATAAATTGCCACCATCCGGCAGTGGTATCCAGCTTTCCTCAGGCACCGGATGGGCATCCCAACCAGATCGACCCAAAGCATAAAGGGTTTCATCTTCAAAGATGTTTCCCTTTCCATCGGAATATAATACAAAGGGGGAAGCTGTTGCAGGCATGCTGCAAAAGTAACGGATAACTCTCAATTGGGGTTGTCAGAACCGCCTAAACTACTTTCCTGTATGCAATCAGCACAAAATTGATTCAATTCTAACTCATCCTCCTGCGTTATGTCTGCAGCTACTTCTTTCTGATAAAGCCTGTTATTCTTATAATCGATGGTAAGTAAACCCTCTTTTACCAAACAACGTTGAATGTCTCCCCAACTATAAAATCGAGTAGGGAAATGATTAAAAGTAATGCCCTCCTTATCTATGCCTATTTCGACAGGAATATGTGATTGTCTTTCCAGCAGGGCGGCTAGCAGCAACAGGAGCAACATGTAATAACCACCTGGCAAAAGCCTCCAGCATAAGGCAGCCACCACAATCGCCCAGAAAAAGGAGGGATATTCATCTTTTTTTGTCCGGCGTAAACTAACGATGAGAACAATGATCATGATCATCATCATCACGAGCAGTGGTATGACGGCACGAGATAAATGCGACAGGGTGAAATACATACCCGAAGCCAGCGTGATGAGCACCAGCAGCCAGCTGATGAAATAGGCCGGTCGCCGGATCGTATTGGCAAGAACAACGATATAGGGGAATTCTTTTTTCAAAGCAAGTGATCAGGAGTGGTTATGCACCATGATATTACAAAGCCGCCACAAAATACGGGCACCGACATTGCTGTCCCAGTCAGTTTGGCCGACACTGACTTCAACCAAATCAAACCCAATCAATTTTCGTCCACTTTGGGAGATTTTTTTAATCAGATAAATAACAGCTTCCAATTCAAATCCGCCCGGAACCGGCGTACCTGTATTGGGACAATATTTTCTATCGAGACCATCAATATCAAAACTCAAATAAACACGTTCTGGAAGATGCTGAATAATCTCATCAGCAATCGACTTCCAGGTTTCGCCTTCAAATTGACGGGTTTTAATGGAGTGATCCAAATAGGTAACGATGCGGTAGTTGCTGTTACAGATTTCCTGCCACTCTTCTTGACAATAGTCGCGAATACCTGCTTGTACCAACTTAGTGATGGCAGGAATTTCACGAAGAGCATTCCGCATCACAGAGGCATGCGAGTAATCAAAACCTTCATATTTTTCACGTAGGTCACAATGCGCATCAATCTGTAGAATGCCGAAATCACCATAGTGTTCCGCCAGCGATTTCAGGTAGCCCAGGGAGGTACTGTGATCACCCCCCAACAAACCTACCAACTTGCCTTTTTGCAGCAGTTCGAGCGTTTGCTGGTATACCCAGTTATTCATCATCAAATTGCCTTCATTGATTTCTTTCAGGCTTTTGCACATGAATTTATTATCCGCAACCAAATCACCGCGGGAGATATAATTGATATACAGTTCGGCTTCCTTGCGCAGGTAGTCGCTCTTCATGAGTAAACGCTTATCAATTTCACGCATGAAAAATCCCTGGCGCCAACCATCAACACCGTCAACATCAAAAATGTCAACCTGCTTACTGACTTTAAAAATATGTTCAGCTGCTCTTGAGGTGCCCGCACCATAACTTACCGTTACTTCCCAGGGAACTGGTAATAAAATGAGTCTGGATTCTTCCTCATTAAAGGGTAACCCAAAAATATTATTCTCGGTATTCCCCACGGCGTTGGGGTCAAAATTCAAATGGTCAGACATGTTTTTCTCTTAAGCAGGAGCAGGCAAATTTAATGTGTTTGCCAAAATTGACACAAAAAGCTTTTTGCCTGCCTGAAAAAGGGGAATGTTCAACAAGCTAACTGCACCAGGCAATGGGCTTCAACAAAAAGGGATTGCAATCTGTTAAAATGAAGATAGCGCTGACAACAAGTAACTGCAAATTCAAGTAACTTTGCAGCCCGGGAGGTACACCATGAATAAAACCAGCATCGCTTTACTCGTTCTGATTGCAGCAGCCATCGTTGTATTAATTAGTTATACAGGAGACCTGACAACCTATGAAACCATTGCTTCCGCTAAGGAACGTCCGGGAAAATTCGTAAACCTGGTCGCCAAAATTGATACGCAACATCCGATAGAATACGATCCAATAAAAAATCCAAACTACCTCACCTTTACTGCCATTGATTCACTGGGTACCAGTATACGTGTTGTCTATAGAAACAATAAGCCGACCGATATGGAGAAAAGTGATCGATTGGTATTAAAAGGTAAAGTAATCGATGGCCAATTTGAATGCAAGGATATTCTGATGAAATGTCCTTCTAAATATAAGGATGCTCCCAACCAATCATTAACCCCGGCTGCATCCTGATGATTCCGGTAACACGACCACTCAATAAGTATTGAAGGCATGAATTATATAGGAGAGCACCTCATACCCGGCCAGATTGGTCATTTTTTTACACTACTGTTCCTTGTCAGTTCACTCGTTGCCACCATCGCCTTTTTTGTCGCCGGTTATGGCGGAAAAACGCCCGAAGAATCTGCCGGATGGCAGAAAATTGCTCGGCTATCTTTTGCCGTAGAGACCATCAGCATTCTAACCATGTTTGCTACGCTTTATTACATCATTTCACACCATTATTTTGAATACAAGTATGCCTATGGCCACAGCGATAGAAGTCTCCAAATTGAATATCTCCTGAGTTGTTTCTGGGAGGGGCAGGAGGGTAGTTTCATGCTATGGGCCTTCTGGCATTGTGTACTCGGCTGGATCTTCGTTTCCAAAAAATCGGTTTGGGAGAATGGTGTACTCGGTGTCATGAACCTGGCACAATTCTGTTTAGGCACTATGCTGATAGGCCTCTACTTCTGGGGAAATAAAGTAGGTAGCAATCCATTTATTCTGCTGCGACACGATACTGAAGCTCCTATTTTTCGCAACCCCGAGTACCTGACCCTCCTAAGAGATGGTAAAGGATTAAATACCTTATTGCAGAATTACTGGATGGTCATCCATCCGCCGATATTGTTCCTGGGATTTGCCTCCACCATTGTACCTTTTGCACTCACCATGGCAGGGTTACTCAAAAAGCAACATGAATGGACCAAAACTGCGCTCTCATGGGCAGGTTTTTCGGCTGCCGTGCTCGGACTGGGAGTTATGATGGGTGCCGCCTGGGCCTATGAAAGTTTAACTTTCGGGGGCTATTGGGCCTGGGATCCTGTAGAAAATGCATCCCTGGTTCCCTGGTTGCTGCTGGTGGCAGGTCTACATACCAACCTGATCTATCGTCACTCAGGTTTTTCGTTGCGGGCTACCTGCTTTTTTTATATCCTCGCCTTTTGTTTGATTCTATATTCCACGTTCCTGACCAGAAGCGGTATTCTGGGAGATACCTCCGTACATGCTTTCACCGATCTCGAAATGAATACACAACTGGTAAGTTTCGTATTGGTGTTTTTTCTTCCGGCATTGGGTTTATTCCTCTACCACTATCGCTCATTACCTACAAAAGAAAAGGAAGAAGATACTTATAGCCGCGAATTCTGGATGTTCATCGGATCATTGGTACTCTTTTTAGCAGGCATGATCATCATAGCGCAAACGTCTATACCTGTTTTCAATAAACTTTTCGGTACCAAGATAGCCCCCCCTGAAGATGTAGAATTTGCTTACAACCAGGTGCAAATATTTGTTGCGATTGTGATCGGACTTCTAACTGCAGTTACCCAATACCTGAAATATAAAACCACCGACCGCAGCTATCTGGGAAAAAATATCTGGCTACCTACCATCGCATCAGTGATCATCAGCTTGCTCATCAGCTGGCTGGGAGATGTGAATTATATCCGCAAGGGCCCGGGCTTTCAGTTAGCTATTCATGTTGCCTTATTTGCAGCTGTATATGCTGTCATTGCCAATAGTTCTTATATATGGTTAGTGCTGAAAGGAAAGATTCGAGCTTCCGGTGCCTCTGTAGCCCACGTTGGTTTCGGTTTAATGCTGGTCGGAATCTTGATTTCCTCCTCAAAGAAGACAGTCCTTAGTTGGAATACAACCGGTATTACCCCTTTATCTTCCGACAATAAGAAAAGTGCTGCCGGTGATCCGGCAGAAAACATAACGCTCTTTAAAGGAGTACGCACCGATATGGGTAAGTACTGGGTGACGTATCGAACGGACAGCATTCGCTCCGAAGACAAGAAGAGATTCTTTGATATTGCTTTTGAAAACAAGAAAAGCAATGAAAAATTCAGTCTCTACCCCGATGTGATGAAACAAAATAAGGGAGGCGAGGGGTTTGCAGCCAACCCGGCTGCCCGGCATTATTGGAATAAAGACATTTTTGTATACATCACATCTTTCCAGGATACCGATCAGACCGATACCAGCCGTTTCCAACCCCGCAACATTCGGGTGGGAGATACGCTTTTTTATAATAATGGGTGGATGCGTCTGGATTCAGTTTCTGTCAATCCTGCCAATAAGCAAAACCTATTTGCTGCCGATGAAATGGCATTGTTCCTGAATATGACGGTGGAAGCAAAATCCGGTGGACGTTACCCCCTGACTCCGGGTATGGCCATCAAGGGAACCCGTTGGCGCCCCCTTATAGATACGGTGGTAGCGCAGAGTTTGGCTGTGTCATTCAATCGGGTAGTCGATGAGAAAAAGGGAATGTTGGAAATTGGGGTCAAACAAAATGCCGCTGTTACCAGTCTGCTCACCCTCAAGGTATATGAATTCCCTATGATTAACCTGCTTTGGCTGGGAACAATACTGATGGTAATCGGCTTTATTATAGCCGTGTTGCAACGGGCACAAAAAAAATCTACCCCGATTTCTTAACTCCATTTTTGGGTTACCTTTGAATAGCAGGCAGCATTAGTAAGTGTCGATGTGTCTATTCATTATATGGCTTTATTGCGAACAATATCGGTAAAATGGCTCTTCCTGGTGATACTCTCCTTCACCGCTTCGCGTATTGCTGCACAGACCGGTCCACTCGATACGATTCGTGTATATGCCATGATTGATTCGAATGGCGACACGATTCCCTACAGCATATTGCCACCTGTATCAGTTTTCTCAAGGTTGACCAAAGAACAGAAAAAGTATTGGGCAGAATGGACCAGGTTACGCAATGCAGTATATGTTACTTATCCCTATGCCATTGCCGCCAGTCGCATCATGAATGAAATAAATAAAGAGTTGGTCCATGTGAGCAACCGGAAGGAAAGAAGAAAAATCATTCATTCACGGGAAAAAGAACTCAAACGGGAATTTACCGATAAACTGACTCGCCTCTCCGTTTACCAGGGTAAGGTATTAATGAAACTGATCAATCGCCAGACAGGAAACAACTGCTATGAAATTATTGATGAATATAAAGGGTTCATGACGGCAGCCTTCTGGCAGGGTGTGGCTTTTGTATTTGGCAGTAACCTCAAACAGGCTTACGATGCCAACGGCAAAGATTTTGATATGGAAAGAATCGTGCGGGATGTACAAATCATGTATGGCTACAATGGCTAATCGGCAGCGCGGAAATAATTCATAAAATCTTTTCGATTCATCATGCGCGCACCGAGTGAAGCCAGGTGCTCAGAGTACACCTGACAGTCGATAAGTTTTACACCCTGACTTTTTAATAAGTCTGTATACTTGATCAATGCGAACTTACTGGCGTTACTGGCCAGACTGAACATACTTTCCCCACAAAATACAGACCCGACCCGAATACCGTATAATCCCCCCACCAACTCATTCTGTTGCCATACTTCGGCACTGTGCGCCCATCCTTGTTGATGTAATTCAATCAAAGAAGTCTGCAGAGCAGCATTCAGCCAGGTGCCATCCTGCCCTGCACGGGGAGTAAGGCTGCATTTCTCCAAAACTGCTGCGAATGCCTGGTTGATGGTAAAATGGAAGGAAGTATTTTTTAAGAATGTTCGCATGCTTTTGTGAATACGCAATTCGTCGGGAAAAAGCACAAACCTTGGGTCAGGCGACCACCACAAGGGTAGGTCGTCACTATACCAGGGAAAAATGCCCCGCTGGTACGCCAACAAGAGTCTCGCTGGCGCAACATCTCCACCCAGCGCAAGAAGTCCGTCATCCATGGCGTCCTCCACCGGCGGAAACCATAAACTATCATTCAGCAGGTGCAATGGCATGTGGCAAAATAATGAAAAGGAATCAGGCTACCGATTCTATTGTTGCACCAATACCCCTATCAGTAATGGCATCACACATCGGCTTGAGGGTTTCGTAGTCGCCATTTTTAACAGCATACTTTCCGCGCAGGTGGATCAGCCAGGCACATTGCTCTGCCTGTATGCGTTCGTGCCCGCAAATGTCGATCAATGTTTCTATGACCCATTCAAATGTATTCACCTCATCGTTCCAAACAATTAAACGATACCCCTTGTCAACCAATTCCAGCACATCGGTCTCCTTGTCCTGTTCAGGACGCAGTGCACCCTGATAGGGTGGAAGGTGGGATAAAAAAGTGGCTATTGCCATAATTATATTCATGAATGGCTGATAAGATAAAAACCCTCCGAAAGGAGGGTTTTTAGTGGGAGCACACGGGTTCGAACCGCGGACCCTCTGCTTGTAAGGCAGATGCTCTAAACCAGCTGAGCTATGCTCCCGTTTAGGGAGGGCAAAAATAGCATTTGAATACAATTTACCCAAAAAAATCTTTTCTTAATTTAGTTGAACCGAAGGAAGACGATATTGCTGGCTATCATATACAAATAACTCTTCAATCTGAAAAGACCAGTATTTATTCAGCGGAGACTTTTTAAGCAATTCAGCAACTTCTTTTTTACTCTTGGCATGAAAAGTGATCCAGCATGTCAGCGTTTCCATACTTACGCCATAACTAACAATAATTCCCTTATTAATGAGATAATTGATATAGGTGCGATGCGAGGGCACCAATGTCATGAATTCGTCATCCATGGAAAATTGTATGATTGCCTGATACTTCTTCATACTGCAGTGTCTTGAATAAAGTTACTGAAAAACACAACAAGCCGTAATTATTTAACAAGTACTTGCGAAAAGATAATTGATCAAAGTAGTCATCTGATACGGATGCGTGCGATACGACCGCCACCTCCCGCGAGATAGGCATAGTTGCCCTTGGGTGGAATCGACAGGGCATGAAAACTTTCTTTAGATAGTTGTTGCCAGTTAATCCCCCCATCTAAAGATATATCTACCCCGGAGGTACCACAGGTAATCCACTGCTTTCCTCTTATATGTGCAATACTGGAACGGTATCCGGCAGGAGGCGTAACAGGACGGGAAACTACTTGTTCCATTGGGGTTCCTACCTGGTGCAAATCAACGATCAGACAATTGTTTGCCTTTGCCGTATCATTTGCAAAATCACCGCCTACAATAATCCCCCGAAAATTATCCCGCATGGCAACGGAATTGGCACCTCGGGAGGATCCTCCAGGCAGGAAGGGTAAATCAAAGAATGCTTGTCCGTCGGTATGAATCAGCCTTGAACGATTGCCACCTGTCACCATCCATCCATTGCCGGCCTTGCCTTGATTCAGTAACTGAACATTACTGCCGCTGGCGGCAAAAAAAGCTTCACCTGAATCAAGAAGAAAGGCTGAACCATCGGCTTGCTGTATTTGAAAGGATTGCCAGGTTTTACCACCATCCACCGTATGGGCCATAAAAGGTATTTGACCAATCGGGTCACCAACCACCAGACCGATAGCTGCAGACCGAAAGTGCATGGCATCCAGAAACATGCCGGGCAGGGTATCAGAAAAAACCGTTTGCCACTGCTGACCACCATCGGTGGTTCGAAGTATAACGGCCGGTTCACCTACTGCCATTATAAGGGCTGTAGTACTATCCATCCCCTCAACATCCCTGAAGTCACGCTTTTCATGCCCCGCCACCGGCATCCACTTCCAGTGCTTCCCCCCATCGGTGCTTCTGCCGACCGTTCCCTTGCTACCGGAAACCCATATAACCTGATCACTTACTGCCGACAAGCCCCTAAAACTGGCTTTACCACTGTGAGCCACCAATAGTTCAAGTGGGGCACTTGCTAGCTGCGCCTGAATGCTACTACCCAACATGATGCCTACTATAATGGAAAGAGATACTTTGAAAAGGAACTGCATATTTAAAATAAAAGTTGAGTTATAAATTATAATATATTATTTATCAATATTTTATGAGTATAGTTGATATTGTTTGATTTCCTCTATCCAGTCCGGAACCCGGGTGAGGCGGGTAATTTCAGATAAAAAAGTAGGCATAGGTAAATCAAAGAGTTGCTCACTATTGGTACGACCAAACAGCCGATTTAAGTGATGGTGACCGGTCGGGTTAGCGAGTGTTGGATAAGGCTCCCAGGAAAAGGAGTTGGGATACATATCATGAATAATCTTCAACACCATACATCCCCAGAAAACAGGCTGAAAATGAGCAGGGTCATTCGCAGCTAATTGTAGGCCCTGACAAATCTGACCGGCATATCTTCCTGTCTGAGGGGTGAATTCAAAAGGATCTAAGGATACCTCATCTATCGAGAGTTCATAGAGCCTGCGAGCAACAGCCTGTGCATCCATCCAAGGAGCGCCGAGACAGGTAAAGGGATAGGGGGTGCCTCTTCCTTCACTCACATTCGTTGCTTCCAGCAAACAAAGACCGGGATAGAGAATAGCACTTTCAAATTGCTGAATAGCAGGAGAAGGTGGGAAAAAAGTGGTATTCCAATCCGGCTGAAACATTGCTCTTTTCCATCCTCTGCAGGTGATGACTTCCAGCTCAACGTTTATTTTGAAGTGAGCTTTGAAATATTGTGCCAACTCCCCGAAAGTACAGGAATGACGAATGGGAATGGGCCATCTGCCAATAAATGAACTATTGGCCATTTCCAACATCGGACCTTCAACCAGATCGTAGTTACCGGAAATAGGATTCGGCCGATCGAGAATAACCAGTGGTTTACCCGCAGCCGCACATGCTTCCATCAGGTAGGTGAGTGACCATAGATAAGTGTAGAAACGAGCACCCACATCGGGCACATCAAAAATCATTCGATCTAATCTTGCTAAATCATGCTTTTCAGGTGCAAATGAATGCAGGTAAAGACTTTTCACCGGTAGGCCTGTCAATACATCGCATCCATCCGGCATTGGCATACCATCTGGTCCCCGTGTATCTAAGCCATGTTCAGGTGAAAATAATTGCTCCACTGAAAACCCATGGCGCAGCAAAACTTCCCTGCCGGGTAAGCCGGAAGCAGTGGTGGCTGCTTCATTCGTCAGTAAGCCCAATACCTCATGTTTCCATTGAGGCGATTGGTCGAGAAGCACATCAATTCCGAATTCAACCTGCATGTTTAAAATTAACTGTTAGGTGTTATCAATGGAAAAAAAATGAAGTTCTTTTTTCAGTTGTTCCACTACGTTGAAAATAATGGGACAGCGGTCATAATGCATTTGTATCGTAAAATACCGCTGGGTGAAGCCCGGCAAATCAAGGGCGGGGAATTCACGGCAGCCAGCAAAACGATGTGCATAAATGGTACAACTCGAATCCGCCAGAAAGCGACAGGGCATAGAATTAAGTAACATCTTCCCTGCCAGTCCTTCCGCAATGTATTTAGACTTAAAATCTGTCGAAGTTTCATTGGTAAGTGCAGCTACCTGATCTAATTCATCCTCGCTAACGACAATCATCAGACTCCGGCAGCAGTTCCCACACTGACGACAATCGATGTGTGCCGAAACGGCTTCCTGCAACCGGAATACGTGCTTGTCGGTCTCTCCGGGGTGGCGGGCTTCAATAAAGGAACGGAAATGGTCGTTTTCTTCTTCCCGCAGGGCTGCCAAACGGGCGATTTCAGCTAAATCGGTGACGATATCGGTAGGAAGGGTAGAGATAGTTAAAATTAGGTAATTCGGGGCTATCGGAGCATCCCAACAGGCTCCAATTCTGTTTATCCACATAAAAACACGATTTGTAGAAAAGTAAAATTGGGCTGCCCGCACAGGTGTTTAGATTTGTACCCCCTCTGTCTGAGGGAAAATTGAATGGAATACTATGGCTGTACAGCAGATTGGAAATGAATATGATGAATCCTCGATCCGGTCACTTGACTGGCGCGAACACATCCGGCTGCGCCCGGGAATGTACATCGGCAAGACCGGTGACGGATCTGCCCCCGATGATGGCATCTATGTGCTTTTGAAAGAGGTACTCGATAATTGTATCGATGAATATACGATGGGTTATGGCCGACAGATTGAAATCGGAATTACCGGTAAGCTGGTGACTGTGCGCGACTACGGAAGAGGTATCCCACTGGGAAAGGTAGTAGATGTAGTTAGCAAAATCAATACCGGTGCAAAATATGACAGCAAGGCTTTTCAAAAAAGTGTGGGACTAAACGGAGTTGGTACAAAAGCTGTCAATGCCCTCAGTCAGCATTTTCGGGTGACCGCTTACCGCGAGAGCCGACAAAAAACAGCCGAATTTGAAAGAGGTGTATTACTCAAAGAACATAAAGAGACTTCCTCCACAGAGTCAAACGGTACACTGGTGGAATTCCTGCCCGATGACCAGGTTTTTCGGCACTTTGACTATAAATATGAGTACATCGAAAATCTGTTGTGGAACTATTGCTTCCTGAATGCCGGACTACAGATACTTTTCAATGGAAAGAAATTCGTTAGTAAAAACGGATTGCTCGATCTGCTGCAGAAGAAAACATCGGCAGATGAACTTCGCTATCCCATCATTCATTTAAAAGGAGATGACATCGAAGTAGCCATCTCGCACAACAATGACTATGGAGAGGATATTTTCTCTTTTGTAAATGGTCAATATACCACCCAGGGTGGAACACACCAGCAGGCCTTCCGCGAAGCGTATGTGAAAGTGATCCGCGATTTTTTCAAGAAAGATTACGAAGCATCCGATATCCGAACCAGTATTGTTGCTGCCGTATCCGTCAGGGTGCAGGAACCGGTATTTGAAAGCCAGACCAAAACCAAACTGGGTTCTGTTGCTGTGTTTGAAGGGGGGCCGTCGATGAAGAATTTTTTGCTCGACTTTCTCGCCAAAGAATTAGATAATTTCCTCCACCGTAATCCGACAGTTTCCGATGCGCTGAAGAAAAGAATCGAACAAAATGAACGGGAAAGAAAAGAACTGGCAGGTATAAAAAAACTCGCCAACGAGCGGGCTAAAAAAGCCAATCTCCACAATAAAAAACTGCGGGACTGTCGGGTACACCTCAACGATGATTTACCGGCCAAAAATAAGGAAGAACACATCGCCTTGCAAAACCAGTCGACCCTCTTCATTACCGAGGGGGATAGTGCAAGTGGCAGCATTACCAAATCGCGGAGTGTCGACACCCAGGCCGTTTTCAGCTTACGCGGCAAACCCTTGAACTCCTTCGGACTTTCCAAAAAAGTAGTGTACGAAAACGAAGAATTTAATCTCTTACAGCATGCATTGAACATTGAAGATGGTTTGGAAGGATTGCGCTATAACCAGGTAATCATTGCCACCGATGCCGACGTAGATGGATCACACATACGTCTATTACTAATGACCTTTTTCCTGCAATTCTTCCCAGACCTGGTAAAGCATGAACACGTATACATCTTGGAAACACCCTTGTTCCGGGTTAGAAATAAGCAGGAGACCATTTATTGCTATGATGAATATGAGAAGAAGGAAGCAGTAAAAAAACTCGGCAGTAAGCCCGAGATTACCCGCTTTAAAGGCCTGGGTGAAATCAGTCCGGAAGAATTTGGCAGGTTCATCGGTCCCGATATGCGTAAGCAACTTGTCACCATCAACAACGAAGTAGGTATACACGATATCCTCGATTTCTACATGGGTAAAAACACTCCGGAACGTCAGGAAAAAATTATTGAAAACTTACGCATCGAATTGGATATTGTGAATAACTGATAGCACATGAAACACCTTGTATTTGAAGAACAGAATGCACGACTACTGGAAGAAGCCATTGCCCTGGATGAATCATTAAGTGGAGACGTATATGTCATCCGCGATGATTTCGCTACCGGTCCGCTGGCAGCTGAAGAAACAGAAGAAACGATGCAAGCCAGAAAAGCCTGGTGGGCTGAATTATTAGCCGGATCGCCCTATGAAGATCAACTCCATCAGGTAGATGACCCTGCCACCGTTCGCCAGATTGCGGAAGCACTCGAAGCTAATCCGGCTGAAGAACTATGGATCTGGATGGGTCAAAATAGCCATGATGTATCGGGTTATTATTGGATACTGAAATACCTCAAACCATTTGCAGGCAGAATCATGGTTTTATATATGAATAACCTACCCTTTCTCAACGATAAGGGAGGTATTTTCTACCCATCGCATCTGCATGAAATACTGCCCCGCGAATTTCTCAAAGCAAAGAAACTGGCAAGGCCAATCACGGGCAGTGAGTGGGAGGTAGATCCGGAGGAATGGACCCGCGTTCTGTCTGGTGATGGTTTGATTCGCTGGTTAGAGGGCGGAAAAAAATTAATCAACCGACCAATCGATTGTCATGATGATGAAATCTTTCGTTCCCTGACCGGAGATTGGCAGAAACTGCCCAAACTGATTTCTCACCTGTTGTCGAAAAGTAAAACAGGACTGACCGACGTTTTCATAGCCTGGCGCCTGAGGTGGATGGCTGGCGAAAGTCGTGTCGAGTGGCAGGATGATAAGAATAAAGGCTGGAAAGAAGTACAAGTACGGAAGCCGGTAGCACAGGTACCCGTTAACGAATAAGCATGCGTAACACCATCAACATACGGCCTATTCCCATGAAAAGTAGTGACCAGCGTGGCCAGGTGCATCATTTTACCACCCATCGCTCTGGTGAATACATGCTATTTTACCGGAATAAAGGTGCGGTGACTGCACAACATTATCATAAGGGACTATCACAACAAAAGAATCCAGAACAATTTTTATTACTGCAGGGAACGGCCACCCTTCATTGGCGCGACCTACGTTCCGACGCTGCTGGAAAGATTGTTTTACAATCGCCGGTGGAAGTAGATATTTATCCCTGGATATGGCATGAGGTAGTGGCTGATACCGATTTTATTATGCTTGAATTGAATGCCACTGCAGAAGGGCCGGTTGATACATTTTATCTGGAAAAAGAAAAATCGACAGAACAATAAAAGATGGCAAAGGGAAAGAGTAGTATACAGGTTTTCGACATTGAAACAGGTGTTCAGGGACAATATAAAAACTGGTTCCTGGATTATGCTTCCTATGTGATTCTAGAAAGAGCAGTTCCTGCCATCGAAGATGGACTAAAGCCAGTGCAGCGCAGGATCCTGCACGCCATGAAGGAAATGGATGATGGCAGGTTCAATAAAGTGGCCAATATTATCGGACAAAGCATGCAATACCATCCCCATGGTGATGCCAGTATAGGGGATGCTTTGGTGAATCTCGGACAAAAAGATCTGCTGATTGAAACACAGGGAAACTGGGGAGATATAAGAACTGGTGACCAGGCTGCTGCCCCTCGTTATATCGAAGCGCGACTATCAAAATTCGCCCTCGAAGTGGCTTTCAATCCTGCCACCACCCGCTGGCAACTGAGCTATGATGGCAGAAAACAGGAGCCCATAACGCTGCCCATGAAATTTCCCTTGCTACTGGCACAAGGAGCCGATGGCATAGCGGTGGGACTCTCCACTAAACTATTACCACACAATTTCTGTGAACTGATAGACGCATCGATTAAATGTTTGCGTGGCAGAAAATTTGAATTATTTCCCGATTTTCAGACCGCGGGCATGATCGATGTTACCGGCTACCAGGATGGGAAGCGAGGTGGAAAAGTGCGGGTTCGGGCGCGTATAGAAGAGTTAGATAAGAAAACCCTGGTGATCAGAGATGTACCTTATTCCGTTACTACCCACCAGTTGATGGAAAGCATCACCAAAGCCAACGATCAAGGGAAAATTAAAATCAAGAAAGTTACTGACCTGAATGCTGCGGACATTGAAATTCAGATTGAACTCGCACAAGGTATTTCAACCGATATCACCATCGATGCACTCTATGCGTTTACCGATTGTGAGGTAAGTATTTCCCCCAATGCCTGTGTTATTATAAATAACAAACCTTGCTTTGTAACGGTATCTGATCTATTAAAGGCATCTGTCAATGAAACCCGTGAACTGCTCAAGCAAGAACTGGAAATCAAGCTGGGGGAATTACAGGATAAATGGCATTTCACCTCACTCGAAAAAATATTCTTTGAGGAGAAGATTTATAAGGAGCTGGAAGAAAAGCATGCCAGCTGGGAAACAGTACTGGAAGCGATTGAGAAGGCATTTGCACCCTATAAAAAGAAGCTGCGCAGACCGATAGAACGTGCAGACATACTGAAGTTGACGGAAAAGCCTGTTCGCAGAATATATCGGCTCGATATCAAAGAACTGAATGATCAGATTCTTCAAATTGAGGAAAATATCCGTGAAGTAGAGCACAACCTCAATAACCTCACAGACTATGCAGTGGCCTATTTTGAAAATTTGTTGAAGAAATACGGCAAAGACAGAACAAGAAAAACACTCATCAAAGAATTTGATACCATTCAGGTAAAACAGGTGGCGATTGCCAATACCAAACTCTATATGAATCGGGCTGAAGGCTTTATAGGTACGGGCCTCAAAAAAGATGAATTGTTGTGTGAATGTTCAGATTACGATGATATCATCGCCTTCACCAAAGGCGGAACCATGAAAGTTGTTAAAGTCGCAGATAAGGTATTCATTGGTAAAGACATCCTCCATGCTGCCGTATTTAGAAAGAATGATGAACGAACGACCTATAACATGGTTTATGTTGATGGCAAATCAGGTATCAGCTATGCCAAGCGCTTCAATGTAACCGGTGTTACGCGTGATAAAGAATATGATCTTACCAAGGGGGAAGAGCGGTCCAAAGTGCATTATTTCTCTTCTAATCCAAATGGTGAAGCTGAGTCGGTTCGCATAGTTTTAAGTCCGGCGAGCACGGCTAGAATCAAGGAGTTTGATTTCTTTTTCGAAGAACTGGAAATCAAAGGACGCTCCAGTATCGGAAATCAAGTGACCAAATACAGTGTCAAATCCATCCGGATGAAGGAAGCTGGAAAGAGTACCCTGGCAGGTATCAAACTATGGTTTGATGATAAATTCGGACGACTCAACACAGAAGCGAAAGGTAAATTTTTAGGCACATTTGAAGATGAAAAAATCATTGTTTTCAACCGCAATGGTACTTATGAGATTACCGATACCGAACTCAATCAGCGCTTTGAACCCGATACGATCCTCCTAATTCAAAAACATCTTCCGGAGCAGGTGATATCGGCTATATATCTAGATCAGGATAAGAAGCAATTCAATGTGAAAAGGTTTGTGATAGAAACCAGCACACTAAAAACACCTTTCACCTTTATCAAAGAGGGGGCCGGGAATTATCTGGTAGCGGTTACATCGCAGGATGAGCCTATGCTGATTGTAACGACCGGAAAAGGTCAACAGGTTCGGAAAGCTACTTTTAAAGTCGCTAAGATGGTGGAAGTAACCGGATGGAAAACCGTTGGCACGAAGCTGACAGATTTTCATAAGAGCATAGAAATGCACTGGCAGCAGAACCCCAAAGAGGAGAATGCCCAACCAGAATTATTCGAATAAGCGCGTTTATTTTCCTTGCGGCTTCCGCTTTCGGATCCTGATGGTGGCGGTTGAATTCAAGGTGCTATTGAGAAAAATCTCGTACCGTTTTTTTCCATCGTATACAACCAGCAGCGCTGAATTAGGTGGGAAGTTACCAAGGTTATGCGCAAACATAGCCAGTTCATTATAGGGTAGGGTAGTATCGATTCTAATCTTAACCCGCAGTGCGGATATATCCAACATGCTTTTATCCAGTATCAAACGATTATTCAGTAATAAAGAGACGGAGTCGCCATCTATTTGACCATTGTCAAATAGTTCCAGTCGCAAGGTATCCTGATCAACTTCCAGAACACGGGAGAGGTCTTTGTTCCGTTCCTGAAAGCTTTGTAGGGTGAAATTGGCTGCGGGTGTAATCGGCACGAATGAGGTCGGCGTAAAAGTATTTACTTTCACCACAACAGGAGGAACTACCGGTGGCGGACCAGGTTGCACGCTAGGTTTAGACGGTTTCACCTCTTTATAAACATATACCTTTTTAACCGGTTGCTCCACCTGATCCGGTTCTTTAACCAGTGGCAGGGTATCATTTGATTTTACCAACTTAAAATTGATGTCAGGCACCATGTAACGATAGGCAGGAACGCTGAACAACATACCCTGTAAGGAAGATGCTGTTTTCGAAGCCACCAGTTTAAAATATCCTTCCATGCGAATATAAAATCCGCGGGAGGCATTCATCGATTGAAAATATACCACAGGAAAAGGCTGCAGCTGAACGGAGCGCACTTTTGGGTCATAAATTCCCCGAATGGGTACTTCGAGAATACTATCTTTAAAGTAATAAATAAATTCCCCCCAAACACGCGTTCCTTTTTGTCTTAACACCATCTCCGACATATAACTATTGCTTTGACGGGGATACTGAACGATGCCAACCCCATACCAGTGGCCATCCACTTGTTGAGAACACAATTCGGTGGCAATGCCTGTCAACAAGATCAATAGAAATAAACATCTCCGCATACGACCACCGGTTAAGTAAAATGGGTCAGTTAGTAGGAAAGATTGCCACCCATTGTACAAAATAATTCAAAATCAATGATACAAGTTTTAAAGCATCAATAAAATTGAATTTTGTGAACAAATTCAAAGGGAGAAAAAAGATAATAACACCATGCATACATTGTTTTATAGCGACCGAAAGAACTATCGTACCTTTGTGTTTTCACCATTATGCAGCCATCACCCATCACAGCAGGAGAATATCACCTTTTAAAGGTCAAGCGAAGAGCAGATTTTGGCTTTTACCTCGATGATGGGGAGGAGGGGCTGCTGCTTCCCATAAAATTGGCTCCACGGAACCTGAAAACAGGTGATGAGGTGAAGGTATTTGTTTACCATGACTCTGAAAACCGATTGATAGCAACGACCCAGCAGCCAAAAGCCATTGTCGGAGACATCGCTTTGATGCAGGTGGTATCGGTAACCAACCAGGGGGCCTTTTTAGACTGGGGACTAATGAAAGACCTTTTTGTGCCGGTTTCCCAGCAGTTGGGAGTAATGCGCAAGGGAGGAGAATACCTGGTGAAACTGTACATCGATGAAATGACCGGTCGGGTGGCTGCCACAGAAAAAATTGAGCCCCAACTCAACCGGGAACCACTCCAACTCAAGGAAATGGATCCGGTTGACCTTATTGCCTACCGCACTTCAGAGTTGGGTTGGGTAATGATCATTAATAACACCTTCACAGGGATATTGCACAGCAGTGATATTTTTACGCCCATCCAGAAAGGTGACCGGCTAAAAGGATACATAAAAAAGGTCCGACCCGATAGTAAAATTGATCTGGCCCTGGGAATACCGGGTTATGCCAAAGTAGAAGGAGAAGCAGACAAGATTGTACGATTGCTCAAAGAGAACAATGGCTTCCTGCCCTATAATGATAAATCCGCTCCGGAAGATATCTACTCGTTTTTTGGAATGAGCAAGAAAACATTTAAAATGACGACAGGTCATTTGTATAAACAGAAAAAAATCGCTTTCACCGATACCGGTATTCAATTATTAGATTCGGTAGCATAATAAAATCCTTTGTATGAAGCAAAATGCAGTATGTATTGTATCCGCTGTAAGAACTCCTATGGGAAGTTTCGGAGGTCAACTGCGCAGCATCGCAGCTACCCGTCTGGGTGCTCATGTAGTAAAAGCAGCCTGTGAAAAGGCCGGTATTCAAGCAGATCAGGTTGATGAGGTAATCATGGGCTGTGTGCTGCAAGCAGGTCTTGGTCAGGCACCAGCGCGGCAAACAGCTCGGTTTGCCGGATTGCCGGATCAGGTGCGGGCAACAACGGTTAATAAAGTTTGTGCAAGTGGTATGAAGGCAGTATCTATGGCAGTTCAGAGTATCTTACTCGGTGACGCTGAAATTGTAGTTGCGGGAGGCATGGAAAGTATGAGCAATGTGCCCTTCTATCATGCACAAACCAGGTGGGGAAACAAATATGGTTCAACTACATTGGCAGATGGTCTTCAATTAGACGGATTAACAGACGTATACCATCAATATCCAATGGGCAATGCAGCCGAGCTTTGTGCAGCAAAATATGGTATAGACAGATCCGCACAAGACGCCTATGCCATCGAAAGCTATCGAAGAAGCCAACATGCTACGCAGGAAGGTTTGTTCAAGGCGGAAATCGTGCCCGTTGAGCTACCATCCAAAAAAGGTGATCCTGTGCTCATGGATAAAGATGAAGAACCTTTTCAGGTTGATTTTAATAAAATTCCTCAACTTAAACCTGCCTTCGATAAAGCAGGAACCATTACGGCTGCCAATGCATCTACAATGAATGATGGGGCAGCAGCATTGGTGCTCATGAGTATTGAAAAAGCTGCAGAACTTGGACTTCAGCCATTGGCCCTTATCAGAGGCTATGCCGATGCTGAGCAAGCCCCGGAATGGTTCACTACTACACCTGCGCTGGCCATACCAATTGCTTTGAAAAAAGCAGGACTGACACAAGATCAGATATCATTTTTTGAGATCAATGAAGCATTTTCAGTAGTTGCGTTGGCCAACCAGCAACTCTTGCAATTGTCACCGGCTTCGTTGAATGTTAGAGGTGGTGCAGTATCATTAGGTCACCCGTTGGGTTGCAGTGGCGCCCGCATATTGGTTACCCTGGTACATCTGTTACAGCAGGAAAATAAGCGTTATGGCGCAGCCGGTATTTGCAATGGGGGAGGGGGAGGTAGTGCCATGATCTTAGAAAATCCTTCCGCAGCCTAATGTCATTGATAACTATAAGAGAAGCAAACAAAGATGAAGCAGCGCTGATAGCAAAAATCAGTCGATCTACCTTTCAGGAAACATTTGGTCCGGTTAATACTGAAAAGGACATGCAACTTTTCCTGGACGAACAATTTACCATGCAACAATTAGTGGAAGAAGTTGGCAAACCGGGGCACCGACATTTTCTGGCATGGTATCAAGATCAACCAGCAGGATACCTGTTCATCAAATACCGATCACACCCCGCACTGTTAACGGATGCAGCAATAGAGATCAGCCGTATTTACTGTCTGGCGGCCTTTCAGGGAAAAGGAATAGGTAAAGCATTGATGCTGGAAGCAATGAAAGAAGGCAGAACAAATCACTGCTCAACTGTATGGCTGGGGGTTTGGAAAGAAAACAAAAAGGCGCTAACATTCTATCAATCCTTTGGCTTCGATATATTCGGAACAACAGATTTCCTATTAGGTATGGATATGCAACAGGATTGGCTGATGCAATGTTCGATATCAAATCTTCCCGAATAAAAGGAAAAGACGAGTAAGTTTATTTCTGGATGGGGACCATGCCGTTTAGAAATTCTTCAATTTTGCCCTCAATCTCAGGAAATTGCTGTTGCGTTGAAGCTGCCAATAATTGAGCAGTGCCATTCGCACTTGAATAATAATAGCCAAAATAAGTGAAAGGAATTTCCTGAACAGTACACTGAAATTTCAAACATAATACCTTGCGACCGTTGACTGTTCTAAATTCCGCTAAAACTTCCTGTAAATCGGGTCCTACATTTCTGGCATTACTTAGTGCGACATTTCGCAAGGCTTCATAATCGAATTGTAATTTTTCGGTAATTAAAAACGCAAAGGCCACATCATTCTTAAAATTAAAACTGTACTCGTTATCGCCATTTGAAGTGCCGATTTTAAACTTCCAATCCTGGGGATTTATATAAATACCAACATCGGCAACTTTACTCTTCACTAAAAAAGTCTGTGCGGGTATTTTCGAATACGTTTTTCCACTTATGCGAATACTATCCTGTTTAGCTTGATCTCCTTTTAAAAATTTCCAAGTACCATTTTTATAAAGAATCACTTCCCTACCGTCATCGGTAAGTGCTTTTATTTGAGCAGACGTATGTAAAGATGCCAGCAATAGAAAAAAAAGAATGCATGTAGAAAGTTTCATGATAGTCGATTTGATAATAGAAATTAAAAATTAAGAAGAAAAAAGGAAACTACCCAACATGTTCACACAATTATTTTACTTACCCAACATCAATTATTTCCGGTAACAGTACTTCCAGTGCCACAATTATAACTGGCAATGAGTGTACTGCTGCCACATATATTCAGATTCAATGTGCCGGTAGCAGCCGGAAAGGCAGCAGAAGCTGCTTGAATACTGGTATTGGTGGCATTAATATTCAATCGGGCATTATTGCTACGTAATTCAAAAAGTGGATAGTTTACCCAGGTATTTCCGCTCCAAATACGGGCTGTTTCCAAGTTCTGTGTCTTTAAGCCATTGATACCAATCGTTCGAATGGAATTGGCAACGGTCGATTTCCAGCTGAATAAGCCACAATTGTATTGCCTTTGAGGATCTGTACCCTTGACCAACACATTCTCAATCGTATGTGTGGAGCTTGTTTCTGAACTCCACCCCAATTGAAAGGGAGCACCGTTTCTATGTAATACAATCGTTACATTTTTAACTGTCAGGTTGCCGTATAATTTGATGGCATCATCTGTAACATCAATGGTACTATTGGTGATGGAAGAACCTGGACCACCGCCAAAACCATCGCAGTTGCTTATGCTTTCTTCAGCTCGCTGCTCGAACATGAATACATTCTCTACTTTGATGGGCACGGCAAAGGCAGTAATGTTATAGGTGCGTGCATTCAGCAGGGTCAGGGAACTTATTCTAATGGTATCGCCCGGAGGTACATATTCACTTGAAATTGCTCCATACTTCCATTTCAGGCAATCCGATGCCCGATCGTCACCCGTTGTTCTGTTACAGTCCGGAGAGTTATCGAGTTTATTCGGCCCTCTGGCCCAAGCAACCGTACTGGTTCCATATATAACAGAAGAATTTCTGTCTTCTCCACGAAGGGTAACGCCATGTCGAAATCGAAATCCACCGGTAACCGTTACGTTGGCACCAATCACAATGGTTTTAACTTCTGTGGGAGGTTGAAAGTAAAAGGACTCCAGATCATTATCGCCACCCCAGTTCACAGAGGCAGTGATTCGCAAGGTACCTGTGCTGCTTTCCCAGGTCGCCTTCCCGGAAAGACCGCGATCGATGAACCAATAAGGGATGATTACAGTAGATTTCTTTTTACAGGCACCTGCAAATAGGAGTACTAAATAAATGGCAGGTACCCAATGGTATGCTGGGCGAAAAGAAATTTTCATAGAAAAGATATCAATCAACCTTCGTAAATATAAATGTTTATTACGAAGTACTAAGAAAATTGCCATCGATAATAAGCAATTTTACACCACCCTCGGAAATCGATCGATGTGAACTCAGGTTATCAGATACGATATAACTATTCCCTTTTTCCAGCCGTATTTTCTCACCGGTGCTCAATTCACTTATAAATGCCCCCTCCAGACAGTGCACGATATGACCTTTCTGGCACCAATGATCAGCTAAATATCCGGGCGAATATGCTACCAGTCGCACCCGAAGACCTTCAAATTGTAGGGTTTGCCAGGTGGCAACGCCGGACTCACCAGGAAAATCAACCGTAGGAACCTCAGACCAGTCAATGAATTGGAAGGGGATATTGGACATACAATAGTCAATTTTTTTTTAAATGATTGCATAACAGTATTACATCGAAAAATCAACTAAGCTGATTGTTTGATTGCTTAGCATATAGAAAATGGTAAACCATAGCTGTGAGAAATAAAGCAGCTGAAATAAATACATCGATCAGCATAACGGAACGAAGCTGTTGATTGATACCTCCAATCTGATAGAATAGCCATACAAAAGACAACATACTAATTAATCCAATCGCAGATGCCCAGCCATAAAAAGATTTTTTAATGGCCGATAAGATCATTCCAACACCAATCAATCCAAAAAATATAGCGCGATGTCGGAGCAGTAATTGCAAATTGGCATCACTTATATCCACGCCATAGCTTTTTTGCAGCTGCTCGGTAAAGAATAAGAAAGAAAAGGGAAGGATATGCACTAATCCCGTAATCAGCAGTATCAGGCGGTATAAGTTTTCCATAATTGACCATTTACACACAAAGAATTAGAAATGGGCAATCGGTATACCCAAACAATCAGAAAAATAAGCCAGTACTAATTTTGGATCGGTAGTATAAAGCTGACTACCATATTGATGGTACTGAGAACGATCAACTCTATGATGATTTACTGGATCGAGAATCAGGTTAGGACAACCCTGAAAAGCATCACCTACCAGTTCCACGATCTCTCTACGTGGCTTGGGATATTGAATATATCGGATATCAAATTTTTCTCTTAAATCCGGATAATAACTCAAAACTCCTTCAATCAAAGCGCAGTCCGGACAATAATATAGTTTCCCATCTTTATCACGCTGATCATCTGTAAAATTTGGTGCTAATAAAAAAAGTATATCCATTTGATATAAAATTAAACATATTTTAAAGAAGTGTCGATAAGAACTCAATATATTTTTTTCCCCTGTCCTCGGCAAAGTAATCAAGCAACAACATGATTCCAGCCTGTATCATGAGTCCAAGACCGACACCTTTTAGTACTGTTTCAGGTGACGATCTCAAAAAAAGAAAGGTGCCTGCAAGAATTAAGGCAATCTCAATCCAGCGATAAAAGATAAAATTTTTCATCACCACCTTCATACGCGGTATTTCCTCTGTTTGAATCAGCTGTTTATCAGTCTGCACTATATTCGTTACACGGATGATATCTTTTGGACTTCTAATAAAAATTGATCCGCCCACAGCTATCTGAATGAGGGCAATCAATATAAACGAATATGCCATTCCATTATAAAAAGGCTGTTTAAGTTGTATCAGAAATAAAAGAGCCAAAATAATAGCTGAAACCCCCGTTAATATGAATAGTATACTTTCACCTTTTTCAGCAGTAAAGTAGCGGGTGATTGCTTCCATTTTGTTGTTGAATTTAAATGATAAACACCTTATCTGAGTTAAATTTCGTTGTTTTTTTTGAAATACAGAGGTAGTGAGTTACTGTTGAAAGATTCCTATCCATGGACCGAATTTACGCTGCTGTTCTGTGAAGGTATCTGCATAGGGACCAAAAGGGTGGTCAAATGGTTTTTGTTTTACTAAGGGCCAGTCTTTCGAGATATCATATACTGGTCGGGGTTGTGAATTAATAAAGGCAGCTATATCCCAGGCTTCTTCAACTGTTAGAACCGGCTGATGATAATTCATCGGATTTGGCATATTATTTCTGATATATCCGGCCAATCGTGATAGCCGATACATCCCTGCACCAGTCGTATAGCTTTTCGCACCCCAGAGTGGGGGATAGGTATATTCCCGATCACTCGAATC
>CAYUXJ010000001.1:152426-179536 GCA_964448845.1 uncultured Sediminibacterium sp.
CTGTGCTACTGTTCCTTTTGGGCCAAGGTATTTTGCTGTATGAACAATCAGTTCGCGTCCATAGCGAATGATGGCACCGGTACTATCTGCTGGTATCTGATAAGCACCGGCTCCGGTCCAGCAATTAAATGATGTATCAGTCGATACTTCCCTGATAGCATTATTACGACATCCCAAACATGCCAACAGTAAAAAATTAAACAAGAGTGGCTACTAAGCGAACAGTAAATTAGTGCAGTTGTCGGTAGAATTCAATCCCAATGATTGTTATACCCATCAGAAGTACGAACCATCCGAAATAAAGCTTCAACTGTTTACCGGAAAATGCCTCACCCCATTTTCTGCCTGCAAAAGTGCCAACAACTGATAGAAGGGTAATGGTGAGTAATAGTTGCCAATGGTATTGTTGCCCTTGAGAAAGATCGCCCAGAAATCCAATTAGAGTATTCATGGCAATGATTAAAAGCGAAGTACCAACAGCTTCTTTCATCGGGAGACGAAAGGAAAAGATTAAAACAGGCAGTATAATGAAACCCCCGCCTGCTCCTAATAATCCGGTGAGCAGTCCCACTTCAATACCACGCCAGATGGTTTTGATGACCGGTACCGGGTGGCTGGCCATCAAAGTTTCTTCATGTAGCTCATTACGTAACATCTGAATAGCGGCAACAATCATAACTATGGCAAAGACCAGCATGATGAGCAGCGATCGATTCAGCACCCAGGTATCAGAGGAATATATAATTTCTGGAATGGCAGGGAGAATATATTTCCGCACTAAAAGCACGGTCAATATGGAGGGAACACCGAAATAAAAACCCGTTAAAACACGTATTTGTCCGCGTCGAAAATATTTGTATGCACCGGCTAAGCAACTTATGCCTACGATGAACAATGAATAGCCAGTAGCTTCCGCGGGAGCCAAGCGAAACAGATACACCAAAACCGGTATAGTAAGAATGGAACCACCTCCGCCGATCATGCCCAATAAAAGACCAATCAGCAGGGCAGCCAGGTATCCTGCAATTATCATGTACTTGTACTTAAAACAAAGTTGCACTTATTTCCGCAATAAGCGAAGCGGATATCTTACAACGACTGTAAAAATGAATTATCTGGCAGTGGCAATACCAACTCGTTGCTGTAAAAATTCCTGACTGGTCATTTCGCGCACCATGAAACGAGCCAAATCGCCCGCCGATATCTCCGCTGCATAACCTGCCGGTTGTTTATTGATAGCTGTAACATAAGCACGGGCAGCCTCTTCATCGGTCACGGTTTCCGGACAAACCAGGGTCCAATCCACTGCCGATGTGCTGAGTTGTTCGAACATTTTAATATGCTCTGAAGCATAGGCCTGTCGATCGGCTGGAAAATCTTCCTGTTCACCCAACATTGTTCCCTCATCAGTATCGAGTAAAATAGCATCTCCCAAAACCAACAGTCGCCTGACACCTGTTGCCTTCATGCCTGCCAATACCTGTTTAAGTCCGCCACTGCGGGTAATATCACCAGGTTCCCGATCTCCGGAAATTGTAAAAAATACAATATCTGCCCCTCGCATGGCTTTTTCGACCTCTTTTTGATCTAAGAGGTACCCTTTTACAATTTGTAATTCATGACCCACCACTGCTTTATCGAGCCATTGTTCTATATTTCGATCATAGGCAATCACCTTATGACCTGCCGCCAATAATTGCTCGAGCAACCGACGACCCACCCTGCCCGCTGCACCATAAATGACTATTTGCATGGGTAAAAGGTATAGATAATCTGTAGAATCAGGTGAAGGAAGTTATTTCATCCATTTGAATGGCGAGGTGGCTCTCATCAAAGATGGCCTCACCATTTTTTATGATGATGATTTGTGGCGACTCATGGTGCACATGAAAACGTTCAGCAATGTCATTCGAAATGGGTCGATAGGAGATCAGATCAAGGAAATAAAAATCCATGGCAGCAGGTTGTTCTTCCCGCTCCAATCGGTTTAATACCATAGAACTGACACTGCATCTGGTACTGTGTTTGAATATAACCTGTGGACGGCTATTCGATGCGGTAACGATTGTTTCCAATTGCTCCGGGCGCTGAAGGGGGATCCAATGTATCATGGTAGCAGGCGGAGGAATGAAATCAAGAGCCCTGCCGGAAATAGTTCGGGTTGGTGGTGGGGCAGCCGCGACCTCGTGTAGAGGCGCATGACATGCATACCATTCCAACTACCAGAATAATCAGGAGGATAAGTGATAAGTTTTTCATAGTTTACGGTTAAATGACCGATTTGGCTTTATATTGCACGTATCAAAGATACGAATACCAACTAAAAGGCTGCCCGGGGCTTTTGTTCAAAAAATGTTAATAGTAGCCCCTTCCAATTAAACGTATGAAACTGCATTTTATTTCGATCGGAGGTAATGTGATGCACCAGTTGGCCATAGCACTACACCAAAAAGGCTACAAAATCACCGGCTCAGATGATGAAATTGTTGACCCTGCCCGTTCGAACTTAGCCAGAGCCGGACTGCTTCCCGATGCAATCGGATGGAACAGCGATCTGATTACCAGTGATTTGGATGGAATCATATTGGGTATGCATGCGCGGGAAGATAATCCTGAACTGATGAGAGCCCGTTCGCTGGGTTTACCGGTGTATTCCTTCCCGGAGTATATCTATAAAGAGAGTCTGAACAAAAAACGTATCGTAATAGGTGGTAGCCATGGCAAAACCACTACCACGGCCATGATTATGCACCTGCTCCAACATCAGCACCTCGCTTTCGACTACCTGGTGGGTGCCGCCGTCAAAGGTTTTAACGCATCGGTGCAATTAACGGATGCCCCTGTGATTGTTTGTGAAGGCGATGAGTATCCAGCCAGTGCACTTATAAAAAAGCCAAAGTTTCATTTTCTCTTTCCCCATATTGCCGTCATTACAGGTATCGCCTGGGATCATATTAATGTTTTTCCCACTTTTGAGATCTATCTGGAGCAGTTCACGCTTTTTATAGATAAGATCGAAGCCGGTGGCGTTCTGATATATAACCAGACTGACGCCACATTGGATGCCCTGGTGCACCAATCACCCCGTTCCGATATCAGGTACCTTCCTTACCATATTCCAACCTATCAAGTTAAAGAAGGAATTACTACCATCGAGGTCAATGAACAATCAGGTCAACTATCCGTATTCGGGGAACATAATTTGCTGAACCTGGAAGCAGCCCGTTTGGTGGGAGAGGAACTGGGCATTCATACCAATGATTTTCTCCAGGCAATGGAAAGTTTTTCCGGAGCTGCCAAAAGACTGGAGTTGTTGGCAGCAGGTAAAGGAACCCGCATTTTTCGCGACTTCGCGCATGCACCCAGTAAAGTGGCAGCAACCATCGCTGCAGTGAGAAAGCAGTTCCCTGATCATCACCTGCTGGCAGTGCTTGAGTTACATACTTTCAGCAGCCTCAATGAAAAATTCCTGCACGAATACAAGGGCTCCCTGGATGCTGCCGATCGGGCAGTGGTATTCTATACCCACCATGCCCTGCAACATAAAAAGCTGCCACCATTGGATGCAACCCGCGTAGCTGCTGACTTTGGCAATGACCAACTTGCCGTTATCAACGATAAAGACGCACTCATTCAATGGCTGTACCAACAAGATTATCAGCGAACCATCGTATTACTGATGAGTAGTGGTACATTTGATGGGGCAGATATGCTTACATTTGCAAAAACGATTACTGCCCAGTAAAGAACAAAACATGAATCTGTCACTTACCCGACCCATTGCCTTCATTGACCTGGAAACCACCGGAGTCAGCATCACACAAGATCGCATTGTTGAAATTGCGATTGTTAAGATTATGACTGACGGTACGCGTCAGGTAAAAAGAAAATTAATACAACCCGGAATGCCCATTCCCGAATCTGCTACTGCCGTGCATGGCATCACCAACGACATGGTGAAAGATGCGCCTACTTTTAAGCAGGTAGCCAATGAATGTAAGCAGTTCATCGATAATTGTGATATCGGCGGTTACAACAGCAATCGATTCGATATTCCGATGTTGATGGAAGAATTTCTTCGTGCCGGGATTGAGTTTCCGATTGATAATCGAAAATTTGTGGATGCCCAGAAAATTTTCCATAAAATGGAGGAAAGAACACTTTCTGCTGCCTACAAATTTTATTGCATGAAAACCCTGGAGGGTGCCCACAGTGCAGAAGCAGATGCCACAGCTACCTACGAAATACTTGAAGCACAGGTTGGTCGCTATCCGCAAATGGGAAATACAGTTGATAGCATCTCCAAATTTACCGGTGAAGATGATTTTGTTGATTTTGCCCGTCGTTTCATAAAAGAAAATGGCATAGAATTATTCAATTTCGGCAAACACAAAGGTAAACCGGTAGAGAAAGTGCTCAGAGAAGAACCCCAGTATTATGATTGGATGATGAAAGGTGATTTTGCCATGAATACTAAGCAAAAACTAACCGAGATCCTGAACCGAACCCTACTGAAAAAGTCGGGCAATGGAGGCTAAATAATTTAACTTACTGCTGCTGCTATCTTTTTGTATTTTAGCTGTATCAACATCCATTGCATTTGGAGAAAATTGTTATTATACCCACCTACAATGAGCGGGAAAATATCCTCGCCATTACAGATGCCGTATTTGCGCTTCAACGCGGTTACCACATATTGGTAATCGATGATAATTCCCCCGATGGAACAGCACAACTGGTGGAAGAACAAATGCAACGTTTTCCCGGTCAACTTTTCTTAATTCGTCGTAGCGGAAAATTGGGACTGGGTACCGCATACATCAAGGGTTTTGAATGGGCACTCGAACGCGGCTATCAATACATCATGGAAATGGATGCCGACTTTTCCCATAATCCAGCAGATTTGGAACGTCTCTATGAAGTTTGTCATTCCGGTGAAGCAGATGTAGCCATCGGTAGTCGATATGTACCCGGAGGAAAAACAGAAAACTGGCCTCTCGATCGGCATATCTATTCCAAAGGGGGAGCACTCTATACGCGCATCATCACCTGGATGCCGGTGAATGATCCTACCGCAGGATTTGTTTGCTACAGCAGAAAAGTGCTGGCAACGATGAACCTCCAAGAAATTCGATTTGTCGGCTATGCCTTTCAGATAGAAATGAAACTGGCAGCCTGGAAACTGGGGTTCCGTCTTAAAGAAGTGCCCATCACTTTTGTAGATCGCAAGGTTGGTACCAGTAAAATGTCGAAAGGCATCATTCAAGAAGGCGTATTAGGTGTGCTGGAAATGCAGTGGCGAAGCCTTTGGGGACATTACAAGAAGCACGTAAGAAAAAAATAGGTAGCCAAACATTCTTTCACCGTCCTGTTGCTTTGAATCGATTCAGTCCCCCTCCGCATGAAAAAAGCATTGGTGCAATTGCACATAGCTGTATGGTTGGCCGGGTTTACCGGAATATTGGGTGCACTCATTTCATTGAATGAAATCTGGTTGGTCTGGTACCGCATTGCTATTACAGTGATGACCCTACTTATATGGCGTACAATTCAATCAACAAAATCGCTGCTGTTACCCAAGCAAAGAAACAGCTTACTGGGTATCGGCGCCATCATAGCCTTACATTGGGTATTCTTTTATGGCAGCATAAAACTTTCCACCGTCTCAGTAGGCTTGGTCTGCTTCGCCTCTGTGGGCTTTTTCACTTCTTTAACCGAGCCTTTTTTTAATGGGGGTAAAGTATCCCGATGGGAAATGATGCTCGGACTGATCAGCCTGGCAGGTATCTACATCATTTTTCATTTTGACACACGCTACAGAACCGGCATCATCATGGGTACAGCTTCTTCAATGCTGGCTGCTGTATTTTCTGCCCTGAATAAAAAAATGATTGACACAACGCCACGGAGGGATATGCTATTTTATGAAATGACAGGCGGACTCGCAGGTGTAACCCTATTACTACCCATCTACCTGCATTTTTTCCCTGCTACCCATGCACTGCCTACATCAGCAGACTGGGGATGGCTTTTCATTTTAAGTTGGGCCTGTACCATTTTGGCATTTGAATGTATGTTGAGTAGCCTGCGACACCTATCTGCCTTCACGCAATCATTGACACTGAACCTCGAACCTGTTTATGGTATACTGATGGCTTTTATTTTTTTTCAGGAAAATGATTTGTTACACCCCAGTTTTTATGTGGGCTGTTCGTTGATTATCTTTTCCGTTTGCCTGCAGATGTATCGTATCTATCGAAAGAGACAACAGCCGCCAGCAGCAAGTTAAAATTCCACAATAAACCCAAAAGTAGGTGCGAATACCGCATCCGAATTATTCAGATAAAAGGGAACTGCATTGCTGCCATTGGTATTCACAGGCAAGCCATCTGTTGTCTGAAAACCTGTATTGTCAGCATTTCTTCTGAAAGCATAGAAAGGAGGTGCCGGACTTTTCGCCAGGTACCAGTTCGTTATATCCAGAAACAGATCGAGGGTAACTTTTTTGTAGTTCCATTTTTTATCAATTCTGATATCGCTGGAATGAAATGCCTGAAGGCGTTCACTATTCAATCGGGTATAGTCAAGTATGCCTGTTCCCAGCGTTATGAAATTCAACCGACTGGCTGTTTCATTATAAGGGGTATTCGGCAATCCACCCTGGTACCTGAATTTCAACCCCAACTCCCAGTTACGGGGCAATTTAAAGCCTAATAAAATACTTAACAGATGGCGATTATCCCAGGTGCTGGGAATCAGTACGCCCGACACATTACTGTATTTACTGTTGAAATAAGTATAACTGAAAACCCCGAAGAAACGTTGAGTAAGCTTCTGCTGCGCGAAAAACTCAAAGCCAAAACTCCTTCCCGTACCGTTGGTTGTTATCGGTTCATTTCCCAATACATTAAAATCACCACCAAGATTAGATAGGCTGATACCATCTTTAACGCTAATAGGAACCTGCGAATACCTTTTATAAAATCCTTCGAGTGTAAAGCGGGTAGCATCTGATGGCAGGTATTCCAGTCCGGCAACATAATGTGTACTCCGCAAATAATCAGCTCCGCGATTTACATAATTTCCGGCAGCATCTTTAAAACCCAGTGATGTATAGGGAGCGAGCTTATAATAAACTCCTGCAGAAGCATTCAATGTAATTTTATCGGCCAGAACATAACTCAATGATAGACGGGGAGAAAGCGTACGCAATGGATTTGAACCTGAGGTAGTAAAATCATTCATATCTGTCCGTATCCCTGCATTTATACCGAGGCGGTTATCGAAGAATCTTTTTCCCATCTGAAAAAATCCACCATACTTGATCATATTCAATCCGGTTGCATAATTAAAAATAACAGCCGGTTGAATAACGACACCTGCATTATTGGTAATCGAAGGACGAATGACCTGGTTTGTAGCGTTGGAATAACTTACAATATCTGCCTGCATACCATAGCTATATTTCCAACCCATTTTATTTTTATTGACATCAAAGCGAATTTTATTCTCAGTTTCCCGCGAGTCAAAGTCAAGTGTTTGCACTCCCTTCGCAGGTCCCAGGTTATTTTCGAATTTTACGATGTCGTTATTGAAATCATTTCTGCTCACACTCAGGTTCCAATAACCATTTTCAATGAGGTGACGAATCGATGCGCCGACAGTATAATTCCACTGATTGATGGCAGGATTACTATTCAGGGCTAATAACTTTTCAGGTGTTGCCTTTTTGGGGGCTGCAAAACTGAATTCATCAATAGCTCCAACACCTAACAGGGTTACTGTTGTCTTTTTATTGATGCGGTGGGTGACTTTGTATTGGAAGTCCCAAAAATTCGGGCGGATGGGAAGATCGATTAGTTGGAACAATAACTGGAGATAACTTCTGCGGGCAGACGCCAAAAAGGTCGTTCTTCCATCTTTACTAAGTGGCCCTTCAAGGGTAGTCGCCAGTTCTGTGGCACTCAATCGTACATTCCCCTGCAATCCACTTTCATTCCCTCTTTTTTGACGAAATTCAAAAACGGAGGATAATGCATTGCCATAACGGGCATCAAAAGCAGAAGAGCTCAGCTTTACATCTTCCAGGAAACTCACATTGAGAATCCCCGCAGGTCCGCCAGCACTTCCCTGGGTAGAAAAGTGATTGATGACAGGAATTTCTATTCCATCCAGGAAATATACATTTTCATTGGGAGCACCACCCCGTATGATGATATCATTTCTAAAACCCAGTGAGGAGCCACCGGTACCACCCACACCCGGTAATACCTGTATCACCCGGGAAATATCGAAGTTACCGCCGGGGTTACTCTTGATTTCTTCCGACGTCAGTCGCTGCACACTCAGTGGCGTTTCCAATGTGGCTGCTTTGGCAGACTTTCGGCTACCACTCACCACCGTTATGCCCTGAAGGGTTGTCGCCTGAGGTTCTAATTCGATAACAAAGTTATTTTCATTACCGCTGGTGATGGGTACATTGAATAAGGTTTTCTTTTCATATCCGATTGCTGATATCTCCACTCGATAAGTACCAACCCGAATACCCGTTAAACGAAATTGCCCCAAACTGTCACTGACAGCAGTTGAGTTGGTGCCAATAACTTGAATAGTTACTCCCGGCAATGGCTTCTGTGCAGTTTTATCGACGATATTTCCCGAAACCACACCCGTTGACTGTGCCTGGGAACTAAAAAAGGAGAGGAGTGAGCCAGCAAAGAGCAAAAGCCGCTTCATAGTTGCAATATTTCTTACTAAAACAATTCAATCTGTTGAATGTTTAATTATTTTCATACAAATTTATTCAACCACTGAGCCCGAACAGCTGTTGTTAGCTCACCTGTTTGGCTTAGTAAAAAAGTATGTTATGCGTGTAGTTCAACCAGTACTCATCACCTTATTCCTTTTGCAGTCTTTCCCGATTTTTTCTCAGAAAAAACCACTCGATCATACTGTTTACGACGGCTGGCAAAATATAGGTGAGCGCGGTATTAGTAATAAAGGGGAATGGGTTTTTTTTGCAGTGAACCCGCAGGAGGGTGATGGTGTGTTATACATAAAAGATTCATCCGGAAAATCTATCATTGCACTACCGCGAGGTTATAATGCTGCATTCGCGCCAGGGGAAAATTTCCTGCTATGCAAAATTCGTGCTCCCTTTGCTGCTACCAGAGAAGCAAAAATCAAAAAGAAAAAGCCGGAGGAAATGCCTAAAGACAGTCTGGCCATAGTCAACCTTGCCAGCAGAGAAATTAAAAAAATCGCTGCTGTAAAACAATATGCATTGCCGGAAACCACAACTAATAGCTGGCTGGTTTACTGGCTGGAAAAACAAACCGCCACCAAGGAGATAAAAGCCACCCCTGATTCGCTCACCACATTGAATGAGCTATTGCGCTCGGCTGATAGCCTGACAAGGGTTTCAGATAGCCTGCGAAAAAAAGCAACTGAACTAACCAGCCGGGGCATGTCAGCACTTCAACCACCCGCCATCAAAAAATCAATGGCAAGCCCCTCACCAACAAATGCTGCCACTGATACTGAGGAAGGCAGTGATTTGATCTTGTACAACCTGGCGAATGGAAAAGAATATAAATATGCCCAGGTAACGGAATGGATATTCAGCAAATTTGGCCATACGTTAGTGTATGAACAAAGTAAAAAAGCTGATAATAGTAAAGGGAAGAATACGGTGCACCTGGTTCAAACGGCATCTGCCACGGATCAAACCATTTTAGCAGGATTTTACGATGCGAAAGCCTATGTATTAGATGAAGCAGGACAACAACTGGCTTTTGTTGCTGAACGCGATAGTGGGAATAAGGCTGTGCAGCGCTTCTATCAACTCTGGTATTTTAAGGCAGGGGGAGATAGTGCTCAATTACTGGCACATCAAAAATCACCGGGACTACCGGCAGGATATACAATTGCAGAATCCAATGGCAACAGAGCAGATATGGGCTTCAGAAGAGCTGGCTCAGAACAATTATTCTTTAGTCAATCAGGGCAACGACTCTTTGTTGGATTGTCGTCGATTATACCACCCAAGGATACATCACTGCCGGATTTTGAACGGGTAAATCTCGACATCTGGCATTACAACGATGATCAGATTCAGCCTGCACAATTGCGTAGTTTAAATGCCGATATCAATCGTTCCTACCTGGCCCGTTATGATTTCACCAATCAACAAATAGTGCCGTTGGGCAATAAGGCACTGCGAACAGTATGGTCAACCCGAGAGGGAGATGGAAAGCATTTTTATGCCTCCAGTGATACCGGCAAAAGAATTGCAGCACAATGGCAAGGGTTTACACTCAGTGACCTCTACCAATTACAACCTGACAATGGCACGACCACCCTCATAAAAAAAGATGTAAAAGCAAATCTGATTACCACCTCACCCGGCGGTGACTATTTAGTTTGGTATGATGAACAGCAAAAAACTTATTTCAGTTATCATGCTCCGCAGAAGAGAATGACTGCCTTCGCAAAAGATATTCCTTACCCTTTGTATGATGAAGAAAATGATGTGCCAGACGATGCCAACGCTGAGGGACTTGTCAAATGGACAGAAGATGAACGATTTATATTTCTTTATGACAGGTATGACATCTGGAAAGTAGATCCCACCGGTAAAGAGAAATCAGTACGCATCACCCAAGGCAGAAACAACCAGCTCCAATATAGATTCATTAATACTGACAGGGATGAGAAATTCTTTACTTCGAAATCGAATCTTTTGTTGCGTGTTTTCGATGAAAAGGATAAAAGCAGTGGGTTGGCTCTGCTTCAATTAGAAAATAACCAACTGACTTCGCTTTTCAAAGAGCCGGTATGGGTCGGTCCGGCAGTTGCCAAGGCAAAAGAAAGTGGCGTTTTCCTTTACACAAAGGAATCATTCCAGCAGTCTCCGAATGTATTTATAAAAGAAATCACTTCCGCGCAGCGACAACTATCAGCCATTAATCCCCAGCAGACCGCATTCAGTTGGGGTTCAGCCAGCCTCTTCAAATGGAAAGCCTATTCGGGCCGAATGACGGAAGGCGTACTTTATCGCCCGGAGAACTTCGACGCAACCAAAAAATATCCTATGATTGTTTATTTCTATGAACGAAATAACCAAACATTACACAATTATCTGCCCCCATCACCAACACCTTCGCGTCTCAACATTCCTTTCTATGTAAGCAGGGGATATGTAGTTTTTGTTCCGGATATCTGGTACAACAAAGGGTATCCCGGACAAGGTGCCTATGATTATATTCTCAGCGGAACAAGGGCAGTGGTAAAAGAGGGATATGTTGATAGTACCAGGTTGGGTTTGCAGGGCCAAAGTTGGGGTGGTTATCAGATCGCCTACCTGATCACAAAAACTCCACTTTACAAAGCAGCTTGGGCAGGCGCACCGGTGGCTAATATGACCAGTGCCTATGGCGGTATTCGTTGGGGTCCCGGTATCCTCCGCCAATTTCAATATGAAAAATCACAGTCCCGTATTGGTGCCACCCTATGGGAAAAGCCGGAATTGTATATTAAAAATTCTCCCTTATTCTCCCTGCCAGCAGTGAAAACGCCCCTGGTCATCATGTCAAATGATGCAGATGATGCTGTTCCCTGGTACCAGGGTATTGAGTTATATGCTGGTTTACGCAGATTGGGTAAACCTGTATGGTTACTCAACTACAACAATGAAGTGCATAACCTGGCAGAAAGAAAAAACAGAAAAGATATTCAAATACGCCAGCAGCAGTTTTTTGATTACCTGCTAAAAGATGCAGCCCCGGCAAAATGGATTAAGGAGGGAGTTCCAGCCATAATGAAGGGAAGAGATAGTGGTCTCGGCTATTAATTTTCTAGGTAGGACTTATTTGCTGGGTTTTTCGCCAAGGAAAAGTCGCGTTATGGTCTTCTCCTTGTACAACCAGAGATATCCTAGCACCATAGCCAGCAATGAAGCTACCAGAACTGATATTTTGGCGATGTCTTCTACCGGACCACCGGAAAAGGCCAGGGCAGAAATAAATATACTCATCGTAAATCCGATACCTGCCAGCATACCTGCACCGGCGAGTTTATACCAATTCACGCCCGTGGGTAATTGTGCCCACTTTTTAGACACCAAAAAATAACAAGACAATGTAATACCCAAAGGTTTACCTATTACCAATCCGGCAAGTATACCGGTGCTCAGCGGACTACTTAGTGTTTCTAAAGGATGTTCGGGTAGCACCAATGCAGTATTCGCCAATGCAAATGCCGGTAATATGAGAAAGTATACCGGCGTATGTATCAAGTCTTCAAAACGCTTCAACAGATGAACCGGCACAAGTAAGGCAAAAATCACACCTGCTACCGTAGCATGAATACCGGAATTGAACATACAATACCACATGATCAATCCGAGCAATACATGGATCCAGCCGAAACGAAATCCACGTTTATTCATCAACATCAATATGGCAACAATGATGGCTACCAGCAGTAAATAGCTCCATTTCAAGGCGCCACCATAAAAAACAGCGATCACCAAAATAGCACCCAGATCATCGATGATGGCCAAAGCTGTTACAAATACTTTTAAACCGGCGGGTACGTTGCGGCCCAGCAATGAAATAACGCCCAACGTGAAGGCAATATCAGTAGCAGTGGGAATGGCCCAACCCTGCATGAACGGACTGCCCCGGGCAATGAGTGCGAACAACAGCGCAGGCATCAGCATACCGCCTACAGCTGCCACCATAGGCAAAAGGGATTGACGAATGGAAGACAATTCACCGGTAACAAATTCTCTTTTTATCTCCATACCTACCAGGAAGAAAAATACGGCCATCAGAAAATCATTGATAAAAATGGATGGTGAATTCGGCATTGTCAACCAGCCCAAGTGCGTATGGTGGTCAGCAGTTCCATCGAAGGAATGATGCCACAATGGATTATACCATTGCTGGGTGACTGCCAGATTTGCCAGCAGTAAGGAAACAGCGGTACAAAACAAAAGGGTTATACCGATCGAGCGATTATCGTGCAGATAGCTGTGCAGCAGCTGCGAAAATGTCTTTTTCTTACCTGTTCTCATTGTTTTTTGGCGCATTAAGTTCAGGAGCTACAACCGGCGGCAACAGCAAATCCGTTTTACTTTTTGGACGAATCGCTTCGAGCCACCTGAAACTACCTAATTTCAGTTTTTCATGAGGCGCTTGTCGCATGGGATAGGCCGTTCCTTCATATTTATTCAGGAAAGATACTTTTTGGGGTTGATTATTCTTTAATAAAATTACGATGGCATCACAGCTTGACTTATTCACGCTGATGAACTGTTTTCTTTCATCCTGGAAATAATATACATTCTCTGCACTGCCTTTTGCGGTCATCTGATACATTTCGCCATCCTCAAACAGGGCATTGAGGCGATTTCCTTTCAGTTGATTGAAGTAGGTAGTGCTGTCTACCCGACTTATGGCCAAGGCATTCTCAAAAACTAATAGGCGTTCTGGCTTCTTATTTTTTAAAAACAGGTAAAGCGTATCTCCTACAATCTGATTTTCTTTGGCCCAAACAATTGGTGACTTGAAGAAACGAAAGACAGAATCTTCCAGCGAATAGAACAAACTATCGCCGACACCTTGTAGGGAATCAGAAAATACCCTTACCCTGGGATAGGCTTCAAAATAACGAAGGGTAGTATCTTGTTTTCGTTTTAACCAGGTAACAGAATCGGTTGACAACGTTTCCCTCACTTCAGGAACTTCCCTGTATTTCCGCAGATCGAGTAACCGAGCTACATAAAGGGTATCCGCAGTAATAAAAGTGGTGTCTCGATTTTGCTTGACCAACAATAATGGCTGGATGGTAGCCAACAAGATGTCTTTCTTTTTATCTGTCTTGATGTTATTTGCAATCAGATCAAAACCGCCGGTACTGTCTTTACTTCTGTATACTGCGTTACCCCTGAATTCACTTCGACCGGTTGAGTCGTCTATAGCCATATCATCGGAAGTGAACGTATAATTACTGTCAATAATTTGTGGCCGCTGATATAAAAAACCTTTTTTATTCTTTCTGTCAAAATAGGCATCCTTCGTTAAGATGATACGCCCACTTGAATCAACAATGCGGGTGGGAGAGGTGAGGCGAACCGTTTCTTGCTGGGTATTGTATTGAAGTGTATCTGTTTGTATGGTATACTCAGGATCTTTCAGAAGAACCTTTTTTGTAAAGATGACATCTCGTGTATCGCCATAATACATGGCCTGCTCGCTGGTAAGAATTGTTTTCTTATTCACCAGTTTGCCACCGTTGCGATAGATTCCTATCTTCTGGTTCACCTGGTAGTCAAGTTCTTCGGTTGTCAAAGTGCCTGAACCATCTGTCAAACGAACTTTTTTTCGCAGCAGTGCTTTCTTTTCATTCCCGAGGTAGTTCAGGTATTGGGAATAGGTATGCACGCTGTCTGCATCGTTGATGTGAATATTTCCAAAAGCTTCCAGGCTATTGTCAAAATTATTTAGCAGCACACTGTCGGCATAAAACAGGGTTTTCTCCTGGCGAATTTTCACATTGCCAACAAAAATCGAATAATTGTGCGTAGAGTCCTGCTTTAATAATCGAATTTTAGCAGCAGATAATATCTCTACCATTTTTTTATTACCGGATATCGTATCTGCTGGAGGAGCAGTTACCTGCGCAGAGAGCAGGGTAACAGAGCAGACTGCCAGCAATACGGCAGATATCAGGACGTTTTTTTTCATCAGCGCGGGGAAGGCGTGGAGTCATGCAATGGTTGCATGATGGGGCCTGTTTTATCTTTTTTACCAAATACTGATAAACTCACGTACCGCTTGGGATGTACCCGAAGGTCGTCGAGTAAAATATTGGCACTGCGCAGGGTTTCATTCAACTGGTGATACAAGGTTTTATCGTTCAGTAATTTACCGACTGTTCCCTTATCTGATTGAAGGGTAGTCAGCAGTCCATTTAAATTGTTTACAGCTACTTTTAACTGATCAACAGCCCCGGAAAAATCTGTTTTGCTGAGTTGGGCAGTGGTGGTTTCTGTCTGGCTGAGGATGCGATTCACCTTCTCGTTGTTATCAGCCAGGTTTTGCGTAAACCGATTGACATTTTGCATGGTTTGGTGAATGCTGCCATCGGGCGATGTAAGCATTTGTTGTATAGATGCAGATGATTGCACCAGACTGGCTGTGGTCTTATTGATATTTCCCATCATTTCCTGCAGGTTACGACGCGTAGATGGATCGAATACCCGATTGATGTTTTTCAAAACCGAATCCAACTGAAATAATGTCTCTTGAATCTGCAGTCCGACAGGACCCATTTTATCAACCAGGCTGGCAATCATGCCGGGCATATTCCTGGTTTGAACGGTATCACCGGCTTTCAAAAAATTAGGGGCGTCACCCATTCGAATGATCACACTGGGAGTACCCAGCGGATTTTCTTTTATTTCCGCCACTGAGTTTGCTGGAATCTTATAAAATTCTTTCAATTTCAAAGTAAGGGTAATGGAATGCAGGGAGGCATCGTCATTTTCTATATCCATAACTGTTCCAACCTGAAAACCATTGATATATACAGGATTGGATACCATGAGTCCCTTGGTATCACCATAGCGGGCGTAGATATAATGACCTGTTTTGAAGAGGGTTTTACCCTTCAGAAAATTAAAACCCAGAATGAGGAGGGTGATTGAAATGGCAGTCAGTGCCCCCACTTTGGTTTCATTCGATACTTTCATACCTGCAAATCTAATGGTTATCAGAACATTCAGGTTCTTTCAACCGTGCTTATTTACCGGCGGCAGGAACCAGTCCGGAATTCAGTTGCTTCTCCAGGGAATAACGGTAACGCTTTAATGAGCGAACCAACACCCGACAGATCTCCAGTTGCCCATCCATACTATTTAAATATAATTCCTCCTCCGGATTTGATATAAAACCTGTTTCCACCAACACCGCCGGCATGGCCACTGCCTGTAAAACCCAGATACCCTTTTGGCGTTGTTTGGCATCACGACTCACACGTCCGACCTTCTCAAATTCTTCTTCAATAGTAAGGGCAAGACTGGCACTTCTGCTGAAATAGGACTGTGTTTTCATATTGATAATCATCATCTTAGCAGGGTCAGTTGGATTAAAATCCTTTAATTCCTGCATAGAAACACTGTCCAAATAAAGATCTTCATTCTCACTCAACGCTTCCCTTGCGGCATTGGACTTATCAACTCCATAGATAAAAGTTTCTGTGCCTTTGGCCGTATTCGGGGTAGTCCAATACCGGTAATCCTTCACTTTTCGGGTATATTTTTTCCGCTTACTACCTTTTCCTTTGTAGTAAGTGACTGTTTTATAGCCTGCAAATTCTTTATGACGAATGGGTGGGGTTGAATTTACGTGGATACAAATAAACAAATCGCCCTTCGACTGATTGGCTAATTTGGCCTTTTGGGTTACGGGGTCAAATACATCTGTTGTTCGGGTCATGAAAATCTCTACATCCGGCATCTGCTCACGAATCATGGCTTCCAGTTTCAAGGCAATCGACAGGGAGATGTCTTTTTCGAACGAAAAAGCCCCTTTTGCACCAAAATCCTGCCCTCCATGGCCGGCATCAATAACAATTTTGCGTAAAGCCTGTTTGGGTTTCAATGGCGCAGCCGATTGAGCCAATCCTATACTCTGCCAACCAAAAATAAACAGCAGGAACCAGGCAGCATATATACTTCGCTTCATATCAATACGTTAATTGGATGGGGTGTTGAAGGGATTACCAAACCAAGGACTTATTTTTGCCGCTATAATGTTAAAAAACCTCTGCAAACTTAACGTAAAATCAGCCGCTGGTATTGTTATTACGGCAGGATGGATTTTATTAACATTTTATACGGTTTCAGCTGCCCATACTTCAGGTAATTTAGTCCCTACCGGCTGGCATGCAGACACCCTTCCCGTTAAAAATGGTACCGGAATAAAAGATTCCCTTCAGAAGAAAGCTGTCAAAGACACCATTCGCACCGATACCATTCCCATCTCTACCGACTCGCTGGATGCGCCGATTACATATACCGCAGAAGATTCAGGTGTATTGATGGTACCCGACAAATTGTTCATTTTATACGGAAAGGCAAAAACCGATTACAAAGACCTGAAGCTGGAGGCAGCAGTTATTGAATTCAACCAGCAAACCCAACTGGTAAAAGCATATGGAAGTACCGATTCAAGTGGCAATCCCAATAGCAAACCGCAGTTCACACAGGGTGAAATGAAGACAATCAGTGACTCGATCTTTTATAGCATGAAAAGTAATAAAGGACTGATCAAAAATACCTACCTCCAGGAAGGCGAAATTTATGTAAATGCCCAAACCTTGAAAAAAGTAGGCGTAGATGAGTCCTTCGGCAAGGATGTTCGATTTACGACCTGCAACCTCGATACGCCGCATTTTGCGTTCAAGAGTACCAAAATGAAACTCATCAACAATAAAATGGCAGTCACGGGGCGCATATATCCTGAAATTGAATCGATTCCAATTGGTATCGTTTCTCTTCCTTTTGGACTGTTCCCGCTCAACCGGGGGCGCCATTCGGGTGTATTGTTCCCTACTTTCACGGCCAGTGAAGATTTCGGTTTGGGGCTGGAAGGATTGGGCTATTATAAAGTTTTGAATGATTTTGCTGACCTCACCACCCGAGCAAATATTTATTCATTCGGGGGTTGGAATGTCAACCTGAGCTCCAAATACATCAAGCGCTATAAGTTTACGGGCAATTTTACTATCAACTTTCTTAACAACAAAGTGCTGAATCGTAATCCTTTTGCCAAGGAGGAGTTCAATCAAACGCGTGCTTTCATGATCAACTGGGGTCATAGCAGAGATTCCAGGGCACGACCGGGGACTAACTTCACTGCCAATGTCAATTTTGGTAGTAGCCGCTATAACCAAAACCTGCTGAATAACCCCTTTCTAAATTTTCAGAACCAACTTACTTCCAGTATCAGCTATACGAAAGATTGGCGGGGAAAGTATAACCTCTCTTTAAACTTGAATCATAACCAGAACAGCAATACCAAATTGGTAAACCTGAATTTACCGACTGCGAATTTCAACGTGGTCACATTTTTCCCTTTTCAGAAAAAAGATCGGGTGGGTTCGTCCAAATGGTATGAAAAACTGGGTATCGGATACAATGGTAATTTTCAAAACCTGGTTTCTTTCTTCGATACTGCCTTCAACTTTCGCCGTATCTTAGATACGCTGCAATGGGGGGCACAACACAACTTGCCAATCAACTTATCGCTGCCTGCACTCGGTCCAATCACTGTAGCACCGGGCATTAGTTATGAGGAGAGATGGTATGGTCAGCGCATGTTCAGAAACTGGAATAACACGACAGATAAAGTAGATACAACTGTACAAAAAGGTTTTTACACAGCCCGACAGATGTCATTCAGCCTATCCCTGAATACCCGCATCTTTGGTACCTATAAATTTAAGCCCACGAGTCGCGCTGTAGCCATTCGTCATGAGATACGTCCTTCTATTGCCTTGAATTATAAACCCGATATGGCTGCTCGCTATCATTACAATACACAGGTAGACAGCACCGGCAGGGTACTACGTTTTTCACAATTTGAAGGGGGAGTGCTGGGTAGTTTTTCAGAAGGATCTTTTGGAGGTATTTCATTCGGACTCGACAATGTGCTCGAGATGAAACTCAAGGATAAAACCGATACATCGGGAAAGGGAACCAAAAAAATTAAATTGCTGGATGGATTCGGATTTAACTCTTCTTATAACCTGATGGCTGATAGTTTCGCCCTGGGTATTTTTTCCATTTATGCCAGAAGTACACTCTTTGATATCATCAACATCAACGCATCTGCTACGCTTGATCCCTATCGGGTAAATGAAAGCGGCTTTCGTGTTAATCAGATAAACTTTGACCCCACCCGTTTAAAATTTGGGCGTATTACAAGCGGAAACATCTCACTCTCTACCAGTTTTAAGAGCAAGACGAGAGATGGCAAGGAAGCTAAGAATAAGAACAACAATCAACTTCCCAATGATCCTTTCATGACGCCTGATGAACAGCAAAGGGAATTACAATTCATCCGATCCAATCCGGCTGAATTCACCGACTTCAGTATTCCCTGGACCCTATCGCTTTCCTATTCACTCGGATTTTCCAGGAACCTGCGACCAGACTATTCGGGCTATGAAACGCTCACCAACTCCAGCGTCAATTTCAACGGTGATTTTAGTCTCACAGAAAAATGGAAAATAGGCGGTACCGGATATTACGATATCAGCCGACGTTCCATTCAACAACTGAGCATGTTCATCACCAGGGAAATGCACTGCTGGCAACTGGCTTTGAATATAACACCCATCGGCTTGTGGCGGTCTTTTAATATCACGTTCAATCCCAAATCGGGTATCCTGCGCGACTTACGTATCAATCGAAGTCGAACTTTTTCAAATCAGTGATGCGACTCATAATACTTACTCATTCGATCGAACAGACATTCCTTTAACTGCTGAGCTGTTCGCCCTGCTATCGGTTCTGCGGGAAGTAAGTGCATTTCAATTGGGTGTGGCCATAGGTAATAGAACTTGCGCGGAGGTAGAATCGTACGCGTATGAAATATCAGCACGGGAAGAATGCTATTACCTGTCGCTTCTGCCAGCCGAAAGGCTCCACTGTAAAATGGGGCCAGGGATTTTCCCGTAACATTCCGGGTTCCTTCCGGATAGATCAGCATATCTAACCCCAGGTGTAGGATGGCCTGCATGTCATCAAAACTTTTTCTTCGACTTTCTTCGCTGCGTCTGTCCACCAAAACACTTCCAAAAGAATAGATCCAACCAAAAACCGGAATGCGGGTAAAGCTTTTTTTCGCAATCGTTTTATTCGCACGAGGCAGAAAAGGTGTGCTTACCGGTACATCCATCAGACTATTGTGGTTGCAAACTACGATGTAGGGGTCACTGAAATGATAATTCTCACGACCGTAAATGCGGAGTGGACAACCAATCAGCGTAAGAAAAATACGCATCCATACCCGAGATACATTTCTGTGCCAACGTGCTTTAGCAGGTTCCTGCAGAAAGAAACAATAGGCGTAAAATAAAAAAGCAAGCGGTAAAGTGGTCACGAATAGTAAGAGAGCCCAGGTGGCGAACAACCGGCCTACTATGTTGCGAAAAAAGTAGGCTGGCTGGCTCGAATCATTATTTCCCCGCATAATTCTTTCCATTTCAGTCGGCGGGCAAAGTTACGTTAAATGAATAGCTAAATCGGCTACAAAGTTGAAGCGGGTATCCATTGAATGGGGGACTGCCCCCGCGCTACCAATATTTCATTGACTTTACTGAAATGCTTGCAACCTAAAAAGCCTTTGTAAGCACTCAGGGGGGAAGGGTGGGCTGCTTTTAATACTACGTGCCTGGTTTCATCGATTAATTGCTGCTTATCCTGTGCAAATTTGCCCCAAAGTAAAAAAATCAATCCTTCCCTTTGTTCTGACAAGGTGGTAATGACTGCATCCGTAAATGCTGTCCACCCAATTTTTGCATGACTGGCAGGTTCATTTTGTCGTACCGTTAGTGCGGCATTTAATAACAATACCCCCTGGTTGGCCCAATGGGTGAGGTCACCGGATGCAGGTGGGGTGCCGCCAATATCATCGGCGATCTCCTTGTAAATGTTTTGTAATGAAGGGGGCAAAGGTGTTCCTTCAGGTACCGAAAAACTAAGACCATGTGCCTGCCCGGGATTATGATAAGGGTCTTGCCCAAGAATAACTACTTTAACTTTATTAAAAGGTGTTTGCCAGAAAGCATTGAAAATCAAGTTGCCTGAAGGATAAATAATTGAGCCGGAAGCTATTTCGGTTTTTACGTGTGTAACCAATTGCAGAAAAAAATGTCGCCTGAAAACGGGCGATAGTGCTTCTTTCCAGCTCGGCTCAATTTTCACTTCCATGGGTATGGTTTATTAAAAAACAGTCATAAAGCTACATCAGGAAAGTTTACCCCCCAATGGATGGTTCCCGATTTGTACAGTTAGAAAGACCCGGGTTCCGACCGGCAGTACTTCCCCTGATGTAAATACGCGGTATAGCTGGTTCAGACAATTAACATGATAAATGGTGCCTCTTCCTGCAAAACGAACAGAAGTAATAATTGCTTCGACAGCATTGCTTGTTGGTACAGTATGAATGACCAGCATTTCCGGTCTTACCAATCGGTTGGTTGAAGGACAGGTGTGTTGGTTGGATAGGTTAAAATGCTCCAACAGTTCTTCAGACAATTCCTGATAATCACCGAGTAGTCCTGCGACATACGAGTCACTCGGCTGAAAATAGAGTGCTGCAGGATGACCTTCCGAAACGATTTTACCATCACGCAATATCAGGAGGCGGTCAGCCCAGGCAAATATGTCTTCCGGATGATGGGAGCAGAGCAGATAGGTGATGGAAAATTGACCGGCGACATCATTCAATACTTGCTGTAAAATAGATTTATTGATGGGGTCAAGATGAGAAAAGGGTTCATCTAACAGGAGCCATTGGGGCGATGTAATCAACAGCAATGCAAGTGCGATACGTTGCTGCTCACCACCGGATATCTCGGTATGTTTACGATCCATCAGGTGCCCGATACGACACAATTCAAACAATGCTTTGCCCTGTTCGCCTTCCCATTGGTTGGCGTAGCTGAATAGCTCGCGAACAAAATAGTGGTGGGGTAGATGACAATGCTGGGGCAGAAATTTTAGTCCGGCATGACCGGGAATCAGTTGTTCATGGGGTCCCAGTACCCGCTTTCCAAAAAGATGAATGGATCCGCTATCAATACTTTCATGGCCTGCGATGAGCCGAAGTAGGGTAGACTTGCCCGAACCACTGCTGCCCGCAATGGCCAGACATTCACCCGGAGACTGATGAAAGGAAATATTTTCCAATGAAAAATGACTGGAAACCTGTTTTTGAAGTCCTGCAACCTCCAACATGGTACAAAGGTAAGCAGAGAATGGTCGGTAGCTTGAATAAAAAAGAAACCCCTGCTGCCGGGCAACAGGGGTATTCCCACCTTTTATGTAACAACTGAAAATTAACTAGCCTTTCTAAGTAATTCTTCTTCTGATCCCTGCTGCTCCATATTAGCCTGGAGAATAATGGCAGGAGCGGAGGTTTCCTCGATTTTTTCAATCTCTGCAACCTGAGCGACTTCAGCAGCAGGCAATTGTGTAGTGTAACCCAGGGTAATCAAAGCGATGGAGGGGAAAATAGTAGAAAATAACTGCCAATTATCCTGATTTCTATTTTGCTCGCGGGCAATATTACCAACCCAGTTATAGGCAATCACACGGAAAATCAGTCCGCCTGTGATAACTACATTCATATAAATATTGAATGCATCGTAAAATGTGCTGGTAGCTATGCAGAAATAAGTAAATAGGATGGGGGTCAACAGACAAAATACTCCGGCAAAAGATGCTTCCTCATTGCGCTGATAAGAATTGTCATTGTAGACAAATTGTCTGGGGGAGGCAATCAAACTGTTAAGCTGGGTAGTTGAATTACCTAAGAGTTGGTTGAGCGTGTAAGTTGACATAAGGTTTTTTTTAGGTTGTTAAAAGGATTGTTGTGTTTTGATCATTTAAATCAACGATGTAAAATTGCAACCGTTTCAAGCCGAATTTTATAGTACGTTTTACTATTCTTATGTCAAGTTGGGGGAGGCGGATGTAGTGGTTTTACCACACCGGGGCGGTAGGACTTCAACATTTTTAGGGGGGAAAAGCAGATTTTTCAACAACACAAACAGGCATCTATAATATTGTAATTCAATTACTTATAAGTATTATATTGATTAAAATTGGAGTGCAGATTGGTTGAATAAAACAGCCGCAACTTTTATTATTTCATCTGGTACAGATAAAAAAAAGAAACCCCTGCTGCCGGGCAACAGGGGTTTTCCACCTTTTATACTTAACAACCTATCAACTAATTTTTCGCTGTAATTGATTATTCGGGATATATCTAGCTTTTTTAGCCTGAGCAACCATCAGATGTTGCATAGTGGAGATGGTTTGCATGTTATTACGGCGATTCATTTTCTTTCTATAACCAATTAAAATCAGGGAAATGGCTGGAACAAGGAGAGAGAGCAACTTCCAGTTGCGCTTTTGTAATTTTTCTTTATGGGCAATATTTCCCACCCAGTTGAAAACAATAACTCGGAATAGTAGTCCAGCTGTAATCATAATATTGAGATAAACACTCATTACTTCATAAAATGCCATAGAAGCAACACAGAAATAGGTGAACACGATTGGCGTATACAGACAAAAAATGCCGGTAAATGAGGTGTCCTCTAATTTTTGTAAAATACGGTTAGGATAAGCATTGGAAGCTGATGCGATTCCGGGGTGTGTGTAAAATGACATGGTTGGGGGGTTTAAAGGTTGAAGTCTTTACCGACTGTAGGTTAGGAAAAATTACCAGGTGAAGTATGAATGGTTTTTCAATTTTTCGTTGTCTTTCTCCCGCATGTGTTAACCGCCCTCATCAGTCCACTGCACTCCTTTTTACGCAAGCAAACACACACTATTAAAACCGCCGTTTACTGACATTTATTGTCTAATTTGGGGATAACTTTGAAATTTTTTTTGGTTTTCAACATATTAACAGGCATAAAATGCTGAAAATCAATGAGTTTAAAATAAATTAACTCATTGGTATAAATATAATTATGAAGATTATTTTAATATTTAAATGAGATAAAATGCTGAATAAATAGAAAATGAAACAGTTAGTTAAGAAAGAAGCAAAAAAAATGGGTAATCACTTTGAAATCACCGTGGCAGTGGAAGAAGAAGCCAGGGGATTTGAAATAATAAAAGCAGCCTACGATTACATACAGACAATTGAGAACCAACTGACTACCTATAATGAAAACAGCGATACTGCAAGAATCAATGCTGCTGCCGGTATCCACCCAGTGGAAGTACCATCCGAAACTTTCGCCTTGATACAACGATGTCAGCGGATTTCCCGAATCACACAGGGAGCTTTTGACATCACGTATGGTTCTGTCGATAAAAGCCTCTGGAACTTCGATACAAGCATGTCACGATTGCCCGATGCGGCCACCGCCAAGCGAATGGTACGACTGATCAACTATGAGAACGTTGAACTGAATGTACAAGATCAGTCGGTTTTTCTTCGTGAAAAAGGAATGCGGATTGGCTTTGGCGGAATTGGTAAGGGGTATGCGGCAGAAAAAACCAGGGAATGGATGCGCCAACAAGGAATAACTGCAGGCATCGTAAATGCATCCGGTGATCTGACTACCTGGGGAAAGCAACCCAATGGTAAGCCATGGACCATCGGCATAGCAGACCCTAATCAGTCCAGCACCATTTTCTCCTACCTGGAAGTATCAGATATGGCAGTGGCTACCTCCGGGAATTATGAAAAATTCATTGTGATTGAAGGCAGAAAATACTCCCATACCATTGACCCCCGATCCGGACTCCCCATAACCGGTATCAAGAGTGTAACCATCATTACACCCAACGCTGAACTGGCTGATGCACTGACCACACCGGTAGCCATCATGGGCATTGAGGCAGGAATGGACCTCGTTAATCAATTACAACAGGTGGAATGTATCATCATAGATGACAACGACCAGATCTTTACCAGCCAAAACATTCAATGGAAATAAGGTATTACCGTACCTTAACTTTATACTTCAATCCGGAAATCGACCTGTATGAAACAATCTATACTATTTCTGATTACCTGTTGGCTATTCCTGCCTAACAGCAACAGCGCGCAGACCTATGCGGAAAAATTAGGCTATCCCAAAGGAAGGAAAGTAATCATCTTGCACGTAGATGACGCAGGTATGTCGAAAGAATCGAATGACGGGGTAGTCGAATCCATCGAAAAAGGGATTGCCAATTCTTTCAGCATCATGATGCCTTGTCCATGGGTACCCGCTATCTTTTCTTACCTGAAAAAAAATCCGCAGGCAGATGCCGGTCTTCACTTAACCATGAATGCCGAATGGAAAGATTACCGCTGGGCTCCGCTCGCCGGGGCAGCAGTGGTGCCCGGTCTGGTTGACCAACAAGGTGCCCTGTGGTCGGGAGTGATGGAAGTAGTAACACATGCGAAACCCGATGAAATTGCAAAGGAAATAGAAGCCCAAATAGCACGTGCACGCCGCGCAGGCTGGGAACCTACGCATCTGGACTCCCACATGGGTACTCTATTTGCAACACCGGCATACCTCGAAAAATACCTCACGATTGGTATGCGGGAGAAAATCCCGGTTATGTTTCCCGGAGGCCACAGCACCCTTGTACAAAAAACGAATGGTGGACTCGTATCAGTTGAGCAAGCAAAAGCCATCGGAGATAAATTATGGCAGGCCGGACTTCCCGTAATTGATGACCTACACAATTCGAGTTATGGCTTTACGTATCCGAAAGAAAAAGTGAGTGATAAAGAGCTGCAGCAATTGGCGGCCGAACAATACATGCGTTCCTTTGATGAATTGCAACCCGGGATTACCATGGTGATCATGCATTGTTCGGTTGCCGGAGGGCATTTTGAACATATATCCTCTTCAGGAACCATTCGCAGGGCGGACTGGCTGGCGATGCAATCACCTGCACTAAAAAAATACCTGGAGGAAAATAAAATCATACTAACCACCTGGCGAGAGATGATGGAAAGAAGAAAAAAATTACTCAACGCTTCGGGCGGGTAAGACGTTGGGGCAACCCGACACTTGACCAAACAATTTCCCTATAGCCATTTCGCTCAAAGATTATTCCCAGCTTTTTTCTAGATAATAGCACGATATCAGAGTAAGCAGTATAATCTTTGGCAGCGTCTGCCGGCGCCTGATCGATCAGCTGATAGGGCAGCCAGGTAATGCCATCATCCTCACTGATATGCAGCATCAGGTGGTTCCGCCGTAAGCTATCCTGCGTATGGGAATGAGCGATTATTGCTTTTTGTCCTGTATATCCAATGGTCAGAACTGACCCTTGGTTCACGGGATCAATTAAACTTTTTTCCAGGTAGGTAGTATCCCACTGTTGCCCACCATCGTTGCTGCGCGAGATGATCCGGCATTTTGCATCACCACTTTGATTCCGGGAATTGAGCAGGATGCCCCCAGCGCCCAGTTCTGCTGCCATAGATTCATTGCTTCCCGGATAAGAAACGTCCTCACTCAATTGAAAAGTTCTACCATGATCATCTGAGAAGAAGACATGAGCCCGGTAATCGCTGAAATGGCGCTGTGGAGGTCCTGCAGAATGGTTGGCAGCTATAACGAGTCGCCCCCGATATGGTCCGTTATTTAATTGCAGGGCATGGCCGGGAGTATTGGCATAACTGCGCCAGTCCTTACTTGTATCTGAAACTGATTGACGAGGCCGATGCACTTGTTGGGTGATGTTCACGGGGGGTTGCCAGGTAATTCCACCATCGTCAGAGCAGCGGAACCATACTTCACGTTGACCTTTTCCCTCGCGCATGTGTTGTTCAGATTGGTTGCCGGTATTATAAAACAAGAAGATTCGGCCGGGAAGTTCCGGATGCAGGCGATCGATTACGGGGGCGGGGTTGCCAGCCTGCAGGTCACCATGTTCAGCGACCACCTGCAGATCGCTCCAGGTGTCGCCACCATCAGTACTGCGCTTTACAACAATATCGATGTTCCCAAAATCGCCTGATCCTGATTTTCTTCCTTCACAAAAAGCGAGCAGATGACCTTCAGCATTTTGAATGATGGCAGGAATGCGGAAAGTATGATATCCTGCTTCGCCGGAATGGAAGATGACGACGGGAAAAGATGGAGAGGATGAAAAAAGGGGGGTAACCCAATGGCTGAAAAATAACAAGAGGGAAAAAAGAAATGTTAGCATGAATAAATTTACACTATTTACTAATTAGCCGGAAAGTGCTATTGGATGGTTGGTCGGTGAAAAACATCGGGTGCGACCCATAGCGGCAATCGAAATCATACCTATTGTAGGTTAGGCGTTCCGCCTGCGGCGG
>CAYUXJ010000002.1:0-27839 GCA_964448845.1 uncultured Sediminibacterium sp.
TTGCGGCAGAATTGTAACGTGGAAATTCCCGGTTTGGATTCTATAAGTACCTGGGACTATAAAAACGGGGGCTACGCATTTGTTGTGAAGTAAATGTGCTAACCTTCTTCAAAACACTGGATGTAACCCCTTTTCATTTCCCAACCTATTTCTTCCCCACAAAATCGTACCTTTGCGCACGAAAAATCGGGGATATGCTGAATAAATTAGATGCCATTAAAGCCAGATTCGAACAGGTGGGCATCGCCCTGACCAACCCCGAAATCATCAACAACCAGAAAGAATTCGGCGCCTACTCCAAAGAATACCGCTCCCTCGAAAAAATCGTTCAGCCCTACGAAACCTATAGAAAAGTGCTGGCAGACTATGAATTTGCCAAGGAAGCTCAACATTCTTCCGACGAAGACATGAAAGAGCTGGCCAAAATGGAATTGCCCGGCCTGGAAGAAAAAAAAGAAGAACTGGAAAAACTCCTCACCCAACTGCTGATACCCAAAGATCCGCAAGACGATAAGAACGCCATCCTCGAAATCCGCGCCGGTACCGGTGGCGATGAAGCGAGTCTGTTCGCCGGTGACCTATTGGGTATGTACTTGCGCTACTGCGCAAAAAAGGGCTGGAAAACCCAAATTGTGAGCGAAAGCGAAGGCACCGTAGGCGGTTACAAGGAAGTAGTGGTAGAAGTAACCGGTGAAGATGTCTACGGTACCCTAAAATTCGAAAGTGGTGTTCACCGCGTACAGCGTGTTCCTGATACAGAAACCCAGGGCAGGGTGCATACATCCGCGGCCACCGTCGCCGTTATGCCCGAAGCAGACGAAGTAGATTTTGAATTGAAGGAAAGTGATGTGAAAATGGAAACCGCCCGTAGTGGTGGTGCCGGCGGTCAAAACGTCAATAAAGTAGAAACCAAAGTGTTTCTTACCCATATTCCTACCGGGGTGGTAGTGGTTTGCCAAACAGAACGCTCCCAGCTGGGCAACCGGGAAAAAGCCATGACCATGCTACGTACCAAATTATACGAAGAACAGGTGCGCAAACAGGAAGATGAAATTGCCCGCCGTCGCAAAACTCTTGTGAGTACAGGCGACAGAAGTGCTAAAATAAGAACCTACAACTGGCCTCAGGGTAGGGTGACCGATCACCGCATCGGACTAACCTCCTATAACCTCAATGCAGTTATTGGCGGCGAAATCGATGAATTCATCGAAGCCCTGCAGGTAGCAGAGAATGCAGAGAAAATGGTCAATCAGTAATTGCTTAGTTTTTTCGGGCCTTCTCTTCCTCTTCTTTTACTTTCAACTCCCAGTTCCAGGCAGTGCGCATCATCTCCCGCAAATCATATTGTATTTTCCAGCCCAACTGATCTATTGCTTTTTGGTTGTTGGCATAAATCGCCATCACATCACCCGACCGGCGAGGACCCATGGAATAATTCAGTGAAAGTCCGCTCACTTCTTCAAACATCCGGATGGCTTCCAGCACCGTGATGCCATTGCCCGTTCCCAGGTTGAATACTTCCGTCGGCTCGTTATTCTTTCCATCTATCAGGTACTGCATAGCCAGCGTATGCGCATGGGCAATATCGCATACATGAATGTAGTCTCGGATACAACTGCCATCGCGTGTGGGGTAATCATCGCCATACACCTTCATCGTAGGCAGCTTACCAATGGCAGTCTGTGTGATAACAGGAACCAGGTTTAGTGGTTTTCCTAGCGGGCTCTCCCCCAATAATGCTGAGGGATGTGCTCCTGCCGGATTAAAATACCGCAATAATATGGCTGCTCCCGCGCCTTGCCGGTAAACGTCTTGTACGATGGTTTCTCCCATCTGTTTGGTGGCGCCATAAGGTGACTCTGCTGTTTGCCAGGGTGTGTTTTCAGTAACAGGTACATCGGCCGGACTGCCATATACCGTGCAAGATGAGGAGAAAACAAAATGGGGTACCTGAAATTCATCTGCACATCTTAGCAGATTAACCAATGAAAATAAATTGTTCTCGTAGTAAGATAATGGCTCCTCTACAGATTCTCCTACGGCTTTGTAAGCAGCAAAATGGATGATCCCGGTTATGTCATTGTTTTCCTGGAATACGGCTAATGTTTCATCAAAATTTTTCAAGTCAACCGTATAGTTTTTAATGCGCTTGCCTGTGATTTTTTCAATTCCTGTGAGTGAGTAGGCGGATGAACGGGAGAGGTCATCGATGGAAATTACATCGAAGCCATGTTCGATGAGATCAACCAGGGTATGAGATCCAATGTAACCGCAACCGCCAGTGACTAAAATGGTGGCCATAAATCAATTTATGGCTGCAAGATAACCCATTCGGGGATTAGCAGAAAATGCCCGGCTTAAATGAATAGCTTGAGAATGTAGTAGATGAGTCCGGCCAACAACGCCGAAATCGGAATGGTTAGCACCCATGCCCAGAGCAGGTTAATGGTTACGCCCCATCTTACTGCGCTAAGGCGCTTGGTGGCACCTACACCAATGATTGATCCGGTAATGGTATGGGTAGTAGAGACCGGTATTTTAAAGTGTTCGGTCATAAACAAAGTGATGGCACCGGCTGTTTCTGCCGCAACACCTTCCAGTGGCGTTACCTTGGTAATGCGGGTCCCCATGGTCTTAACTATTTTCCATCCGCCGCTCATGGTGCCCAATCCAATGAATAAAAAACTTGCCATTGGAACCCATGGATAAGCATCCACAAACTGGTTGAAATCCATGGTAACTCCTTTACTTTTTTCGTAGAAAATAGTGGCAGCACCGATGATGCCCATTACTTTTTGGGCGTCATTACCCCCATGACCCACACTGAAGGCCGCGGAAGAAACCAGCTGCAATCTTTTAAACCAGTTTTCTGCTTTGTAGGGGTTAGACCCTTTGCAAATATGTACGATAAGAATGGTAATAATAAAAGCAATGACCATTCCAATCAGTGGCGCAATGAAAATGAATAAAAAAGTAGGTACTACTTTCACGTAGTTGATCACATCCACACCACCCTGACTAAAGCCATGGGCATGGGTAAGGGCGGCGCCTACAAATCCACCCATCAGGGTATGGGAAGAGCTAGAGGGAATGCCAAACCACCAGGTAAGCAGGTTCCAGATGATGGCGGCGATAATGCCTGCCAGAATCACATGGAGGGTAATGAACTCGGCGTTTACCCACTTGGCAACCGTATTACCGATACCGAATTCCTTAAAAACATATTTGGCCATGAAGAAGGCGGCAAAGTTGAAAACTGCTGCCCAAACAACTGCCTGAAAGGGCGTAAGCACTTTGGTGGAAACAATGGTGGCAATGGCATTGGCCGCATCGTGGAACCCATTGATGTAGTCGAATACAAATGCCAGAACAATGATAATAATCAAGAGAGTAAGCATACAGAACAGTTTAGTGCAACCCACCTGCCTTTGAAGGCAGATCAGTTCATCAGGCGTATTTAATAATGATGGATTCAATCACATTTGCAGCGTCTTCACACTTATCGGTAGCAATCTCCATTACCTGATAGATCTCTCTCTTTTTAATTACTTCTTTAAAATTGTTTTCCTGTTGAAAAAGCATCTCAATACTCATGTCGAATACATCGTCTGCCTGGTTTTCGATGCTGTTTACCCTGACCATAGCTTCCGTCATCTCCCGCAGGTTTTTCATATCACGCAGTCCCATCACCGCTTTGCGAATTTCATGTGCACCCTGCAGAATCAGGTCAGCCATTTTTTGTATTCCTGTATCGTTCGGATTTACGTTGTAGAAATTGATCTTTTTTGCAGAAGCATAAATGTAATCGCAAATATCATCGAGGGCTGTAGCCAGGTAGTGAATATCCTCGCGGTCGAAGGGGGTAATGAAGTTGCGTCCCAGCTCGGTGAAAATGCGGTGGGTATTTTCATCGTTCTTATGCTCGAGGTCTTCGATTTGCGCTAAAATAGCGGCCCGTTTGTTGTGATCAGGTTCGCTGACCATCTCTTTCAGTTTCTGTGCCATTTCGAGCACCTTCTCTGCCACCCCTTCAAATAGCTCATAGAACACTTTATTCTTGGGCATGAACAGGTTTCCGAAATTATTCAATCGCATAAGTAGTGATTTGGGTGTAAAAGTAATGTTAACCGCACATGTGTTGGACGGGGTGGTAAATTTAATAATTGTTTAATACAGAATGGTTTTTATCCTCATTTTATCAGGATTCATCTGATTTTTGGCTGTCCAGAATGAATCCAATGGTAGTGCCCACATCTTTCTTACTGCGAACATGAATATTCTTGCCGTGGGCTTCAATGATATGCTTACAGATGGCTAATCCCAGTCCTGTTCCCCCCAGATCGCGGCTACGGCCCTGGTCAGTGCGGTAAAAACGTTCAAAGATCCGGGGTAAGTGCTCTTCCGCAATGCCGATGCCATCATCACTTATTTCTACCAGCACATGTCCTTCATCCATCGGGTATACACTGGCCACAATCTGTCCGTTTTGTTTTCCATATTTCGTGGCGTTATCAACCAGGTTAACGATCACCTGCTGAATTTTTTCCTTATCGGCATAAACAACCATCGGTGATTCACATCCTTTTTTGAAACTACAGGTAATGTGGCGGGCAGCAGTTTGAATAGAGTGTGCTTCATAGGCATCACGTATGAGATCCTGAATGATGAACTGTGTTTTATACAGTGGTTGGCGACCGCTCTCCAGGCGGGAGATTTCGTCGAGATCTTCCAATAGGTTTACCATGCGGTCGACATTGCGGGAAGTGTTTTCCAGGAATTTTTTTCTGGTAGCGGGTTCATCCATGGCGCCCTGTAAAAGGGTGTCTACATAACCCTGAATAGCAAATATCGGTGTCTTGAATTCATGTGCGAGATTTTGCAGAAACTCCTTGCGGTAGGCTTCATTGGTTTGTAGGATTTCTATCTCTGCTTTTTTCTGCTGTGCCCATTGTTCCACATCTTCCCTAACTTCATCAATACCCTTTTGGGGAAGTATATATTTATAGTAAGTTTCCTCTCTTTTCGTGGCTTTGGTTTGGTAGATTACTTTGTAAATGAGTTTGATCTTGCGGTAGATGAATGATTCCAATACCCGGCGAATCAGTAAATAGCTGCCCAAAAACACCACCCCAAAAATAACAATAGAAATTTTCCAGTCGGGCAATAACCAGGCACTACCCAGCCCAATGGGAATTGAAAGCACCAGGGCAGTGAATGCGGAAAGCTGCTGGGGAGAAAGGTTGCGGGATGAAAACATGCGTTGGATATGCAGTGCAAAGGTAGGCAATGGGCGGCTTACCACTCAAATTTATAGCCCACCCCTTTTACGGTTGTGATGCAGTCCATATCCAGCTTTTGCCGGATTTTTCTTATGTGTACATCGATGGTGCGGTCGCCAACAATGACGTCACTACCCCAAACCTGCGATAAAATCTCATTGCGCAGCATAACCCTGCCCGGCTTGGAGGCCAGTAGGTATAATAATTCAAATTCTTTTTTTGCCAGGGCTACTTCTCTATCGCTAATGATTACCAGGTAGCTCGCAGGATCAATGGAAAAATCGCCTAGTACAATTTTTTTATTCTCGGTATCCTTTTTACGAACCCGGCGAAATAGGGCATGTACTTTACTAATCAGCACTTTCGGACTAACCGGCTTGGTGACATAATCATCTGCTCCTGATTCGAGACCTTTGATATGTACGGTTTCATCACTCAAGGCGGTGAGAAAAATAATCAGGGTTTGCGCAAATTCAGGCTGGGTTCTTAGTATCTGACAAACTTCTACCCCCGTTTTTCCGGGCATCATGATATCAAGTATAATCAGGTCGGGATGGTGCTGCCGCGCTTGTTGCAGGGCTTCATTTCCGTCGGCTGCGGTGAACACTTCGAACCCTTCCTTGCTCAGGTTGTAGGAAACGATTTCAATGATATCGGGCTCATCATCTGCGATGAGAATTTTTTGGGGCTTGTCACCCATAGAAAATAAGTTAAGCCAAAATTACTTCTAATAGATGGCAAATTCCATTTTTCGTATTATTATGTTATTGTTAACTGCCTTTGTATTCCACTCATAGTTGCATAATAATTAGTATAATTTTGTGGGGTATGTTTTTTCCTCGCAGAATTATTGGTTGGCTGGGCTGCTTTTGTGCATTGTCTGGTTATGCTCAGGAGGTAACGATGCCGCCGGTGCCTCCCATGCGGATGCTGTACCACGATCAGATCATCCAATCTATGCGTCAGATAGCCACTATTCATTTGTCTGGCAGGCATACGGCTGAAGACAGTCTCTATATACGGCAGCGGGATGCGCAGGTTCTTCAAAAGATCGATGGCTATCGGGCAGAAATAGAACGTGACAGCAGTTTCAGTGATAATGACCGCTATAAATGGCTGCGCAGCCTACGGGAATTTCTCGATGGCTACCGTGATAGATTGCTGACAAAAAAAATCAGTTCACGCGAGTGGTCCGCACTCGTTGATGCTTATGGCAAGGCAATGCAAACAACTTGTCAGGGGGCATCGTTCATGTCTGCCTTTTATGGTCTTCCCCCGGAAAGTGCCTGGTTATTGCTACAAAATACCGCATTGATGGCTAATTCAGCTCGCGAAGAAGCACAGGACTGGTTACTTCTACAGCAAGCCAATCGTGATCATACCCGAATTTTAGCGCTTTTAAGCAAACAACCGGGTTGCCGGTATGCCGATAGTCTCATCGTTTTAGCAGCCTTCAATGATCAGGAGAAATTGTATACCTATGCTGCCGTGCCCGATGCCCTGGGCAAAAAAATTCATCAATCTTCTCATCCGCTGGTGAAATTAATCGCCTATCTCACCAAATTGCCTACCGGTCGTATGATTTTTCCTTTTATTGATGAGATCTATCATGGTCGCCTAACCATTGATTCTATAGCCCCGTTTACCCGAGAGGATTCTACCGGCACTTATTTTAAAATGCTTGTCGATACCCGGATTGCTTTCATGAAGCGGTTGCGACAGGGTGACACTGCCATGGCCATGGATGCACTTTACCGGCGTATTCAGCAAAGGGCTGTAGAAGATTATCTCAATGAAATCAACGGTCTCCATGAAGAGAGGAATCTGTTGAAACGATTCAAGAAAATCAGTCGGCTAACACCGGAAGAACTCTACTACATAGCCATCACCGGAGAAGAAGAAATGTATACTTCCAGTTTTGTGCTGGGCATCTATCCCCGCATCTTTCAGTTGTGGAAAGGGAAGACGGCTGACTCCTTGCTGGCACATGTTCAGTTTGATCAATACCGTCGCTTTATACGTCTTTGCGCTTCTTATAATACCCTCGATGATCTTTTGGAACGAATGGATACGGCTGCTGCCAGAAAGCTGGTGTTTGATTTCGCCGATGGGTTGGAAAAAACTACTGGACTGTCTGATGCTGTAGATGTTGCCACCACCTATTCCAGCATCTATAATGAACGGATAAAAAAATGGATGTTGGCAAAAGTAGATGAGCGGGTTGCTCAACTAAAAGATTCTGCCGATACCCGCGGTGCTGCCATTTATTCCATTCTTCAGCGAATATTTTATTCTATGGATACCGCCCGGCGCACATCCGTGCTGGAGGCATTGGGACTGCAGCCGGCAGATCGGTTACCCATTGCAGCGCTGAAAGATTCATCGGGACGTATTATTGTGCAGCAATTCTTTTATGGTGATAAGGGTGGTCCGGAAATATATCAAAACTTTATTCGAAGATTTTCCAACGCTAACTGGAAAATCGATCGAAAGCCATACTGGACAGAGGTTTCAGCTATAAAAGGTGAGTCGGTTGTCATCTATTCCAATCTGCCATTAGATGAAGTAGGCGATAACGATGAACACGCGCAAGATAGCCTGATTACCTATCTGCAATCGAAAAGATTAGAGCCTGTGATGTCAATCCACCGGGGACATAGTTACAGTTTACCCTCTACGATTGAAAAGTTGCCCTATAGCTCTCGTTTGGTATTGTTGGGCAGTTGTGGCGGTTATCAGCGCTTGAACGACGTACTGGCCACTTGTCCGGAAGCCGCCATCATTTCCTCGAAGCAAGTAGGTACCGGACAAATCAACCAGCAACTGATAGATGTGATTTGCGAACAGATGCGACAGGGAAAAGATATTTATTGGCCGGGTTTATGGAAAAAGCTAGAAGCAGGTTTTACCGGAAATGCAAAGGAAACATTTCGCGACTATGTACCACCTTATCAGAATCTGGGGGCATTATTTATTCAGGCATACCGAACTATTATGGAGGCGGACCGTTCTCGTCGTTTCTTTTAATTATTGTAAGAACGGGTTGTGTTGTTTTTCGTAACCAATGGTGGTAGAACTACCATGTCCGGGGTGTACGGCTACATCATCGGGCAATACCCATAATTTTTCGCGAATGCTGTTCAACAATTGTTCGTGGCTGCTGCCGGGCAGGTCGGTTCTGCCGATGCTCTCGCGGAAGAGCACATCTCCGGCAATTACAAATTGCTGTGCTTCGCAGTAAAAGCAAATGCTGGCAGGCGAATGACCCGGTGTCTCCAGTACCCTGAGCCGGTCGTTATCGAGCTCAATCACATCACCCTCTTGCAGAAAATGCAGGGGGCCACTGTAATTGGTGAAGGGTAGTCCCCAGTTTTGTCCGGAAATAGGGGCTCTTTCCAGTACTATTTGTTCTCCCTGGTGCAGGTGCAGTTCCAGTTCATACGTGGCATGAACCCATCGGTTGCCAAAAACATGGTCAAGGTGACAATGGGTATTTAATAAAAGAGTTGGTTTTAGTCCTTCTGAAGACAGAAAGTTTTTTAACATTTCTTCTTCAGCAGAAAAGTAACATCCGGGGTCTATGATGATAGCTTTGCGTTGTTCGTTGTAGAGAACGTAGGTATTTTCACGAATCGGACTAAAAGTGAAGACCTGGAGGGTTAACATATTGGTAATTTTAACGGCTTTTGAGGGTAATTGATTATTTTTAAGACATCAAAGTAAGGCTATGCAGTTCAAACCAACAGCTATTATCTGGCTAGGTGTATTTTTTATGCCTATGATGGGTCTTGCCCAGGTAAATGGCGTTGAGTTTGGCAAAAATAGGGTTCAGCATAAGAAGTTCAACTGGAAGTTTTATCAGTCACCCAATTTCAATACCTATGTAAGTCAGGGAGGTGTTGAGTTGGGAAAGTTTGCTGCCCAGCTGGCGGAGGAAGAGTTACCTGCCATCGAAAACTTTGTGGAGTATTCTTTGCAGCGTCGGGCCAATATCGTTATTTATAATGATTACCGCGATTATAAAAGCAGCAACATCGGATTGGGTAACGACTGGCAAAGCCCCGGTGGCGTTACCCGGCTCGTAAATAATAAGCTGGTCGTATATTTTGATGGTAATCATGCCAATCTTCGTCGACAGATTAGACAAGGTATCGCCAAAGTGTTGACCGATAACCTGCTCTTTGGTGAAGACATTGGCGAATTTGCCAGCAACCAGGCCTTGCTTGATTTGCCCAAGTGGCTGGTAGATGGATATGTTTCATATGCAGGAGAGCCCTGGAGTACTTTGCTCGACGATCAACTTAAAAGTGCACTCCTCAGTGGTCGATATAAATCATTCTATCAGTTTGCATTTGAGCAACCCCTCCTTGCAGGACATGCCTTCTGGCGCTACATAGCCGAAAAATATCGCAAGGATGATGTTACTTATTTGCTCTATCTCGCCCGTATCTATAAAAATTTGAACAATGCCTGTCTGCGGGTATGTAAGAAAAAATTCAAAGACATTCTGAAAGATTTTATGCAGTTTGAGCAGGAGCGCTATTCAAAAGATATTACTCGTCGCCGTAACCAGCCCAAGGGTTCGATGGTGGTTACGGAAGATATTACCCGCAAAGATTATTTCCGGTTTCAGGCAAATCCTAATCCACGCAGCAGTACGTATGCTGTGGTGGAATTCAATGATGGACAGTATGCCGTGAAGCTGCATGAAAATTTCTATGATGCCAGAACTTTGTTGCGGCTGGGCTACAAAACCTATCAGGGCGACATTGATCCCGGTTATCCGGTGCTGGCATGGGATGGCAAGGGTAGTCGCTTATTGGTGATCTACTGGGACAAGGGGAAGATCAATATGTTTGTTTACGACAATATTGCCAAGTATAAGCGATTTAAGCAGTCTATCAGTGGCGTTGATCAAATTCTTGATGCCTCTTTCATGCTCGACCAGAATACTGTAGTAATGAGTGCAGTGAAGAATGGGCATACGGATATTTACACGTATAAAATTCAAGAAAACAGACTTACGCAAATAACCGATGATGTGTATGATGACCTGGATCCGGCGCTGGTGGCATTCCCCAATAAAGTCGGCATCGTATTCTCATCTAATCGTCCCTCTGCTACGGCTCCTACAAATGATACCGTATTACCCAGTCGTTATAACTTCAATGTCTTTTTCACAGATGTATTGAATGAAGGCAAGTCAAAGCAGATCACGCAGCTGACGAATGTTAAATATGGTTCTGCCCGCTACCCGATGCAATACAATACCAATCACTTCACTTTTGTGTCAGATGAAAACGGAATTGCCAATCGCTGGGCCGGCTTTTTTTCTACCCAACGTCGCGGACTCGATACACTGATATACATTGGCGAAGAAGTACTGCACAACCCTACTTCCCTGGAAATTGATTCTACCCTGCGTGCCTGGCAGCTGCCCAAACCTGATAGCATTAGTTTTTATCAGGTGTATAATGACTCTACTTACACCTTCCCCATCACCAATTACCAAAGTAGCTTATCAGAGACCCGGATAGCTGGTAACAACGGACAAGTAAGCGAGGTGAGAAGAGAGGGCGATTATAAGTTTTTATATAAGCTGAAGGTAGATGAGCAAACTTTATTGAAGCGGAATGTTACTACCCGGCCGACAGAATACATGAAGAAAGTTATTGCAGATATTAAGACACAAACAGGGCAGGCTACAGTTTATGTCAACAAGCCTGCAGTTGATACCACAAAAAAGAAGGCAGCAGATTTTTTTCAGAACGAATTCGAAAATGAAAAGCCCGACAGTCTTCAGTATGCTGTGACACAGCCGCTTGTGCCCGAAAAGATATCAGTGCTGGGTACATCCAAGCTTTTTGATTATCGGCTCAAATTCAATTCTGACTTTGTACAGAGTGGTGTTTCCAATGCTATTCTAATCAACCGCTTTCAGCCGTATGCTGGTGGTGTAGGACCCATTCAGCTTAATAATGGCGCTGACCTCAACTTTACATTTAAAGTGGGCGTCAGTGATTTGATGGAAGATTTACGCTTTGTGGGTGGCTTTCGCTTTGGAACGAATTTCACTGATAAAGATGTGATGCTTTCCTTCATGAATTATCGCAAGCGCATTGACTGGGGGGTTACCTATTATCGTAGTAATGTCAGCAACTTCTATAATACTTTTTATAGTACGATGTTGTATACGAACCTCTATCAGTTCCATGTCTCTTATCCGTTAGACGAGGTGCGCAGTTTACGCGCTATCGTTGGTTTGCGCAGCGACAGGGGCGTGCTTCGGCCGTTTAATAATTTTGTTGGTATTCCTGATCCGGCTGCCCTTCCTTTTCCTGATACCATCTCTCGTTTCATCGTATCGCGTCTGGAATATGTTCACGACAACAGCATTAATCCCACACAAAATATTTGGAAAGGATTGCGCTTCAAAGTGTTCATGGATGTGAACCTGCCTACTTTCAAAACGGCACTTAATAATGGTAAGTCTACCCTGAATTTCGGGTTTGATGCACGTTATTACAAAACGATTTATCGCAACTTTATCTGGGCTGGTCGGGCTGCGGCGGATTTCTCGTGGGGCGAACAAAAGATTGTTTATTACCTCGGCGGGGTGGATGGCTGGCTGGCGCCGAAATTCAATAATAATCCTCCTGCCTCCGATCAGAGTTATGCCTTTCAATCGCTGGCAGTCAACATGCGTGGGTATAACCAGAATGTTGCCAATGGTAACAACGCTTTTGTCATCAACAGTGAATTCAGGTTTCCCCTCTTTTCCACGCTGGTGAATCGGCCTATCAACAATGCCTTCTTACGCAATTTTCAGTTGACACAGTTCATTGATTTGGGCACTGCCTGGAATGGCAAGTACAATGGTATTACCCGCCCCGGCGAATATTATTCAGATCCCGGCGGAACGCCTGTAAGTGTGCGGCTCGATGCTGGTGGAATAGGGCCCTTTGCGGGTGGATATGGTTTTGGTGCCCGCAGCACACTCTTAGGGTATTTCCTGAAAGTAGATGCCGGCTGGCCGATGAAAGGTGTTTTCAGGGGTAAGCCCATCTGGTATTTCTCGCTGGGCTTTGACTTCTGATGTATTCAGCTTCTTCTTCTGTTATTCTTTCGGCAATACCGGCTCGCGCAGTTCAACTGCTTTTGTTTTCTTGCGCATACGCATATTGAGTAATTCTACCGAGAAGGAAAATGCCATAGAGAAGTAAACATAATTTTTCAGGTTCATACCATGGGCCTGTTCCGGATTCCATCCTTCCACCAGTAATACAAAACCAATCATCACCAGAAAAGAGAGGGCGAGCATTTTCAAGGTGGGGTGTTTATGAATGAAGGAGGAAATCGTGCTGCTGAACAGGAACATAACAATCATAGCAATAACAACCGCCGCAATCATGATCTCTATTCGCTTAGCTGTTCCACCTGCGGTTATGATGCTGTCAAAACTGAATATCATATCAATCAGTATGATCTGACCCATGGCCTGCGCAAAACCAATGCCCTTTTTTGAGCCTTTTTCAGCTGATGGCTCCTCGCCTTCCAACTTATGGTGAATCTCTTTCACAGATTTATACATCAGGAATAAGCCGCCGACGAGCATAATTAAACTGGCGAGGTCAAAAGATTTTTCATAGAGGGTAAAGATGGGCTTCCCCTTTTGCTGTAATAACCAGCTGAGACCAAAAAGCAGGGCGATTCTGGTCAACATGCCTGCAGCCATCCAAACTAGGCGGGCACGCTTTCGCATTTCCTCCCGCAGGCGGTTCATGATGATGCTGACGAAAATTACATTGTCAATGCCGAGTACCACTTCCAGTACTACGAGGATGATGAAACTGATCAGATTGTCAGTTGTAAAGAGTGATGCCATTATCAGGTGTGCTTATTGAATTGAATAGTTTTTCCGATATTTTTTACAAAAGAGGGTCCGCGGTAGATGAATCCTGTCCAGATCTGTATCAGGGCAGCACCGGCTTCCAGTCGCTCCAGCGCATCAGCTTCAGTCATTATGCCTCCGCTGGAGATGATGGGCAGTTCAGGTGCTGCATTGGCTTTCAGGTAGTGAAGTACCTGCAAGGCCCGGGGCCGTAAAGGCAACCCACTCAGTCCGCCCGCTCCGATTTTTTCGCTCAGCACCTGCGAGGTTGCAGAGAGGTTGTTTCGTTCGATGGTCGTGTTGGTCGCTACCAAACCGTTCAGGGGCACTTGTCTGCAAAGTTCTAAAATGTCGTCTAGCTGACCTGTGGTAAGGTCGGGAGCCATTTTCAGCAGTAATGGTTTAGGGTGTTGTTGTCCCTGGTTATATTCCTGCAAGTTGCCGGTGATTTTCAGTAAGGCTTCTTTTTCCTGTAATGCCCGCAGACCGGGGGTATTGGGTGAGCTGACATTAACCACGAAATAATCTGCTTCCTGGTGGAGGTGTCGGAAAACCTTAAGATAATCCTTCCAGGCATGCTCATTTTCCGTGATCTTATTTTTACCAATGTTTCCACCCACAATCATTTTATTTTCGCCTGCTGCTGCTTCCCGGTCGTTCCAGGCAATCAGGCGGCGTTTAATGGCATCCATGCCATCATTGTTAAATCCCATCCGGTTAATGAGGGCTTCATCGGCCGGTAGCCTGAAAAGCCGGGGTTTTTCATTTCCTGCCTGCGACAGGGGGGTTACGGTACCAATTTCCACAAAGCCAAATCCGAGCGCTTTTAGTGCCGGCAGGTAGCTGGCATTTTTATCGAAGCCCGCACCCAGCCCTACCGGATTTCTGAAAGGGAGGCCGAAAACCATCCGGGTATCTGCAAAGGGGTAACGGTAGCAGTTGGTCAGGAGCCTTTCTCCCGGTTGGAGGGCGCAGGCAGCCGAAAGCCAACGCATGGAGACATGGTGGGCCTGTTCCGGGGGCAGCGCAAATAACAATGAGCGGATCAGGGGATACAACATGGTGCAAAGATAATCATTCCCTTAACCGTGTGATTCGAATAGTTGCATAAACAACTTTTAAAAAAAATCTTTATTTTTGAACATAAATCTAAAGGTTATGCAGGAAGCCTACATTGTCGCCGGTTATCGTTCGGCTGTAACGAAAAGCAAGAAAGGGGGATTCCGTTTTTTCCGTCCCGATGATCTTGCGGTAGAAGTAATTAAAGGGTTGGTGGCATCGGTGCCCGCACTTGATACCCGTGAGGTAGATGATGTGATTGTGGGGAATGCCGTACCTGAAGCAGAGCAGGGCTTGCAGTTCGGAAGAATTATTGCTGCCCGTGCCCTGGGCGTAGAAGTTGCCGGTATTACCATCAATCGATATTGTGCCAGTGGACTGGAAAGCATTGCTATGGCAACTGCCAAAATACGGAGTGGTATGGCTGACTGTATTATTGCCGGCGGCACAGAGAGTATGAGTCTGGTTCCCACAGCCGGATGGAAGACTGTGCCGTCTTATGCGATTGCCAGTGAGGATCCGGACTATTATTTGAGTATGGGGTTAACAGCAGAGGCGGTAGCCAAGGAATACAACATCAGCCGGGAAGATCAGGATGTGTTTGCCTACCAGTCGCACCAGAAAGCGATGAAGGCCTTGCAGGAAGGATATTTTAAGCCCGGTATTTTGCCGGTGAACGTAGAAGAGGTATATGTTAATGAAAAGGGCAGGCGTGCCGTTCGCTCTTTTGTGGTTGATACAGATGAGGGTGTGCGCGCAGATACCAGCATAGAAGCCCTTGCCAAATTAAAACCTGCTTTTGCACAAGGCGGTTCAGTAACTGCGGGTAATTCCTCACAGACCAGTGATGGTGCAGCTTTTGCTGTGATTATGAGTGAACGCATGATGAACAGACTGGGTCTGAAACCCATTGGTCGACTGGTTAGCTGTGTATCGGCCGGCGTGCCACCCCGCATCATGGGTATTGGTCCGGTGGCAGCTATTCCCAAAGTATTGAAACAAACAGGCATGACCATCGACCAGATCGATCTGATTGAACTCAATGAGGCCTTTGCTGCGCAAGCGTTGGCTGTTATAAGAACCCTTGAATTGAATACCGATGTTATCAATATCAATGGTGGTGCGATTGCATTGGGACATCCGCTGGGTTGTACCGGCTGTAAACTCACGGTGCAGTTATTGCATGATATGAAGCGCCTGAATAAAAAATATGGTATGGTCACTGCTTGTGTAGGGGGTGGTCAGGGTATTGCTGGCATTATTGAGAACATTACCTGATCCCTTTTCTCCGCCGACCTGCAGAATATTGACAAATATCATTTTTCTGTCTGCCGCATACGGGTACATTTGTATAAATTAATCGCATGCAAAATATCTTAGTACCCGTTGATTTTTCCGAAACCAGTTATACGGCTGCACTTTATGCACTTCGTCTTGCTGGTGATTTACAGTGCCGCAAAGTAATTTTATACCACGCCTACCAGGCACCACTAACCATTGATTCGCCCGTTCCGGCGGTTCAGTTGTTTGATGAAGCACAGATGAAGCGCGATAGTACAGCAGCGCTTCAAAAGTTTCGCAGTCGCCTGGAGAATGATTGTCCGCCCGGATGCTTTCTGGAAGTTTACTGTGAATATTCACTCCTGATCAATGGCGTGGATGAAGTTTGCCGATTAACAAACTCTCATCTGGTGGTCATGGGGGTTACTGGGGGCGGAACCCTGACGGAGAAACTCATTGGAAGTAATACGGTATCTGTTGCCCGTCATTCAACTGTTCCCGTTATCATTGTGCCCCGCAATGCGGTATATCAACTCATCCGCAACATAGTTTTGCTTACTGACTACGAACACACCGACGAAAATATACCTGTCAGTAAAATTCATTGGCTCCTTGATCACACGCGTGCCAGCCTGAAAATAGTACACATTGAAAAGGATCCCGCGGTTCATCGGGAATTACAGGAAATTGTATTGCTGAAAGATCATATGCCATCTTACCATGTAGTTCATCAGGCGTCTTTTACAGACGGAGTAACTGATTTTGTAGAGCAACATCAGGCAGATTGGGTCATTGTTATCCCCAAGGATCATGGATTTTTCAGCAGTCTGTTTGCTACCAGTCATACTACCCGTTTGGCGTTTCATAGTCAAATACCTGTATTGGCCATCCACGGATAAAATTTATTGATCTTCAATAAGGACGCATGAAAAACGTATTGGTACCTGTTGACTTTTCTCCGACTGCCCTCAATGCCGCCCACTATGCACTGGGTTGGATCAGTCAGGAGCCGGGAAGAAAAATGGTATTATACAATGCTTCCCAAACCGTATTGTCTGCATTTCATGCCAATCCAGACCTGGAAGGATTAAATGAGGAAGATTTGCTGCCATTGCAGGAAGAGCAGATGTATCAATTGAAACAGGAATTGCTGTCATCAGCCATCGTGCCTGTCGCCATCGACACCCGGTGTGTGTATGAAATTTTTCAAGATGATCTCACCTCGGTATGTAAACAAACCGGAACGGAATTGATCATCATGGGAATTACCGGTGGAAATAAATTGCGTGAAAAGTTGGTTGGCAGTAATGCCCTGCAAGTAGCACGGCATACATCCAATCAGGTAATCATTGTTCCTCCGGGTGCCAGTTTCTCTGGTATCCGCCGGGTATTGTTACTGACAGATTATGATCAGGTGGATGCGACCACTCCCTTTGGTGTGATTCAACAATTGCTGGAGATAACGGGAGCGAAACTGGAAGTGTTGCATGTGGAAGAAAGCAAAACTGCCGCAGCAGAACACACACAGATACTACGTCAGGAAAATGCCGTGATGCACCAGCACCTGCGCGCATTTCATCCTGCCTATTACATTGCTTACAACAACTCCTTTGAGCAGGCTGTGCATGATGTTACTGAACAGCATCAGATTGATCTCGTCATTGTTATCCCTAAGAAGATGGGATATATAGATCGACTGCTTGGTACCAGTCATACCGACGTGCTGGCTTTTCACAGTCATGTGCCTTTGCTGGTGGCTCATAAATGACGGAAATCAACTCAGGTATTTCCCCACGATGGGCACGCGTCGACCCACGCCGAAGGCTTTTGGCGAAATACGTATGATGGGACAAAACTGATTTCTTTTGTATTCATTCGTGTTCACCATCTTCAGTGTCCGGTCAACCAGTTGGCTGTCAAAACCCAGGGCTTTGATTTCTTCTGGTCCGTTTCTCTTTTCAATATATTGATAGAGGATCTGATCGAGCAGGGTGTAATCCGGCAGACTATCACTGTCTTTTTGTCCCGGTCGCAGTTCAGCGCTGGGAGCTTTTTCCAGAATCCGAAGCGGAATAATTTCCCGCTCGCGGTTAATGTATTTTGCCAACTCGTATACCTGTAGTTTATAGCAATCTCCTAAAACACTAATTCCGCCGGCCATATCGCCATATAAGGTACCATAGCCTGTAGCCAGCTCACTTTTGTTGGAAGTGTTCAGCAAGATGTAGCCGAACTTATTTGCAATGGCCATGAGCAGGTTACCGCGACTACGGCTTTGCATATTTTCTTCAGCCAGTGAGAAAGGCAAGTCACCAAAGATGGGGCGTACGGTTTCCAACAATGCAGCATATACCTGGTTGATGGGAACGATGTCATAGGGGTTTTGAAGGGTTTTACTCAATGCTATGGCATCCTCAACAGAATGGTCGCTGGAATAAGGGGAGGGCAGCAGGATGGCACGCACCTGTTCATTTCCCAGTGCCTCACAGGCCAGTGCCAGCGTAACTGCTGAATCGATGCCACCGGATGAGCCGATGATGGCTTTGGTGAATCCCATCTTCGAGAAATAGTCTCGAATACCCATCACGAGGGCAGCATAAACCTGGTCGATGTTTAGGTCAGGTTCTAACCTTGCCGGATTCAGTTCATGGTCGGGCACATGACTGGCAGGCTCTACAATGGGGGCATCGATGGTGCCGTCATCCTGCACGATTACGGTCTGCAAGGTTTCCTTAAATAGCGGCAAGGTGGCGCATAGATTGGCGTTTGCATCGAATACGAGCGATCCACCATCAAAAACGATTTCCGTCTGACTACCCACGGCATTGCAGTATAGCAGGGGTCGTTTGTATTTCAACACATTTGCTTTGATTACCGCTTTCCTGTCTTCATCATGTGTATAATCAAAGGGAGAAGCGCTGATGTTCAGCATGATATCCGGCGCTTGTTCCATGAGCTTGTCCATCGGACAAATGGTGTAGAGGGGATTGTCACCCAGGTTCCAGATGTCTTCACATATCGTGATCGCGAGTTTCTTTCCTTTAAACGGCACCACCTGCCAGGAAGCTGCCGGCTCAAAGTACCGATACTCGTCGAATACATCATAAGTCGGCAGCAATGTCTTATGTATGGTGGCTACCAGTTCTTCATTGAAAAGAAAGAAAGCAGCATTGAATAAATCCTTGCCCAGCACCCGGGGATTGCGGGCGGGGCCTCCAATGAGTACGCCTATGCCGTTGGATTCTGCTCGGATCAGGTCGACGGCATGCTCGCATTGTTCAATGAAATTGTTGAATTCAACGAAATCGCGTGCCGGATATCCGCAAATACACATTTCGCTGAACATGATCAAATCAGCACCTGCTGATTTGGCTTCCCGAATGGCAGCGATGATCTTGCGGGTATTCAATTCAAAGTCGCCAATGCGGTAATTTTGCTGCGCCAGCACTATCTTCATACCCCAAATGTCAGCATCTTTTTGCTTTATTTGCTTCTTAGGGTAACAGAAGTGCCGGATTTTTTGAAATTGCTTTAACATAGAATTGGCGCAAGCCGGTATTTCAAACCATGAAGGAATAATATTTTTGATCAGCGAGCTATGAAAAAAATAGGTGTTCTATCAGCGATTATTGCCCTGCTGTTTTGTTACGGATGTTCTACAAAGCCCCCGGTGCCCGATGTTTCCGGTATCCGCTTCCCCTGGGAAGTGCAGCGTTTTGAACGTGATTTGTTTGCCATCGACACCCTGCAACTCGATTCCTCCCTGCAGCGGCTCACACGTAACTATCCGGGGTTCACACAAGATTTTTTGTATAATATACTTGGAACCACACCCGAGCGTGTGCCGCAGGAGTTACCCCGTTTCATACAATCCTATCGGGACTGGAGCAGACAGGTTCCGGCAGATGAGGTGCTTGAGCCGCAGTTGAAGCTGGTCAAACAGGGATGTGCCTTTTTCAACTATTATTTCCCATCTTATGCGTTACCCAACAAGCTGATCACTTTTATTGGTCCGGTTAATGGTTTTGGCAATATCCTTACCCCCGATGCCTTAGCGGTTGGCTTGCAGGTTTATATGGGAAAAGATTTCCCCTGGTATGGTACTGCAGAGGTACAGCAACTTTACCCGCCTTATATCGCTCGTCGTTTTGAACCGGTATATCTTCCGGTAAATTGTATGAAGAACCTGATCGATGATCTTTATCCCGATCCAACAATGGGTCAGCCATTGGTAGAGCAGATGATAGAATCGGGTAAGCGGGTTTATCTGCTTCAACTGTTGCTGCCATCGGTATCAGATACGCTGATCACAGGTTATACGGCGGCTCAATTGAAAGCCTGTTATGCCAGCGAGCAGGGTATCTGGAGCTTTTTTGTGCAGAACGATCTTTTGTTCAGTAAAGAAGTGTCTCTGGTGCGCGATTATCTGGGGGAAGCGCCCGGCACGCCTGCATTGGGTGAAAAGGCACCGGGCAATATCGGACAGTTTTGTGGGTGGCGGATCGTTCAGCAATGGATGAAAAAAAATGCAAAGGTTACGCCGGCACAATTACTACGTACACCGGCAGCCACAATTTTTCAGCAAGCTAAGTACAAGCCCTGAGTAGCAAAAAATTTGATTAATTCAGTTTGAAGGGGGCTACCAATTCAAAGGGGGGAATCTTTACCGCAAAGAGCTGGTGATTATCGGTATTCATCATGCGATAAGTTCCCTGCATTTTGCCCATATCGCTTCTGAGATTGCAGGAGCTCACATACTGGTATTGTTCTCCCGGTTGTAAGAGGGGTTGAACACCAACAACACCCTCGCCTTCCACTTCGCGTTGCTCACCATTGCTATCGAAAATGTACCAATGACGGCGCAGTAATTTAACGGGGAAAGAATTGTGATTGAAGATGGTGATCTGATAAGCAAACAGGTATTCCCCGCGCAGCGGGTCGCTGTAATCCTGTTGGTAGAAAGTTTCAACAGATACCTGAATGCCGTCGGTAATTTTAGTAACCATCTGCAGTTCTATAATCTACTGTAAAGGTAGGCAAATATTTGAATTGGGACGGTGGAATCGCACCACGATGAAAATCATCAATTTAACAAGGGTATAGCAGTTCCATTGCTTAATTTTGCCTGCAAAATTTTGCCCTATGCACAAAGTCGCAGTTGCCAAAGGTGACGGAATCGGTCCTGAAATCATGGATGCCGTTCTCTCTATTTTTCAGGCTGCCGGTGTTCCATTGGAATATGAACTGGTAGACATGGGCAAGTGGGTTTTTGACAAAGGGTATAGCAATGGAATGACGCCGGAGGCTCAACAGTGTATTGAGTCGCTGGGAATCCTCTTCAAGGGGCCCATGGAAACCCCGAAGGGGAAGGGTGTAAAGAGTGTGAATGTGACCGCTCGCAAAACCTGGAACACCTATGCCAATAAACGAACCTTTCAAACACTACATGGTGTTGATACCGTATTCAGTATGGCGGGCATACCTATAGATATTACGATTGTTCGTGAGAACATTGAAGATACTTATGGCGGTGTAGAGCATTTGCTCACCCACGATGTGGCACTGAGTCGTCGCTTCATTACTCGTCCGGGTAGCATGCAGGTAATTCGTTATGCCTTTGAAATGGCGCGTAAGAAAGGCGCCCGCCGCATTACCTGTGGCCATAAGGCCAATATCATGAAACTGACCGATGGGTTATTCCTCGACGTATTCAATGAGGTGGCGAAGGAATATCCGGATGTTAAGGCTGATGATGTAATTGTAGATGACTTGTGCATGAAGCTGGTAAGCCGGCCCGATCTGTTCGATGTGATCGTACTGACCAACTTACAGGGCGATATCGTGAGTGACTTATGTGCGGGATTGATTGGTGGATTGGGCTTTGCGCCTTCTGCGAACATTGGCGATCATATTTCTATTTTTGAAGCGGTGCATGGAACGGCGCCGGATATTGCCGGGAAAAACATCGCCAATCCAACAGCCCTCTTACTGAGCGGATTTGCGATGTTGCGGCACCTGGGTTTGATGCATATTGCTGCTGTATTGGAAAATGCTTTGCTGTACACACTGGAAAGTGGTCTGCATACCGGTGATTTTGGTAGTAAAAAGGATAAGCCATTAAGTACAACGGAATTTGCACAGGCAATCATAGCCAATATCGGCAAAATGCCCGAACATCAGCCACGTCCGTTGCTGGCCGATCAGCCTCCAACGCCCACGCATTTTAAATTGGCTGCGAACCCAATGCTGGAAAGCGCCGAACACCTGCAGGAAAAAGTGGTGGGTGTAGATATGTTCATCGAAAGCAATTTGCAACCCAAACTCGTTGCTGAAAAATGTCAGCACCAAACAGGTGGATTGTTCAAATTGGTTACCGTCAGCAACCGGGGCACCCAGGTTTGGCCTACCGGCTCTTCTTTCACCAACCTGGTCAACCAGTATGCCTGTCGATTTGAGGCAACAGAGGGTGGGGCAGTCACCCAGGCAGATGTGCTGGAACTGTACCGTCGCCTCATGCAGGACTTTAAAATCTGTTCCACGGAATTGCTGAATCAATGGGGTGAGAAAAAAGGCTATAGCATGGCCCAGGGGCAATAAAATCAACCGAAGCCGGCTTTCTGATACACAGTTGATATTGTCACTAATTACCGCTGTTTGCCCTCATCAGTCTGATTTTTTCAAGGGTAGAAGGGCAGTTCTTAATTTTGATGTAATTTCACGGCTCATTTAAAGCGAATAGGTACTATGGCTGAAGTGATTTTAATGCCCCGGCTGAGCGATACGATGACGGAGGGGGTAATTGCGTCCTGGCATAAGAAGATCGGAGATACGGTACAAAAAGGAGATCTCCTGGCTGAAATTGAAACCGATAAGGCGACAATGGAGCTGGAGAGCTATCAAAATGGTACCCTATTACACATTGGTACCCCCAATGGAGGAAAGTTGCAGGTAAATGATCTGCTGGCCATTATTGGACAGTCCGGTGAAGATGTTACCGCATTGGTTGCCCGCCACAGCGGTGGTGCAGCTACTGAAATAAATCAAGCCCCTGCCGCAACTCCAGCGCCTGCTCCTGCTTCAGCGCCTGCTGCACCTGCTATTGATCCCGCAACAATGGAAGAGGTCGTATTAATGCCCCGGCTGAGTGATACCATGACAGAAGGGGTCATTGCTGCCTGGCACAAAAAGGTGGGCGATGCAGTTCATAAGGGTGATGTACTGGCTGATATTGAGACGGATAAGGCTACCATGGAATTGGAGAGTTATAAAGATGGTATTCTGTTGCACCAGGGTGCTGCCGCCGGTGCGACCATTCGCGTCAACGATCTTCTCTGCATCATTGGTAAGGAGTCGTTGGATGTGCCTGCTATTCTGGCTGCCCTGCAGACCTCAGGTACCTCATCTGCTTCCGCCCCACAACCTGCTGCTACTACTGCAGCACCCATCTCCACACCTGCCACTGCTAACAATACGGTGGTGGAAGAACAGGCAACCGGCGGAAGAATTTTTGCTTCCCCCCTGGCCAGAAAGATGGCTGCTGATATGGGAATTGATTTGTCAAAAATTAAGGGCTCTGGCGACAACGGAAGAATTGTACGCCAAGACATAGCAACGTATACGCCGGCATCAGCTTCTACCACCGTCAGCAAAGCTGCTTCCGCTGCTGCTGTTGCTGCACCGGTCGTAAGTGGCAAAGAAAGCTTCGAGGAGGTGCCCGTTTCACAAATGAGAAAAGTGATCGCCCGCCGCCTCAGCGAAAGCTTATTCACGGCGCCACATTTTTATCTTACCATGTCGATTGATATGGATGCAGCCGTAGCTGCAAGAACAAGACTCAATGAGAATGCTGCTGTAAAAATCAGTTTCAATGATATGGTAGTGAAGGCGACTGCATTGGCTTTGCGTCAACATCCCAAAGTAAACAGCAGTTGGTTAGGTGACACCATCCGCTACAACCATCATATAAATATTGGTGTAGCTGTTGCAGTGGAAGAAGGATTATTGGTACCTGTTGTTAGGTTTGCCGATGGTAAATCACTTACATCAATCGGAGCTGAGGTGAAAACATTTGCACAAAAGGCAAAAGATAAAAAACTACAACCATCCGACTGGGAGGGCAGTACTTTTACCATTTCCAACCTAGGTATGTTTGGTATCGATCAGTTCACGGCTATCATCAATCCACCCGATGCCTGCATATTGGCGGTAGGTGGTATTTCACAGGAACCGGTTGTAAAGAACGGACAAATTGTTCCCGGACACGTGATGAAAGTTACGTTGAGTTGTGATCACCGCGTGGTAGATGGTGCTACGGGTGCTGCATTTCTGCAAACACTCAAGAGCTTACTGGAAGAGCCACTTCGTATGTTGCTCTAAACGATTCCTGACAACTTTACCATTTTATTATAGTCCCCGCCTTTCGGCGGGGACGTTTTTTTGTGGAACTTGTTATTGAAATCCTTCACATGAAGCGATTATTGCTAACGGCTGTTGGTTGGTGTATTATTCTGTCCTCCCTTGGTCAGGGGCTACTGGTTAATGGAAATTTTGAAGATAGAAATGTTTGCATTGAGTTTAATTCAGCATGTGCACCCGAGGGATGGTTTCGGTTTCCTTATTTAAAAATGCAGTCCACGAACAGTGCCCGTGTAGCTGCAGGTTTGCACCATGAAAGTTTGGTGATGGAACACCGAACCCAGGGTGTATCTGGTAGAACATTTCTTTATACCCGTCTGGTTTGTTCCACCATTCCCGGTCGCACCTATCGTTTTCGTATAGCTGTTTTCACCAATGGTCATGCCTATGACCATATTGATTTGGTATTGAGTAAATATGAGCCGCAGCGAAATATGTCACTGATACTATCCGGTCAGGCAGACAGTTACCGGTTAGCGCTCACAAGACCCAGTCCCTATGTCAATGACTGGCGCGAAGCTTCCGTAGAATTTAAGGCTACGGGTGAAGAGCGATTCCTGCTATTGGGCAATATTGCCCGGCAAAAAATTCCATTTACCCGCAGCTATCGGTACGATGACCCCCTCATCATTTATGATATCGATAGTATTTCTCTCCTGCCTGCAGCGGGCAGCTGGATTCCTTGTCAGGAAAGTGAGGAGCAGCGGAAACTATTGTACCTGAATAATTCAAGGCATACCGACTTCAATTACCTCGACGATGAGCCGGCCTTTCAACCCGACACCACACCTGCGCTTCCCCCGGTGGTAAGCCCTTTGGTTGCGCCTAACCCATTACCAGTGCACACTGCGGATACCTTGATGATACCCGATGTATTATTTCGATTTGACAAAGGAGTATTGAATCCTGCTTTATATCCGCGGTTACAGGAGATCGTTGCTGTGATCGGACAAAAAAAATTCAGGAGTCTTGAAGTAGTTGGTCATACCGATAATAAAGGGACGTCAGTCTATAACCAACAACTTGCTGAACAACGGGCAAAAGCAGTAGCCGATTATTTGATTGCGCAATTGAAGTTATCTCCTCAGATTATTACAATAAGGGGTATGGGGTCTCTGTTGCCGGTCAGCAGCAATACAACGCCGGCAGGTCGCCAGCGCAACCGACGTGTAGAAATTATCTTGCTTTATTAGTGCAGCAGATCAGTAACGATCTTCTTCGCAACCGATGGGGGCACCCGGCGGTATCTCTTTATGAACAGGCATCGGTACTTCTTTTGGATGATCGATGCGTTCTATGGCATAGGCACAGTGGTCTGCCAGTTCTGGCAGGTTCTTTTTGCTCTGGCAGTAATTCTTTAACTGCCGTAGTCGACTGTGGCAAATAGATTTCACTGCATAGCCGGATTGGTCATTTTGATAGAGAGCGAGTAACCAGGTCAGCACCATTTGTTGTGTTTGCAGTTGCACCTGGCGTTCCAATCCATTTTTCAGGGGGCGCATCCAGGTGGCTTGTAGGATTGCATCGAGCAGGTCGTCCCAGCCCGGCGAGCCGGCTATGGCTTTTTGCTGCACCATACGGTTGGCTCTTTCTGGGTGAAATAAAAAAGATAGTTCAAAGTCGGCGAGGGCTTCTGCGGCAGCGAGTGGGTCGAAAGACATGCCTGTTCTTTTATTGAATAGTTCACCGGAATTATAATATTGTGGTGGACGGGGAGGTATGAGGTCAATGATTCGTTGGGGTAATGTCAGCACTTCGGGTGAAAGACAGCGCAAGGCTATCCGGATGGCTTCCTGCTGCTGGGCAGTTGGAAGTATGGTGGGTTTGTCTTGTCGATCACCTTTAACGGAATAGCTGTAGTTCATGCCTCCAATCAGTTTGCAGGTAGCTTCCAGCTGGTAGCGATGATAATTATATACCGGTACGAGCACATCTTCCAGTTGCGCTAGGGGTGTTCGATCGGGTAGGGCATTCGCTGAAAACTGCTGAAGTGCTTTACTTCTTACTTCCAGCATAGATTCTAATTCTTTCGGTGCTTGTGTGCCATTATCCCACAGATGTGCTTTCGGGTGCATGCCACCAGCAGCCCGGGCATCGGCATCGGCGATGAATAACAATCCCTTGTCGGTATTCTCTTCGAGTAAGCGGTTCAACGCATCAGTTTCTTGGGTGCCGGCTGGGAAATCGGTATAGCCATAGCGAATGGCTTGTTTGTCCCATGCACCGATTTCATTGGTATAAACCGAAGAAAAATCAATGTTACCAGCGGCATCCAGCTGTACCTGCGGATGAGGATAATCCATCACCGATGCGCGGTTGTTGAAACTGGAAGCATAGTTATGCTGCAGACCGAGGGTATGCCCTATTTCATGCGCTGACAATTGACGAAGTCTTTGCAGGGCAGCCTTCTTCATGGTTTCTGTTACGGGTTGTCCATTGACAAATGGAGAGAGTAGTCCGGTAAAAATCATATAATCCTGTCTTACGCGCAGGGAGCCCAGTGTCACTTGTCCTTTAATGATTTCACCGGTTCTGGGGTCGGTGATGCTCATGCCATAGCTCCAGCCGCGGGTAGAGCGGTGCACCCAGTTTACTACGTTGTAGCGTATGTCCATCGGATCGGCAGAGTCGGGGAGCAGCTTAAGCACAAATGCATTTTTATAACCGGCAGCTTCGAAAGCCTGGTTCCACCAGTTCCCGCCTTCCAGCAGGGCACTGCGGATGGGTTCAGGTGTGCCGTTATCGAGATAATATACAATTGGTTTGACTGCCTCACTCATGGCTGCCTGCGGCTCTTTTTTTTGCAAGCGATGCCGGGTGATGAAAAGTTGGCGGATAGGATCAGAGAAAGGTGTGCTGTAATCAAAGTAGCTGATGGTATTGTATCCGCTGCGAATATCATAGCGCCGGGGCTGGTAATTATTATCCGGTAATTGAATAAATGAATGGTGCATGCGCAGGGTGATGGCTTCCGGACTCGGCACTACTGATTGAACCAATCTGCCGGCATCGGCGCCGCCGGTATATGTTACGGTGGCTTCCAACTCAGTATTAAGGGGGAAGTTGCGTGTATTCTGCAGATAAATAGCGGAGCGTGCTTCATTGAAACTATAAGTTCCCTGTTTCATCATGCGCAGTCGGTCGGTTACCTGCATCGCATCGCGTAATAGGAAGGCTGTGGCGTCGACCAGCAGTTGTCCGCCTTCTTCTTCATCGATGGTAAAGCTGGCAATCGCAGATTGCGCGAAGGATTCAGTAACTGCTTTTTTCTCGCGAGCATCGGTAGAGGATGCCCGGTAGCCATAATTGGGTTCTATGAGCAACAATTTTTTACCCACGCGTTGAAAGCTGACAATACGACTGTCACCAATTAAACCGCGGTCTAATCCAATATCATTTGATCCGAGTCCTGCGGGCAGGCTGGTAACATACAGAAATTCGGTACCGATTTTATTGACCAGTAACCAGATTTTTCCATTGGCAGCATCCCAATAGAATGGGAAATAGCCATCGTACCGAACAAATTTGCTGGTTTTTTCGGCCAGTTTGGAATTATGCTGAGCGGGCGCAATAAAAGATGCCAGCAGGCAACAGATTATAAGAAGGATACGCATAGTGGGTAGTTGCTTGTATATAAGATGAAGTTGGATAAAGAAAAAAAATCCGGAAAACTATACAAGCTTTCCGGATCATACATTTTGCCCATCAAGGGTTTAGCTGTTTCCGCCTTCCGCAGCGGGTGCCGGTGTAGGTGCCGGTGTGGGTGCCGGTGCGGGAGCCGCTACTGGCGTGGGTTTCGGAGCAGCTGGTTTTTTTGCGGCGGCCTTCTTTTTAGGAGCAGCTTTCTTTGCGGCTACTTTTTTCTTCGGCGCAGCTGGTTTTTTTGCAGCAACCTTCTTTTTAGGAGCAGCTTT
>CAYUXJ010000002.1:27939-94883 GCA_964448845.1 uncultured Sediminibacterium sp.
TTTTCTTCGGCGCAGCTGGTTTTTTTGCAGCAACCTTCTTTTTAGGAGCAGCTTTCTTTGCGGCTACTTTTTTCTTAGGTGCTGTTTTCTTTTTTGCAGCTGGTTTTTTTGCAGCGGCCTTCTTCTTAGGAGCAGCTTTTTTTGCGGCTACTTTTTTCTTAGGTGCTGTTTTCTTTTTTGCTGCGGGCTTTTTGGCAGCGGCTTTCTTCTTAGGCGCTACTTTCTTAGCAGGTGCTTTCTTTTTGGATGCTTTTGCCATGGTGTGAGTTGTTTAGTTGTTTTTATAACTGCTGAAAGTTAGAGAAAATTTATTTACATACCACCAAACGCATGGGCATAAATTTTTTTATTGATTATAGTGGCCGGGGATTTTCTGTTTTAATTGGAACTGCCGTTGATGGGCCAATGATTTCTGGCCGGGTACTGTCGCTCTGAACTGCAGCCTGTGAATGATGGTGTAATGAGCCGGCTAAATAAAGTAACTTTGGGTATGAAGAAAACAATTGTCTTGGGCGCCTCTGAGAATCCTTCCCGATATAGTTATTTGGCTGTTGAGCGTTTGCGGGCGCATGGTCATCCCGTTGTAGCCATTGGCAGACAGGAAGGAATGATTGGGGATACTACTATTCAGACGGGTCAACCAGCGGTTGCGGAGGTAGATACGGTAACGCTCTACCTAAATCCTGCATTGCAGGAAGCAGCTTACGATTATATTATCGGACTCTCCCCACGTCGTGTCATTTTCAATCCGGGCACTGAGAATGAGGCATTTGAGTCATTGTTGCGGGCCAAGGGCATTGAGCCGGTAGAAGCCTGCACGCTGGTTATGTTGGCTGCGGGACTGTATTAAACTTCCTTTTCTATCAACTATTGGCCCTTGTTGATCGCCAGATCAACAAGCACTGCCTGACCAACAACGGCAGCGACCGACAACGGCAGAGAGCCGGGTTGTATTAACAGCTATTCTTCTCAGGTACCCCAACTTTCTCTGTCGAGACTGCGGTAGTGAATAGCTTCAGCAAGGTGATGTGTTTCAATATGTGGATACCCCTCCAGGTCGGCAATGGTTCTACTGACTTTTAAGATTCTGTCATAAGCTCTGGCGCTGAGGTTTAATTTTTCCATGGCGTTTTTCAGCAGCAATTCCCCTGCGGTGGTGATTGCGCAGTATTGGCGCAGTTGCTGACTGCTCATTTGGGCATTGGAATACACGCCCGATGCAGCGGCGTATCGTTCTTGCTGTATTTTTCTTGCAGCCATGACCCGCTCCCTGATAAAAGCCGATTTTTCTGCGGGCTGCTGTTGACTGATTTCTGCATAAGATACGGGAGTTACTTCTACATGCAGGTCGATGCGGTCGAGTAAGGGCCCCGACACTTTATTTAAATACTTCTGCACAGAGCCCGGCGGACAGGTACATTCTTTTTCAGGGTGATTGAAGTAACCGCAGGCGCAGGGATTCATGGAGGCAATCAAAACGAAGTTGGCGGGGAAGTCCAATGCCATTTTTGCCCGGGAGATGGTTACCTTTCTTTCTTCCATGGGTTGTCGCATCACTTCAAGAACGGTTCTTTTAAATTCCGGTAATTCATCGAGAAATAGTACTCCATTGTGTGCTAATGAAATTTCTCCGGGCTGGGGTGTGCCTCCGCCCCCGACGAGGGCCACATCTGAAATCGTATGGTGCGGGGCCCGGAAGGGTCGTTTATTTATCAAGGCGCAATGTTCAGGAAGTCTGCCGGCCACACTGTGTATTTTAGTTGTTTCAAGTGCCTCCTGCATGACCAGTGGCGGGAGTATGGTGGTAAGCCTGCGCGCCAGCATGGTTTTACCTGCTCCGGGTGGCCCAATCAGCAGTACATTATGACCACCGGCGGCTGCTATTTCCATGGCGCGTTTAATGTTCTCCTGTCCCTTTACATCACTGAAATCAAAGTCTTCATCGCTTGTTTGTTGGGTAAAGATATCATGGGTATCTACTACCACTGGTTGCAGGCTTTCTTCGTCATGGATGAAAGCCACCACTTCTCTCAGGTGGGAGATGCCATACACTTTCAGACCCTCTACCATCGCGGCTTCCCGTGCATTTCCTGCCGGCACGATGAGTCCGAGAAAGCCCTCCTTCTTTGCCTGCAGCGCCATGGGCAAGGCACCCTTGATGGGTTGCACCGACCCGTCTAAGCCCAACTCACCCATCATGACGAAGTCAGTCAGTTTTTCGGGATTTTCCAGCTGTTCACTGGCAGCCAATACAGCCATTGTTATGGGCAGGTCAAATGCCGATCCAGTTTTTCTTATGTCAGCGGGTGCCAGGTTCACGATGATTTTTGTTCTTGGCATGTGGTAGTCATTGGTTTTAATGGCACTCTCAGTTCGCTGTAAACTTTCACGGACTGCATTATCAGGCAACCCCACAATGTGGTATCCCTGTCCCATACTGACATTCACTTCTATGGCTATGGCGATGGCTTCCACACCAAATACGGCGCTTCCAAAAGTTTTTACAAGCATGATCAGTTTTGTTTCCGGCAGCCGTTATTGGCTGAACTTCTTGGGGCACAAGGTAATGGCCGGTTTTTTGTCGCCGTCAGGTGGTTTTACGGATAAATTAGTCAGTTAAAACACCGAAAAAATACCGTGAAAAAACGGATGTCCGGAGTTGCCAAAAAGATGTATGCATTGGCGCAGCAGTACAGCATTATCCGCCGTTGGCGGGAAGCAAGTATAAATCGGATATATGCTAGAGTTGATCCAGCAGGCCCAGCACGCCTTCTTTTTGCAAGATGAGGTATCCCAGCCGGTCGTTGCTGATACCCGGCTTTAGGTGGTAGCTGAATTGCAGTTCACCGGCTGATACGGATGTTTCAAAATAACGGAACTGTATATTGGGATACTTTTTCAGGGTCGTGCCGATCTCATATAAGTGCGTAGATAAAATGAACAGGCTGTTCCGCTTTTTGCGTAATCCTTCCATCACAGCAGTGCTGCATCGAATGGCATCTTCCTGGTTGGTGCCTTTGAAAAGCTCATCAATCAGAATGAGCCATTTATTGCCGCGGCTGACGGTCTCAATGGTATTGCGGATGCGTTGTACTTCGTTGAAAAAATAGCTTTCACCCCGTATCAGGTTATCAGTAATATGTATGTTACTTAGGATGCCATTGAGCAGACTGATGCGCATCATTTGGGCGGGTACACCCATGCCAATATGGGCCAGGTATGCGGCAATGCCTACCGCTTTGATGAAAGTGCTCTTACCCGCCATATTAGCGCCGGTGAGAAAAACAAAATTTTCATTTTCATTCAGGTGCACATCATAGGGTATGGGTACGGGCAATAGTAAATGAAACAGGCCGGTTGCTTCGAGGTAGGGCATCTCCGTATCAGCTATTGCAGGAAAATGAAGTCCCAGCTCCTTGCCTGCAATCGCCAAACTCATATAGGCATCCAATTTGTGGTAAATATCTATCAGCTCAAATAATTCTGACTTAAAGCGGCCTCGTAAAAAAATACCAAAGAAGAGTATCTCACTTGCGGAACATTGTTTTTTGTCTGTGATCAGCATTTTTTCTACTTCCTCTTTTTGTAATAAATACGAGATCCTCCTGTGCCAGCCAAGCAGAAGAGCGCTTTTACTATCTTCTATCAATTGTAAAATGATGGTCAGCCCTTTTACAAAATCTATGGCATGCAGTACCGTATATTTCGTGAGCGAGTAGTCGGTGGTGGATGTCAGCTTGTAGAGCAGACTGCTGATCAATCCCGGATTCCCCGGCAAGTGATCAATCTGCGACTCATAGTATTTTTCCAATACCATGATGGTGCCATTGGAAATCAGTGGGGGCCATTTGCTCTGCACGGCTCCCAACGTTTGAATCGTTTGCTGGGTGTCGAGAATGGAGGATACGGAGGTGAGGGGGTTGGACAGCAGTTGCCGGAGGTATTCTTTTCCGGCATTCGTTTGGGTGTGATTTAGCCGGTGAAAGACCGATTGCTCAGCATCGGGATGAAAGATGGAAAGGTCGACCAACGTCGTATTGTCTGCTTTCATACAAGGAAGAATTCTTTTTAGTTCAGGCAGTTTTTTTCATGACTCAGCGGTCGAATTGCAGCCGCATCCCTTTATAGGATTCTTCGAACCTGCCTTTTCCATATACTAAATGCCCATTTACAAAAGTATGCGTTACGGCTGTGCCGAAACTGTGTTGCTCAAGGGGGCTCCATCCGCATTTGTACAGGATGTTTTCTTTATTCACTGTCCATGGCTGGCTCGGGTTGACCAGCACCAGATCGGCATGATAGCCCTCGCGGATAAATCCTCTTTCCTTTATCTGAAAGCAGATGGCTACAGCATGACTCATTTTTTCAACCAGTTTTTCGATAGTGATTTTGCCGGCTTGCACATAGTCGAGCATCATGGGCAGGGCATGTTGCACCAGAGGTAAGCCTGCATGAGCCTGTTCGTAACCGCCTGATTTCTCTTCGCGGGTATGAGGAGCATGGTCGGTAGCAATAACATCGAGCCGGTCATCGAGCAGGGCTTCCCAGAGGGCAGCCTTATTTTCCGGCGCCTTGATGGCCGGATTGCATTTGATATCATTACCTAATAAGGCATAGTCATCAGCGGTAAAGTGTAGGTGATGCACACATACCTCTGCAGTAATTCGCTTCTCTGCCAAGGGAAGCATATTGCCGAATAAGATCAATTCCTTAGCTGTGGTGATGTGCAGAATGTGAAGCCTTGCATCATATTTTTTTGCCAGCTGGATGGCTTTAAAGGAGGAGGTAAAACAAACATCCGCATCCCGTATTATCGGGTGATCAGCTGCCTGTAATGTTCCTTTTGTTTCTTTTAGTGCTGCGAAATTGCGACGCATCATCGATTCTTCTTCGCAGTGTGTCGCGATCAATACCTCGCAGCCGGAAAAAATCCGGTCGAGGATGATGGGGTCATCTACCAGCAGTTCGCCGGTGGAGGAGCCCATGAAGATCTTTACTCCGCAGATGTCTTTTTTTCTTTCGTTGGTGCGCAATACTTCATCAAGGTTGTGCGGCGACGTACCCATATAAAAGGAGTAATTGGCCAGCGAGCTGGCTTTTGCGATGGCATACTTTTCTTCCAGCAACGCATGGGTGAAAGCGGGCGGTGAGGTATTGGGCATTTCCATGAAGCTGGTTACTCCGCCAGCAACAGCTGCTTTGGCCTCTGAATATATGGTCGCTTTGTGGGTGAGGCCGGGCTCCCGAAAATGCACCTGGTCATCAATAACCCCCGGCAATAGCCAATGTCCGGCCGCATCGATTTCAGCTATGGCTTCTTTGCGTGCTATGGTGCCGCCGATTTTTTCGATTCGTCCCTGCTTGATCAGCAGGTCGCCAGCGAGTTGTTTCCCTTCATTTACGATCAGGGCATTCTTGATGATGTAATGGTTCATGTCGGGATTTCGGCAAATCTACTAAAATTGAATCCCACTGCAGGTGCCGGAGTGGGTTAGTCTTCAAAATGTATGGAGAAAACCACCATACGCGAAAAAATCCGGTCGATGACGTTTGAGTATTTGAGTGCCGGGTCTGGTCGATGCAGGTTGGCCAGTCCGTTACTGATTTTAATCTCCGGAGATATGGTCACAAACGGAAGGTAGAAGTTAAAGCCGAGTCCCAGTTCATAACCATAATCGGTTCGGCTGAGTTTAATGAGATCTTGGTTGCTGCGGGCACTTGAGTTGCTCGACAGATCGATATCGTATTTTAGTCCAGCCATCATATAAGTTCTGAAGTTGCGAATACGGTCGGAGTTGAATTTAATTTGAAAAGGGAAACTAACGATGGTGGCAGGAAGTGTTTGCAGTTGACTGATGTCTTCACCCGGCAACCTAGTTTTCAGGGTATATGAAAGGTATTTGGCACCACCAATCACCAACAGGGGATTGATGCGAAACTGAAAATGTTCATTCAGTCGGGCAGTAGCCAGTAGTCCCATGGTGACACCGCCACTTTTTCCGGGTTCAGCTGCAATGATGCTGTCGGATTGTAAAAAGGTGGGAGATTTATTGAAATTCAGGTAAGTGCTATTGTAGCCGAGGGAGAGACCAAAATAATAGGTCATGTCATCATGATAAGGGCGATAGACTTCTTTCATGTATTGTGCCTTCGCAGTGCTGGCACCAACAAGGAATAATATGACCGCAATGATTACTTGCTTCCGCAGTAAATGGTGCATATTCCAAAGCTGAGTTTTTTCAGGTAGGTCTTACTGAATCCTGCCGCACGAAGTATGTCTAAAAATTTATCTCCTTCGGGGAATGCCTGTACACTGTTGTTGAGGTATTCGTAGGCCTGTTGGTTCTTTGCCAGCAGCTTACCGGCGGCAGGTGCTGCAAACTTCATATAGAAGCCATAGAATTGTTTTACTCCTATTCCGGTGGGACGGGAAAATTCTAGTACCACCAGTTTGCCTCCCGGACGAAGTACCCGATACATTTCCTGTAGTCCGCGCGATAGGTGCTGGAAATTACGTACGCCAAATGCTACTGTGATGGCATCAAAATGATTGTCCTCGAAACGAAGTTGTTCACTGTCACCCGATTCGAGGGTAATGCTTTCGGTGAGTTTTAATTGTTCAACTTTTTTTCGACCCAGTGCCAGCATACCTGCTGAAATGTCGATGCCGGTGATATGGCGGGGGCGTAAAATTCGTTGCGTCAGGATGGCCACGTCGGCAGTACCGGTAGCAACATCGAGCATCGTTTGTGGGCGCAAAGATTTCAGTTCCTGCAGTGCTTTTCTTCGCCAGATGATATCGATCCCGCCACTTAAAACCCTGTTAAGCATATCATAGCGTCCGGCAATGTCATTGAACATACCTGCTACCTGGTCTCTTTTTTCCAGTGTACTTTGCTGATCAGGCAGTATGCTGTCGTGTGCATATTTCTCCATACCTCGCGAAGATATTGAAATTAACGGGCTGCCTTAATATTGATAAGGGTTTTGGCTGTTTTATTGGTTAATGTTTCGCAAATTTTGAGGGTATTCCGCCTATTCAGTTTTTCACGGGCTTGTCCTGCCGCCTTGTTATCTTCGTAAACGTGAAAGCCCGCATTTATAAATCGACCGGTAGCTGGTACCTTGCTAAAGGTGCTGATGGTGAGTTTTATCAGTCCCGGGCACGGGGGGTTTTTAAGGTGGATGGCATCACATCTACCAATCCCATCGCTGTAGGTGACGCGGTAGAAATCGAATTGGAGCCGGGTGAAGAGCGTTCGGCTGTGATAACTGAAATTGTCGATCGCAGCAACTATGTGGCTCGCGTGTCGCCCCATAATAAACACCAACATCATATCATTGCCAGCAACCTCGATCAAAGCCTCTTACTGGCCACGCTGACGGCGCCCAAAACATCGCAGGGGTTCATCGACAGGTTCCTGGTTTCTTCGGCTTCCTTTCACATACCTGCCGTATTGGTATTCAATAAATCTGATCTGTACCGAAAAAAGGAAATGGCTTTATTTGACCGTTATCGGGCAATTTATGAAGCAGCAGGCTATAAAGTTTTCTTGATCAGTGTACAGGAAGGAGTGGGACTGGAACCATTGAAAGAGTGGTTGTCAAATAAAACCACCCTGTTAAGTGGGCACAGTGGGGTGGGAAAATCTTCTTTCATTAATGCGCTCTTTCCCGATTTTCAGTTGCGCACTTCTGAAGTGAGTGGATGGAGTGGAAAGGGGCTTCATACGACCACCTTTGCAGAAATGTTCGATCTGCCCGGCGGTGGCAGTGTGATCGATACGCCCGGCTTGCGTGAGTTCGGACTGGTAGATATCAGCCGGCGGGAGTTATCGCATTATTTTCCTGAGATGCTGAAAGTAATTGGTCATTGCAGGTACAATGACTGTATGCACATCAATGAAGCGGACTGTGCAGTGAAAGGAGGTTTGGCAGATGGAACGATTTCAGAGGAGCGGTACATCAGTTACCGAACCATACTCGATACATTACAGGATAAGAGCTACCTGTGATCAGATTTTCAGTTTGCTTTTTTTGGAAGCAATTTTGATGGCTTTCTTCTCACCGGCAAGGATTCTTTCTGCTCCTACATTCCTGCCTTGCGGACAACCACTTTTTCTTTTGCCTAGTATGCCACAGGAGCCGAGCAGGCATCCGATGATGAGCAGTAACAAAAGGTTTTTCTGTTGAATTTTCATTACCTATAGATTATCGGAAGCATCGCTGGCCTGGTCATACCAGCCGGCGTAGGTGACATAATTACGGGCGATGCGGTTGATCTCTCCGCTGATCAGTTCCTGCGATACCTCTTTTACTTTTCGTGCTGGCACTCCTGCATAAATGGTGCCGGCTTCAACAATGGTGCCTTCCAATACGACAGCACCGGCAGCGATGATCGAGTTGCTGTGTACCACACATTCATCCATCACGATGGCTCCCATACCAATCAATACATCATCGTGAATCGTGCAACCATGTACCATCGCCAGGTGACCAATGGAGACATTATTGCCTATGCGGGTAGGGTGTTTTTGGTAGGTACAATGGATCACGGCACCATCCTGCACGTTTACACGATTTCCCATCTGTATATAATGCACATCACCGCGAACAACGGCATTGAACCAGATACTGCATTCATCGCCCATGGTCACTTCCCCTACGACTGTTGCATTCGGCGCGAGAAAGCACCTTGCTCCAAAAACAGGCTGCTTGCCGGGAAGAGACAGAATTGTTGCCATAACATTATTTTCAAGGTGAAGATACTTCTATTCGGTTAATTTTGTTGTCGGCTGCGACGGAAACAACCGCCTGCACCTGACAATTAACAGGTATGAACCTTCGTCAACTTTTTCAGCAACACCTGGCACCTACGTCGCCTGCCCCCATGAATTTGGAAATGGTGAAGGCAGCTGGTGTTTTTTTGTGGGATGCGGCAGGAAAACGATACATCGATTTGATTGCCGGGTTTAGTGTCAGCAATATTGGTCACAGCCATCCCGCAGTTGTGAAAGCAGTGCAAGAGCAGGCAGCTACTTATATGCACCTCATGGTGTATGGAGAACTGATACAGTCCCCCGTGGTTGCGTATGCCCGCCTGCTCACATCGCTGTTGCCTTCATCGCTTGACTGTATTTATTTTACCAATAGCGGGGCTGAAGCAGCTGAGGGAGCCATGAAGCTCGCCAAGCGGGTCACCGGACGAACTAAAATGATTGCATTTGAAAACGCTTATCATGGCAGTACCCAGGGGGCACTCAGTCTGATGGGCGATGAATATTGGCGTCGTTCCTATCGTCCGTTGTTGCCTGATATCTATCATTATCCATATGGTGCTGCTGAGGTTATATCTGCCATTGATCATACCACCGCCTGTGTAGTGCTGGAAACGGTGCAGGCAGAGAGTGGTGTTACAGTGCCTGATCCTACCTGGTTGCAGCAGGTAAGAAAAAGGTGCACAGAGACAGGCGCTTTGCTAATATTGGATGAAATACAGGCCGGCTTCGGAAGAACCGGTACACTTTGGGCTTTTGAGCAAATGGGTATCGTGCCCGACGTATTACTCCTCGGTAAGGCACTGGGTGGCGGCATGCCCCTGGGGGCCTTCATCGCTTCCCGTCAACTGATGCACCAGTTGAGCTATCAGCCGGTGCTGGGACATATAACCACATTTGGAGGTCATCCCGTTTCCTGTGCGGCTGGGTTAGCTGCGCTGGAAGTTTTATTGCAATCAGGGGTCATCGGTCAGGTTAAAGAAAAAGAACAATTTATGCGTGGGTATATCCAACATCCTGCCATAACTGCAGTGCGCACAGCCGGCTGCTGGATGTCATTGCAGTTTGCTTCCGCTGAGCTGAATCAACGAATCGTTCATCAGTGTGTGAAGAATGGCTTGCTTACTGACTGGTTCATCTTTGCCCCCGACCGGTTGCGCATTGCGCCACCGCTGACGATTGAAAACGACTTGTTGAAAGAAGCCTGTGATCTGCTCCTGCAAAGTATTGATGAGGTATGGGGAAGCTGAGGCTCAGCAGGGCTTACCGGTTTCCATTCTGCAAAATCTGCTGTATAGTTTTTCGTATTGCGGTATGATATGGCTGATATCAAACTTACAGGCATGCTCATAAGCGCGCTCTTTCATTTCAGCCAGACCTTGCGCATCACTCAGTAAGGCAATTGCATGTTGACTCATGGCATCAACATCTCCTACCTTGGTGAGGAAGCCAGTGACACCATGCTCATTGATTTCTGCCAGGCCACCGGCATCCGAACTGATTACCACTACGCGGGCTGCCATGGCCTCCAATGCTGCCAGTCCAAAGCTTTCATATTCGGAGGGAAGCAAAAACACATCACTCACGGCCAGTATATCTTCCATTTGTTCCTGCTTACCGAGAAACCGCACCTGACCATCTACCCCATATTGTCTGCACAATTCTTCGGCAGCATGTCGTTCCGGACCATCCCCCACCATCAGTAGTTTGGCAGGCAATGCTTTGAGCACCTGCGCAAAAACCTTAATTACATCGTCTACCCTTTTCACGCGTCTGAAATTAGAAGCATGGATTAAAATCTTTTCATGGTCTGGCGCGATTACCTTACGAAATGCTTCCAGTGGTTTTTTATCGAAACGCCTTACGTCAACGAAGTTGACAATTACTTCTATGTCCTTGCGAATATCAAAATAGCGGTAGGTTTCTTCTTTTAAATTTTTTGAAACGGCGGTGATGGCATCGCTTTCATTGATGGAGAAAGTAACTACCGGTTCATAGGTTTTATCTTTTCCCACGAGGGTAATATCTGTTCCATGCAGGGTTGTAATTACAGGTATATTTCTGCCGTTCTTCTGTTTCACAATCTGCTTGGCCATGTAGGCTGCTGAGGCATGGGGAATGGCATAGTGTACGTGCAGCAGATCGAGGTCGTGGTTGATGATCACATCTACCATAGTACTGGCCAGTGCTACTTCATACGGCGGGTAGTCGAACAGCGGATAGGTAGGTACCCGCACCTCATGGTAAAAAATATTGGCATTAAACACATTCAGTCGCACCGGTTGCTGGTACGTGATGAAATGAACCTGATGACCTTTGTCGGCCAGGGCTTTGCCCAATTCAGTGGCCAGTACACCGCTGCCGCCGAAAGTGGGATAACATACAATTCCTATCTTCATATATCAGCAATTTTAAGCGCCAGCCCAGATGAAAAGTGCCGCTATTTCCAGCAGCGAAATCATCTATTCTTTATATTTATGGCATGAAAAAAATATCCATTATCCTATTATTCCTGCCTTTTTTTGCTTTTGCACAGGCAGATGACGATTCCATTTTCATTAAAAAAATTTCTGACGACATTCTCCGCAATGGTAAAGCGTATGATCTGTTACGCCAGCTTACCAAACAGATTGGGGGTCGTTTGTCGGGTTCACCACAATTTGCCAGAGCCGTCAGCTGGGGCAAATTTACCATGGAAATGATTGGTCCCGACAAGGTTTTTTTACAGAAGTGTATGATTCCTCACTGGGTCAGGGGTGGAACCGACGCTGCAGCTATCACAGAGTTGGATAAAAAACCTTATCCAAAGAAGTTAGACGTATTGGCTTTGGGCAATTCCATCGGTAAAGGAACCATTACCGCCCCTGTACTTGCTGTGGCAGATTTTGCCGAACTCGATAAGCGAAAAGACAGTGTGCCTGGTAAAATTGTTTATTTTAACAAAGGCTTTGATCCTACGAACGTGAGCCCGGTGGTCTCTTATGGTCAAACCGGCATTTATCGCCGAAGCGGACCAAGTGCTGCGGCTAAGTATGGAGCGATCGGTGTTATGATTCGATCCCTGACCGAATCGGCCGCTAATGATCCTCATACGGGTGCCATGGCTTATAACGATTCTTTTCCCCGTATACCTGCCATTGCAGTTGGACCTCGTGATGCCGACGATATCTGGAACTTATCCCGCCGGTCTTCCCTTACAGTTACCATGACGACCAATGGAAAATTTCTGCCCGATACCATTGGGCATAATGTGGTGGGAGAAGTTATCGGATCGGCATTTCCCGGTGAATTTATCACCATTGGTGGTCACCTCGACAGCTGGGACGTAAATGAAGGGGCCCACGATGATGGTGCCGGAGTGGTACAAACCATTGAGGTGATGCGGGTGTTTAAGGCGCTCGGTTATAAGCCCCGCCATTCTATTCGATTCGTATTGTTTGCCAACGAAGAAAATGGGTTACGCGGCGGAACGCAATATGCCATGGACGCAGAAGCAAAAAAAGAAAAGCATGTATTTGCGCTTGAAAGCGATGCAGGTGGATTTACTCCGCGCAGCTTTTCAGTAAGCGGACTGCAGCCAGCGCAGCTGGAAAAAATGCGCTCCTGGATTAAGTTGTTAACCAATTATGGCATTACGCAAATTTCCACTGGTGGCGGCGGGGCCGATATATCACCCCTCAATCGCTTGTTCGCAACACCCGTTTGCGGACTGGAACCGGATCCACAACGCTATTTTGATTATCACCATGCTCGCACCGACGTTTTTGAAAATGTCAATAAGCGGGAGCTCCTGCTCGGTGCTATCAATATGGCTGCATTGATCTACCTGGTTGATAAATATGGCTTATAGGGAATGAATCCATCGGCATCAAGCCTGTAATAAGAACATTGCCGGTTGCTTGTGATAAGAGAAAGTTGATTTCTTCCATTCACCGATGGTGCGGGTGATGATGGATTCTGCCGGTCCGGTCAGGTCAGCCGCCACGCAGAGTAAGGTTTGTTGCCGGCAAGTCGACAGAATATCAGTGAGTAATACCTGATTGCGGTAGGGTGTTTCAATGAAGAGTTGGGTAGCGTGGTTTTGTGCCGAGATCGATTCGAGCTCCCTGATTTTCTTTTTTCTCTCAACAGCATCTATGGGCAAATAGCCATGAAAACAGAATTGTTGTCCATTCATGCCGGAAGCCATAAGTGCCAGCATAATCGAACTGGGCCCAACCAAAGGCACTATTTTATGGCCCTGATCCTGCGCAGCTTTAACGAGTAATTGTCCCGGATCAGCCACCCCCGGACAGCCTGCTTCGCTGATGATGCCTACATGTTTGCCTTCCTTAAGGGCAGCTAACATAATTGGTATCTGCGGCCCGCCTGCACCTTCTAACAAATGCCAGGTGTAATCATCGATCACCATCTCCTTCCATATTTTTTTCACAAACCGGCGTGCCGACCTTTCGTTCTCAACAAGAAAAACTGCGCAATTGGCCAATGCTTTTTGTACATAGGCCGGTATGGTATGGGCTGCTTCCTCCTGCAGGAAGCAAGGAATGAGATATAGTTGTCCGTAAGCGTTCGGCTGACTCATAGAACGGAGGAGGCGGTATCAGTCAATGCCTGATCGGTTTTTTTAATCGGGTGAATACTGATGGTGGCAGCAACAACGGCATAGGAAGGTGCAAGGATCCAGCCAATTACCGGCAGCAGGTGGAGCAGGTAAAAAACCATGCCGTTGCCAATGGCAAGTCCTTTGTGATTACTGATATAAGCGATACTTCCTGGTACACTCATGTTCATTCGCTCCATGGAATAATCCAGCATCGAAAAGCCGTAGTAATAACATTCAATGAGCAATGCCATGAAAGGGGTCAGCCAGCCTACAACGGGAATGAAGCTGAGGATCAAAATTGTTAGAACATAAATTGTTTGCCAGAAACTATTTCTTATGGCCAGTAAAATACCTCTCTTCATGTCGTGCAGCAACTGCGAAAAACTAAATGGTATTTCGCGTCCTTCCATAATGGCTTCCGTTTTTTCGCTGAGGTACGAAAAGATGGGCGAGCCAACAATGAGGAACAGATATTTGAATAAGGAAAAATAGAACAATAGTGAAATGAGCCACACCAGCAAGGTTCCCATCGTAAGTAAAAAACTCAGGGAGCCATTATTGAGGCGTTCTACCCAAGACCGGAGTCCGGTTTTCAGGATAAACCATTCTATGAAGGTGGTGGATGTTTGGCTGAAATAGACCAGGCTCACACCAAATAGCAGGGCATAAAGTATACCGGGCACAATGATCCATCTCCAGAGTTTTTGTTCCCGAATGAAACGGTGTGCCTGAAAATAAGCTTGTATGGCTATGATGATATCTTTTAGCAACCTCGGTCTGTTTTAATGATCATCTCTACCTGATTGGTTAAGCACAAAGGTGGCAATTTCCGGGCACATCAGAATTTTGGACATTTGATGGGGCGGTCATTGGGTGGGCGGCGAACATAAATGAGTGACACCTCAATCCCTCCCCGGTTTTGAGAGGCTGTTTTGAGCGTGGAGGTATTCAGGTCATAACTCACTCCAATTCGAAGGTCATTGAACTCTAGTCCCAAATAAGGTATCAAGGCATCATTGAATCGAACCCAGCCCCCTGCATAAAGACTGATGGGCTTCTCAACTTCGGGATTCGCGATGAGTTGAGCGGCTCCCCCCACCACTGTTTCTGATGCGCCTGCCTGCCTCATGTGAATGGCACTGGTATGCAGGGTAATATTTGGTGATACAGCAAAATAAGCACCGCCATGAATCGTGGTGCGTGGATTCAGTACATATTGCCCCCCGGTAAAATTCTGTTTGGGTCGATTGATGTGGTACATGCTGACGCCCAGGTAAAAATTATTTCCGTCACCGGTACTGCCGTTGTATAAAAAGCCTGCGTTGATATCCATGTAGCGTGAAGAAAGCGTTGCACCATTGAAGGATTCGGCGCTGATGCCGGTAAATCCATTGGCCGTCAATTGATCTTCAAAATTGAGTACCGAGGTATTGATCAGCATATTGGCATACGACAATTGAAAGCCGGCGCCTATTTGGTGGTTGCCATCCTCGTCAAGACCTTTGTGATAGGCCGTGGAAATAGAGCCGAAATTGAAGGCAACGGCACTATTGGCACTTTTATCACTGTACGCCGAAACGCCAAATCCCCAATTATCATTGTTGGGAATTGCTTGTTGCATCACATGAAAATCGGCTGAGAAAGCCGTTGTAATATAGGCATTGTTGATGGTAGGCCACTGGTTACGGTGATTACCTGTCAGCCGGAAACTACCATTGAATTTACCTGTTAAGGCAGGATTTAAAGTAAGCGGAGAAGCAAAGAATTGGGAAAAATGAGGATCCTGCGCCAGTACGGTGCCGGAGAGGAGTATACAGATGAAAAGGGCACTGGCTCTAGTCATTTTTCACAGGATTGCCTGTAAAGTTAATAAAATTAGGCTGTAAATGAGCGATTTACCCTTTAAATATAGGCATTTAACCTGTATTTATTGCTGCGATTTGGTGCCAAATGCCAGATCACCGGCATCACCCAACCCGGGAACGATGTACCCTTTGGCTGTCAACTCATCGTCAATATCACCACACCAGATATCAATGTTGTCACCACATTCGCGCTGAATCATCTCTATTCCTTCGGTGCAGGCAATGGCGCAAACCACATGAATCGCTTTAGGAATACCCTCATTCCGAATGTGCTCGATGGTTTTAATAATGGAGGCTCCGGTGGCGAGCATTGGGTCGCTGATGATCACTACTCGATTTTCCAACGAGGGACAACTCATATACTGCATGCAAATCTCAAAACTGCCATCATGGTGATGCTTTCTGTAAGCAGAAATAAAGGCATTGTCTGCTTTGTCGAAAAACTGCAACATACCTGCATGCATCGGCAGGCCGGCTCGTAAGATGGTGGCCAATACCGGCTGTGCTTCCAGCACTTTGCTCTCATGAATACCAAGTGGGGTGCGGGTTTCCTGTATTTTCCAGGGTAATACCTTGCTGATCTCAAAAGCAGCGGCCTGACCAATTCTTTCGAGGTTGGTACGGAATCGCATACGGTCGGTCTGTACCTGTACATCCCTTAACTCGGCGACCCAGTTACTGATGAGAGAGTGTTGGCTGCTTAAGTTGACTATCATAGCAAATGAGATTAGGTATGATTCAAAGCTACTGGCATTCTTTTGTTTAATAAAAAATAATCGATGTCGCTAGCCGGCTGTAGTAATGAAAGTAAATGCGTCACCGTCAAACAGTCCTTTATCACTCAGCTTCATGTGGGGGATGACCAGCAGCCCCATAAAGCTCAGCGTCATGTAGGGAGCCGATAAGGTACTGCCCATTTTTTTTGCCTGCTGATCAATCGCTGTATAGCTTTCGGCTACTTGATACCCATCTTCACCACTCATCAGTCCGGCCACTGGTAATGGCAAGAAAAGATTTTCATTGCTGTCAGCCTGCTGCACACAACTGACCCCACCTCTGCCGTCGGCAACCAGTTGTATGGCAGCTGCCAGACACTCGTCATCTGCCCCCACCGCTACGATGTTGTGGCTGTCATGTGCCACCGAAGAGGCAATGGCCCCGCGTTTTAGACCGAACCCATGAACAAAAGCTACTGCAATGGGTGCGGACTTATACCTGTTTACTACCACAATCTTCAGTAGGTCTCTTTCTAGGTCACTACCCCAGCAACCATTTTCGGATGTTCCCGGTAATAATAACCGATGGGTAATCAACTGACCATCGAGCGCACCGATGACGGGAATGTTACCTGCTTCATCTATGGGATATTGATGTTCCCGAATGGTTAATTGATCGGGCGTAAGATGGATGTCAATAAAAGGTTGAGGGATAAGAGAGGTAGGCACAGCAGCAATGTGTGTTTTTCCTTTTTCTGCCACCATCACACCATCGATATAGGTGGCAACAACTTCAAACTCGTTCAGGTCTTTCACCAAGATCAGGTCGGCAGGGTCACCTGTTTGTAAAAGACCCACATTCATTTTATAATGTTTTACCGGGTTGAGGCAGGCAGCTTGTAGTACATGGAATAAGGGAATGCCTGTTTTTATTGCCCTGGCACAAAGTTGGTTGATATGACCGGCTACCAGACTATCGGGATGTTTATCATCACTACAGAACATGATTTGATCCGGATAGGTATGCAGGAGGCCGATCAAGGCATCGAAATTTTTAGCTGCGCTGCCCTCGCGAATGATGATTTTCATGCCAAGCTGCAGCTTTTCAAGTGCTTCTTCTTCGGTGAAACATTCGTGGTCTGTTGATATGCCGGCTGCGATGTATTGCCTGGCTGCTGCCCCCCGAAGTCCGGGTGCATGCCCATCGGCAGGTTTGCCATGTCGGTAGGCTGCTGCCAGTTTTTTCATGACTTCCGCATCCCCCTGCAAAACACCCGGATAATTCATCATCTCACTCAGATAATAAATATCGGGCCTAGATAATAGTTCCTCTACTGCCTGACTGTCGAGTGCTGCCCCCGCGGTCTCAAAAATAGTTGCGGGCACACAACTGGGTGCGCCAAAATGAAATTTGAAGGGTACCTGTTGACCATTCTCTATCATAAAATTGACTCCGGCAATGCCGCAAACATTGGCGATTTCGTGGGGGTCACTGATGGTGGCTACGGTACCATGCACCACCGCCAGTCGCGCAAATTCAGCGGGCACCAACATGCTACTTTCTATGTGCACATGGCTATCGATGAACCCGGGCAGTAGAAAAGGGGCACCGATCTCTATGCCCTCGTGTATCGTCTGTATTTGTTGAATGTGGCCGTCAGCTATCCTGACTTCGGCATACTGTATGGTTTTCTGTAGCAGGTCTACCCGATTTCCACGAAGCGTAAACTGGTTATGTGTCATGTTTCTCAATAGCTAAAAATGAACTTTAATCACTGGCTTTTGTTCTTAAAAGGTAGCAAATTAATTTTGCTTTTCTTTGCTGCCTATTTTAATACAACTAATATCTTCAATCCATCAGTCATGAATCTTCGTTTTATTGCTGTATTTCTTTTCCTCACGCTGGCTGCTTCAGCCCTACAGGCACAAACTGCCGATGAGGTCATTGCCCGATATGAAGCTGCTGCAGGCGGGCGTGAGAAGTTGGAAGCCATCCGTTACCTGGAAATCAACAGTAACCTTGCCATGGGCATGATGGGACGTACGATTGATCTTCCGCTGACGCTCGTTAAGGAAAAAGGTAAGCTGTTTCGCCGCCAGATTGGAGGAATTATGGGTATGGGTGACAGTTTCACTATGATTACCGACACAGCCGGTTATATTTATATTCCCGCTATGCGTGGATTTGGCGACATGCAGGGTACAGAAGCTATTACTTCCCGTATTCCCGATGCAGAAGTAGCAGCCCAGCAATATGAGCTTGACTGTGCCGGCGCTTTTGGAGACCTGGTAAATTATGCTGCCAAAGGTCATAAGGCGGAATTTGTAGGCACCGAAAAAGTTACCAAAGTACCTTGCTATAAAGTGAAGCTGACACTGAAAACAGGTCAGTTAATTACTTACTATTTTGATTCCCAAACCGGTCTCGTGAAGCAAATGGAGGCTACCGGCGACATGGCTGCTAATATTTCAGGTTTTGGCAGTATGATGAAGGCATTTGGCAGGGGGATGAAAAAAGATGATAAAGCCACACTGTATGTGAAGGAATACAAAGACGTGAATGGAGTAAAATTTCCTGCAAAGTATACCCTCGGATTCGGTCCCATCGAGAGCGAAATCGAGAACCTTGCCATCAAAGTGAATGAGGGCCTGGAGGAGAAGTGGTACCATGTGAAATAATTTCAGCTACCCTATCTTCAATTTTTTTCTGTGTCAATTCAGTGGTATCTTGGATACCCAATTGCTTTGATATGAAAAAAAATTGCCTTACACTCCTTTTTCTGCTCACCGGCCTTGCTGCCTGGGCACAACCCAAAAACAAAACGAATCAACCCACCCCTGTGGCCGCTGCTTCCGAAAAATCAGCGGATGATCAGTTGCTGAGTAAAGTTACTTATCGTCAGATCGGACCATTTCGCGGGGGCAGAAGCGCTGCAGTCGCGGGTAGCCGTTTGCAAAAAAATACCTTTTATTTCGGGGCTACCGGTGGCGGTGTTTGGAAAACGAATGACGCAGGCAGTAACTGGAAAAATATTTCTGATAAATTCTTTGGGGGAACCATCGGTGCAGTAGCACTCGCTCCCTCTGATGAAAGCATCCTATATGTGGGGGAAGGGGAAAACACCATGCGTGGTAATGTGTCGGAAGGACTGGGTGGTATGTGGCGTAGTGATGATGGCGGAAAATCGTGGAATAATATCGGCCTGAAAGATGGCCGACACATCATTCGTATCATCATTCATCCCAAGGATCCACAAACGCTTTGGGTAGCCGTGATGGGCCACCTGTTTGGTCCTTCCTCAGAAAGAGGGGTTTTCAAAAGTACCGATGGCGGAAAAACATGGACAAAAACCTTGTTCGTCAATGAGCAGACCGGTTGTTCAGACCTGGTGATGGAGCCGGGCAACCCATCTGTATTATATGCCGGCATGTGGGAAGTGATTAGAAGACCGCATAGCATGGAAAGCGGCGGACCCGGCAGTGGCTTGTATAAAAGTACCGATGGTGGTATTACCTGGACTGCCCTGACGGGTAAAAAGGGCTTACCCAAAGGTATGTGGGGTATTGTGGGTGTGGCAGTCGCGCCTTCCAACACAGATAAAGTGTATGCAATCATTGAAAATGCAGCAGGTGGATTATACATGAGCACTGATGCGGGAGAAACCTGGACACTCAGCAGCAACGATAATAATATTCGTCAGCGAGCCTGGTATTACAGTAAAGTATTTATTGATCCTGCCAATGAAAACCTGGTGTATTGTCCCAATGTAGAGTTCATGCGCAGCCGGGATGGTGGTCGCACATTTCAGTCAATCAACACCCCGCATGGAGACCACCATGACCTCTGGATCGATCCGCAGGATGGGCAGCGCATGATTGTGGCCGACGATGGCGGGGCACAAGTATCATTTGATGGTGGCAACAATTGGAGCACCTATGAAAATCAGCCCACCGCACAATTTTATCGGGTATCGACCGATAATGCCTATCCCTACCGCATCCTCGGAGCGCAGCAAGATAATTCCACTGTTCGCATTCGAAGTAAAAGCAGCGGTCCCGGTATTTCCCAGCGCGATTGGGAGGTAACAGCGGGTTCCGAAAGCGGATATGTGCAAGCCGATCCGCTCAATCCAGATATTGTTTATGGAGGAAACTATGGAGGATATCTTTCTCGCCTTGATCACCGTACCGGCGAGAACAGAGCCATCAATGTATGGCCCGACAATCCGATGGGCGCGGGCGCAGATGTACTGAAATATCGTTTTCAATGGAACTTCCCCTTTTTCTTTTCACCCCATAACCCCAAGCGGTTATATGCAGGCGGTAATCACTTGTTTGTAACAGAAAATGAAGGACAAAGTTGGGAGATGATCAGTCCAGACCTGACAACAAACGATAAGTCGAAGCAGGCATCCAGTGGCGGTCCCATCACCAAGGATAACACTTCCGTTGAATACTATTGTACCATATTTACAGCTGCTGAATCACCACTTGAAAAAGATTTGTTGTGGACGGGCAGTGATGACGGACTTGTTTATGTGAGCAGAGATGGCGGCAAGAATTGGGAAAATGTTACTCCGCCAGAAGCCGGGAAGTGGATGATGTGGAACTGCATTGAAGTGAACCCATATATGAAAGGAGCAGCCTATCTGATCGGAACCCGGTATAAGCTAGACGATTATGCGCCGTATATTTTTGCTACCTACGATTATGGAAAAACCTGGAAAAAAATTGTACAGGGTATTCATCCCCAGCATTTCACCCGCGCCTTGCGTGCTGACAGGGTGCGCAAAGGCTTGTTGTATGCAGGAACAGAATTCGGTATGTACATCAGCTATGATGATGGCAACAGTTGGAAAAAGTTTCAGCAGAATTTACCGATAGTACCCATCACCGATTTGACCATTAAGGAAAATGATCTTATTGTTGCTACGCAAGGACGTGCTTTCTGGGTAATCGATGATTTGAGTGTGGTACAGCAAAAAGACAGCGCCATTTTGAAGAAGAAGTGGCATGTATTCCAGGTGAACGACGCTTACAGAACAGAAGGAGGTGGTAGAAGATTTCGTGGCAGCACTGCTTCGGTGACTCCCCCCAATATGGGTGAGAATCCACCGGCAGGCGTGCTTTTCAATTATTTTCTGCAGGAAGGAATGGATACCACTGCTATCAAAATCACCATCTATGACAAAAAAGATAAACCCATCAAAACATTTAGTCAAAGTGCCAAAGAAGCAACCGATCAGATTGATTACAGCAAAGGCATGAACAAATTTGTATGGGACATGAACTACCCGCCGGGTGAAAGATCTGAAGGTATGATCCTATGGAATGGTGGAGTAGGATCGGTGAAAGCTGCACCCGGAAAATATCGTGCCCGCTTCGTCAGCGCAAAAGATACTGTATGGATGCCATTTGTCATCAAAGCCAATCCCAACTACCAGTTGACTGAGGCTGATTACGATGCACAGGTTGATTTTCTATTACAAGTGCGCGATAAATTCAACCAGGTGCAGACTTCCATTAAAGACATTCGAAGCCTGCGTGCGCAGATTAATGACTTCACTTCCCGCATGGATACAGCCGGTACGCGTGATATTAAAAAAATGGCCGACAGTATTCAGAAGCAGCTGACTTCAGTAGAAGAGGCGCTTTATCAGACGAAAGCTAAGAGTGGACAGGATGTACTGAATTATCCTATCCGCATCAATGATAAACTGGCAGGTTTATATGGTGTGGCAGCAAGTGGATACAATGCACCCAGTAAACAATCGAAGGAAGCTTTCGCTGAATTGGCCGGACAGGCAGATGCTGAAATGGGTAAGCTGAAGAAGCTGATGACAGCAGATCTGCCCGCATTAAATAAAATGATCAATGAAAAGCAATTGCCGGCCATTGGTATCAGGAAGAGCCGTACAGATTAGTTGAACCAGTAATTCAGTTTGAATACGATGGCACGGTTGCGGTTCTGCCAGGTGGGTGTAATGAAGTAGTTGTCGGTATACACCACAAACAGATCACTCATTGGCTGGAACCGATATTGCAGGCGGGAGTTGATGTTGAAGTTGTTTCGTTGTGTATTGTACTGGATGAATGTCGTCCAGAATAACTGCGTATTGAAGTTGATCTCAAAACGTGGTGCCAGTAAGATCAGTTCTGTGCTGCCATAGTCAGCCGGCAATTTTATTTTATTATATTCTGCCTGAAGGGCTAGGTTCACATGGGGTTGCAGACGAATGTTTAGAACACTCCGAAAGCTTGTATAGTTTCCATTATAAAATTCACCACCTGCTGCGCGCAGTGTAAAGCTGACTGGTTTTCTGTAGTCACTTCGATACCTGGCTTCGAATTGCTGGAAATCATACCTGGCTGCCGGAATGGGCTTGCCGGGCGTGAAAGCAGTTGGAAAGAGCAGATCTACCCGATTATGTGAGCCGTTGAAAGAGAGTTCGCTGGCGTTACGAAAAGTGATAGTGTATTCAGCTTCCAGATTGGTTTCATTATGTGATCGATCGGGATTGGAGACAATAAAAGTGGTGAATTCCATCACATGCTGTACGACCTTTCCTTTTTTTGGAAAAATGCGATAGGTCAGGTTGTTGAACAACTGTTGGAAGCCCAGTCGTATGATGGTATCGCGGCCGGCATCATAATTTTCGATTCTGGCAACAAATCCCATATCGGTGTAATAATTGGTTCCTACTTTTCCCATGTCATGTACAATAGAAAATCGACGACCATTGTACTGAAATCCACCATTGAAATATTGATTATCGCTGGAGATATTTTTTTTGAAGGAGTGATTGTAGGCGCCCCAGATACTCCACTCGCCGTTGTCATTGATGAAATTAAAGTCCATGCCGGCATTGCGGCCAAAGGCATTCAGCGGATTGGCAGCTTTCTCACCCGCCGAAATAAAATTTTCTCTGTTAAGAAAGTAGCCCCTGATAACAGAACGCTTTAGTAAGCGCTGACTAATACTAGCCGCCATATAGTTTTCAGCGCGATAGTTGTTCTTAACCCCTGTTTGCATGTCCATAAATCCGATTCGGGTAGTGGGGGAAAGGTTTCCGGTTACCCTTGCGCCTGCAATAATGGGTATTCTGTTGCCATCGGGGTCGAGACCTATCCTCCGGGAATAAAAGGGTCGGATGGGTGGAATACCATAGTCGGAGAAGAGGTCGTCATTTTCGAGGAAGAAGGTTCTTCTTTCCGGCAGAAAGATATTGAAACGTGTTAGATTGGTCACCTGTTGGTCAACTTCAATCTGTGAAAAATCGGGATTGACTGTAAGGTCTAAATTCAGTGCAGATGTCAAGGCGAGTTTGCCATCAAAGCCTCCATTGAAAGTTGCTTTTCCGGGAATATTGTTTTCGCGGTCTTGTGATGTGCCCCCGGTTATGTAAGGCAGGAATACCCAATTGGTGCCCGCAGGGGGAGGAGGTTCCTTCCAGACGAGCGCACCCGTAAACCCCATATTCATCGACATGAAGTTGACAGGCACGGGGGTCCAGGTGGAATATTCATTTGACTTGGGGTCACATCTTACAAAGTTGATTCCCCAGGTAAGTTTGTTGGCATCGTAGCGAAGGGTTTTAAAGGGAATTGCTATCTCTGCGGTCCAGCGGTCTTCCAGTCTTCTTGTAGCCGAGAACCATTTGTTATCCCAACTCCAGCCTGGCATTTCATCTCCAATTTTTAGCTGGTCTTCGCTTTGTGCATTAAATGCGTTAATCGTGAAGAAGAATCCATTGGTCTTTTCATTGGCAGGGTCAAGGGTAATGCCTACCGCATCGTTCCCATCATGTCCGATATCTCGTTTGAGACTTTGTATGAGTGCCTTGCCACTGTCCCAGGCGGTTATGGCGAAGTAGATAAAACGGCTGTCATAACTTACCTGAATAGTTGTTCTTTTTTGGGGCTTACCTACGTCAGTTGGATATTTGAGGTAGAAAGAATCAGCTGCCGGAGCTTTCTTCCAGACGGCCTCAGTAAATTTTCCATCTATTTCAATAGGGGCCTCCGTTTTGGTAACCTGCAGACGAAACCTTTCTTGAATAATTTGTGCGTCTAATGCTTGCGCTCCCAAACGGGAAATCGTGAGCAGACTTATGAACATCAAAATACAGCGAATCATTTCCTACAGTCGGTTAAAAGTGCTTCCAATTTCAGTTTTTTAAGGCAGATGAACTTCATTAAATGTTTATCGGTACAGGTATATTGATGAGTGGTAACAGCATCCAAACAATCTAATGGGCGGGAGGCGGGAGTTCAGCAGATTCGTCTCGAAGCAAATCGGGGCGGCGCTCGCGGGTTCTGCGCAGCGATTCCTCATATCTCCACTCGTCTACTTTTTTTGGATCGCCACTGAGCAGAACATCCGGAACCACCATACCCTTAAAGTCAGCGGGTCGCGTATACACAGGCGGTGCCAGCAGGTTATCTTGAAATGAATCAAAGAGGGCAGAGGTTTCATCATTGAGCACTCCCGGTATCAGTCTGCCGATGCTGTCGGTTACCACAGCCGCTGCCAGTTCTCCGCCACTCAGCACATAATCACCGATGGATATTTCCATGGTCACATATTGTTGGCGAATACGATCATCAATTCCTTTGTAATGGCCGCAAATAAACAACAGCCTGTTCTTGAGTGAGAGACGATTGGCCAGCGATTGATCATAGGTTCTTCCGTCGGGCGTGAAATAAATGATTTCATCATATTTACCCGCTTGCTGCAATTGTTCAATTGCATTTGCCAGTGGCTCACACATCAATACCATACCGGCACCCCCCCCAAATTGATAGTCATCTACCTGCATGTGTTTGTTGATGGCCCACGCCCGCAGGTTGTGCGTTTGCACCGAGAGCAAACCTTTCTCACGTGCTCGCTTCATGATGCTGTGGGCAAAAGGCCCTTCCAGCAACTCGGGCAGCACGGTAAGTATATCGATGTGTAACATATTCGAATAGTTTAGTCGGCTTCTGATTATTCTTCTGCTTGCTGACTGCCTTCAAAAAAGTCACCCAATTCCCTGCGCTCTTTTTTAGTTGGTCGGCCAATTTTACTCAACCTTTTTCCCGTCTGAAAGGAGGCCGCAGCAAATTTTATCGCTGCCAGTTCTTCTGGTGGCGTCTCATCCTGATAAAATAAGATAGCCTCACTGTAAGCTTTTCTCTCGCCCAATAAGCCGGTGACACGTATGACCCATTTTCTGGCTTCGGTCTTTACTTCATAAACATCCCCTACCATGACTGTTCTGGATGCCTTCACCGCAGCGCCACCCATTTTTACCTTACCCTTGTCAATCGCTTCTCCCGCCATACTGCGCGTTTTAAACAGCCGTATGGCCCAGAGATATTTATCTATACGCAGCTTCTCCTTTTCCATGCGGTGGCTTAACTTTTTTCAGCAAAATAGAGGTGGAAATAAGGTATGGTCTCTATTCCTTTATAAAAATTAAACAGGTCATATTTTTCGTTCGGACTATGCAGGTTGTCGCTGTCAAGACCGAATCCCATGAAAACAATTTTGAGTCCGAGTTCTTTTTCAAACAATGCGCAAATGGGGATACTGCCACCACCCCGAACAGGAATGGGCTCCTTTCCAAAGGTCTGGGCAATGGCTTTTGCTGCTGAACGGTAGGCATGTGAATCGATGGGGGTGAGATAGGGTTCGCCGCCATGGTGTTCAGTGGCAGTAACGGTAACGCCTTCGGGTGCCATGGACTGGAAATAGTCAATCATCTTTTTGGTGATGTCGGCAGATTGTTGGTTGGGCACCAAACGGCAGGAGATCTTGGCAAAAGCTTTGGAAGGTAATACTGTCTTGGATCCCTCACCTGTATAGCCCCCCCAGATACCATTCACTTCCAGCGTAGGTCGTATGCCGGTTCTTTCATGCGTGGTAAATCCTTTCTCTCCCCAAAGTGCAGGTATGCCCAGGTCTTTTTTGTAGGCCGCTTCATCAAAAGGAGCACCGGCCATTTTGGCTCGCTCTTCTGAGCTGGCTTCCAGCACCTCATCATAAAAGCCGGGCAATGTGATGTGATTATTTTCGTCGTGGCAAGACGCAATCATTTTTGCCAACAGGGTAGCGGGGTTTGCTACGGCGCCGCCATACACTCCACTGTGGAGATCGCGGTTGGGTCCGGTTACTTCTACTTCAATGTAGCTGAGACCACGCACCCCAACGTCGATGGAAGGGGTTTCCATGCTCAGCATCGAGGTGTCGCTGATTAAGATTACATCGGCCTGCAGCAACGCTTTATTATTTTTCACGAAGTCTGACAGATGAGACGAGCCCACCTCCTCTTCACCCTCAATCAGGAATTTAATGTTGACGGGGAGGGTATCGGTAGCAGTCATGATTTCCAGGGCTTTTACATGCATGTAAAATTGCCCTTTATCATCGCAGGCACCGCGAGCAAAAATTTTGCCATCGCGGATGGAAGGTTCAAAGGGCGGGGTAGTCCACAGTTCAAGCGGATCTGCCGGCTGCACATCATAATGTCCATATACCAATACAGTTGGCTTGGCAGGATCGATGATTTTTTCAGCGAAAACAATGGGATGACCTGGTGTCGGAAAAATCTCTGCTCTGGTCGCACCGGCCTCTACTAAACGTTTTTGCACCAATTCGGCGCAGATTTGCATGTGCGGTTTATTTTCTGTGCGGGCGCTTACGCTGGGTATGCGCAGCAATTCAAGCAACTCTTCTAAAAATCTTTCCTGGTGGAGGGTTTGGTATTCTTTCCAGCTGTTCATGTGGTGCGTATTGTAAGGGTGAGTACTATATTTCCGGCACGTGCCGGGATGCAAAGTTACTAATGGATTTACAATCGGTGCTTTTCATCCGAAAGGATATTATCGAGTGTCCAGTCCGGTCTTCTTTTCATGGGTTCTTGCCGCACCTGACAGGTGTCTATGGCGCAAACGGTACAGCTGAAGGGCATACAACCATCGGTATGCACAAACAGTTCGATGCTGTTCCCCACCTCCTTTCTGATCAGCTCCGATAATGCATCGATTTCCCGGTGAGCTTCGTGGAGATTCAGATACCAGGGTAAAGTCAGGTGGCAATCGATGTGTAATTGATCGCCATATTGTATCACTCGCAGGTTATGCAGGTCGATCCATTCCTGCTTCCGGTACTGATTTAGGATGCCGATGAAGCGTTCCAGCAGTTGTTTGTCGGCTTCATCCATGATGCCCGCCAGCGATCGGCGAATAATGCTGTATCCATTGTATATGATCAGTAAACTCATGATCAGGGCGACGGCCTTGTCGATCCACCAGAGCCGGGTAATGAGCATGATGATCAATCCCGCCAATATCGCCAGCGAGGAATAGCTGTCCATCTGTAGGTGCTTTCCGCTAGCGATCAGCGCGAGGGAATTATTTTTTTTACCCGTCCGATGGCATATCGTTCCGCCGGCATAATTGATCAGGGCAGTAGCTGCAATGATCCAGCATCCGGTATCGAGCTGGTGAAGCGAACGCGGTGTAATGAAATCGGTAATGGTCTCATAGATGATCAGCAATCCGGCGGCAACAATCAGGGTGCCTTCTACCGCAGCAGATACAAATTCAGCTTTGCCATGGCCATACGGATGATCGAGGTCGCGGGGCTTCGCGGCTACGTATAAACTGTATAAACCAACAAACCCTGCCACCACATTCACAATGCTCTCCAGGGCGTCGGTAAGAATGGCCAGCGAATGGGTAAATAGGTAGGCTGACATTTTAGCCAATAACAACATAATACTGCCGGCAGTGATGTATTGTTGCAGCCGAAGATTTTGTTGTGCCTTATTCAGGGGAAAGAATTTATGTCAGTCGTTAGATCGAAATCAAAACCCGGCAATTTCATAGGTAATCGGACAATGTTTTGCCAGCATGACGGATATGCCACAATATTTTTCATGGGATAGCGAAACGGCCCGCGCTACCTTGTCGGCATCTTCCGGAGCAGCATCTGTTTTGTAGATCATGTGAATGAATCGGAAGGTTTTGGGTGTTTCGTCTGTTTGTTCTGCAGATGCGATGATCTCGATGCGCTGAAAAGACACCTTCATTTTTTTCAGTATATCAACCACATCAATACCACTGCAGCCGCAGAGTGAACCCAACAGCAGTTTCTTAGGGTTCAGACCGGTGTCGGTTCCACCCGATTCTTTCGAAGCATCGAGTCGAACAGTATGAGTGGAATCAGGTGAGGTCAGGTCGAAAGCAAGGGCATTCACCCAGGAAACATTTACTTGCACAGTATTTTTTTTAAAAGTGATGAATCAGGCTTGATCAAAATTTTGTTGCACGAAAGACCAATTGACCAACTTCCACCAATTAGCGATGTAGTCGGCACGTCTGTTCTGATAGTTGAGGTAATAAGCGTGTTCCCAAACATCGAGCCCCAGCAGCGGTTTGCCTTTCAGATCGCTGATGTCCATGAGTGGGTTATCTTGGTTCGAAGAAGAGCCGATGGCTAATTTTCTATCGGGGGTCATCACCAGCCAGGCCCAGCCACTGCCAAATCTGTTTTTTGCTGCGTCACTGAATTGTGTTTTCATGGTGTCAACAGAGCCGAAAGATTGAATAATGGCCTGCGTGAGTGATCCTCCCGGTTCGGAAGTGGTAGCCGGCTGCATGCATTGCCAAAAAAATTCATGATTAAAATGGCCGCCGGCATTGTTGCGCATTTTGGTGGAATACTTTGAAATACTTCGCAGTAACTGCTCCAGCGAGGTGGTGGTTGTATCAACTTTTTCTGCCGCACAGGCGTCTGATAAATTTTTCGTGTACCCGGCAGCATGTTTGGTATAATGGATGTTCATGGTGGTGCCGTCAATGACGGGCTCGAGGGACGAATAACCATAAGGCAGTGGCTGTTGGGTATATCCAATTTGTCCGATAGCCAATCCTGCCACTTGTCCCAAGGCAGGAAGGCCTGCGGCGATGAGTCCTGCAGAAATACCTGCCTGCGTGCCGGTTTTGATAAATGTACGCCGATGCATCTTATTTTTCATGTTCAATGGTGTTGTTTCTGCTGTATAAAGTTAGCCAAAACCTACGGAGGCGGGTGAATTGTCGGTAGTAGAATTCCTGGTTAAATAGTTGAGAATCGGTCATGGCTTTGTAAGTGAGGAATAAACCGACAGGTATCAGAATAGCTGTCGATAACCACATACCATTTATTGGTGCCCACTCACCCGATTTCACCAATTTTTCACCAAAGTTGTTCAGCAGGTAGAAAAACACAAAGAAGTTGATGGCAGCAACCAATGGCATTCCCAATCCGCCCTTTCTGATGATAGACCCCAGTGGTGCACCAATCATGAAGAGTACGAGGCAAGCGAAGGAGAGCGTGAATTTTCGGTGCCATTCGATTTTGTGAACGTTGAGCCCATCTGTGCGTTCTTTGAATTCCGATTCCAGCATGACCGAGCCCGACCGGATGTTTCGGATATTACCCATGGCATTACTGTATACAGTCTGCTTCAGTGTATCAGGAATCGTTTCGTCGAAACTGCGGGCATTACGGGTGTTGGGCAGGGTCGATTTTGCCCAAGGTGTATTGGCATAGCGGAGGAAGGGTAGGTAAGGACCATATTCATTGGTCGATCGACTGATGAATATGGAATCAATCTTGTTAAGTGAGTCGATGGAGATATTCAGTTGTCGTATGCTCAGCATTTTCGGATCGTAGAAAGCACTATCACTGGTTCTGCTCATCTGAAAACTTTTGAGGTCAAATACCTTCTTGTAGGTTTTGAACCCCATTTGAATGAATTGGGTGTTGCGGGTATTTCTGGGGCCAGTCTCTTCAAAACGATATCCATCCTGCAAAATGAACTCCAGGTCTCTTTTATTCTTGGTGAGACGCATCACACCGCTTTTTGCTACGATCATGAAATCCTGCAGTGGTCCGCCTCTTTCAAAAATCACGACATCGTGTATAACACTGTCGTTCTTTTCTTTCTTTCCCAGTTTAATTACATAGCCGTCAATCTTATCATAAAAAACACCCTCCTTGATATCAAATGCAGGCTTGGCAACAATGATATCATATTTCAGTGCTGATAATTTTTTCTGGGTTACCGGAATGATGTTGTTGGTAAATAAAAATGCAAGTCCGGTCACCAGCAAGGCGAAAATGAGCAGTGGCCGCATGAATCGCAGCAGCGGTATACCTGAAGACTTGATGGCTATCAGTTCGAAAGTCTCGCCCAGGTTACCAAAAGTCATGATAGATGAGAACAGCAGCGAAAGTGGCAATGCTGTCGGAATCCAGAATAAAGTCACTAAACCGACCAGTTTGATAATGGTAGGGAAATCAAGGCCCTTTCCTACCAGGTCATCAATGTAGAGCCAAAAAAATTGCATAGTCAGCACGAAGACCGAAATAGAAAAGGCCGCTATGAAGGGTCCGATAAAGGACTTGATGATGAGAATATCAAGTTTTTTTATCACTTTGTGCAGAATAATAGGCTGGTAATGGAGAACTCAAAAGTAACACTTTCACCACAGGAATGGGCATTGGTTCAGGATACGGAAGTGATTTTAACCAAGAATTCTGTGATTGAAAAAGTGTATGGTCTGTTTGGACAGGTGGCGGAGTCGTATGTAAAAGTCACACAAGAACTGCCTGCCGCTCAACGTGGACAATGGTTGGAGGCTGCCCCAAAAATATCGCGGGGAGAAAAATACAATGAATTACCCTGGGTAATGTTGGACTATCCCCGGTATTATACCGATGAAGATACAAGGGCCATGCGTCATTTTTTTGGCTGGGGTTCCGGCTTTAGTATGCACCTGATTTTGCAGGGGGCCAGTCGCGATCGCTGGCTCAGTCGTGTCGAGCATTGGATACAATCTGCTCAACCCGCATGGATGCTGGACCTTTCTGATGATCCATGGCAACACCATCAAGACTTGCAACGCTGCCGGGCACTGAATTGCCTGCAACCGGACGAGGTGAAGCATCTTCCTTTTATCAAATACAGTTGCTGGCAACCGCTGAGCGACTGGAATGAGTTACCCCAAAAATGGTCGGAAATTTTTCGCGAATGGGTCAGCATTGCTGCGACCTGATCCGGTATTAGTTGCTGCCGATGCGATGGAACAAATCTTTCAACTGATACTCCCAAAGGCGGGACTGATCGCGGATTTCACTCTTTTCAGCGAAATCTTTTACCAGCAATACAGTTTGATTGGATACTTCTGTCTTCTCAATACGAAATTCAAAATATTCCCCTTTCTCACTGTGTAACCAATGGTAGCGAATGAATTTGTCTTGTTCTTTTTCTACCACTTCTGCCTTATCGGGTTTTTCTCCGTTCCAGGAGAAACTGTATACATTGTCCCACTCATCCACTTTATCTGCAAACCACTCCTGCAATCCTGCGGGCGTGGCTAAGAATTCATATAATATGCTGGGAGAACATCTAACCGGGAATTCAAGTGTAAATAGTTGCTTTTTGCTCATTTCAGTCTGGTTATACTCATAGTTTGGCTCTTGCAATAATATAAAAAAAATTTTCGTACCCAAATGTTTTTTTATGAAGGGTGATGTTTGTCGGTTAAGCTCCTGTTAATTCTTTTACTGTGATTATATAAAATAATGATAATCAATATGTTACAAAATTTTTTCTCTTTATCTTTTTGCTGTTTTAATGTGTGTCAGCTACATAAACAGAAAAAAATTAGGGGCAACGGCAAAGGCAGCAGGCAAACATGACCACATTTTCTGTTTCTTTTAGAACGCGGTGCATTATCTATCTTTGCGCTCCTTGTTCCATGAGCAGGCAGACCAAAAAAATCTACTATGTTTCAATCGTTGAGTGAAAAGCTGGAATCCGCCTTTAAGCACCTGAAAGGGGAGGCCCGCATCACCGAACTCAATATCGCCAATACGGTAAAAGACATTCGCAAGGCCTTACTGGATGCGGACGTAAATTTTTCCATTGCGCGTGAATTCACGGATAAGGTGAAGGAAAAAGCCATCGGTGAAAAAGTTATTGCTGCGGTGAGTCCGGGACAGTTGATGGTTAAGATAGTGCAGGATGAATTGACAGGTTTGATGGGCGGACAGGCAGCTGATTTGAATGTTGCAGGAAATCCGGCGATCATCTTGGTTGCCGGCTTGCAGGGTAGTGGTAAAACAACTTTCTCTGCTAAACTGGCCCGCTATCTGACTTCCAAAAAAGGTAAATCTGTGTTGTTGGTGGCTGCCGACGTTTACCGACCTGCTGCCATTGACCAGTTGACGATTCTGGCGCAGGAAATTGGAGTAGAAGTATATGCAGAACGCGACAATCAGCAACCCGTGGCGATTGCACAGCATGCCTTACAGCATGCCCGCTCTCACAATAAAAATGTAGTCATCATTGATACGGCTGGTCGATTGGCAGTAGATGAAGCTATGATGACGGAAGCCGCGCAACTCAAGCAGGCACTGCAACCCAGTGAAATTCTATTTGTGGTGGATGCCATGACCGGACAGGATGCTGTTAATACAGCCAAGGCATTCAATGATCGGCTAGACTTTACCGGTGTTGTGCTTACCAAGTTAGATGGTGATACCCGGGGTGGTGCTGCCCTCACGATTAGTTATACGGTCAACAAGCCCATCAAGTTTGTCAGCAGCGGTGAAAAAACAGATACCCTGGAGGTGTTTTATCCTGATCGGATGGCACAACGCATTCTGGGTATGGGTGATATCACAACCCTGGTAGAAAAGGCCCAGGCCCAGTTCAATGAAGAGTCGGCAAAGAAGCTCGAAAAGAAAATTAAAAAGAATCAGTTTGACTTTCAGGATTTCATGGATCAGATGCAGCAGATTAAAAAGATGGGCAACCTCAAAGATTTGATGGGTATGATACCTGGCATGGGTAAAGCGATGAAAAACATCGACATCAATGAAGATGCATTCAAAGGCATCGAGGCCATTATACAATCGATGACGCCGGAAGAAAGAACGCGCCCTGATCTTATCAACCCATCGCGCAAGGAACGGATCGCGAAAGGTTGTGGAAAGAGCTTACAGGAAATCAATGCTTTTTTAAAGCAATTTGAGCAAATGAAGCAAACGATGAAGATGATGAACAATATGCCCAGTGGAGGATTTCCTGGTAGGCCGGGTATGCGTTAATCAGGTGATCTGCAGCGTTTTATGCCGCAACACTTGGCTATTTCCCGAATATTTCTTATTTTTGCCGCCCGGCTGTTCTCAGCCGGATTAACTTTATTGTTTAACGCCTATAAATTTCTATTTAACATGGCAGTAAAAATCCGCCTTCAAAGACACGGAAGTAAAAAGCGTCCTTTTTACTTCATCGTAGTAGCAGACTCTCGTTCACCCCGCGATGGTAAATTCATCCAAAAAGTGGGTACTTACAATCCCCTCACCGTTCCAGCTTCTATCCAATTGGATCGCCAAAAGGCGCTCGAGTGGCTGAACAAAGGAGCGCAACCTACCGATACGGTACGTCGCATTCTTTCTTTCAAGGGCGTATTGTACCTCAAGCACCTGCTGCGTGGTGTTAAACTCGGATTATTTGATGAAGCCACGGCTATGTCAAAATTCCAGGTATGGCACAATGAGCACGAGGCTCAAATTACTCGCAGATCTGATGCTCACAAGAGCAAAGTTCGCGCGAAGAAAGCCCAGGCTCCGGTGGTGAAAAAAGTAGAAGCAGCTGAAGGAACTGGTGAAGCTCCTGCAGAAGCATAAAACTTAGACGTCACATCCTATGAAAATCCGCCTTCGGCGGATTTTTTTTCGTCCCGCCCGGGAGTAGTTATTCGCTAACTTTTATTCGCTAACTTTAGAACAGACAGCCAGGTATGCAGCAAGCGGATTATATCCATATTGGAAAAATAGTGGCAGTGTTCGGACTCAAAGGTGAGTTGATACTGCAACATGCACTGGGAAAGAAAACCCAATTCAAGCCCCAGGAAGTTGTGTTTATTGAAGAAATCAAGGGTTCCTACCTCCCTTATTTTGTGTTGGGGTCACGCGCTAAATCAGTAGACGAAACCATCTTACAACTCGAAGCAGTAGCAACTCCCGAGGCCGCCGCCCGTTTGCGTGGTAAACCTGTTTGGATCACGGAAACAGATTTCCGCCAGTTGGCGGGAAATAAAGCACCCATCAGCTTACTTGGCTATATGGTGATCAACCAGGGAGAATCATTAGGACCCGTAGAAGAAGTTATCGAGCAGCCACACCAGGTTCTACTGACCATACGAAGCCACGGAAAGGAAGTCTATATTCCCCTCCATGAAGAAAGTCTTCTTTCCATTCGACACGACAAAAAGGAAATAGTGGTGCAGTTACCGGATGGCTTATTGGATATTTATCTTTAGTAGACAGCTATTGCTATGGAAAATCTTCACGTCTTTTCCCGCTGCATCCGGGTAACCGATCACCACATCGATGCATTGCAACATGTCAACAACGTGCAATACCTGCAATGGATGATGGAAGCAGCTGAGCAGCATTGGCAAAGCAGGGCACTTCCCGAAATGATCTGCGATTTGATCTGGGTCGTGCGTCGCCATGAAATTGATTATCTCGGACAGGCGATGGTAGGCGATGAATTGTTACTACGCACCTGGACCGGCGCTTATTCGGGCGCCGTTTGGTGGCGACATTTTACAATTGAGCAGGCATCCAATCAGTCACCCTTGGTTACAGCGGCCACGCAATTTGCATTGGTGAATCGGAAAACCGGCAAGCCCCAGCCAATTCGTCAACCCACAGTAGCCATTTTTCAGGAACAGGAATGAGTAGGCTTTTTTCATCATGAGCGAACAGCAACGACACATAGCCCATTTCGATCTCGACTCTTTCTTTGTTAGTGTTGAGGTGCTGAAAAATCCCTCCCTACAAGGGAAGCCGGTGATAGTGGGTGGGTCGGCAGAACGCGGCGTGGTCAGCACCTGCAGCTATGAGGCCAGACAATTTGGTGTTAAAAGTGCGATGCCGATGAAAACCGCCCTGCAACGGTGTCCGCAAGCCATTGTGCTGCAGGGCTCCTATGCTGATTATGCCGACTACTCCGAACGCGTCACTCAGATTATTGCAACCAAAGCACCGCTTTTTGAAAAAGCTTCTATCGATGAATTTTATATTGACCTGACAGGAATGGATGTATTCGATGATCCTTTCGCATGGACCATCCGTCTGCGGGAAGAAATTATTCAAACAACAGGGTTACCAATTTCTTTCGGACTCGCCAGCAATAAAATGGTGGCAAAAATTGCAACGGATCTTGCTAAGCCCAACGGCTACATCCGTGTTCCGCCGGGGAAAGAAAAAGAATTTCTGGCACCCCTGCCGGTAGGCCGTATTGCCGGCGTTGGTGACCACACTCTCCAGCTACTCGCATCAATGGGTATTCATACCATTCGGGAATTATCGGAGGCATCACCTGTTTTGCTGGCACATCGCCTGGGGAAGGCCGGTCAAGTACTCTATGAAAAATCACAGGGCATACACCATGGCATTGTGCAGCCCTTTCATGCATCCAAGTCGGTTTCAGCTGAAAATACCTTCGAGGAAAACATCACCGATCCGGAAACCCTGTACAGTGAACTCGTGCGGCTGACGGAAAAAGTGGCGTATGCCTTACGTAAAGATGCCCGCTATGCCGGTTGTATCGCAATTAAAGTACGCTATCCCGATTTTGAAACCCGCAGTCGTCAAATGACCATACAACCCTCCTGCCACGATGATGAATTTATTTCAGCTGCCAGGCAATTACTCAGCAGCCTATATGTTCCGGGCACGCCTGTGCGTCTTTTGGGTGTGCGCCTCAGTGATTTTTCACAGCCAGTGGTGCAAACCAGTTTATTTACCGATACCTCCCGTAAAACGCAGCTCTACCAGGCCATTGATGATGTGAAGAATAAATATGGCCGTTCTGCCCTGCATAAGGCCCGATCTCTGCCTAAGAAAAAATAAGCCGGCTAAAAGTCTACTTATTTAGTAGGATTATATATATTTGCTTCTCAAAAGATTCCAATTATGAGTTTACGCTTGGGTGATGTAGCCCCCGACTTTTCAGCCCGCACGTCAGTGGGCGTCATTCGTTTTTATGAATACCTCGGTGACAGCTGGGGTGTATTGTTTTCACATCCTGCTGATTATACGCCTGTATGTACCACAGAATTGGGCAAGACGGCAGCGCTGACAGCTGAATTTGAAAAAAGAAATGTGAAAGTTCTTGCATTAAGTGTTGACAGCCTCGACAGACATACGGGTTGGATCAACGATATCAATGAGACGCAGCACACGGAAGTGAATTTTCCTATCATTGCCGATGAAGATAAATCCATTGCGTTAACCTATGGGATGATTCATCCGAATGCATCTGAAACTGCAACGGTTCGTTCGCTGTTCATCATTGGTCCCGATAAGAAAGTTAAACTACAGATAACCTATCCTGCCTCTACAGGCAGAAATTTTGTAGAAGTGCTTCGGGTGATAGATTCCTTGCAATTGACCGCCGGTTTCAGTGTAGCAACGCCTGCTGATTGGAAGCAGGGTGAAGATGTAATCGTAGTTCCCGCAGTGTCAACAGAGGAGGCCATAAAAAAATTCCCCAAAGGGGTGAAAGTGATTAAGCCCTACCTGCGCTATACGCCGCAGCCTGATCCATCTTAGTTTTTTTGTTTGTACTTGTACCGGCCCTGATGTCTATCGGGGCTTTTTTATGGTCGAACCAGCCGGGGGTGCCCACTTGCGAAGTTGTTGCAGGGTTGCTTTTAGGTCTTTGGGCAGCGGAGCCAATAGCTGTATCTTTTCATCCTGCCATTCAAATGAAAGCTCTGCCGCATGCAGGGCCAGTCGAGACAGGATGGGGCGTTCGGTCATGTCGCCTGTTGATGACTTGAAATTACGTTTTAGGGTAGAGAGTAGTAACGGAGTTCCATCGCCATACCATTCGTCACAAACAATCGAATGCCCAAGGTGCTGCAGGTGCACGCGAATTTGGTGGGTGCGGCCGGTATGTATGTTGCACCTGATCCAGCTGAAGCCGCGAAATGTTTCCATGACCGCATATTCAGTTAGTGCCGGCTTGCCTTTAGCATGTGTAATCATACGCCCCGGCTGTGCAGGATTTTCCTGGATGGGCACATCAATGATACCACGCTCAGTAGTGGGAAAACCGCGTACCAGACAGTCATACCATTTTTCTACGGCTCGTTCTTCAAAAAGCTTTGATAAAGCCTGATGGGCCGCTGCCGTTTTTGCAAACACAATAACGCCACTGGTATCTCTATCAATCCGATGTACGGTATATATCTCGCCGTACTTATTTTTCAGCTGTTCTTTGAGGGAGGTTTCTTTTCCTAACCGGTCGGGAATACTGAGCAGTCCGGCTGGCTTATCAATTGCCACCCAATCGGCTGTTTCTGCTATGATCTGCCCATTCATCGTGCAGGAAGGGTATTTTTTCCGGAAGCCGTTTTTCTAATGAAGGACTGATTCATGAACTTCAGGTTTCTGACTTCTTTTTCCTGAAGAAAACGCCATTTACCGCGGTCGACATTTTTCTTGGTCAGGTTGGCAAACATAACCCGGTCGAGTGATTTGACCTCATAGCCCAGGTGCTCAAACATACGTCGAACGATGCGGTTTTTGCCACTGTGAATTTCAATTCCAATCCTTGTTTTATCCGCTTGTTCGGAATAGCCGGCAGCATCTGCCCGAATGAAACCGTCTTCCAGCTGCATACCTGACAGCAATTCCTCCAGGTCTTTAGCGACCATTGGTTTATCGAGAATGGCTTCGTAAATTTTTTTAACTTCAAAGGAGGGGTGTGTGAGTTGTTGAGCCAGTTCACCGTCGTTCGTCAATAGTAAAACGCCGGTAGTATTTCTGTCGAGTCGACCCACAGGATAAATTCTTTCTTTGGTGGCATTTTTGAGTAATTCCAGCACAGTTTTTCTACCAGCAGGATCGTTCGTGGTGGTGAGATAATCTTTGGGCTTATTCAATAAAATGTAGACCGGTTCAACCTGCAGTTGCAGGGGCTTTCCTTCGAGTTTAATTTTTTCCTTACCCGATACTTTGTAGCCGGGTTCGTTGATGATGAGACCATCCACAGAAATTTTTCCCTGTTTAATCAGCAAGGCAGCTTCTCTTCTGCCACAGATGCCGCAATGAGCAACGAATTTGTTTAAGGGCATTTCTTTTCCGGGGCGATGTGAGGTGGGTGCCTGTGAAGTTGCACGCGGTGCTGCTCTCTTTGCTGCAGCATGTGCTGGTCCATCAGGTCCGTTGGGTCGTTTGGTATAAGGTCGGGGCGCTTTATCGCCTGCAGCATGTGCCGGTCCATCAGGTCCGTTGGGTCGTTTGGTATAAGGTCGGGGCGATTTATCGCCTGCAACACGCGCCGGTCCATCAGGTCCGTTGGGTCGTTTGGTATAAGGTCGGGGCGCTTTATCGCCTGCAGTATGCGCCGGTCCATCAGGTCCGTTGGGTCGTTTGGTATAAGGTCGGGGCGATTTGTCGGCTCCGGGTCGCGTGGGTCCATCAGCTCTGTTGGGTCGCTTAGCGTAAGGGCGGGGGGCTTTATCGGCTGCGGGGCGAAAGGGTATACCTTGCGCTTTTTCTTCTTTCTTTTTTCTAAAGGCTTCTCCTTCTGCGCGGGCAGCAGCTTTGTTTTTTCTTTTCTCCTGGCGGTAAGCTTCTTTGATTACACTGCCTTTCGTCTGGCGGGAGAAACGTGAAAAATTGTCGGTTCTTTTTTTCATGGGGAAGTGCTGTTTGTCAACAGGAACAACAAAGGTACACTTAATTTAGTGGAGGCTTCCCCTAGCCCTTGTTGGCCAATTGACCACAGGCGGCATCAATATCTTTTCCGCGGCTTCTGCGCAAGCGTGCATTGACGCCGTTGTTTTCCAGTAGTTGCATGAATTGTTGTATGGCTGATTCTTCCGGCCGCTGAAAGCGGAAGGCTTCAATGGGATTGTATTCGATGATGTTTACCAGGTCGGCAGGTACCTGTCGATAGATTTTCACCAGTTCCATGGCATCTGATTCACTGTCATTCACACCTTGCAGCAGAATGTATTCCAGGGTAATCTCATTGCCTGTTTTTTCGTAGAAATAGCGCAGTGCTTCAGTCAATGCCCTGATGTTGTTGGTTTCATTGATTGGCATGATCTGGTTGCGCTTGGTATCATTGGCGGCATGCAGCGAAAGCGCCAGCTTAAAACGAACCTGGTCGTCTCCCAGCTTTTTTATTTGCTTGGCAACACCTGCGGTGGAAACAGTGATGCGACGCGGACTCATGCCCATGCCCTCGGGGTCGGTAATTTTGGCAATGGCTTTCATTACTTCGTTGTAATTCAGCAAGGGTTCACCCATGCCCATGAATACGATGTTGCTGAGTTTCTTACCAAAACTTTCCTCACTGCTGCGGTTGATTAAAACCACCTGATCATAGATCTCGTCAAAATGGAGGTTCCGCTTCCTGTCCATATAGCCCGTTGCACAAAATTTGCAAGTCAGGCTGCAGCCGATCTGGGAAGAAACACAGGCTGTTTTCCGTTCTTCGGCAGGTATCAGTACCCCCTCAATGAGATGATTGTCGAAGGTTCTGAATCGACTTTTGATGGTGCCATCGGCACTTTGCTGGGTCATATCTGTGCGCAGTGCCGGTAAGGAAAAGTCGTTTTTCAGCTGCTGCCGGAAGGCCTGACTCAGGTTGCTCATGGCATCAAAGTCATGGGCATTTTTCTGCCACAACCATTCTTGTATTTGTTTGGCCCGAAAGGGCTTTTCGCCGGTTTTCGCTACATAATCACGTATTTCCTGTTCAGACAGTTGTCTGATGTTGGGCAGATTCATGCTGCAAAGATACGCATCCCGGAAGGGAGCTGCCTGAATTATTGTTCTGCCCGAAATCCTTTTTCCGGCGGTACTATTTTTTAAGGAAGATCGCATTAAATGAAAAATTGTAAATTGCTCTCAGATCAGCCATATCAATGCTGGGGTGTTAAAAATAAAATCAACGATTTACCATGAAAAAATTATTCTTTGTTTTCGCAGCTATTCTGTTTTCAGTTGCCGCTTTCTCACAGGAAGTTCCAACAACCGATTCAACTCTGCAACAGTATACCGGAAAGTATAAATTTCCCGACGGCAGTGTGGTGGCTGAAATATCTGTTTTGATTGATGGCGGTGGGCTGGTTATGTCGGCATCTGCCGGTACTTCCCCCCTGGAAAAAAGGGAAGAAGATGTTTTCTTCATCGTACAGTTTCAGGGTACTGCGAAATTTAACCGGGATGCCAACAAAAAAGTAGTAGGCGTTACGATCAATGCCATGGGATATCTCTTGGAAGGTACCCGCACGGAAGGGGCCCTTGTTGGATTGACTCGTAAAAAAGTAGCCGAAAGATTACCTGAAAAGATCAGCAGATAACTGACTTGCCGGAACGGTGCTTTGTTCCCCGGTGCGGAGGTTTTTGATTTTTACCATCCCCTGCTCTATCTCGTTGTTCCCAATGATGATAGCATAGGGGATATTTCTTTTATCACAATACTTCAACTGTTTCTCCAGTTTTACTGGCTCGGGATAGATTTCGCAGCGAATGTTTTGTCGGCGCAATTGTTGCATCAACCGATAAGCCGTCAAGCTTTCCTGTTCCCCCAGATGGAGAAACATGACTTCTGTTTCCGTTGCCGGAATAGCAGCGAACAATTCGAGTTGCTCCATCACATCATATATTCTGTCGACACCGAAACTGATGCCCACACCGGGTAGGTTGGGCAGCCCGAATAGTCCGGTCAGGTTATCGTAACGGCCCCCACCTCCAATACTACCCATCGATGCTTTGCGGGCTTTTACTTCCAGTATGGTTCCGGTATAATAGCTGAGTCCACGCGCCAATGATAGGTTGGTGATTACATGCACCCCTGCCGGCCAGGGACCGAAGCTGAGTAAATAATTGAGGTCATCACTGCCCGCTTTTGCCAACGGGTGTTGGTTGGTCAACTGCAACAATGCCCGCATTATTTCTTCATTGGTACCAGACAGTTCGAGGTATTGTTGAATAAGACCGATAGATGTGGCTGAGAGTCCGCCCCTGCTGAGTTCTTCCTGCACTTTTTCCCAGCCTATTTTATCAAGTTTATCAATGGCGGTGGTAATGGTAGACAATAATGCTTCGCCGCCGCAGAGTTCAGCCAGGGCTGCCAGTATCGAGCGATGGTTGATGTATATGTCTATTTCTATGCCCAGTCTGCTGAAAACTGCTGCGTAGATGTTGAGAAGTTCTACTTCATTGAGGAGAGAGCGACTTCCTACTATATCACAATCACATTGGTAAAATTCACGGTAACGTCCCTTCTGCGGTCGGTCGGCGCGCCATACCGGTTGAATCTGGTAACGCTTGAAGGGCATCACCAGTTGGGCATGGTTCATGGCCACATATCGCGCAAAGGGGATGGTCAAATCATAACGCAAAGCCCGTTCGGTCAATTCCTTGGATGATTGGCCTGCCAGTATTTTTTCCAAACCTTCCCTAGCCTGGACCTGTTTCGAAGGATGGCTGAGGCCGTTATTCAGGATGCGGAAGATCAGTTGATCTCCCTCGTCACCATATTTTCCCAGTAGGGTATCCAGGTTTTCCATCGCTGGTGTTTCCAATGGCTGGAAGCCATACAATTCAAATACAGACCGGATGGTTTGAAAAATATATTGTCTTTTCTGAACAACAGCGGCAGGAAAATCGCGGGTTCCCTGAGGCAGGTGGGGCTGGGTCATGCGCAAAAATAATGATTCCTGTATCGTCAGGGGTTAGCTCGGCAATAATTATCAATGATCTTGCGGCAGGCCTTGTCAATCAACTGGAAAACATCTTCAAAATCTTTTTCCGTTCCATAATAGGGGTCGGGTACCTCTCTTTTTTCACCGGGATACAATACATCCAGCAACCTTTCTACTTTTCCTTCCTTCCAACTTTCCCCGCCCATCTTTTGTACATCTCGATAATTATTATTGTCCATTACATAAATACGGTCAAAAATGTCGAAGTCTGCTGCTATCAGTTGTCTGCACCGCTGTGCACTGATATCAATACCATTTTTTTGGGCAGTTTTTTGTGATTGAATGTGTGGTGGCTCATTCACGTGGTAGTGCATAGTGCCTGCACTATCTATCTCCCAGTTTAGGCCGGCTTCCCGGGCACGTGCCTCCAAAATACCCTGTGCCAGCGGACTCCGGCAGATATTACCCAGACAAACCATTAATATTTTCATGTGTTAAAATTAAGGTAAGCGGTTCAATAGGGGCCGGTTCTGATAATACTAACAAATATTAGCTATTTGGTTTATGGATTTTTTATGTTGAATACATCTTTGTAAAGAAAGGATGAACTTATAAATAACTGTTTGACAGATAGATGTGGGCAATGAAATATTATTTAAATTGCCAATTCTGTAAAAAAATAAAATGCAGGAAGAACGTACCAACAACAAAGAAAAAAGTTATCGCGTAATGCGAACAATCTACGATGTTAGCATGGGCGCCTTGATGATGGGTGTTGGTGTAGTCGTGTTGATGGCAGAAAAATGGAACATTGAACAGTTGTTAGTTTGGGAGCCCTGGATGCGCAATTTTTTCGGAAGTGTATCCTTGTTGTATGGGTTTTTCCGGATTTACAGAGGATTAAAGCAGCAGCGGTAAGATGAAGAATAGTTCTTTTGTTATTATAGTTGTTGCAATGCTTGTCATTTCCTGCAAAAATGATAAGCCGGTCGATAACAGGGATAGCCCCGTGCAGGGACGCATTCACATCAGTGTGGATGAGACCTTTCGCCCGGTAATCGAAGAACAGTTGCGGGTGCACAAGGCATCCTTTCCTAATACTGATATACAAGTGACCTATGAATCAGAAGCCGATTGTTTCAGGTCGTTGCAGCAAGATTCTACCCGACTGGTGATTGTAGCCAGGGGGTTGACTGAGCAAGAGGCGGATGCTTACAAAAAAAATCTGTCTTTTCGCCCCATCTATGGTATTTTGGCCTATGATGCGATCGCGGTGGTTATCAGTAAGGAACGAAAGGATAGTTTTTTTACCTTGCGGCAACTGACGGATATGCTCAGTGGCAAAAATCCCGTAACCGTTGTTATGGATGGATTAAACGCTACGAGTACAGTTCGATATGTGAAAGATAGTTTGCTAAAGGGGGTTGGGTTTGGAAAAAATGTAGTGGGCGTGAATGGAAGCAGGGCTGTGGTGAAAGCTGTGAAAGAAAATCCCGCTGCCATTGGATTGGTGGGAAGTAGTTGGGTGGGTGACCTGTATGATCGTGAGCAGCAGGGATACCTGAAGTACATCAACCTGGCGAGATTGGAATGTGTGTATTGTGAAGAGAAGGATGTGTTTGCCAAACCATCACAGGCTACCATCACTTATGGTATGTATCCGCTGGCGAGGCCGATGTATTATGTGCTGAAGGAAAATTGGCCCGGCTTAGGAACAGGGTTTATGAATTTTATGAGCATGGAAAGGGGACAGCTCATCTTTAGAAGAGCCTTCCTCGCACCTGCTAAAATGAATTTTAATATACGTACGGGTAAGATTAAAGAGCAATAAAAAAGTAAATTCTAAAAAAAGTACCATGAAGAAGTCCTTAATGTTTCTGCCGGTGTTTGTGTTGCTGCAGGTTACGCTCCTGGCTCAGTATGCTGAAGGTATCAAGCTGCTGAATTATAAAAAAAATAAGTCGGCGAGAGAGTTTTTCCAGAAAATGGTAGATGCCAGCCCGCAGGACCCCCAAGCTATTTATTGGTTGGGTCAGGCTCTTCTTGCTCCCAATGAGGTTGAACCAACCAAAGCGCAAATTGCAGCTGCCAAAGCGCTGTATCAGAAAGGATTAGCATCCATTGGAAGTGATCCCTGGCTGGTAACCGGTATGGGACATATCGAACTGCTCGAGCGGGGAGATATCAATTCTGTTAAACAAAAATTTGAGCAAGCAATTACTGCTTCTACCGAAACCAAGGGCAAGAATAAGGGGAAAGCCAATGCAGGAATCCTTAATGCCATCGGACGTGCCAACGCTGAAGTGCCAAGTGGTGTAGGTGATAATCTGTATGCTATTGAAAAACTCAATCAGGCCGGCCAAAATGATCTGACCAATCCCGATATCTTTATCAACAAAGGAATTAACTACCTGAAAATGGGTGGTGAAAATGGTGGTGAAGCAGTAAAAGCTTACCAGGAGGCACTTGCCCGCGATCCGAAAAGTGCTCTTGCTTTCTATCGCATCGGTAAAGTGTACCAGAGTCAGAACAACAAAGACTTGTTTGAACAAAATTTTGATAATGCCATCACCGCCGACCCGACTTTTCCATTGCCTTATTTCGCTTATTATCAGAATTATGCCAACCGAGATGTGAATCGTGCTAAGGAATACCTCGATAAGTACGTATCTACTGCCGATAAAGATGCCCAAACTGATTATTTCGTGGCCGATTATCTGTTCAGGGCCGGTAAAAATGATGAGTCGCTGGCAAAAGTTCAGGAGTTGGAAAATACGGTGGGAACAACCGAATTACCCCGCCTGAATATGCTCTATGCTTACAACTATGACCGAAAAGGTGATTCATTACAGGCAAAATCATACCTCGAAAAATTCTTTGCCAACGCACCTGCTGATAAGATAGAGCCGACCGACTATGAGCTGGCAGTGAAGGTATTGACCCGCTTCCCCGGAAGTGAAACCCAGGCAGCTGGTTACCTGGAGAAAGCCATTGCTACCGACACGTCTCGTGTGAACAAGCAAAGCTATATGCAGCAAGCTGCTGACATGTTCGCCAAGGCGAAGAATCCTGCTGAGCAACTCAATTGGATGAAGCGCTTGATTGAATTTAAGGGCACTACCACGGAGGCAGATTACTATAAGCTTTCTGCTGCTGCACTGAGCGCCAAAGATTATCCCCAAACAATGGAGCTGTCCAAGAAATACATGGCGGCTTATCCTGATAAGCCCCAGCCCTATTCCTTCTACAGAAGAGCTGCTGTTGCTACCGACCCTGATACCACCAGCGGCAAGGGGGTGGAGAACCTGCAATACTTAGATTCTATTTATGGATTAAATAAGGATAAGTATAAGAAGGAGCTATTTTTGAACAAGTATTATACAATTTTATACTATATCAATAAACAAAACACTTTAAAGAAAAGTCCTGACTTTAAGGTGAAGAGCGATGGCACGAAGACCGAGGTAGTTGATCAGTTTCTCGGTATTTGTCTGAAAAGTCTCGAAGTGACTGATAAAATGATCGAATTGTACCCTGATTCCGCTGATGAAAACAATAAATTTGCGCAAAGTGTGAAAGCGGAGATACAGAGAAATTATGATTATTACTCAAAGCCGCCTGTTAAAAAGCCTGCTACCGCAACACCGCCGGTAAAGGGTTAAACAAAAAATATCGTAAAAAACTCTCCGCTTGTCGGAGAGTTTTTCTTTTATATCCCCTGCTGATGTATTTTTGCGAAAATTTTACGGATACATGCATCCGATTCAGTTACTCACCGACGCCAGTGCCTCCAGTTCCGCCTCCGGATATTTACCAATAGGTATTCAGTTGATTTTTGCTGCGGGGTTTGTTTTTTTTATGATTGGGCTTTCAGCCTGGTTGGGACCGAAGCGAAAAACAAGCGACAAGCTGGAAAATTTTGCCAGTGGAATTGAATCGCACGGAAATGCCCGTCAGCCCATGGCCATTAAGTATTTTCTGGTAGCCATTTTGTTTGTGTTGTTCGATGTGGAGGTTATTTTCTTTTATCCCTATGCTGTTAATTTTAGGGAGTTGGGCTGGTCCGGTTTCGGTGCTGTGTTGATGTTTGTTGGCTTTTTTCTGGCCGGCTTCATCTACATTATTAAAAAGGGTGCCCTGACCTGGGAAGATTAATAGGGCCGGGTGCAACTACCTGGCTGTTGGTTTGTTGATAGAAGTATTAACTGGTTGTAAGAAATCCCCCTAAACGGGGAATAAAAAGGAGGAACACATTATGTCACGTCCAGTTCGTTTCAATATTCACCCCATTGCAGCCGATATCAAAGAGGCGGTTAGTGTTGCCGAGGCACCGGAAGGGTATGCCGGTGAGGGCTTTTTTGCTACTAAAATGAGCAACGTTGTAGGTCTGGCCCGGAAGAATTCTATGTGGCCCCTGCCTTTTGCCACTTCCTGCTGTGGTATCGAGTTCATGGCCACCATGGCATCTCACTATGACCTGGCCCGTTTTGGTGCTGAGCGAGTGGGATTCTCACCCCGTCAATGTGACTTGCTGATGGTCATGGGTACCATTGCTAAAAAGATGGGACCGGTATTGCGTCAGGTGTACCTGCAGATGGCTGAGCCTCGTTGGGTAATTGCCGTGGGTGCTTGTGCTTCCAGCGGCGGTATTTTTGATTCTTACAGTGTATTGCAAGGCATAGATCAGATTATACCGGTAGACGTATATGTACCGGGATGTCCTCCCCGTCCCGAAGCGATTCTTGACGGATTCATAAAAATTCAGGATTTGGTGGGTCAGGAAAGCATTCGGCGCAGAAACAGCGAACAATACAAGGCATTATTGAACAGCTACGGTATCGAATAACGAATCGCATAATACGCAACATTGCACATGGCACTTAACAACGAATTCATACAGCAGCAACTCACCGCCCGTTTCGGGGATGGGTTCTTTTCTTTCAGCGAATCTTATGGAATGCTTACGGCAGAATTCGCCAAAGACTCGAATCTGAAAGTGTTGCAGTTTTTATACGATGAGCCTGCTTTATCTTTTCGTTTCCTGACCGATCTCTGCGCAGTTCATAACCCCGATCTTCCGGGACGTGAGCTCTGTGTGGTTTATCACTTGCACAACTTGCAGGAGAATGTGCGTCTGCGTCTGAAGATTCATACATCAGTAGAAGAACCCCAGGTGTTCACGGCTACCCGGTTGTTCTCTTCAGCTAACTGGATGGAAAGAGAGACGTACGACTTTTATGGTGTTATATTTACCGGTCATCCCAACTTGAAGCGGGTATTGAATGTAGATGAGATGGATTATTTCCCGCTGCGCAAGGAATTTCCACTGGAAGACCAAACGCGTATCGATAAAGATGATGAAATGTTTGGAAGAGGATAACTAAAGGATAGAAGCAATTAACAACAGATGCCTGTTCAAATTATGAGCGAAACCATTCAACATATTCAACTGCCGGAGGGCTCGATAGAGAAACAAACTACTACCCTCAACCTGGGGCCTACCCACCCGGCTACCCATGGCGTATTTCAAAACATCATTGAACTAGACGGAGAGCGTATCGTATCTGCAGAATCAACCGTTGGTTACATCCACCGTGCCTTCGAGAAAATTGCCGAGCGACGTCCCCTCTATCAGATTACGCCTTTGACCGATCGCCTGAATTATTGCAGCAGCCCCATCAATAACATGGGCTGGCACATCACCTGCGAAAAATTATTGGGCGTTGAAACCCCCAAGCGGGTAGATTATCTCCGTGTAATCATCATGGAGCTGGCCCGCATCTCCGATCACCTTATTTGTAATTCAATCGTTGGCGTAGATACAGGGGCCTTCACCGGCTTCCTCTACGTGATGCAGTATAGGGAACTGATCTATGAGATTTATGAAGAGATCTGTGGCTCAAGGCTTACGACCAACATCGGCCGCATCGGTGGATTTGAAAGAAATTTTTCACAAACGGCCTTCTCGAAACTGGAAAAGTTTCTGAAAGAATATCCGGACGTATTGAAAGAATTTGAAAACCTGTTCACGCGTAACCGCATCTTCATGGAGCGCACCATCGGTGGCGGCGCCATCAGTGCTGAGCGTGCATTGAACTATGGCTTTACCGGACCTAATCTGCGGGCTGCCGGTGTTGACTATGATGTGCGGGTGCATAATCCTTATAGCAGTTATCAGGATTTTGATTTCATCATACCTGTAGGTAAAACCGGTGACAACTATGACCGGTTTCTGGTAAGAAATGAAGAGATGTGGCAGAGTTTATCCATCATTGAGCAGGCATATAGAAAAATTAAGGAATTCAAAGGCAAGGAGGCAGAAGTTTATCATGCCGATGTGCCTGAATATTATCTGCCGAAGAAGGAAGATGTATATACCAAGATGGAAGCACTGATCTGGCATTTTAAAATCATCATGGGTGAAGTGGATATGCCGAAAGGAGAAGTGTACCAGTCAGTTGAAGGTGGTAATGGCGAATTGGGCTTCTACCTGATCAGTGATGGCGGCAGAGCGCCTTTCCGTCTGCATTTCCGCCGTCCCTGTTTTATTTATTACCAGGCCTATCCGGAACTGGTGAATGGCGGTATGTTAAGTGATGCGGTGGTGACGATGAGTAGCCTGAACCTCATCGCAGGAGAAATGGATGCATAAATGAATTAATGAACAAGAATAACCCCAGGGTACTATATGGTTACATTTTCTGAACAGGAACTGGCGAAAGTAAAAGAGATCATCGCACACTATCCGGAAGGAAAGCAGAAAAGTGCATTGTTGCCGGTGCTGCACCTGGCACAAGATACTTTTGGCGGCTGGCTGAGCACCGAGACCATGGATTATGTAGCAGGTCTCCTTAGTATTGAGCCGATTGAAGTATATGAGGTGGCCACCTTCTATAGTATGTACAACCTGCGGCCAATGGGGAAATATGTTTTTGAGGTTTGTCAAACCGGTCCTTGCATGCTGAGGGGTTGTGATGATATTATCGCTTATATCACTTCTAAACTGGGTATTCGCGCGGGTGAAACAACCGGCGATGGCATGTTCAGTCTGAAAACTGTTGAGTGCTTAGGTGCCTGCGGATATGCTCCCATGATGCAATTGGGGAAATATTATCGTGAGCACCTGACACCGGAAAAAGTAGATGCTATCATTGCCGAATGCAGAAATGCTGCGGCCTCACAAAACTGATCGTAAATTATTGTCGGTATATATTACCGGCCTGAAATAAAATAATATGGGTGTTCAACTGCTCTTGGAAAAAGTAAAAGTGGAGGGAATCCGTCACTACGATGTGTATCGTCGCGAAGGCGGCTATCGCAGCGTAGAGAAAGCATTGAAGCAAATGAGTCCCGAAGCCATCGTGGAGGAAGTGAAGAAAAGCGGTCTCCGCGGTAGAGGTGGTGCAGGATTTCCTGCCGGCATGAAATGGAGTTTCATTGCGAAACCGGAAGGTGTTCCCCGCCACCTGGTTTGCAATGCAGATGAAAGTGAACCCGGTACATTTAAAGACAGGTACCTGATGGAATTCATTCCTCACCTGTTGATTGAGGGATTGATCGTTTCTTCTTTTGCCTTGGGTAGTCACGATACTTATATTTATATCCGCGGTGAATATGCCTGGATTGCCGATATTTTGGAGACAGCCATTGCTGAAGCGAAGGCAAATGGCATGCTGGGAAAAAATATTCTTCAATCGGGCTTTGATTGTGAAATATATGTTCACCGAGGTGCCGGTGCCTATATCTGCGGAGAAGAGACAGCATTGATAGAATCGCTGGAAGGAAAGCGCGGCAACCCACGAATTAAACCGCCATTCCCGGCCGTTCAGGGTGTATGGATGCGACCTACCGTAGTTAATAACGTTGAGACCCTGGCTGCCGTTGTACCCATCATCAACAATGGGGGTGAGGAATTTGCTAAAATTGGCGTTGGAAAATCTACCGGTACCAAACTTATCTCCGCCTGCGGTAACATCAATAAGCCGGGTGTGTATGAAATAGATATGACCATTTCTGTAGAGGAGTTTATCTACAGCGATGAATATTGTGGTGGTATCGCCAATGGAAAACGATTGAAAGCCTGCATCCCGGGTGGTTCTTCTGTACCCATTCTGCCGGCGAATCTGCTGTTGAAAACAGCCAAGGGCGAAACCCGCTATATGAATTATGAGAGCCTTAGTGATGGTGGCTTCGTTAGTGGTTCCATGATGGGCTCCGGTGGTTTCATCGTATTAGACGAAGATCAGTGTATCGTAAAAAACACTTACACCCTCACCCGTTTCTATCGCCATGAGAGTTGCGGGCAGTGTTCACCCTGTCGGGAAGGAACCGGTTGGATGGAGAAAATTCTCTGGCGACTGGAAAATGGGGAAGGAAAAGAATCTGATATCGACTTGCTCTGGGATATTCAGCGTCGCATAGAAGGTAATACCATTTGTCCCCTGGGTGATGCTGCAGCCTGGCCGGTTGCCGCAGCCATCCGTCACTTCCGGGATGAATTTGAATGGCATGTGCGTGCGCCAAAGGAAGCAATAAAACGTAATTATGGACTGGCACATTATGCTGATCCGATTCATGTGCCGGTAGCGGGATAAAAAGAAGTATTAACAACAGCAGAAACAAGACCTTATGTCTGAACAACCACTCTTCACTGTTACCATCGATAACATTACGGTACACGTGCCTGCGGGAACAACCATCTTACAGGCTGCCCGCAGCATTGGAGGCGAAGTAGCTCCTCCTGCCATGTGTTATTACAGTAAACTTAAAGAGAGCGGTGGCAAGTGCCGTACTTGTCTGGTAGAAGTGAGTAAGGGCTCTGAAAAAGATCCCCGCCCGATGCCGAAACTGGTCGCCTCCTGCCGCACTACCGTGATGGATGGTATGGAAGTGAAAAATATTACTAGTCCTCGTGTTCTCGATGCACGTGCCGGCGTGGTGGAATTCTTACTCATCAACCATCCACTAGATTGCCCAATCTGCGATCAGGCCGGAGAATGTCATCTGCAGGATCTCAGCTACGAACACGGCAAAGAGGGTACCCGATACGAATTTCAGCGACGTACGTTCAAGAAGCACGACCTGGGGCCCTATATTCAGTTGCACATGACGCGTTGTATTCTCTGCTATCGCTGTGTTTATACAGCCGATCAGCTGACTGAGCGCCGGGAGCATGGCGTACTCGACCGCGGTGATCATGCAGAAATTGCCACCCATATTGAAAAGAGCCTCGCGAATAATTTTATCGGTAATGTGATAGATGTTTGTCCGGTAGGTGCTTTGACTGATAAAACTTTCCGATTTAAAAATCGTGTTTGGTTCCTGAAGCCGCTGAATGCCCACCGTGATTGTTCGGATTGCTGTGGTAAAGTGACCCTGTGGAACAGAGGTGATGAAGTTTATCGGGTGACTGCGCGCAAAGATGAATGGGGTGAAGTGGAAAGCCTGGAAGATGGCTCAACCGCCTGGATTTGTAACACCTGCCGCTTTGATAAGAAAAAAACGAGTGACTGGGTGATTGAAGGTCCGCGTGCAGTGAGTCGCCACTCTGTTATTTCTCAGGGACATTATGAAGGGAAAGTAGGTACAACACGTCCTACTGAGATCTTCAACGCAGTACATGATGGTCGTCAGCCTAAATTGTTGATGGACATTCATTCAGTTAGTGAAGTGAATAGACCAGAAATTGAATTGAGCCGCATTGCCGGCCCTTCGCATAGTTCCGATTTTCAAAAAGGGAATGAATAATATATTGAAGTATGACTTTATTGCAGTTGGATGTTTTATTGGTAATTGAGAAGCTGGTATTGATTATTGTTATCGTACTGGCTAGTTTGGGCATTGCCTTATATACCACCTTTGCTGAGCGTAAAGTCGCGGCCGTTCTGCAAGATAGACCCGGACCGGAGAGAGCGGGGCCATTAGGACTTCTTCAACCCTTTGCGGATGGATTGAAACTGGTGATGAAGGAAGAAATTATACCGGGTAGCGCTAATAAGGCCCTGTTCATTTTGGGTCCGGCTTTGGCCATGATAGCAGCCCTGATGACCTGTGCTGTTATTCCCTGGAGCAGCCACATAGAATTATTCGGTCGAAAAATAGATCTGCAGATTGCAGATATCAACATCGGTATTCTATATGTTTTCGGAGTAGTGAGCCTGGGTGTTTACGGCATCATGATTGGTGGCTGGGCTTCCAACAACAAATTCTCATTGATGGCCGCTCTGCGGGGTGCATCACAAGCCATCAGCTACGAACTGGCCATGGGTCTCTCACTCATTGCCGTACTGATGCTGGGTGGTTCGTTGAGTTTGCGCACCCTCGTAGATCAGCAAATGGCACCCGGTTCTTTGTGGAACATTGCTTATCAGCCACTGGGCTTCTTGATTTTCTTCATATGTGCCCTCGCAGAATGTAATCGAACACCCTTTGACTTGCCCGAAGCAGAGAGTGAACTAAACTTCGGATATCACCAGGAATACTCCTCCATGAAACTGGGCTTCTACCTGTTCTCTGAATATGTGAACATGATTATGAGTAGTGCGGTAATGGCTTGTCTGTTCTTTGGCGGCTATGATATTCCTTTTCTGGATGAGTCTACATTACCTACTAACCTGGCTGCTGTTTTAGGATTGGGAGCATTGTTGACGAAGATTGTATGCTTCCTGTTCCTCTTTATGTGGATTCGTTGGACAATCCCACGTTTTCGGTATGATCAATTGATGAACCTGGGCTGGAAGAAATTAATACCATTGGCACTGGCGAATATGCTCTTGACAGGTATTTTTATTTTAATGAAACAGGAAGGAACCTGGCAGACCATAACCGCATTCTTTCAAAAATAAAATGCTACCGGCCGGAAGGCTGGTTTAAATAATACGAAGCTATGCAATCACTCACCAGTCGATCACGCGAAGTCAGCAGAAAGCCACTTTCCTTTATGGAAAGCTTGTACCTGCCGGCCATACTGAAAGGTATGATGATCACCTTTTCGCATATATTCAAAAAAAACCCGACGATTCGGTACCCGGAAGAAAAGCGACCTTTTAGTCCGGTTTTTCGCGGTTTACATGTACTCAACCGCGATGAAGCAGGAAGAGAAAATTGCACTGCCTGTGGTCTATGTGCCGTCGCCTGTCCGGCGGAAGCCATTACCATGGAAGCAGCAGAAAGATTGCCGGGTGAAGAAAATCTTTACAAGGAAGAAAAGTATGCAGCTAAATATGAAATCAATATGCTGCGCTGCATATTTTGCGGTTTATGTGAAGAGGCTTGTCCGAAAGATGCGATTTACCTGAGTGAAACATTTGCCCCGGCAAATTTTACCCGGAAAGGTTTCATCTATGGCAAAGATGAACTGCTGATACCCCATCCAATTCATGAGCCGGAAGCATATGCCAAAGCGAAAGGACTGAATCAGGAAGCATAAAAAATTGCCGGATAAACCCGGTGACACATATAAGAGACTATGAGTATTATTCAAATTCTGTTTTACCTGCTCAGTGGACTGGCAGTATTTGCTGCCCTGATGGTATTACTCAGTAAAAATCCTGTTCACAGTGTGCTGTGGCTGATTGTTGTATTCTTTGCGATATCTGGCCACTACATCATGCTGAATGCACAGTTCCTGGCAATTGTGAACCTGATTGTTTATGCCGGTGCCATTATGGTGTTATTCCTCTTTGTGATCATGCTGATGAACCTTAACTCGTCTGCCGAACCGGGTAAGCACATCTGGATGAAGCTGGCGGGCGTAGTGGCTGGCGGCTGCTTCCTGATTATGCTGGTATCGCTCGCTAGTCAGGCTCCCGAGATGACGAATAAAACAGTACAATTGAAAGAGGGCAATATTGGATTGATCAAGGAATTGGGTAAGGTGTTGTTCAGCGATTTTGTATTGCCGTTTGAGTTGACCAGTGCTTTATTCTTGAGTGCAATGGTAGGTGCTGTGGTACTGGGAAAAAAAGATAGCACACAATAATATTGAACCGTTTAAAAACAGCCTATGCCTGTTAACTATTATATCTATTTCTGTCTCGCCTTATTCAGTATTGGCGTCGTTGGCGTATTGACGCGCCGCAACGCCATAATCATATTTATGTGCATTGAGCTGATGCTGAATGCTGTGAACCTGCTGTTGGTGGCTTTTTCAAAAATGCACCATGGCTCAGTGGCTGCAGGATCCAATGCCGTAAACACGGTGGGGGCAGACGGACAAATATTTGTGTTTTTTATCATGGTGGTTGCGGCGGCAGAAGTAAGTGTAGGGTTGGCCATCATTGTGATGATGTATAGAAACATTCATTCGGTTGACATCAATTTCCTCAACCGACTGAAAAACTAAAAAACGAATCGTAACAGCTAATCTTCGAATCAAAGAGAGTTTACTATGAGTCACGCAGCATTTTTGGTACCACTTTTCCCGCTCCTTGGTTTCCTTATCAATGGATTGGGTAGAAACCAACTCTCTCGCACTGCCAGCGGTTCGATTGGCACCGGTGCGGTGTTCCTGTCTTTTTTGGTGAGTTGTTACCTCTTCCAGCAGGTACTGAATGGTGGCGGTGGTGTTGATACACTTTTTTATTTACTGCGAACCGACGACCTCAGCATACCTTTTGCTTTTCAGGTTGACCAGCTTTCATCGCTGTTTCTGCTCATTATTACGGGCATCGGTACCCTGATTCATCTGTACTCTACCTCCTACATGCACGAGGAGCAGCCACATCATTTCGCCCGTTATTTCGCCTACCTGAACCTGTTTGTCTTCTCTATGCTATTGCTTGTTATGGGTTCCGGATTTGTGATCATGTTCATCGGCTGGGAAGGTGTAGGTCTTTGTTCTTATCTACTCATCGGATATTGGTTCTCCAATCCCGAGTATAATTATGCAGCCCGTAAGGCATTTGTGATGAATCGCATTGGCGATCTCGGTTTTCTGCTTGCTATCTTCTGGATCATCAGCAAATTAGGTACTACTGAATACATCGGCGTGATAGAGGGTGTTGCACAACTTAGCAGCAGTGATCTCACCGCCATCACCCTGCTGCTCTTTGTAGGTGCTATGGGAAAAAGTGCTCAGATTCCTTTGTATACCTGGCTCCCCGATGCAATGGCCGGTCCAACACCCGTATCGGCATTGATCCACGCAGCTACCATGGTAACTGCAGGTATTTATATGATCGCCCGCACCAACCTGCTTTATTCCATGGCTCCAATGACACAATGTGTGGTGGCGATTACCGGACTTGCTACGGCCCTGTTCGCAGCTTCGATTGCCCTACGTCAAAATGATATTAAAAAAGTGCTGGCATACTCCACGGTGAGTCAGCTGGGATATATGTTCCTCGGTTTAGGTGTTGGTGCCTATACAGGTGCTGTATTCCATGTGATGACACATGCCTTCTTCAAGGCCTTGTTGTTCCTGGGTGCCGGTTCCGTGATCCATGCCATGCACCATGAGCAGGATATACGTAAAATGGGGGGCTTGCGTAAAAAGTTACCTGTAACACACTTTACCTTCTTAATCGGCTGTCTGGCGATTGCAGGTATTCCACCTTTATCCGGTTTCTTTTCCAAAGATGAAATATTAGCTGCGGCTTTCCTTTCACATCCCGCTTATTACATATTCGGATTGGCCGGCGCGCTGATGACAGCATTTTATATGTTCCGGCTTTATACCCTCACCTTCCTGGGCGAAGCCCGATTCAACGACGATGCAGCGCATCCCGTTCATGAAAGTCCGTGGCCGATGTTATTACCCTTAATCGTACTGGCAGCGCTGTCAGTAGCTGGTGGCTGGATAGGTTTTCCTGCATGGATGATTTCCGGTGCACACCGGCTGGAGCATTTTCTGTCGCCCATCTTCGCACAGTCACATGAATTGGCTAAAGAACATGCTCATCTTTCTGTAGCCCAGGAATGGGCGATGGTAGTAGGTGCTACGGCAGCAATCATACTTGCGATTCTTTTCGCCATACGCTCAGCTAGAAGAGAAAAAACAGGTGATGAGCCCGCCACCGGATTACTCGCCAATAAATGGTATGTAGATGAGCTCTATGACTACGCGATTGTAAATCCGCTGCGCGCTTTCGCAGATTTATTGAAAAATGTGATAGAGAAAAATGTAATTGATGGCAGCATCAATGGACTGGGAAAACTGGTACACTACAGTAGCCGTCAATTCAGACTTATTCAAAGTGGTCAGGTAGGAAATTATCTCCTCATCATGGTACTCTCTATGGTGGTATTTTTCCTGATTTGGTTCAACGATATTACATTGATGGCCTGGATACACAAGATTTTTTAATACGAAGCAACTACGACTGATAAAGTAAAAATATGATTTCAGCATTACTCATTTTAATACCACTGGTTGCTGGCTCCGCCAGCTTCGCCCTGCGGTCTTCCGATGCGGCCAGGCGGTTCACTTTGCTATCTGCCCTGGTAACACTGGGTGTTGCCATCGCAGCTTTGTTGCCTGCTTTTGCAGCTTCCTTGTCGCTTGATCTCCCCTGGTTACCAGTTATGGGTTCACGCTTTGCGCTGACCATGGATGGTATGAGTAAAATGCTTTGTCTACTGACTGCCATTTCTTTCCCACTGATTTTTATTTCTATCTATCATCAAAACTTTCAATCATCCGGTGCTTTTTATGGCTGGATGTTACTGAGCCAGGCCGGACTGATGGGCGTATTTTTGTCATCCGATGCCCTGCTGTTCTACTTTTTCTGGGAACTGGCATTGATTCCCGTTTACTTTCTTTGTTCCACCTGGGGTGGCGAGCGAAGAATTGCCGTTACCCTGAAATTTTTCCTTTACACTTTTGTTGGCTCACTCCTTATGCTGGCAGGTATTATCTATCTCTCTTTTCAGCAACCGGCGGGAAGTTTCGCCATCAGTGATATCACCCAGGCAGCGCTCCGTGCGCCGCACCGTGAATGGCTCTTCTGGTTGTTTTTTGTGGCTTTTGCCATCAAAATGCCTGTATTCCCTTTGCATACCTGGCAGCCCGACGCTTACGATGAATCGCCAGCTCCGGTAACCATGGTCATGAGTGGCATCATGGTGAAGATGGGTATTTATGCTGTTGTTCGCTGGCTATTGCCTCTTTTCCCACAGCAAGGAAGAGAGTTTGCTGATATTATTATTGGATTTTCCGTTGCCGGCATGCTCTATGCTTCTTTCATTGCCATGCAGCAAAACAACCTGCGACGCCTGATTGCATTCTCTTCTATCGCACACATTGGCTTAATGAGTGCAGCGCTTTTTACTTTTCATGCAGGTGCAACGCAGGGCGTGCTGCTTCAAATGTTCAGCCATGGCATTAACGTCATCGGCTTATGGATACTCGCTGATGCTATTGAAAAACAAACCGGCACACGTCAGCTCAGTGAAATGGGTGGTCTCGCCCGACAAGCCCCCCACCTGGCTATTTTACTGGTGATCATGGGACTGGCCAATGTCGCGTTGCCACTTACCAATGCATTCATTGGCGAATTCATGATGTTCAATGGTCTGTTCAGCTATAATTGGGTGATGGCGGCAACAGCAGGTATCAGCATTATTCTGGCGGCTGTTTATACACTCCGGATGATTGAAAAAGTATTATACGGAGCACCGGCGTTTCCAGAGCGCGCTGTAACTGACTTGTCACCAAATGTAAGATGGGTACTAGTGGTACTGGTTATTTTGGTGCTGGTAGGTGGTGTGTTCCCACAACCACTCATCGATTTGACAAAAGATACGGTAGAGGCCCTGATCAAAAATAAATAACTGTAGATGCCGGAGTAGATCCGGTCGAAATATAGAATCGTATGAATGCAATTATATTTTCAGCCGTCTGGGGTGTTGTGATGATGTTCAGCGGATTGTTCGCCAAGAACAAGCAAACCATTACTTTCATGGCTATTGCCGGCTTATTGTTGCTGACCGGCGCCAATCTCCTGCATGCCTGTGGTACCTGGGTCATTAACATAGATACCCATGAAACACTACAGTTTGATTCAATGGGACTCTTCTTCAATACGGTAGCTTTCTTTTCAGCGCTTTTATATGTCATACTCAGTGGAAAAGACATTGAACGTACCGGCGTGCATGTGGCAGAATATTATGCGCTCATATTTTTTGTGCTCTGCGGTGTAAGTATCCTCACTTCCTTCAATGGCTTGCTGATGTTGTTTTTGGGTGTTGAGATCATGACGATCCCTCTGTATATTTTAACAGGTGCTGATAAAAGAAACCTCAAGAGCAATGAAGCCTCCCTTAAATATTTTCTGATGGGGTCGTTTTCAACGGGTATTATGCTAATGGGTATCGCCCTGATTTATGGTGCTACCGGCAGATTCGGTCTTTCCATAGGCACTGTATCGACCTCTACCACGGGTTTGGGCATGCGACCCTCATTTCTTGAAATAGGCGGATTGATCTTGCTGTTTGTGGCGATGTGCTTTAAGGTATCGGCTGCCCCCTTCCATTTCTGGACGCCCGACGTTTATGATGGTGCGCCCTCTGTCTTCACTTCATTCATGGCAACCATTGTTAAGTCTGCAGGATTTTTTGCCTTCATCAAATTGATGGAACCGCGAACAGCCATTTTGGGAGACACTTGGTCTATCATACTGCCATTGGTGATTGTAGCAACTTTATTGGTTGGAAATATAACAGCGGTATTTCAGCAGAGTGTGAAACGTATGCTGGCCTATTCCAGTATCGCACAAGCGGGCTTCATGCTTTTCGCATTGTATGGCACGAGTGATATGTCGAAAGAAGGACTTGTCTTATATGCCTTTTCCTATAGTATTGCTACCATTGGGTTGTTCGCTGTGCTCATTCGTTTAAAGGATTATTCGCTGGATGGCTTCAATGGTTTAGCAGCGCAACACCCTATGATTGCTTTCTCCGCTGCTGTCTTTTTACTGTCATTGGCTGGTATTCCCCTCACAGCCGGCTTCTTTGCCAAATATTATATGCTTTCCGCTGCAGTTAAAGCAGGTGGTATTTTCTGGCTGGTTATACTTGCGGTACTTTTGGCAGCTGTCAGTGTTTATTATTATTTCCGGGTGATACAGTCTATGTACTTCAAATCGGGACAGCCAGAGTGGGCTTCTCCCCTGAGTCGCTCTTTCGCCTGGACTCTGTTGGCGCTGGCTGCACTGCTCCTTTATACCGGTCTCTTCCCGACTGACGTGCTCAAATTCATCTATTTTTAACCGCTCCTCACATTTTTAGGGCTGTTTACCCGCTTTGCGGTCAAGGGAGCGTAATTTTGTAGTCTGCACGAAATTCAGCAGCCGCAATGAAGATTACTGATTCCTTCTCACTGGCCTGGCGCACCGTACGCGGCAATAAATTACGGTCTTCCATAACGATTGCCATTATCGCTTTCGGTATTATGGCTCTGATTGGCATTATCACGGCAATTGAAGCTATGAACCAAAGCCTAAAGGAAAGCTTCTCTTCCATGGGCGCGAATGCATTCAGCATTCGATTCAAGGAAGCCCGCGTGGGGTTCAATGGGGGTAATAATCAAGTGAAGAAAACGAATCGGCGGTTGAAGGAGAAGAAATCAAATATGGGCAAGCCCATTTTAAAGGATGAAGCAGAGCGGTTCAAAAGCAATTATAATTTCCCCCGCTCAACAGTCAGTGTTTATAGAAGAGGTCCTGGTGCACAAGAGTTACACTATCTCGAAAAGAAAACCAATCCGCAGATCACCGTTTGGGGTGGTGATGAAAATTACCTCGCTGTTAATGGCTATAGTATTGCTGTCGGCCGTAACCTCAATGAACTCGATATTCAAAGTGGCAGAAACGTGTGTATTCTGGGCAGTAATGTAGCCACCAAATTATTTGGGAATAGTCCGGAACGATGCATCGATAAGATTATTCGGGTGGGCAGTATGCCTTATCGTGTTATAGGATTGCTGAAGAGTAAAGGCTCCAGTGCCATGATGCGACAGGATGATATGGTATTCACTTCTTATACCAATATTCGCCGTTTCCAAAATATTTCCCCCTCCTATATTTTAGGTGTTATGGTAGGGAATGTGCGGGAATTGGATGTAGCATCGGATGAGGCTACGGCTGTTTTCAGGGCGGTGCGTAAGATGGAGCCCATCGATGAGGTTAATTTTGTTGTAGAACGGAGCGATAAGTTTGCCGAGTTGTTCATTGGATTTTTGAGTAGCATTACAGGTGCCGCCGGCGCCATCGGGTTCATTACATTGGTAGGTGCTGCCATCGGACTCATGAACATAATGCTGGTAGCCGTGAGTGAGCGCACCAGGGAAGTGGGGCTCATTAAAGCCATAGGTGGCAAGAGCAGCAATATTCGTCAACAGTTTCTGTTTGAGAGCATCATCATCAGTCTCCTCGGTGCCATCTTCGGAATCATTCTCGGTATTCTGGTGGGGAATTTATTTACGATCATCCTCAAGACAGGTTTTGTCATCCCATGGTTCTGGGTAATCATGGGGGTAGTATTATGTTCGGCTGTCGGCCTCATTGCAGGTATTTATCCTGCTATGAAAGCAGCACGTCTCAATCCGATTGTGGCCTTACGTTTTGAGTAAGCCACTATTTGGCGGGCGGATATTTCTTCAGTTGTTCGTTGATGTAGTAAGACATGTCTACCTCGGTGGGGTGCTTGCGCAACCATTCCCAGGAGGGTCGGCTTTTTCCCATGAATTCTTCTAATTTTTCATCTTTGAATCCTGTATACTTCATAACCAGTTCCGGAGTATAGCGGTAATTGATATAAGCTTCCATTTCATTTTCATTGAAGAAGCTAATGGCATTTCTTTTTCTTTTCTCTCGCTTTGAAAAGCGATCGATATTCAGGGCTATACCGGCACCGGAATTAGCTTTTGAGAGGGTGGGAAGGGGAGCTGCTCCCGCCGCTTGGAAAAAGTCATTGTGTCGTTGGATGCTGTCGAGTTGATAGCGCGATAAGCGCGATAAGCCGCGGGCACTAACTGTAACATTGCCAAGGCTGGTTACCACGAGGGAGGATAACTCGAGTTGCAGGGTGTCTTTAAGTAGCCAGGTGCCTGTATAAAAAACTGTATCAAAGTGATATCCTACGGCTGCGAATGAGAGGAGTTGTCCGGGTGCTACCGGCAAGGAGAAGAGTCCTTTACTATTGGTCATCACCGTTACACCGGATACATTGTTTTTAACGCTGGCCATCACAATGGGTTCCCTTGTAATACTGTCTTTTAGTTGTCCGCGAACAGTACGATAGGTTTGAGCTGTCAGGGAGAGGGAAAGCAGGCAAGACAGCAGAAGGAGGGATGGTTTCATGCCTTTTTTTACAAAGGTAATGAATCGGTGTTGGGGTATAAGGGATAAAAAAAAGCCGGAAGTGATTCCGGCTTTTTTCAATATGCAATCATCTTTATTTAGGTTCCAGTGCAGATTTAATGCGGTCTGCAACATCCTGTAAATGATATTTACTCATCTTGTCGGAGGTATTGCCGGCTGCTGCCGTTACGTCTCGCAGAATTGTTTTCAATTCTCCGCGGGCAGCTGAGTTAACATCTGTATTGCGGGTGTTTACCGGAAGGGTAAAACCGCCGCGTCCGCCGCCGCCAATTTGTAAGATGGTGGTGCTGCTATTGCCGGGTGTGATCAGGTCGATCAGTTTCTCCACGTGTGCTTTCTGCAGGTTTCTGCGATAGCTATCGATGGCTTGACCGGAAGCCAGTTCAGACCAAACTCCTTTTCTTACATCTTCCATCAGCTCATCTACCCGATAGTGCGAAGGTCCGAAGCGGTTGTTGGCAGCCACCAGTCGGAACAAACGCTGTGCATCGAGTACATTGTTCAGCACGGAGGTTTGCAAGCTTTGCACGCGCTCCAGTGAAGTGGGTGAAGTGATTTTATTCAGAATGGTTTTATCGAGCAGCCATTCAGGTGTTTGAAACAGTTGCTTGTTCAGGAAGGCAACAGCTTCTTTTTGTGTAGCCTTGGGTGTGGGTTCATATACATCTCCGGCTTGTTCAATCGACTTGAAGGTTTCTTGTACACCTCCAATGTTTTTGGTTACATGTCCCATGTAGCGGCTGAATTGACCTACAACCTGGCCGTACATGTCTGACAGGTTCTCATAGCGATCCGCTTCTTCTTTTGTCCATTCTGGCAAAGAAGTCAGTATGCGCTTTAGGTTTTTAATGCCATATTCACTGGCTTTCATGCTATTGTCACCCAGGTCTTCTGTTTGTGCTCTAGGGTCTTGGTTACCACCTTCACCACCAAACCAGATACGGGGGTTGGCTGCGAGTCGGTCGATGATCCATTTGTTGTTGATTTTTTTATCTTTCTCAACATCTCCTTCACCGATATAGCGATAGCCCCATTCGATGGCCCATTTGTCGTAGTCACCGATGCGGGGGAAGAGACCGATCTGGCTGATGTTGTCTTCCGGTTGGGCTACATAGTTGAAGCGGGCGTAATCCATAATGGATGCAGTATGGCCATTGGCTTCTACCCAGGCTTTATTGCGCAGGTTTTCTACGGGTGTTCTGCTGCTGCTACCCATGTTGTGGCGTAGTCCCAGCGTATGTCCCACTTCGTGTGAGGAAACAAAGCGAATAAGTTGTCCCATCAGTTCGTCATCGAATGTCATTTTACGTGCTTTCGGGTCAGATGCTGCTGTTTGTACCATGTACCAATCGTGTAATAATTTCATCACATTGTGGTACCAGCCGATGTGGCTTTCCAGAATCTCTCCGCTGCGCGGATCGTGTACTTGCGGTCCGTATGCATTTTCAATGTCAGAGGCGAAATAACGGATTACAGAAAAGCGGGCATCTTCCAGACTCATGGTTGGGTCATTCACCGGCCACTCTTTACCAACGATGGCATTTTTGAAACCGGCTTTTTCAAAAGCTACCTGCCAGTCATTGATGCCATCAATCAGGGGTTTCACCCATTGTTTCGGAGTGGCGGGATCGATGTAATAAATAATTTGCTTAGCGGGCTCAACCAGTTCGCCACGTTTATATTTTTCCATATCCTCCGGCTTCGGTTCGAGTCTCCAGCGAACTGCAAAGGTTTGGTTTTCAACTGCCTGTTGTTTGTCGCTGTACACAACAAAGCGGTCGGCAAAGTAACCGACGCGGCTGTCGAAGAGACGGCGGTTCATGGGCACTTTGGGCAGTACAAGCAGGGAGGTATTTAGTTCGATCGTTACCACACCTGCCCGCATGGCGGCAGGAAGGCTGGCACCACCGCCACCGGGAATCATAACACCAGGGAATCCGCCACCAGAAGAGGCGCCAAAGGTTTTCACGGTCTTGATTTCCGTATTGAGTGGGAAAGTGGAGATAGATTGAATGTAAGAGCGATCGGGCAACAGGGCGGTCAGGTTGAACTGACGTTTGTCGTTCGGGTCGAGACTTACAATTTGGTTGTCGCCCTTAAAGAAATCGCTCACATCGATAACAACACCGCTGGAATCCTTACTCATGGCTGCGATGGGAAAGGCATAGCCGATTGGGTCAAGATTCGAGTTGCTCACCGCACGGGAGATGGTATTGGTAGAATCGGCTGTGCTGATGAGGGTAACTACCCGAAGGAAAATATTATTGCTAGGACCTTTTTCCAGTTTGATGCTTTGGGTATTCACTTCTTCGCCACCATATTTACCTCCACCACCGGCGATACGAATGAAACGGGTTACAGCGAGTATTTCGCGACCCATAATGCTGTCATGTAATTCAAAGAAATACTTGTCATCTACTTTGTGCACGGTGAACAGACCTTTCTTTGTCACGGCCTTCTCGGTTATCACTTCCTTATAGGGACGAGGGCCCTGGCGCATTCCGCCGGCTCCCATACCTGGGGGCATATTAATAGAGGCGCGGGCACCACCTGGTCCGGGAACAGTGTCTCTTTGCTGGGCAAAGGCAGTCATCCCCAGGAGGCAGGCAAAAACTAACAGTTGTTTTCTCATGTTTTTTATTGTTGTGTGGGTTTCTAAAAAAATAAAGATACAGTGAAGAAGATAAAAATAGCTACTTTTTTACAGGTTGGGATGGATGGAAAAGCAGGGCTTATTTTCGGTGAATATGCGTTTATTTTAGCTGGGTAGGCATACGTATATCATAAAAAAAAATAATGAAGAATTTTTTTTCTGGGACTGACTATGTGTTGGGTGCGTGCAATAAAATACTTATTTTGGTGCTCCTAATAAATTTTTCTGTTCAATGGTTTGTTGAATTCAAACTTTTTTTCAGTAGAATTGTGGGAGATTTAACCATCAAAATTTAAAAACAAAAAACAACTGAATCATGGCTGAGACTAAACCAACTGCCGGTGCTGCAAAGAGTTCAACTGCTGCACAACACAAGAAAAGCAGTAACGCAATTTCATGGATCGCTCCGCTTGTATGTATCATCCTTGGATACATTGTCTGGAGATTTTTCCTGGGTGACCCCGCTAATTTCGTCCAGCCGGATCCGAATGGTGGTTTCTGGCCACAGCACAAGGGTCCTAAGACTGGCTTGAGCAAGATGTATGAGGGTGGTATCATTGTGCCTATCCTGATTGGAAGTTTCTTTACTGTAGTTGTATTCTGTATTGAGCGTTTCCTTACGATCTCCAGAGCTGCCGGAACGGGTAATGTTGGAGAGTTTGTACGTTCGGTTCAGTTTCACCTCGCTAATAAAGATGTAGATAAGGCGATTGCTGCCTGCGACAAGCAAAAAGGTTCTGTGGGTAATGTAATGAAAGCCGGTCTGAAGAAATACAAGGAAATGATCACCAACACTGAACTGGTGACCGAGCAAAAAGTATTAAATATTCAGAAAGAGGTGGAAGAAGCAACTGCACTGGAACTGCCTATGTTGGAAAAGAACCTGGTATTCCTTTCTACCATTGCCTCAGTAGCTACCCTGTTGGGTCTGTTGGGTACGGTATTGGGGATGATCAAATCCTTCTCTGCCCTGGGTGATGAAGGTGGTGGAGATGCTGCCCGCGAACTGTCAAAAGGTATCTCTGAGGCCCTGTTCAATACAGCCCTCGGTATCGGTACCTCTGCTATCGCTATCATTATGTACAACGTGTTTACCACCCGTATCGATGGTATCACGTATGGTATTGATGAGTCTGGTTTTACCCTGACACAAAGTTTTGCAGCCAATTACAAATAATCGGCTGGTTTTTGTGGAAAATGTAATTAACCTGAATCTAATTAAAGGGGCAACCTAAAATTATTAACAATGGGCAGAGCCAAATTACCTCGTAAGAGTACCAACATCGACATGACGGCGATGTGTGACGTAGCCTTTCTGTTGTTGTCATTCTTCATTCTTACGACCAAGTTTAAGCCTTCTGAAGCCATTGCGGTAACCATTCCGAAATCAGTGGCTGCAAAAGTGGCGCCAAGCAAGGACATCGTACAGGTGATAATTGACAAAGACGGCAAGGTTTTCCTGGAGATGGACGACGAGACGGTGAAAGAAGTAATAGCCAATACACTGAATTCTACTAAGGGAATGAACCTGAATGTAACTGCATTCAAACGTTCAGCATTTTTTGGTAGCTCATTCAGCGCATTGCCAAACTATCTGGCACTTCCGGAAGACCAGCGCAAGGGCAACAATCTTCCCGGTATCCCTGTCAAGGATTCTACCAACAACGAACTGGTTACCTGGATGGCGCTCGTGAGAGATGCTTATCAGGGCAAAAAACCCAATCTGCTGCTGAAAGGAGACAACCTGGCGAAGTACCCCGCGTTTAAAAGCGTGGTGGATGCTTTCAAGAAAAATGATTTCCTCAAGTTTCAGATGGTGACCAATCCTGAACCGGTACCTGCCGGTACAGATTTGTGGAAGAAAGCACAAGCAGGAGAGAAGCGGGAAGATTAAAGACAACCCTATTATCAATCAAAACAAAATTCTACCGATATGGCAGAAATGGATACCTCGGGTGGTGGTGGACATAAAAAAGGCCCGGGAGTCAAAAAGTCAAAAAAGCTGTCTACCCGTGTGGACTTAACCCCCATGGTGGACCTCGGTTTCCTGCTCATCACATTCTTTATTTTCACCACTACGATGAGTCAGGCAACGGCTATGAAACTGATTTTGCCAAAAGATGCCGATAAACCGGAAGATCAGAACAAGGCAAAACAGTCGGGTGTTATCACCATCCTACTCGGAAGAGATAATAACGTGTTTTATTATGAGGGAGAGTTGAGCGTAGATGCCTCTAACTTTAAAACATCCAACTTCAAAGATATTCGCGAAGTGCTGATCAATAAAAAGAACAGCGTACGTGAAATCAAAGATTTTGTAGTTATCCTTAAGCCATCAGAGGAGTGTACCTACAGAAATGTAGTAGACATACTAGATGAAATGGCTATCAATGTGTGTACCCGTTACGCCCTAGTAGACATCACCCCCATCGAAACACAATTAGTGAAAAAAACCGAAGAAATGGCAGGCACACCTACGGGTATGTAATTGCCATCCCTTCCTAAAGAATTGAACATGGACATTAACAAACTGCAAACAGCCGATATTCTCGACATCATCTTCGATGGCCGGAATAAAGAATATGGCGCGTATGATTTGCGGAAAACCTACAACAGACGTCTGACCTACGCATTGGGAGCAATGCTGTTACTCTGTCTGCTAATGCTGGTTATTTCGGTCATCGCCAATTCTGCCGGAAAAGAAAAAACACAGGTGATGGTGCAGGACATTAGCCTCGAGAACGTAAAGAACGAGGAGAAAAAACCTGAACCCCCACCCCCACCTCCACCTCCGAAGCAGGAGCCACCAAAAGTGGAGATGGCTAAATTTACACCTCCGAAAATCGTGAAGGATGAAGAGGTGAAACCCGAGGAGGAAATCAAGGAAGTGGAGAAGCTGGAAGATACCAAAATCGGTACGTTCAATCAGGAGGGTGTGAAAGACGAAGGTCTGGTTGCACCTCCGGTAGAAAAGGGTACCGGTGTGGTGGAAGCACCTAAAGTAGAAGAAGACTACGATAAGGTATTCACCGTCGTTCAGATTCCTGCCGAATTCGCCGGAGGCCCATCCGCCTGGATACGCTACCTGGAGAGAAACCTGAACAGGGAAGTCGCAATAGAAAATGGTGCCCCCCCCGGACGTTATACTGTAATCGTTGCTTTCACGGTATCAAAAACCGGTGCCATCAGTGATGTACAGGCAGAGAATGATCCCGGTTATGGTACCAAA
>CAYUXJ010000002.1:94983-157990 GCA_964448845.1 uncultured Sediminibacterium sp.
AACCGGTGCCATCAGTGATGTACAGGCAGAGAATGATCCCGGTTATGGTACCAAAGCGGAAGCCATTCGTGTAATCACGAAGGGACCAGCCTGGAAGCCCGCCGTTCAGAATGGTAGAAACGTAATCTACCGCCACAAACAAGGTATCACCTTTGTGGTGTCTGAAGATTAACACAACTTCTAATCAACCTATTCAAATCCGCCTCCGGCGGATTTTTTTATGCCCGCCACAGTAGAAACCAATCCAACATGGACCTCATCTAATAATCGTCCATCATACCCCGGGATTGTGGTAATTTTGCAGTTCATAAAGATGTATGAACGAAGCAATCAGCGGCTGGGACGATACCATTGTGGCACTGGCTACACCTCCGGGAGTAGGTGCCATCGCCGTAATTCGCATTAGTGGTAAAGATGCCATCGCAACCATCAATCAGCTTTTTCCTGCTAAAAATTTGTCTGCCCAACCCGGCCGATCTTTACATATCGGTATGCTGTCACATGCCGGCCAAACAATTGATGAAGTTGTTGTCAGTCTATATAGGGCGCCGGCCTCCTATACAGGTGAAGACCTCATAGAGATCAGTTGCCACGGCTCTCCCTATATACAACAACAAATCATACGACTCATACAGCAACAGGGTGCGCGTTTGGCACGTCCGGGTGAATTTACTCAACGTGCTTTTTTACATGGTAAAATGGACCTGGCTCAGGCCGAGGCCGTCGCTGATTTAATTGCCAGCAACACTGAAAAAAGCAGAAAAGCAGCCCTGCATACCATGAAGGGAGGTTTTTCACGCGAACTGCAGGAACTCAGAGAACAACTCATACAGTTTTCAGCACTCATAGAGCTGGAACTGGATTTTTCTCAGGAAGACGTAACATTTGCCGATCGAACGCAATTAAAAAATCTGATCGACCAATTGCAACAAACCACCGGCAGGTTGCTTGCTTCTTTCCGACTGGGAAATGTAATTCGTCAGGGTGTTTCCATCGCCATCATTGGCAAACCCAATGCTGGGAAGAGTACTTTATTAAATGCTTTGCTGAATGAAAACAGAGCATTGGTCAGTGAAGTGGCCGGCACCACCCGCGATACGGTAGAAGAAGTAATGAACATCAAAGGGATTCTGTTTCGTCTCATTGATACCGCTGGCATCCGTTTTAATACCGATGACGCCATCGAACAAATGGGGGTAGAGAAAAGCATTGAAAAGATGCGTTCAGCCAATCTCGTGGTTTACTTAATGGATGTGCAAACCCTCACAGCCGATGCCCTGCAACAGGCAACAGCCAACCTGCAGGTAGAAAATGTTCCCTATTTGTTGGTGGTTAATAAAATCGATACCCTGCCCGCAGATGCATGGTCACGGTTACCCCAGACTGACAACATCCTCTATTTATCTGCAAAGGACAAGGTAGGACTGGATGCCTTGCAGGAAGCTATTTATTCCCGTACTGTGGAAGGGGATCTGTTTGGAGAAGATACCATTGTTACCAATGAGCGACATGTGGAAGCGCTACGTCAACTGCAGCAGGCATTGCAGGAAGTGGAGCAAGGCTTAGCGGCTGGTACCCCCGGCGACTTACTGGCGCTGGATATCAGAACCTGTTTACATCACTTGGGCAGCATTACCGGCACCATAGCGCATGATGAGCAACTAGATTATATCTTCTCGAAATTTTGTATCGGGAAATAATTGTGCAATTTGTATGAAAATTCATTCGCTAAAGACAAATTAGTGCTTTATCGAATGAATATTCAGTCAAAGTAACTTATTTACATCAATTATTCCTATTTTTGTAGTATAAGTCATTCAGTAAAGCGTTAATTTAATTATATGACTGATAAATCATACATTAAATGGAGTTCGATGAGCGATAGGGCGCTGGCAGAACACATTGGTCGTTTTATTAAAGAAAAGCGCATGGACATCAACAAAACGCAAGAGGTACTGGCACATGCAGCCGGTATCAGCCGTTCTACCCTGAGCTTGCTCGAAAAAGGCGAGACCGTTACGCTGGCCACTTTACTGCAGGTATTACGGGTGCTGGATCAATTGCATGTGCTCGATGCATTTACACTGCATCCAATTGTGAGTCCAATTCAGATCGCCAAAATGGAAATGAAAAAACGAAAACGAGCCAGCGGCGACCAATCATTCCCTTCCACTCCATCAACCTGGTAAAGCATGATTGCGGCATTCGTAAAAATATGGGGAGAATTGGCAGGTGCAGTGGCCTGGGACGAAAAAACGGGTATCGCCACCTTTGAATATACTGCCGATTTTAAAAAAAAGAACTGGGATGTATCTCCGCTGAAAATGCCGATTCAATCTGCTAAAACTATATTCAATTTCCCTGAGCTGAAACCGGATAGAAATTCATCATTTGATACATTCAAAGGATTGCCGGGACTGCTGGCAGATGTACTGCCTGATCGATACGGTAATCAACTCATCAATGGGTGGCTTGCACAAAACGGCCGTATGGCCGACAGCATGAACCCGGTTGAGATGCTTTGCTTCATAGGAACAAGAGGTATGGGAGCCATGGAATTTGAGCCTGCTGCATTGAAAGAGAATAAGCGTGCATTCTCAATTGAGTTGGAAAGTCTGATCGACATGGCAAAAAAAATGTTATCCCACAAATCATCCTTCCAAACAAATTTGAAAAAAGAGGATGTGCAAGCCATGATGGAAATAGTAAAAATTGGAACATCGGCCGGTGGAGCGAGACCTAAAGCCGTGATTGCCTATAACGAAACAACGGGTGAAGTAAGATCCGGCCAAACGAATGCACCGAAAGGATTTGAACACTGGCTGCTGAAACTGGATGGCGTGAGTGATATTCAATTGGGTACAAGTGCCGGTTATGGCAGGGTTGAAATGGCTTATTACAACATGGCGGTTGCCTGCGGAATAGATATGATGCCTTCGATGCTGCTCGAGGAAAATGGGCGGGCACATTTTATGACCAAACGTTTTGACCGGGAAGATGGAGATCAGAAGCACCACATTCAAACACTTTGTGCCATCAATCATTATGACTATAATAGGGTGACAAGTTTTAGTTACGAGCAACTGTTTCAAACAATGCGTGAGCTAAAACTCAGTTATCCTGAAGCTGAACAGATGTTTCGCAGAATGGTGTTCAATGTGATTTCGCGGAATTGCGATGACCACACCAAAAACTTCGCTTTTCGATTAAAGAAAGATCATCAATGGGAGCTGGCCCCCGCATACGATTTATGTCACGCTTACAAGCCAGATCATCAATGGGTGAGTCAGCACTCCCTTAGTATTAACGGTAAGCGAAAAGAAATACTTAAAAACGATTTACTCGTTGTTGGTAAATCCATCAAATGCAAGCAGGCAGCTGCCATAATCGATGAAATTGAATCGACTGTTTTTAAGTGGAAAATATTCGCCAATGAAGTGGGCGTATCTGAAAAACTCCGAGATGCGATTGATATAACCATCAAAAACTGGAATTAGCAATATTTAAAAAGGATGGTTTTAATAAGGATCAAAATTCGATGATTACATTATTCGATGGTAGATCACCTCTCTTTTTTTAATCACCCCCCCCCTATCACAACAGCGTTATTTTTTTGTTCAAATAAGGGAAGCTTCCCCATAAATGTATTTAGGCGGGTATCTTTTTTATTATTACATATATCGGAGAATAGTGCTCTTTCCTTCACCCCGGGCACTTCTTTAATTTTTCGGCACCCAGATCTGTATAGCTGCCGGCAGAATATGCGCCTCAACGGATCGTAGTTTCCCGATGAATTCCCCATCAATCTGAAAAGGTACTCTTTTCTTACACTGAATTCGAATACGCTGAGCTCGGTGAATTACTAAAACTTCCGGATCAAAATTTCGCCTGCGCAATAACATCTTCAGCGTTTCAAAAAAGGATATTTTTTTCATGATCACTACTTCAAAATGATCATCGAACAAGGAGCCCTCCGGGTTGATCATGGCACCGGTTCGATAAGATGTGCCATTGGCCAACACCACCATGTTGGCTTTTTCCTTGTAAATCGCATCATCGATGGTCAATGTCAGGCGAAAGGCTCGCGAATACATCAATGCCTGAAGAGATACCCGGGCATATCCCCACATACCTCTTTTTCCACCTTTATTGAATCTTTTCATCGCCCAGGCATTGAGACCCAAATCAGCAAGATGCAGACATATTTCATGCTGAATGGAAAGGGCATGAATGGGTCTTGGCTTCCCCTCCAAAAGAACTTGCAAGGCAGCAGTCGTATTTTCAGGAATACCCAACTCGTATGCTAGTCCGTTAGCTGAACCTGCCGGCAAAATGCCCAGCGGTATCGGAAGGTTCAACATTGCAGTTGCAACCAATTTGATGGTGCCGTCGCCACCTACGGCCACCACCAAATTCGGGGCAGTTTTTTGTATGACCTCAGTTACCTGCTCAGGCAGTGTAGTTGTATTCATCACCCAGAATTCGGCGGTTATCGCCTGTCCGCTAAAAAAGGCTTCAATCATAGGAATCCATCCGGCAGACCTGCTTCCCGAGAAGGGATTAATAATAAATAAGATTTTCCGTGACTGCATGAAAATTAGTTGGCGGTGCTTGGCGCGTCAATAATCAGTAAATTGTACCAGTAAATAGTATGGCAAAGATACAGGAACCAACACAGGTGAACCTTCGGGTATATAAAGGCTACGGACACGCCCATCACCTCGTGTTATACGGTCATCTGTTGCAAGGCAGCCGGGCCCTGCGGGAAAGATTCACACATCATCTTTTATATAACGCCAGACATTTGTTTCGGCTCTTCAATGTACATCCAATTTCAGGGGGTCGCATACGGTTAAACTTTGAAGGACAAACCATTGAGACGACAACAAAAGAGGATGGCTTTTTTGAGTTTCACTGGCAAGCCGATCGGGAACTACCTGCCGGCAATCATCCTCTATCGGTGGCATACCTAAATACAACCGGAGAAGTAGTGATAACGGAGTGCGGAGAAGTTTATATCCCACACGCGGTTCAGCAGGCGGTGATATCAGATATCGATGACACCATCCTGATCTCCTACTCCTCGCGTATGTTCAGGCGTTTGAGGGTTTTGTTTACCCGACAGCCCAGGAGCCGTAAGACCTTTGAAGACATTGTACACTATTTTAGCTTGCTTTCGTTGTCAAATACATCACCCGATTTGCCCAATCCCTTTTTTTATGTTTCTAGTAGCGAATGGAATCTGTATGATGACTTGACAGAATTCTTTTTGCATAATAAGTTGCCTGTCGGCGTATTGTTGCTGAATAAAATTAAACGATGGCATCAATTAGGGTCTTCTGGTCAAACGCAACATGAACTTAAGCTGAAGCGCATTCGCCGTATTTTGGAGATGTTTCCCCGGCAGCGGTTTATTTTATACGGTGATAATGCACAGCATGATCCGATGATTTATTTATCCGTAGCAAAAGAGTTTCCGGATAACATCATTGCCATCTATATAAGAAGTGTTAACAGAGAAAAAGAAGTATCCACTAAAGCGTTGTTGTCATCGCTTAATGATTCGCCGGTTCATGCCCTTGTTTTCCGGCATACCCGCGAAGCTATGTTGCACTCGGCACAAATTGGTCTGATTTCGGTCGAAGCCGCCAATAGTTCTGCCAGTACAAATTGACAAGGGAGAACTTCGTTTTCCGCACTATATAATTTATGCTTCTCGTAAGTGCTTGTAGCCACTTGGGTTTGCCGGTGCTGATTTTAGCCGCCCGATTTTGCCATCTCCTTCAGTGCCAGCACGAAAGTGTCGAGTTCGGCAGTTGTAGTAAACAGATTCGGTGTGATCCTGCATCCATGTATGCCTGCTGTATCAATGGCGACGGTCCAGATTTTGTATTGTTGTAAAAGTCGGGTGGCCATGTCGGCCGGTTTCATTCCTTTGATTCCTACGTTGGCAATTGCGCAAGAGCGTGCCGGGTCGGTGGGTGTATTCAAAATGATGCCGGGCTCATTGGCAATTCGGCTGGTCCAATATTGCTGAAGATAGCGAAGTCGGGCTTCTTTGCGAGCAGGACCAATCATCTGGAAAAATTCAATGGAGTCGGTTACGGTCAGTTCGCAATGAACAGGGTGTGTACCCAGGTGATTCAGGCGGGTGATGTCGTTGATAGGTTTATCATGGGGCGCAAGTAGCGGCCATATTTTTTCAATATTTTTTTTCTTTACATAGAGCAAGCCAACACCCAGCGGCACACAAAGCCATTTGTGCAGACTGGCACCATAATAATCGCAATCGAGTTCTGCCATGTTTACTGGAATGTGTGCGATGGCATGTGCTCCATCTACCATCACTTCCACTCCTTTGCTATGTGCCATGTCACAAATTTTCCGAACTGGTAATATTTGTCCAGATATGTTGATCATGTGACAGATCATCAGCAGCTTGGTCTTGGGTGTAATGGCTTTAGCATATAACTCTACAATTTCTTCGTCGGATGCCGGGTGATTGGGAACAGAGACAAGAATATTTTTTATTCCATGTCTGCTCGCTGCCTGCCGGAACATATCGAGCATAGCACCATAATCCTGTGCTGCCATGACCGCTTCATCTCCGGGTTGCCAGGGATATCCGCCAATAATCATATCCAGTGATTCGGTTGTATTGCGGGTTAGTACCAATTGATCTGGGGTGGTGCCCACCAATTCCGCTACGCGGGAAGCCATTTTTCTCTTGTTCTCGAACTGGGAGTTGCGCATATAATACGAGCCCTGATAATTCACTTCGCGGATGTGTTCAATGTGTCGCTCAAGTAAGGGGGTGGGTAAAATGTTATAGTAGCCATTTTCCAGATTGATGTAATCAGGTTTCAGGCGATAAGATCCTCTGATTTGTTGCCAGAATGCATCATCACCGGCGGTAGTATCGGGTGAACTGTTCAGCAGGACTTGTGCGCTGGCGGGCAACTGAAGCCAGGCAAGCGGAGCACTAAGTGCGGCATAGCTCATTGAGCGCAGGAACTCTCTCTTTTTCATGGTAGTGTAGTTAAGAAAAAATCAGGTGGTTATCAGGGAAGAAAGTTTAGTATAGCCAATGTGCCAGATGTCAGGCTTTGCCTTTGGGTTCGATTTGATTTCAATGGCATATTTCTCTCTCAGTTCTGTTGATAAGAGATCTTCAACCAGATAGGTGTCATCAATGTCGATGCCATATTTGTCGTCTATATGCGAAGTGGCTCCTTTAAATCCGGTATGGCGATAGAAGGCGGTTTGTTTGGCCGATCGAGTGGCGGTCGCGAGGTCGGGGGCGACTTCTATTATTTTATAATGGTATTCCTCAAATTCACCGGGGCGGTAACCACCCAGGTTGATGAAAAAAAGTTGCGGGCCATTGGTCGGAACGGGATTCCTTCTTTTTGCCGCCACGATGCGGATGCTGTGTTGTTCCACCGTATTCACTTCCCGCCAGGCATCAATGTGCAGCCGGTGCTTGCCCGGCCAGAATGCTTTGAGTTGAGGAACCAGTTCCGGGAGGGATCTGGCCATACCAAAAAAGATATCGTGTTGTTCGGTATGTCTTCCCTCGGGTTTACATCCGATCAGTACCATGAATAATTTCATATAACAATATAAATGATTTTTAGCTGTAATTTGGTAGCATGAGAAAAATCTTTCTCCTAATTAGTATGATAACAGCTTTTGGTGTTCGGGCACAACACGCACCCGCAGACAAACAGCAATTACTTGCTGCGATACAGCAAGTTTTTTCCAGCCAGCCCGGAGTATTTGCGTTGGCTGCTAAGCATTTGCCCGATGGTGATACTTTGTTTATAAATGAGCGAGAAATGTTTCATGCTGCCAGCACCATGAAGACGCCGGTGATGATTGAAATTTTTCGCCAGGCGGCGGAAGGTAAGATTCGCCTGGAGGATACCCTGCTGGTGAGGAATGAATTTTTCAGTATCGTCGATGGAAGCAGTTATCAGCTTACCCCGGCTGATGACAGCGATGACGAGGTTTATCAGAAAATAGGCACGGGGCAGACAATTGAGTACCTATTGTTTCACATGATTACCCGCAGCAGCAACCTGGCGACCAACCTACTGATGACCCTTGCCACCGGAGAACAGGTGACTGCCACCCTGCGAAATTTAGGGGCACCCACCATGCAGGTGATGCGGGGGGTGGAAGACAGCAAGGCTTACAGGCAGGGGTTGAATGATGTAACCAGTGCGTTTGATCTGATGAAGGTTTTCGAGCAGATTGCCCTGGGTAAGGCGGTCAATAAAGAGGCCTCTCAGCAGATGGTGAATATATTATTGCAGCAATTTTATAAGGATTTAATTCCTGCCAAACTACCGGAGGGAACCCGTGTGGCCCATAAAACCGGCTGGATTACGGGTGTGCACCATGACTCAGGTATTATTTTCTTACCGGGCGGCGGACAGTTGGTACTGGTTTTACTGTCTAAAAAGGCAACAGACGAGCCCGCCACCAAGCAGATGCTGGCAACAATAGCCCGGTTGGTTTACGATTTCTATGTCTTCACAGATGAAAAAAGTCATAAAAACTAACAACGGGTAGCTTTTTACTGTAAAATAAAGGGTGCACGTGCAGCGTTCTAATAAGCCGGTAGGTCTTGAAAATAGTTTTGTAGACGTGATTTTCCTTTTCCGGGTAAAAAAACTTAACAATAATTTTTTTTTGTCGAAAACTTCTATATTTGTTTCGCTTATTTTAACCAATAAACTGCCAATTATGAATTGTAAGAAGCTATTCATGCCCTTACTCACGGGTCTTTTCGCCTTCTTCTTCGTTCTCTCTGCGCAAGCTCAAACGAAGACTGTTACGGGAAAGGTTACCGATGCGAAGGATGGATCTCCGCTGGCCGGAGTTTCCGTTGTTGTGAAGGGTTCCAATGCCGGTACACAAACAGCCGGGGATGGAACGTATCGTATTTCAGTTGCCTCTAACTCAACGCTGGTATTTTCCAGTGTAGGTTTTGGAAGCAAAGAAGTAGCTGTAGGATCTACCTCAGCTATTAATGTTTCACTGGCTGCTTCGAACGAGCAGTTGGGTGATGTTGTAGTAGTAGGTTATGGTACCCGTAAGGTAAAAGACCTGACAGGTTCTGTGGCTATCGTTACTGCCAAAGACTTTAACAAAGGTCAGATTGCTACGCCTGATCAGTTACTGCAGGGCCGTACGCCCGGTGTATTGGTAACGCCTGCTACCGGTGAGCCCGGTGCTGCTGCTACCATCAACATCCGTGGTACTGGTTCCATCAGCGGTGCTCAAGAGCCTTTGTACGTGGTGGATGGTGTGCCCCTGGGACAAGGAGGTACACTTGGTTCTGCCAGTGGTGTGGAAGGTGGTACAACCCCCGGAAATCCCCTGGTGTTCTTGAACCCCAATGATATTGAAAGTATTACTGTACTGAAAGACGCTTCTGCTGCTGCTATTTACGGTTCCAGAGGTGCGAATGGTGTAATCCTCATTACTACTAAGGGTGGTCGTGGGGGTCGCAATGGTTCATTCAACCTGAGTGCCAACACCAACGTAGCATCAACGGCCAAGCGCTATGACCTGATGGGCGCCTCTGAATTTTTACAGGCTGCTAAAAGAGCCAATATTGATGGTGGGGCAGATCCTATTGCTGCCGGTGAGGCTGTAAAGTTGATTGATAACGGTGCCGTAACTGACTGGCAGGATGAAATCTTCAGAACAGCTATCTCACAAAATTATAACCTCAGCTGGGGCTATAACGTAGGTGGTACCACTGCCCGCTTGAGTGGTTCTTACGACGATCAGCAAGGTATCGTTCGCAACAGTTCTCTGAAGCGTATGACGCTGCGTGCCAACATCACTCAGATGCTGATGAAGGATAAACTGAAATTAGAGTTGGCTTCTACCTATTCTAACACAAAAAAACAGTACCCTCCACTTTCAAACAATGCCGGTTATCAGGGAAGTCTGTTGGGTGCTGCCTTACAGTTAAACCCAACCAACCCGGTTAGAAACGCCGATGGAACTTTCTTCCAGCCCGGTGATCAGCGTAACCCGGTTCAAATGCTGGCTTACTTCGATGACCGCGATTATATCAATCGTTTCCTGAATAACCTGTCTGCTACTTATCAGATTACTAAAGAGTTATCATATAAAGCAGTATTTGGTTACGACCAGAGCAAAACTGTACGTACAGCATTTGCAGATCCTCGCTTGGGTTCTAATGCTTATGGTGGTACGACCAATATCTATGGTCTGGATTTGGGTAACGGTATCCAGCAAAATGGTCGGATGACTGAGCAGCAACTGAAGAATACTTCAGTGTTGTTCGAGCAATATCTTACCTATGATAAAACATTTGGTAAGCACAACCTGAATGCCATCCTCGGTTATTCCAACCAAAGCTTCCAGAGTGAATATGAAGGTCGTGTTGGCTGGGGCTTAGGTCTTACAGCTGTGCCTGCACCAGGATATGACTTTAAAAAAGACGTAGGTCAGTTCAGAAACTACCGCAACTTCGTTCCCGGATTTGACAAGAATACACTGCAGTCATTCTTTACGCGTGTGAACTATTCATATGCTGACAAGTATTTCCTGACTGCTACGCTCCGTGCGGATGGTTCATCTAAATTCGGTGCGAACAATCGTTATGGTGTATTCCCTGCCTTCGGCTTCAAATGGCGTGCGATGAATGAAGACTTCATTCAAAAGGCCCTGGGTGGTATCCTGAGTGACCTGAGTTTCCGTGCCAACTATGGTGTACTGGGTAGCCAAGATAACCTGGGTTCTTATGCAGCCTTGAACCTGCAGCAAAAATTCGATCCGGCTACAGGAACTGTAACTGGTCCCGGAGCTACTACCCGTTTCATTCAGCAGGGTAATCCTGACTTGAAATGGGAGCAAGCAGCTACTACAGGTTTTGGAATTGACCTGATTTCTAAGAACAAAAGATTATCTGCTACCATCGACTACTATTATACGAAGCGTACCAACATGTTGTTCTTCGCTCCTACGCCGGGTGGATTCGCTCCCTCTGCTTTCTGGTGGATCAACCTGAATGGTAGTGTTATCAATAAGGGATGGGAATTGAGCCTGAATTACAAACTCGTACAGGGTCGTAAGTTCAGCTGGGATGTTAACTACAACATGACTACAGTTAACAATAACATCGAAGGTTTACCAACGCCGATTAATACCGGTGGAGTTAGTGGTCAGGGTCTGACCGGCGCCTTCGCTCAAACTTTGACGAATGGCAGTCCGATCTTTACCTGGTCAGTTCCTGTATTCCAGGGCTTCGATGGTAATGGTAACGCTCGTTATGCAAATGGTGCAGCCAACCAATTGGTAGGAACAGCACTGCCTAACTTCTTTGCCGGTTTGACCAACAACTTCACTTATGGCAACTGGAACCTGAGCATTTTCGCAAATGCTGTAACCGGATTCTATGTGTACAACAATACGGCCAATGCGTTGTTCTTAAAAGGTAGCTTGCGCAACGGACGTAACGTAACAAGAGAAGTAGGTAACGGTCCGGAGAATCCATTCAACCCCGGTTCTGTATCAACCAGATTCCTGGAGAAAGGTGACTTCATCCGCATAGCGAACGTAAACCTGAGTTATGCTGTTAACCTTAAGAAAACAAATGTTATCAAGTCACTTACGCTCTTCGCGTCTGGACAGAACCTGGCATTGTTTACTAAGTATAGCGGTATAGATCCAGAGGTGAACGTTGATAAGAACATCAACGGTATCCCTTCTAGAGGCTTTGACTACACTCAGTATCCAAGACCTAGAGTATTCACCTTCGGTGCAAACATTGGCTTCTAATTCAGAACTCAAAAAACTGTAAATATGAAAACAAATATGAAAAAATACCTCTTACTGGCTCTTGCCGCAGGCGTTGTAGGATTCAGCGCATGTAGCAAGCTTGAGCCCGAGCTGGGAGGCCCTAACTCTGTAGCTCCGCCCACTTCGAGCGGTGCTCCGACCCCTCCCTCGATCTCAGCTGTATATGAGCAACTGAATTCTTTGATCGGTCAGTACGGTTATCAGGCCATGCAGGAACACTCAACCGATGAGTTGATGGGACCAACCCGTGGTACTGACTGGGATGACTTCGGAACCTGGCGCAGATTACACCTGCACACATGGGCCGGTGACCACAATCAAATCAACGACGTTTGGAATGGTCTGAATGGTGCTTTATTCCAGACAACCCTGGTGGCTGAATCAAGTACAGGCTTAGCAAAGGCTGAAGGGCAGTTTCTGCGCTCTTTCTTCCGGTTTTTGACTTGTGATCTATATGGTCAGGTGCAGAGCCGGCCAGCAACTGCTGCTGCCTCCGCAATTCCCAATGTAATCAGCAGAGCCAATGTGATTGATAGCATTATAGCTGAAGCAGAAACTGCTATGGCTACTCTTCCTGCTTTCAATAGAGACAATAGAGGACAAGCAACAAAAGAAGCTGCTTGGGCTTTATTGGCGAAGGCTTATCTAAATAGAGCTGTGTATAAAGCAGACCCAACAAAACCTGAAGGTCCTTACACTTTCAGCTCCGCTGATATGAATAAGGTTATTCAATATTGTGATCAGATCATTGCAAATTCATTGTTGCAGATTGACACATATTATTGGGATAATTTTAAGTGGGATAATGGTGCCCTGTCCACAGAGAACATTTTCGTACGTCGTCGCTCAGACACTCGCTCTGGAAATGGTCCTGACGTTGTTTGGGCATCATGTATGGGTTGGCACTATAACCAACGTCCTTCAGGATGGAATGGTTTCACAACCCTCTCTGATTTCTACGACAGCTTCGAAGACGGCGATAAACGCAAGCGTGATACTGTGGCCGATTATACCAATCGGGTAGGACCTGTTGCAGGATTCCTGGTAGGACAAGCGTATGGCCCAATCAATCCAAGTAAACCTAAGGAGCCGGGATCAATCGGTAATCCTATCGGACCGCTCTTCGATCGTTCAGGAAATCCTTTGATTTTCACTCGTAATGCCAGTATCTTCTTCAACGGGGAAGCCAGTGGTATCCGTGTAAACAAATTCCTGCTCGATCCTAACTCCATCAATGATGGTGGTTGGGGAACACAAAATGAATTCCCTTTCTTCCGCGTAGCAGATGTACTGTTGATGAAAGCTGAAGCTATTCTGCGTGGTGGTGCTGCTACCGGTGGTCAGACTGCTCTGAGCCTGGTGAATGCCGTACGTGCTGCAAGAGGTGCATCAGCCTTAGCTTCAGTTAACCTGACTACTTTGTTGGCTGAAAGAGGTCGTGAGCTGTATATCGAGGGCTGGAGAAGAAATGATATGATCCGCTTCGGTGTATTCAATAGCCCTGTACAGGAAAGACCAAACAGGTCTGAAGGTTTCAAGGTGGTTTACCCGATCCCGACCATCTCTCTCTCATCTAATCCTAACCTGAAGCAAAACTTCGGTTATTAATAGACTTTCTCTCTGAGTTAAAAAAGGCTGCCCTCAAGGCGGCCTTTTTTAATAGGGGGGTAGGTACTTTGCAGCTATTTAGTCACCTTTGCAGGAATTAATTCTATGGGATCTATGATGCGTTTGATTGTTCCTTTACTACTGCTCTCTGCCTGCAGGCAAGAATCTTCCCATGACACACGATTTACTTTGGAGGATAAGTGCAATATTCAATTCCAGAATAATATCCAGGAAACTAAAGAATTCAATGTTTTCAAATACAGGAACTTTTACAACGGCGGTGGCGTTGCTACCGGTGATATCAACAACGACGGACTAGCAGATGTTTTTTTTACTGCTAATCAGGGAAGCAATAAGTTGTACTTGAATAAAGGCAATCTTCAATTTGAAGATATTTCTGAGAAAGCAGGATTTACCACTAAACCACAATGGAGTACCGGAGTTGTTTTAGTAGATATCAACAATGATGGCTGGCTCGATATTTATGTGTGCAATGCAGGCAACATGATGCAACCGGAGTTGAGAAAAAACCAGCTTTTCATCAATAACCACAACCTCACATTTACCGACAGTGCTGCTGCCTATGGTCTCGCCGACGATGGGTACACCACCCACGCTTCCTTCTTCGATTATGATCTCGACGGCGACCTGGATTGTTTTATCGTCAACAACAGTCCTATACCCGTTAATACCCTCAACTATGCCAATACCCGGCAGATTCCTGCCAGCCAGGCCACTGTAGCAGATTTTCTGAAAGGCGGGGGTGATCACTTGTATAGAAACGATGGAGGAAAATTTACAGAAGTAACCCAGCAGTCCGGTATTTACGGCAGTATCATCAGCTTTGGACTGGGCGTGACTGTAGGTGATGTTAACAACGATGGCTGGCCTGATATTTATGTGTCGAATGATTTTTTTGAAAAAGATTATCTCTATATCAACCAACGCAACGGAACATTCAAGGATGAGCTGGAGCAAAGAATACAGCACGTTAGTCTTTCCTCCATGGGGGCCGATATTCAGGACATCAATAATGACGGGCACCCCGATATCTTTACCACCGATATGTTACCCGATGATGACTATCGGTTAAAAACCAATACTTCCTTCGAAGGGTATGACGTATTTCTGTTAAAACAACAACAAGGTTTTTATAATCAGTTTACTCAAAATGCCTTGCAGGTAAATGATGGAACGGGTCATTTCATGGAAACCGGATTTTTCAGCGGAGTGGCTGCCAGCGATTGGAGTTGGGGTGCACTGATATTAGATGGCGACAACGATGGTCTTTCTGATATCTTAGTATGTAATGGCATCTACCGTGATGTAACTGACCAGGATTTTATTGACTTTTTTGCCAATGACGTGGTTCGCCAGATGGTTGTCACCGGGAAAAAAGAAGAAGTCAATACTGTCATCAAAAAAATGCCTTCTGTACCGGTTTCAAATAAATTTTTCCGCAATACCGGCAACCTGAAGTTTACCGATGCGGGAAATGATTGGGGCTTTGAAAAACCTGGTTTCTCGAATGGCGCCGCCTATGCCGATCTCGACAACGACGGCGATTTAGACCTGGTCATTAGCAATGTGAACCAGCCTGCCATGGTTTACCGAAATACAACCAGCGAAAAAAAGAATACACATTATATTTCTTTCCTGTTGAATTATCAGACACCTAATACTTTTGCCATTGGCGCACAAATAAAAGTTTATTGCGGAACACAAGTAATCAGCCGTGAAGTATTGCCTGCACGTGGGTTTCAATCTTCGGTTGAATATAAACAGACCATCGGTATTGGTAATTGTCGTCCTGATTCAGTGTTGGTGATCTGGCCCGATAAAACCGAATCAATTTTAAATAGACCTATCGCTGATACACTCTATAACATTCAGTACGCAAACGAAGTAAAAAAAGCACCACGGTCTCAACAGCTATCGGCCAAGCCCATTTTTCAGTCCGCTTCTGTTGACATGATTTCCCATGAAGAAGACGACTATGTTGATTTTTATTACGAGCGAAATATACCCTTTATGTTGTCACGTGTAGGCCCCTGCTATGCCATGGGTGATGTGAATGGTGATGGCCTTGAGGATTTATATGTTGGGGGCAGTCGTAAAATCCCCGGTCAATTATATATCCAGACAGCAGCCGGCTTCCGTCGCCAGACTGTGCCTGACTTTACCAAGTTCCATTTCAGTGATATCAATGCTGCTGTTTTTCTGGATGCAGATAAAGATGGTGATGTTGATCTGTATACCGGTGGGGGTGGCAATTTCGCTACCTCAGCTTCACATGCTTTTCAACATTTGTTGTTTCTAAATGATGGTAAGGGTAATTTTCAACTCAAGGCGGGTGCAACCCCCTTGAACAGCACCAATTGTGGTGTTTTAGTACCCATGGATTACGATGGCGATGGCGATCTAGACCTGTTTGCAGGCAGTCGCAGCCAGCCTCAGGATTATGGAACGATTCCGGCCTCTTATTTACTTCAAAATGATGGGCAGGGTAATTTTACTGATGTTACCGCCACAGTTGCACCCGCTTTTCTGCAGTTAGGCATGTTAACTGCTGCCAAGTGGTTGCCCCTTCAAAAGGATGCAATTCCTGTGCTTACTGTTGTTGGGGAATGGATGGCACCCAGATCATTCCAATACCAGCAAGGGGTATGGAAGGAAGTCGATAACGGCCTCTCAGCGTATAAGGGTTGGTGGCAATCTATGGCTGCAGATGACCTCGACAACGATGGTGATATTGATTTCGTGGTAGGCAATTTGGGCGAGAATTTTTATCTACGACCAACCACCGCACAGCCGGCTCGCTTATGGGTTAAAGATTTTGACAAGAATGGTATCTCAGATAAAATCATCACACAAACCATCGGGGGCAAGGATATGCCGGTTTTCACGAAGCGTGAAATCACCGATCAATTGCCGAGTCTTAAAAAAGACAATCTGATTCACGCAGAATTTGCCAAAAAATCAGTGCAGGAGCTGTTTGGGAAAAATATGCAGGATGCTGTACAACAAGAAGTGAATTGCACCTACTCTATCGTTGCCATTAATAATGGTCAGGGACAATTCACGGTTCAGCAACTACCTCTTCCCATTCAACTCACCTCGTTGAATGCCATACAAATTAAAGACATCAATAAAGATGGCTACAAAGACCTGGTTACAGCCGGCAATTTTTTTGATGTGTTACCACAATTTTGCCGCCTGGATGCCGGATACGGACAAGTGCTGATCAATAATAAAAAAGGTGGATTCACAGCCCTTGCGCCCGAAGAAACTGGCTTAAGGGTGAGGGGGGCCGTACGAGGCATCGCTGTGATCAAAAAAGGAACAAACGATCTATTTATTTTCTTACAGAACAATGACCAGCCAGTAGCCTATCTTCTGGCCGCCGGCAAATAAATGCACATGCTTATTCGCCCGACTTCAAAAACGACACTTGTATTTCTGCTAAACGCAATGGTTTGGCTGGGGCTCGCTTCGTGCAAAAATAAACAGCAGTCCGGTGATTCATTGTTCACACTTCTTGATAGCAGCGTAACGGGTATCCATTTTGCCAATCGATTGATGCCAACACCGGCATTTAACCTCTTCTCCTATATGTATTACTACAATGGAGCAGGTGTTGGGGCGGGTGACTTTAATAATGATGGATTACCGGATCTTTTTTTCGCTGCCAGCCAACATCCCAATGCGCTGTACCTTAACAAAGGACAGATGAAATTTGAGGAGGTATCTTCCCGGGCCGGTATACCAATCGACAGCAGCTGGAGTACCGGTGTATCTGTGATCGATATCAATGGAGACGGACTACTCGATATTTACATCTGCAAGGTGGGTAATTATAAAATTTTGCGCGGAAAAAATCAATTGCTGGTATGTGATAGCCTTGATAAATCTGGCATACCACATTATACCGACAGGGCTGCTGATTATGGACTGGACTTCTCAGGTTTCAGCACCCATGCTGCTTTTTTGGACTATGATGGTGATGGAGATCTGGATATGTTTCTCCTGAATCATTCTGTCAACCATGATGGAAACTATGCGCCCCGAGAGGTATTTGAAAACACCTATGACTCGCTCGCCGGTCAACGCCTTTATAGAAATGATACGAAGAAAGAAAAAGATGGTTCTGTTACAGGGAAGTTTAAAAATGTTACCAAGGAATCAGGAATTAAGGGAACGCGCATCGGCTATGGATTAGGTGTAGCAGTCTCCGACATTAATTTAGATGGCTGGCCTGATATATATGTAGGAAATGATTTTCATGAAAATGATTATCTCTATATTAATCAGAGAGACGGTAGTTTTCGGGATGAGAATCTGCAGCGCCTGACACATACGAGTCAGTTTAGTATGGGTGTCGATATAGCCGATATTAATAATGATGCGCATCCGGATGTGATTTCGATGGACATGTTGCCCTATGATCCCTATATGCTGCGGCGATCATTGGCAGAAGATGATTATACCATCTTCCAGCAAAAAATATTTTATGGCTATACTTATCAGTATGCGCGGAATAACCTGCAGCTCAATCGGGGTAACGGCACTTTCAGTGAGATCGGACAGTATGCAGGCATACAAGCGACTGATTGGAGTTGGGCTGCCCTTTGGATGGACTTTGATAATGATGGGAACAGGGATTTATTCGTATCGAATGGAATTCCCAAGCGCATGAATGATATCGATTATATCAATTTCGTTTCGGGGGATGATATACAGCAAAAATTACGGAGTAATACAATACGCGATAAAGACTTATCTCTGACGAAAAAGTTTCCGGAGATTAAAATACCGAACCAGTTTTTTCTGAACAGGGGTAACCTTCACTTTGATAATCTTACAGATAGCATTCAAAATAATCTGCCTACTTTTTCAAATGGTGCTGTTTATGCAGATCTTGATTTAGATGGGGACCTCGATATAGTTGTCAATAATATTGATGACCCGGTTTTAATTTATAGTAATAATTCACGTGCTGCCAACAATAAAATGGCTGCAGCCAGTATCGTATTGAAAGGTAATGCGTCGAATACCAATGCAATTGGTGCCCGGGTACTTATCTATAGTCAGCATCAAGTACGGAACTATGAGCAGCAGCCTGTCCACGGGTTCCAGTCCAGCATGTTATTGCCCTTGCATATTGGTCTGGGTACGATGCCAATTGATTCAGCTTTTCTGATTTGGCCCGATAACCGATTTCAGTCCATCACCATTCGACCCAACAGTAGCGATACGTTTACTTACAGCAACGACTTACCTGTTTTCAATTACAGCCGATTTAATTCCGATAGGAAGATAGGAGTATGGGAGGATATTACCGGTACTACCGAGTTCTCTTATCTCCATACCGAGAATGTATTTAATGAGTTCAATCGTGAACCCCTCATGCCCGCGATGATGTCGACAGAGGGTCCAGCCATTGCAGTGGCTGATGTGAATCATGATGGACTAGAAGATATTTTTGCCGGTGCCTCGAAGGGATATCCTGCCGCTGTATGGGTGCAAACTGCCGGAGGTAAATTTAAAAAGAAAGTACAGCCTGCCCTTGCACAAGATTCTATGTGGGAGCATGTTCAGGCTGTCTGGGTTGATATCAATAAGGATACGCATCCCGATCTGGTAATTGCCACGGGAGGAAATGAATATTACGGTAATGACGAGCACCAGCAACCATTGTTATATATCAATGATGGAACGGGGCAGCTCAGTCGGCAAAAGGATGCCTTTCCGGGCATATATGGCACTTTTAGTTCTGTAGCTGTTAACGATATTAACAGCGATGGTTACCCGGATCTTTTTTTAGGGGGAAGAGTGGAGCCATGGAAATATGGAAGATCACCCCGCTCCTTTCTATTAATTAACACAAAGGCAACTGCTTTTGAAGATCAAACTCAACAGTATTGTGCTGAGTTGCGTTCACCCGGAATGATAACTGATGCCCACTGGGTTGATCTGGATCGAAATGGTCAACAGGATTTATTGGTAAGCACGGATTGGGGTGGAATTGACTTATACTTATTTACGGGCAAGAAAGTAAAAAAACAAGCAATAACAGACCGGCATGGTTGGTGGAACAGTTGTCAGCCGATAGATGTTGATGGTGATGGCGATCTCGATATTGTCGCGGGTAACTTTGGCTTGAATAGTAGGCTGCAGGCCAGCGAGCAGGAACCCGTTCAAATGTGGGTAGGTGATTTTGATGATAATGGCATAGAGGAACAGATAGTAACCTACCATCTTCGCGGGCAGGAGATTTGTTTTGCCAGCAAGACCCAATTGGAAAAGCGAATGCCGGTATTAAAGAAGAAGTTCTTGTATGCAGAAGACTTCGCCAAAACCGAAGTGAAGGATATTTTTCCTGCAGCCAAGTGGCAAAAGGCGCAAAGATTGTATGCGAACCACTTTGAAAATACTGTCTTCGTGAATAATGGACAAATGGATTTTCAACCGAAGATGATTTCGGGTGCGCCACAATTTACTTCCCTGCGATCTGCCGTTTCCATTCCGGGGGCTACCGGTGTTCAATTGCTCCAGCTCGGTAATTTCTATGATTATAATGTTGAAATCGGTCGGATGGATGCAGGTGAAGGCATGCTGGTAAATTATTCGCCTAAGGCTGATCCTGCCGTCGAGTTATTTCAGGGATGTAGAATTACGGGACAGGTAAGAAGTGTTCAGCCAATTGTTATCGGGGGTAAACAGGCCTATGTACTGGCTAAGAACAACCAACACTGGCAGATCATACGAAAAAAATAGGCAATCCCACCTGATTTAATTAAATACGGGATAGTTGATTTGGGTGATCCATTTGGTTGTATCAGCTTCTGTCAGCCGATTCGTCACCAACAATTGATAGGGAATAGCCGGTGATTGTTTTTTATGATCACGCGCATAATTTTCCATGGCTCTTTGTGCCGCTTCAATTGTAGATAACCCACCTTTTACATCTCCTTTTAAAAGAAACCCGGGTGCCATGGATTTATTTTGGAATAATTCAGTGGGTTGAATGGGTCTTTCAACCGGTATGGCAGTCATTAATTGGAATGATGTTTCATCTAGTGGCCGTATGTGGAGGATGGGTTGTCCGAGCCGAGCCATCTGCTCGGATACCAGGAATTTTTCCAGCGTGTCAATAACTTTATATACTTCTTCTGTGTTGGGGAAGTGTTCAAATTCTTTTTTTGTTGATACCCAGTATATATGTTCTACTCTTCCCATGATGATGTCTATTCCATAAATATTTTTCGTCTCGGCAAAAAATGTACTGATATCATTGAGTAGTTGATCAGCAGTCCGTTGATTTTTTTTCGTCATCAGGTTCCATGCTTTACTGAGCATGTTTTTCTCTTGCCAATTGGATATGCTCACAGTCAGCTGGGTTTCATTTTTCAGGGCTGGTGTAAAGCTGAAGTCGATCGCTGCACCTTCATCCCCGAGAGCATGAAAACCGTTGAGCAGCATCTTTTCGATGCGGTATTTATTCCCATAAATCTCATAAGTACTATCATTTACTTGCTTGCCCGGCAACCATTTGCTCCAGCTCTCTGTGCTTAAGAATAGCCTCGAGACAGCGTCGGGCGGACAAGCCACCGTTCTGGAAGCAGTGTAGTTGTTTTGGCTATCCTTGAATAAAAAAATAGATACCGCAATCAGACAAATCAATATCAGCAATAGTAAATACTTTTTCATTTTTATTTTTTTTGTCGCTACAAAATTATTCTCTTTTTCGATTGCTTAGTAGTAGTTCATTAACATACAGTGATCCGATTTTGTAACCCTGAACTTTTCCTTGCTCGATAGCAGCCCGGAAATGGATACCACCGTAAAGACGACTCATTCCTGCCTCATCGGCTGCCTGCTGAATCGAGGAAAACTGTCTGGATAGATTCAAGTATTTAACTTCGACGGTATCGGTAAAGGAAAAGTTATTTCCAAAAATTGCCATAGATGTGGTTGCAGCTGCTGCGGAGATTACACTATGTCCGCTGGTATACTCGGGGAAGGGTGGGGTTTGCAGGTGGGAATTCCATTCTGAATTAAACTCCGAACGGATGACTGTGATCGGGCGAACCGTACTGCTGCGAAATTTTTCATCCCAGCAGGAAATAAAGCCATCAAAGATGGCAGCTGACGTCATGGCATAGGCCATCGCAGCTTTTATTTCGGGGGCATTGGTCTGCCTGCAGAATATGGCGAGGAGTCCGATCCAATGCCCAACCGGCGTTATTTTTTTATTGGCATAGGTGAAATGGCCTGCATGTTGCGTTACAAAGGGATTGTCATCCCAAAAACGGGCAATGGTATCTTGTTGGCCGGTGAGAGAAATACTTACGTCATATACTTCTTTCAGTTCCTTGTAATAGGTGCTATTTTTATTCAAGTTAAACGGGGGTGGTGGCAGGGGACGGAACTGGGAGGCCGAATCAAGTAACAATGGTTTGATCAGTCGCCAGTGTGGTTCAGTGGCATCTGCATATTCCGGGGGTGTTTGTATCCATTTCCCCTTTTCTCCAAATACACTGTACTTGGGCATGCCGCGTGTCATTTTGTATCGATCGATGAATGCCCGCTTTAATAGGGTAGTGGCAATCTGTTGTGCCCATTTTTCAGAAAGGTCATAAGTTGAAACAGGTAAATCAGTAAACAGTAGGGTTATCTTTTTTTCTGCAACTGTAATGCTGTCTTTCGAGAAGGCAAGTGCTTTCGCCACTTTCATAAATGCCAGTGCAGCTGCCAGTCGGTGGTTGATAGCAGCCGGAGGGCGCATCTCAGCAGAAACGTCGAATCCTTTCAGCTGCTGTAAAAAAGAGGGAAAGGTATCTGCTGGATGGCGAAGAGCCTCATAGTATGCCAGGTTGCTATAGGCATACATCCTGCTGGCAACCGGTGGTGTGATAATATCATAGACGATCACATCGGTCAGGGTCTGATTACAGAAATGCTGTAATTCGGCTCCAGGAAGTTGCATCTGCTCTCCCTTTGAACGGCAGCCTGAAAAAATCAGCAGTAAGCTACTACAACAAATCAGGATACGCTTCATTTCAGTTTTCTTTTATCCCCCTTTCGATTGGTGACTTCTATCCATCGAACAGATGGATTCAAGGATACCATATTGGGTGATTGTGAAAGAAATCCGCTACCCCAATACAATTCCTGCTTTCTGGTTTGACCATTTTTCAGTGTTATGCTCACATAACGGTCATCTGGCAGCAGGGCAACCAACTCATCTATAGTTGTTTGCTTAAATGTTTTCAGCGGACCGAAGTTCTGTGATGCCACCACGGCATAATTTCCCGACATGGCTAATTCGATCAATGCCTTCCCATTTCCCGCCACATAAAAGCCACTTAGTTGAGGAGAAATTGCCTTGAAGCCCTTTCCGTTCCCCATCAATACAACGCCATTGAAGGCATCATTTCTGCCGAGTGCCGGGGCCATAGAGAATTCATTTCCATTCAGTAATAAGTCGAGATAACCATCTCTATTGATGTCCTTGGTAAGGATCCCATAAACAGGTGCAAACTGTGCTTCTGCGGGTAATGCATGCACTTCAAATTGCAGGTTCCCTTTGTTTTCTATCCAGCAAGAGTTGAAATTGATGGCAGATAGTTGCAGGGCATCCTGATATGATTCTTTGGGAAAAACTTCCTGCATTGGCGTTTTGGCATAAATGCCATAGTTCGTGAATTTCTCTTTTGTGATGGTCATTTCCTTAATGAAATCATCCCGACCTGCCACCGGAAATTCCTTTACTTCGCCTTTGCCGCTACTATTACTGAGTTGGAAGTGACTTACGATGGCATCATAGCTGGTATTATTATCAAAATCTTTCGCATAAATTTTTGCAGGATATTGCGCGGTTGCTTTGATATAACCATTGTTTCCATAGTTGCCGGTCACGTAATCGATGTCACCGTCATTGTCTATATCTGCAGCCGTAATGCTGTTCCACCATCCGGTTTCATTTTGTAAGCTTGTTTTTTGCAAGTTCCAGCTGTTCCCTTTCTTTTTTAAAATTTGAATGCCACCCCATTCTGTTGTAATCAGTAGCTCGCGAACACCATCATTGTCTGCATCCGACCAAATCGCATCGGTAACCATACCTACCTGTTGAAGTTCCGGCGCCATGGTTGCTGTTACATCGGTAAACTGAATCTTCCCCTTTTGGCAGTCGTTTCTTAGCAGGAAGCTGCTGGTAGAAGCCGGATATCTTCCCGGAATGAAGCGCCCTCCGATAAATAAATCGAGATCGCCATCTTCATCAAAGTCAGTAGCTTTTACACAGCTCTTGGTAGCGCGGTTGTCAGGTATCGCAGTATTCACCCAGCTAAAGTTCCCTTTACCATCGTTTTCATAAAAATGATCCAGATAGGCCTTCGATTGGGGTTCATTCTCTCCACCTCCAGAGGCGATGTAGAGGTCAAGGTCACCATCATTATCTGCATCGAACAGGCACAAGCCTGCATCATCCTGGTATTTTATTTCTTCGCTCGTGGTTATCGGTTTGTTCAAAAATTGACCGTTCTTCTGCTGTATAAAAATAGAAGCATAATCTGGTGAACCGCCTCCAACGATAACATCATGTAATCCATCTCCATTCAGGTCGCCGCTCGCCAGCGAAGGGCCATATTGCGTTAGCTTATGCGGAAGCAGCTTCTGTATATTGAAGTCAATGAAATCAACTTGTTTGTCGAGATATTCCAGTCCGACAGCACGTGTAACCTCATAAAAGTAGGCATTGCCCTTGGGAGGCATAAACAAATAGGGTGTCAGATTACTTGCTTGCTGAATGAGCAGTCTTTGATTTGCGGCCGGGTTCCGGATTACTTGTCTTTGATGGTTGGGCCAAATAACAGATACGGAATCTATCTGTGTTGACTTGCCCAATCCAAAGTGCGCAATGTTTTCAATACTCGACATATACCCACGGTAAGGAGTGAACTCATATACCTGGTGACTAGCTCCCTGGTAGAGATGTATGATTGCACCCAGTGCTGCCCGGTTACTGCTATCACCTTGCAGGCTGATCTGCAGGTAATTGTTTTTTAACTCATTTTCGTTGCAGGTGTTTTCCAGCAGACTGGCAGCCTCATTGGTGTTATTAATAATAATATCCAGATCACCATCTCGATCGAGATCAGCGCTGGCCATGCCGGCTCCGAAAGAATTGAAGTTAAGACCCCATTCGGTGGTTTTATCCTCAAATTGCAGTTGTCCATTGTTGCGATAAACATAGTTGCTGACTTTCACCACCGGCATCTGTGCCAACAGTTCTGGTATGGGAGTGCGGGCTACGGCATTATCTCTGTAAGCCATAAAGTCTAGGTCTGACATGTCCTTGGGCAATCCGTTGGAAATAATCAAATCACGAAATCCGTCATTATCGAGATCTGTAAGCAATGGTGCCCAGCTCCAATCTGTTTGAGCCATTCCGCTGAAGTAAGCTATCTCAGCAAAAGCAGGTTTAGCCATCGAGTCTCTCTCACTTTTTACAAAACCCTGATTTAGGTGCAAGGTGTTGTGTGCATATTGATGCATGTATTCGAAGCGGGCGAAGTTTTGGTAGGTCTGGTAGCTAATATCGTTGTACATCATCTTTTGCCGATAGCGGTCGGCTGGCATCATATCCATTTCTACGATGTCTGCGAGACCGTCGTTATTGATATCTGCAATATCATTGCCCATGGCATTTTTACTGGTGTGCTTGAAATATTTAGCACACTGATCAGTAAACGTGCCATTTTTATTATTGATATAAAGGATGTTGTTAGAAATATAGTCATTGCTGACATACATGTCTTTCCAGCCGTCTTGATTGATATCTACAATATTTATACCCAGTCCATGACCTTCAATGAGGATGCCTGCTTTTTTAGAAACATCTGTAAAAACGGCATGACCTTTTTCGACATTCCAGTTGTTTTCCAATAATTTGTCTGTATTGGGCCAGCTGCCATCTTTCCGTATTGGTCTGAATTCATTGGGATACGTTCCATCGAGGTCATTTAAGAGCAGGTATACATCGAGGTCTCCGTCATTATCATAGTCAAAGAAAGTAGCCATATGTGTATTCGACGCATCAGCTAAACCATACGCTTCCGCCATATTTTTGAAAATGGGGATACCGGTGGTTGCATCCAAACCCTGGTTAACGTATAATAAATTTTTTCTGGCATTGGAATCCGGAAGAACGGCTGCGCAAACATAAATATCATCCCATCCATCATTGTTGATGTCTACAATGCTTACTCCTTTGCACCATTTTCCATCTCCCGTCACTCCGGCTTTTTCGGTTATATCTTCGAAGCGTAGTTTCCCCTTATTCAGGTATAACTTATTCGATACCAGGTTGCCTGTAAAGTAGATATCCGGCAGACTGTCATGGTTGAAGTCGCCAATGCCAACACCGCCTCCATTGTACATATACTCGTAGTTCAATATGTTTTTTTCCGGCGTTTCGGTGATTATATTGCTGAATTGAATGCCGCTTTTGTCAGCCCCCACTTGTTTGAATAGTTTTTCTTCCTGATGGCAGGATAAAAGCGTGAGCAGCAGGCTGATACAAGTAAGTTTTTTCATTATGTACAAGCGGTTGTCCAGTTTGAAAAGTATGCTTGCAAAGTACTGATTTTCCTGCTTTTTCTTGCCAAACCTTTTCCAAAACAGTCATCTCGTACTATGTTAGCTATCTCTTTAGTTTTGATAGGTTTCATTGGCAAATGGTGATCGTGCATGTTTAGAAAATGGCCTTTGTTTTGTTTCGCCGGCATATGAATCATAACGGCTTAACAAACACATTTCTTTACTAAAGGGTTCTTACGAGGCTCCGTGTCGTTTGTTAACGGAGAGAAAGAGGTGAGTTTTTAATATATTGCAAGACATAAACAATACGTAAATGAAGCAGTTGATAGCCACAATGATCGTTAGCTTATCCGTCACTGTGCTACTGGCGCAGGATCCCTGGAAGGTAAAAGCCGATTTGGTTGATCCCCGCAGCTATTATGGTATTACCGTTGCCAATGGTATGATTGGGGTCGTCTCCTCACCTGAGCCATTTAAAGTAAAAGATGTGGTACTCTCCGGTGCTTATGATCTTTATGGAAGAGGACGTGTAAGTAATTTTTTACGCAGCTTCAATCTGCTGAATATGCAGATAGACATCAATGGGAGAAGGGTTAGCGCATCCAATGTGTCAAATTTTACGCAGGAACTGAATATGAAGGAGGCCTCATTCACAGCGACTTGTACTGTGGGCAGTCAGGCATCGATTTCATATACTTATTATGCGCTTCGTCAACTCCCCTTCACGGTACTGATGGATGTGACCATAACAGCCAAAGAGCCGATTACGTTGTCTGCTGCCAGCGTGATGGAGGCGCCTGATGCATTGCGGGATGTACAGAATTATTACAACGAAATTGACAGACCACATGCTGTCATTCAATTATTAACTTCAACAGCGAAAAGTCCAACAGGTAAACTACAGTTGTGTGCTTCTAATTCTTTTCTGTTCCCTGAACCGCATGGTCAAGAACCTCGGGTGATTCATGAAATGTGGGATAATAACATGCATTTGATGAAGTTCAGTAAAAAGCTAACTGCCGGACAATCGTATCGTTTTTCTATTGCGGGCACCTCCATCACTTCTGCTCATCACGATGACCCATTGAATGAAGCTGAGAGAATGTCTTTGTTTGCGCGCCTGGAAGGCAGGGAACGATTGGTGCAAAAGCACCAAAAAGCCTGGGACGACTTATGGAAAAGCGATGTAGTGATTGAGGGTGATAATCAGGCACAGCAAGATGTGCGCAGTATGTTGTATCACTTATATTCTTTTGTTCGGGAAGGAAATGATTTAAGTGTTTCTCCCATGGGACTGAGCGGACTTGGTTATAATGGACATGTTTTTTGGGATACCGAATTATGGATGTATCCTGCCCTGTTGGTGATGCAGCCAGCTCTTGCCAAGTCTTTGGTGGAATATCGTTTTCAGCGGTTGCCGGCTGCCCGCCGGAATGCCTTTAGTCATGGTTACCGCGGAGCTATGTTTCCTTGGGAGAGTGCAGGTACAGGCGTCGAGGAAACGCCGGTATGGGCATTAAGTGGACCATTTGAACATCATATTACTGCCTGTGTCGGATTAGCTGCCTGGAATTATTATTGTGTGACGCAGGATAAGGACTGGCTAAGGGAGAAGGGCTGGCCCCTTTTGAAGGAGACGGCTGATTTCTGGGCCAGTCGGGTAGAGCGAAACGGTCCGGGAAAGTATGATATCAATAATGTAGTGGCCGCCGATGAGTGGGCAGAGAATGTCGATAACAATGCTTTTACCAATGCAGCTGCTAAGGCGGTTTTACAGCATGCCACCAGGGCTGCCGGCATTTTGGGACTACCTGCCGATCCCGACTGGATGCTGGTTGCATCGAATATTCCTATCCTTACCATGGAGAATGGGGTTACGAAAGAACATGCTGCCTATGCTGGCGAGGGTATCAAGCAGGCTGATGTGAATTTACTGGCTTATCCATTGCGTGAGGTAACGACGCCCGAGCAGATAAAACGTGACCTGCAATATTATGAGACGAGGGTTCCACAAGAGGGAACACCTGCCATGACCCATGCCATCTTCTCACTATTGTATGCACGTCTGGGGGATGCTGAAAACGCCTACCGCTTGTTCAAGGAATCCTATCAGCCCAATTTGCTTCCCCCGTTCCGGGTGATAGCAGAGACCAAGGGGGGCACCAATCCATATTTCGCCACCGGTGCGGGAGGGGTATTACAAAGTGTTTTAATGGGCTTCGGTGGATTGGATTTGTCAGAAACGGGAATACGACAGTTGAAGCCTATCTTGCCGCCGACCTGGAGCAGCATGAAAATAAGCGGGGTGGGAATGGAAAAGAAAACCTTTACCATCAAACGATAAAATGTAAATTTGGGTAGTGAAAAAATTAGCTGCACTCATATTGTTGGGATTGCTGCTCTTTAACTGGGGTGGTTACCATCTGTTGTATGATGGCATGGCAAAATGGGCCGATGAAAAATTTCAATTGGCGCTGGATGAAACGCAGTATGACGAGGCCGACTGGTTGCATATAAGAATTCCTGCCTCCCTTCCTTATGGCTCTAACAGTGAGCAATATGAACGAGTAGCGGGAAGTATCGAAATAAACGGCATAACCTACTCGTATGTAAAAAGACGGTTTTATCAAGATACGCTGGAACTGGTTTGTCTTCCGAATTTACAGACCACTCAAATAAAAAATGCCAGAGATGCATTTGCCGGTCTTGCCAATGATTTTAATATACTCAAAGGCAGTAGTCCGAAAAAAGCTGCATCTCCCAAGCCGGTTAAGCTCAATCTTTCTGATCTCACCCATGAGCACCATTTCTTTTCCTGGCAGTTTAGTAATGGTAAACGCAAGGATGCGTCAGGGGGACTGGCCTTTGAAGTGATTCCCTCCGGTTGGCAAAAAAGGATAGAACATCCGCCACCATACTTTGCTTAATAAAATAAGCAATCATTTTTCCCTTACATTTTATTTTGACCAATGAAAAGACTTTTAATAGGTCTTTGTGCATGGATGGCTATAGCCGGCTGTTCCAGCAACAAAGCATACATCGAGTTCCTGCATAATCCTGATTTATACAGTAAGACTGTCCATGAACTGAATACTGTAGTAATGGGAAATAATTTTCCTCCCATGGTTGCATCCAGAAATTATGCTTATGCTGCCGTTGCTGCCTATGAAGTGATAGCAGTCGGTTATCCTGATCAGTATCAATCACTCGTTGGGCAATTACAGGGCTTAGTCACCTTGCCTTTACCGGAAAAAAAGGAGGAGGTAGATTATCCGCTGGCGACACTGCTTGCCTATATCAAGGTGGGCGAAGCTGTTACTTTCCCGGAAGGAAGTATGCAGAACTATCTTGATAGTATAGTGAATGTAGCCCGCAGGAAAGGTCTTCCGCGCCGCATCGAAAATGCTTCACGCGAACTGGCCGACAGCATTGCTGCAGGCATTATTCGCTGGAGCAGAAAAGATAATTATCTGGAAACACGTGGTGCTGAAAAGTATTCTGTGAAAGATATTCCTGGCAGGTGGATACCCACACCTCCGATGTATGCCTCTGCTGTTGAGCCCCACTGGCAGGATATCAGACCCATGGTCATAGATAGTGCGGGTATATTTTGTGCGCCCCCACCCCCTGCATTTAATGTGACTGATAAAAGCAGTATTTATTATCAGCAGGTGATGCAGATAAAAAATGCAGTAGACAGTCTTACCCCTGAGCAACGCCATATTGCTGAATTCTGGGATGACAATCCTTTTAAGATGAATGTAATTGGGCACGTGATGTTTGGTAGTAAAAAGTTTTCGCCGCCCGGTCACTGGATGGGCATTATCGGTATAGCTGCACAAAAAGCAAAGTTTGATTTTTCTTCCACGGTCTATGCGTATGCCACAACCAGCATAGCCTTATTTGATGCATTTATTCAATGTTGGTATGTAAAATATAAATACAATACGGTTAGGCCTGAAACCGTCATCAATAAATTTATTGATATGAACTGGCGTCCTTATTTACAAACGCCTGCTTTTCCTGAGTATACTTGTGGACACTCCACAATTTCTTCATCTGCAGCTGAGGCACTTACCAGTGTGTTTGGTGACAACTTCGCCTATACCGATTCTACCGAGTTGGAGTTTGGCATCAAAAGCAGGAGCTATACTTCATTCAGAGCAGCCGCCATTGAAAATAATTGGGCACGCTTTTATGGGGGGTTGCATTACCATAACTCTTGTATCACCAGTACTGATATCGGTAAGCAGGTAGGTGGATTAGTGGTTAAGCGTCTGAGGATGAAAAAAAAGCCCTGATTTCAAATAGATGAGATATCTAACCAGTGCGGTATGGTCTTATGAAATGATACGACCATCTTCCATCTCAATGATACGATGTGTTTTGGCAGCAAAGTCGAGGTCATGCGTTACAATGAGCAGTGTTTGTGCAAATTCGCTGCAAAGCTCACGAAAGATATCAAAAACAATATCACTGTTTTTCTTGTCCAGGTTGCCTGTTGGCTCATCACCCATGATGATGAGTGGGTCATTGATCAATGCACGTGCAATGGCTACCCGTTGTTTTTGGCCACCGGAAAGCTGATTGGGTAGTTTTAATGCTTCCTCCTGAATACCCAGTATTCGCAGTTTTTCATAAGCTCGGTGCTCTACCTCTTTTTCTGTTAGCTCCCCTTTTTTTAATCCCGGCAACATTACATTTTTCAAAACATTGAACTCGTTCAGCAGATAGTGAAATTGAAAAACAAATCCAATGCTGTGGTTGCGAATTTTTGCCAGGTCAACATCTTTTTTTCCTCTTAACGCAACGCCCTCCAGCAGTATATCGCCTTCATAATCGGTATCCATTGTTGAAAGAACATACAATAAAGTAGATTTACCGCAACCGGACTTACCAATGACTGCTATGAATTCCCCTCGCTGCACGGTAAAACTGACATCTTTCAGAACCTGCACGGTGAGCGGGTCATGAAAATATTTCGAAACATTTCTGGCTTCCAGTATGGGTGTAGCTGCTGTCATTTTCCTCGTATAATAGTAACCGGATCCATTTTGCTTGCTTTTTTTGAGGGGAAATAACCAGCAAAATACGTGGTGATTAGGGCGAACACAAATCCGGTAGTATAAAAAACCGGATTATAGTTGACCGGGTAGGTTTTAACGGTTGGCAACGAGGCTGTATTAAATGGAATCTGGTCAATCACAGATGACAGCCCCCAACCCAGTAGGAGTCCGGATAATCCACCCGAAATGCCAATGCTCAGTGCGATAAAAAGAAAAATCTTGTTCACATCCTTACCGGAGAAACCGGTGGCCTTTAAAATAGCAATGGAATCCATTTTTTCATAAATGATCATGTTGAGGATATTGTAGATGCCAAATCCTGCCACGATGAGCAATGTAACACCAACTGCATAAGATATCAAGGTTCTTACTTTACTGCCTGTTTCAAACTGTGAGTTGGCAGTCTGAATATCTACTGCATCGGTTTCGAACAAATCTGCATATTCTTTTGATAGGGCGGGCGCCATATTCAGGTCTTTTAGTTTGATTTGTAAGTCAGTAATAAAACTTCCCGATTCGCCCATCAAATTCTGCGTGGTTTTCAATGAGGCATAACTTTGTACTTTGTCTATTTCCTGTATGCCGGATTGAAAAAACCCAACTACCTTTAACTGCCTGGTCTCACCTTTGGCTGTTGTAACCTGAATCATATCACCAACATTGGTAAAAGTTTTGGCTGCAATTTCTTTTCCTAGGATGATACTATTGGGAATGGTATTCAGGTCATTATAGTTGCCCGCAACGACATAGTCGCTAAAGAAGAAAAGCTTATTTTCAGCACTTACGTCAATTCCATTGATGAGACCTGTCAGGTCTGTTGCACCCGTATTATAAAACACTTGTGCCCCTATTTTCGGAGCATATCCCTGCACCCGCTCATCTTGTTGTAAGGCAGCTTCTATGGCGGCGATGTTGTGTATCTGCAACCGTTCAAATTTGGGTTTAACTGAGTGAACAAAGTTGTGATGGTTTTTATACGAGGGTGCGAGGTTAACCGGAAGTTGCTCAGGAGCTTTTACTTCATTGTATAAACGGATGTGGGGCGTTCTGTTGAGCAACAAACCATCGAGTAGGTCATTCAAGCCAGCCATAAAACTTAAAAGACTAATGAACATGGTAATACTAAAAGCCACGCCAATGGCGGCAACCATGGTTTGTCTCCATCTTGCCATTTGAAGTGCAAATGAGATGCGAAGAAGTAATAACTTACTCATTACTTTGGCTTGATGAGTTCGTCATTCATTGAGATGCCTGAAACTATTTCTACCCGGGTGTAATCTTTCATACCCGTTACCACCCGAATGGCCTGACCTGATTTATCGAGTACGGTAGAATCGTTTAGTAAATAATTTCTGGGGATAAGCAGGGCCTTGTCTTTAGTACGTAAAATAATATTGGCTTCGAAACTGGTCTGGGCAAAAACTTTTTCCGGTGCACGAACGAAAGCTGCTTCCACGAGAAAGGTCTTATTTTTATCATTCATCATCGGAAGGATACGTGTGACCGATGCCTCGAAAACCTGATTTCTATAGCTGTCCATCGTAATAAGCACGGGTAATCCGGCTTGTATGCGGTTAATATCTGATTCATCAACCTGCATCTCCAGTATTAGGTGTTGCGGATCACCTATAGCTCCCAGTGCGGTTTGCTGATTAACGAATTCACCTACATTCTTTGACCACTTGAGAACAATTCCACTAACCTGACTTTTAACAGCATAATCTCTTTTTGTCTGCTGTGCAATCTGGAGATTTTTTTCAGAAAGCTGATCATTGTAGCGCAGTTGACGTTCCAGTTCTTTTACCTTTTCCACGGCCAGTTGGTATTCTGTCTTTGCATTTTGCGCCGCTAATTCACGTTGCTCCAACTCATTTCTGGTTCCAATCTGATCATTCCACAGATTTAATTGACGCACATATAGAGAAGAATCAAGTTTCATCTTTTTGGCAGCAATCGCTGCCAGCTGAATGGCATCATTCAACTTGCCACGATTGGCTTCCTGCTTCTCAAATGACGCACGCAGTGTCGCAGCCTCCTCGTTGTAGGCAGCCATATCGCTACTAATAGTGGCAAGAAGATCACCTTTACTGATTTTATCTCCCTCTTTTACCCATATCTTTTCAAGAATACCAGCTGTAACGGGAAAAATCTGGTATTGGTCTTTTGTTTTGATGGTACCGGAGGCATAAACCGATTCAGTAATAGAGGATTCCGTTGGGCGGATGGTATCTATCTTTCTTTTACAGGCGATTAAAAGAAAAACAATGGATAAAAGATAATACCTGTTCATTGGAATAAAAGTCGGTGACAATACACCTACCTCTTAAAGGTAAGATTTTTTCAAGCTTCCCGGTGAATTAAGCTGAAACGACTATATAGATAACCCCTACCCAACTGCTTCCAGGATATGAAATGCATAGGGAGCTAAAATCAGGTAGTCATGGTCTTGACCAACCTCCATGTCTTTTTCTGTCCAGTGATCAAAAAGCCGTGTAACAGCCTTGCCGGACTCTTTAAAAGCAAACCAGGTTAGATAGGCTGTTCGGTTACTATAGTTAAATAAGCAGTAAAGTCGCTGCTCGGGAATCTCCCGGATGATACCAGCTATATGAATATTATGCGGGGTAATCCAGCTGATGTTACCCCGGTCTGCCAAGGCAGGAAATTTCTTTCTGATGGAAATAAGTTTTTTGGTGGACAAGAATATCCTCTTTCCGTCTTCGTTTTTTCCTGCTTCCCATTTTTTCCAGTCGATAATGGGTCGGTGCATCCATCGGTTGTCATAACTTTTTCCGGGGTCAGCCAGATAGCTGTAGTCGTTGACCGCACCTTGTTCATCACCATAAAACAGGATAGGGATACCACCCAGCAGGAAGCTATGTGCCTGCATCAGTAAGATTTTCTGTATGGCAATATTTCGGGCATCGGCAGCATGTTCTTTCTGGGCTTTTTCCAATCCGCAAAGTGATGCCAGTGATCCACTGATGCGGGCATCTTGCGTTTTGGGATTGACAGAAAACAGCGCTCCAGTTGCCGGCGAATCAGCACTTGCACCGGAATAGTATTCTTTTAAAAATTTTCTATGTTCATACGGCTGAAAGCCGGCCGATGCAATCATGCTATCGTCATAACCCAGTCCGATATCATCGTGGCAGCGGGTATAGGTTATCCAGGAAGCGCCGGGTGGCTTGCGCATCAATAAGTGTTGGGCTGCCAGCATAACCCGTGTATCACCGGTTGCCAGGGCATCCCATTGTAAAGCCATTTGAGTGGCATTGTAGGCGAAATCACATTCTCTTCCGGCATAGAGGCCTTCACCAAAATATTTCATGATCTCTGCCGGGGCTACGATGGCTTCTCCCAACAAGGCTACCCCCGGGGTTGCTACTTGTAAGCATTGTTTAAGCAGACAAAGTAGGGTATGTGCTTCCGGTAAATTTTGACAGCTGGTGCCGGGCCTTTTCCAGATAAAAGCCGGTGCATCTATGCGCACAATATCTACACCGAGGTTGGCATAGAAGAAGAGATTATCCAGCATGGCAATGAAGACAGCAGGGTTGGTATAGTTCAGGTCCCATTGATAGTGATGAAAAACGGTCATTACCCACTGGCGACATTCTTTTACGTAAGTAAAATTTCCGGGTGAACTCTCCGGAAAAATTTCCGGCATGGCAGCATCAAATTGATCAGGCAATTGACGGTCATCATACATATAGTAGAAGTCCTGGTAGTGCGGGTCACCCGCCTTGGCTTTCATGGCCCATTCATGGCGATGGGAAGTATGGTTCAGCACAAAATCGAGCATCAGGTACATCTGCCGGTTTTCCATCGATAACTTGAGTGCGTGTAGGTCATCGAGCGAGCCAAAGCGGGGATCAATTTTTCTAAAATCAGATACGGCATAACCGCCGTCACTCTCACCTTCCGGACTTTCAAATAGTGGCATCAGGTGCAGGAAATTAATGCCCAGGTCATTCAGATAATCGAGTCGCTTGTCTACACCCTGAATGTTTTCACCGAATCTGTCTACATAAAGACTCATACCAACGATTTCCTGACTGAGGTGCCAATTGCCTTGCTCCAGCTTCTTCTCATCGGTTTTTTTAAGGGCAGCTCTTCTTGAAAGATGCGCACTTATCATGGTTTCAATCAGTACATTGAACTTTTCTTCTTTTTGCGGATGGTCACCATAGATAGATTCGAATAAGGATGCAATTGCTGCCGCGTTGGCAATCAGACGGGTATAGAACGCAAAGTCTGCCGGTTCTTTTGTTAGTCGATGATTTTCGACCAACCGGGAAATATTCTGATGTAGTGAATGTTGATACACGATGATATGCTATTGAAGGATCTGATTACTTAGGTGGCGAAATGCTTCCATGGCACCCATGAATTCACATGTACGCGCACCGGCTTTATTGGCACGGGTTGTAATGAGCTGCCATTCCTCAAAGCTCAAATGGCGGCGCTCACTGGCAGGGTAGTTACTCAGCTGATAGAGCACTGCACCTACAAAAGCATCTCCTGCGCCGGTGGTATCAACAGGTGACACAGCTATACTTGGCACAATAGCGCTGATTTTATTTTTGTAAAGTAAGGTGCCCTCTTTTCCCAATGTAATGGCAAAAACTGCCGGGGAGATTTCCGATAATTGTTCAGCTGCAGCGGAGAGGTCACTGGAGCCTGTTAGCAGCATAGCTTCTTCATCACTCACTTTGAAAAAATCGCACTGCCTTAAAAAATGTCTGCTGTGCTCAATGAAAGGGTTGGCATCTCCGGGAAACAACAAGTGTCGATAATTGGGATCAAAGCTGGTAAATATATTTTGCTTCAAGGCTTTATCGAGTAGCATCCGATAGGCCGACTGCAGCGGGCCCGGCAGGAAGGCAGTGGCAGAACCAAAATGTACGATGGTGTCAGCGGTCAGGTGCAAATCTTCAAGATCAGTTGAACTAAGCTGTCCGTCGGCACCCCTGCTGAACACAAAATCCCGTTCTCCATTTTCCATTAATGAAACGAAGGCGAGCGTAGTAAAGTGATGCGGATCTGTCAGCAGCCATCGGGTATCTACACCAAAGTCATTGAGTACTGTTCGCAGGTGATGCCCGAATGGATCATTTCCCACTTTAGCAGCAATAGATACTTGTCCACCCAATGCCGCGATGGCAGCTGCCACGTTCGTTGGTGCGCCGCCGGCTTTTTTCAAAAAGTGATTGCCCTCCGATAAAGCTGTTCCTTTATCAGTGCAAATCATATCTATTAAAGCTTCCCCAATGCAAACAATACTCATGTCACATTCTTTTTAAAAAACATCAATCGACAGCTGCTGTTAGTTATAAATTCACCTCCCCCTCCGCGGGTTGGGTGGGTTTGATCAGAAATGTCGCAGCAGCAGCTATCAATAACAATACACCGGCAAAGGAGATGGCATTCCTTGGGTCATTGCCCAAGTGATTTTTTAAGATATAGCCGAAAGTAGTTGTTTGAATGATCATTGGAATAACAATCATCATATTGATGATACCCATATAAACCCCATACCTTTCTTTGGGTATGTCGTGCACGACCATCAGGTACGGAACCCCCATCATACTGGCCCAGGCAATGCCGAAAGCAGTAACCGGCAGCAGCAGCATATATTGATTACTTATTTGCGGATAGGCCAGTAGGCCTAAGCCGGCAATGATCAAACAAATCAGGTGAACATACTTAGGGGTATATTTTTTTGCCAGAAATACCAAGCCAAAGGCAGATAGAAAAGTAACGATGTTTGACCAGCCACTGACTAGTCCGGCCCAGGAAACCGCTTCTTTATAGGCAGCAGGATTATCTGCTGGTGTTGCATTCCAAACACTGAGGGCGATACTCTTGGAAGTATTTTGCCAATAGCAGAAAAGCGCATACCACTGAAACAGATATACCAATGCCAATTGCCACATGACCATCGGCATGTGACGGATGGCTGCACCTATCTCGATGAAGGGTGTAAAGATGTTGATCTTTTCTTTTTTTAATGCTGCCAGCTCTTCTTCGGTAGGTGGAATCTCGGGGGTGGTTGTAATGGACCAGCCAACAGAAGTGATCGAGCAAAGGGATCCTAAAAAGAAAGAAGCGAAAACCCAATAGGGAATCTTCCCGTGCGATTGTTGTAGGAAATCTATTTTCTGAAAGAAAAACAAAGAAAGGTTGGCCAGCGTAATACCGAGACCGGTAAAAAAGCTTTGGGTTAAAAATCCGGTGGGCATCTGACTGGCGGGCAACTTATCGGCAATAAAAGCCCTATAAGGTTCCATGGCCGTATTGTTGGCTGCATCTAATACCCAGAGCAGACCAGCAGCCATCCAGAGTGAGCTGCTAAAGGGATAGATGAACAAGCAAAGACTACAAAACAAAGCACCGATAAAGAAATAGGGCTTGCGCCTTCCCCAGCGTGGATGCCAGGTTTTATCACTCATGGCGCCAATGATTGGCTGAATCAATAAGCCCGTTACCGGACCAGCAAGGTTCAAAAGGGGGATCTCCTCCGGTTGAGCTCCCAAAAAATCATAGATGGGGTTTATAGCAGTTTGTTGTAAGCCAAAACTATACTGAATACCGAAGAATCCCACATTCATATTGATGATCTGGAGGAAGCTCAGGCGGGGTTTGAAGCTCATGGTGTTGAAGATTGGGTGACCCTAAAATAGCAATTAGTACTTGAAATTATTCAGAATGTTTAGCATCAGGAAAAGACTTTTAATTTTGAAGAATAGCGTGGTTAAAAATATTTTCAATAAAAACATTCCAACTGCCAGCGAAGGATTTAACAATATGTGTTTTCACAGGCATTCTTTACTTATGAAATAAATTTCGTATATTCCCCTTATAATCAATTAATATGAAACATCTTATCATCCTTCTTCTGGTTTGTTCATGCTTATCATTGAACTCCTATGGACAGTCAAATAAAATGATTGCACTGAAAGAATCCATACAGCAATTACACAATGCCATGTTGTCTGGAGATGGTGCAAAGTTGGATGAACTGACTTTTGATGCCCTCACTTATGGACACTCCGAAGGAAAAATTGAAGGGAAAGACTCATTGATTCATCATTTGGTAACCGGAGAGACAGATTTCATTTCTATGGAAGCAGGCGATCCGGCCATCCTTATCTCGAAGCGAAAAGCTTGGGTAAGATTGAATTTGAAAGCAGAGATTACTGATAAAGGGAACAGGATGAGTGTAGATTTAAAAGTATTGTATGTTTGGATACGGGAGAATGGAAAGTGGAAACTGTTTGCCAGACAAGCCGTAAAAATGAATTCCTGAATATAAGAATTATAAGAAAAAATTTATAGCAAAGAGGATGTGAGTATGAATGAAAAGAATAAAGTGATTTCTATCCATCCTTCCGATAATGTGCTGGTAGCTCTCCAAGATTTATCTGCCGGTTCTGTCATTACTCACCATGGAATTACAATTACGCTGGTAGAAGATATTCCCGCCAAACACAAATGCTTCCTTCAAGACATGCCTGCTGGCGCGGACGTGTACATGTATGGTGTATTGGTTGGAAAAACAACTCAGCCGGTAACCCGTGGCAGTCGTGTTACCGTTTTCAATACAGCGCACGCAGCTTCTGCCTATCAATGGAATGCAGTGGGAGGAACATGGACGCCACCTGATGTGCATCGATTTGCCAATCGAACTTTTTTAGGCTACCATCGTTCAGATGGCAGGGTAGGTACAGCGAACTACTGGATATTTATTCCAACCGTTTTCTGTGAAAATCGCAACCTCGATGTTATTCGGGAAGCACTGCATGATCAGTTGGGATACTCTGTTACCAATAAGTATAAGCAGCAGACAAAAAAAATAATTGACCATTTCATACAGACAGGTAATATTGATGATGTAGATTTATCACCTACCACATCTGCTAACAAACAGGATAATCGATTATTCAAGCAGGTGGATGGTATTAAATTCCTGAATCACCAGGGCGGTTGTGGAGGTACCCGTCAGGATGCAGCCACCCTGAGTAATTTACTGGCAGCCTATGCCGATCACCCAAACGTGGGTGGTATCACCCTGCTAAGTTTAGGATGTCAGCACCTGCAGACAGACCAATTACTTGCTGACATAAAAAAAAGAAATCCGGCCTTCGATAAGCCCTTGTTGGTTTTCGAGCAGCAGCAGTCTGTCAGTGAAGAGCAATTGATAGGCGAGGCAATTGTCGCAACTTTTCGCGGACTGGTAGAAATCAATCGCATTGAAAGAAAGCCCGCACCATTGAGCCAGCTTTGTATTGGCGTAAAATGCGGTGGCAGCGATGGTTTCAGTGGTATATCTGCCAACCCGGCTGTTGGATACTGTGCCGATTTGTTGGTAGCACTGGGCGGAAAAGTATTGTTGGCGGAGTTTCCTGAGCTATGTGGAGCAGAGCAACAATTGTTAGACCGCACGATTGAAAAGTCCCATGCCGAAAAATTTATTCAATTGATGGAGGAATACAATCGCGCGGCTCAAAGGGTTGGCTCTGGTTTCGACATGAATCCCTCGCCGGGGAATATCCGCGATGGATTGATTACTGATGCCATGAAAAGCAATGGGGCAGCATTAAAAGGTGGAACATCTCCTGTGGTGGACGTTCTTGATTATACAGAACCCGCTACCAGGCCCGGTCTTAGTCTGGTTTGTACGCCCGGGAATGATGTTGAAGCAACCACCGGAAAGGCTGCCAGCGGTGCGACGCTAATTTTATTTACTACCGGTTTGGGAACCCCTACCGGCAACCCGGTATGCCCTACTATTAAACTGTCAACACATTCGGCATTGGCTCAGCGAATGCCTGATATCATCGACATCGATACCGGGGGCATTATCAGCGGCGAAAAAACGATCGCCCAAATGGGGGAGGAGATTTTAGCGTACTGCATACAGGTAGCCAGCGGAAACAGTACACCCAAAGCTGTGTTATTGAATCAAGACGATTTCATTCCCTGGAAGCGGGGTGTAAGTTTGTAACCTAAGTGCCATCATTCTAATCGTATGAGAATATTATTAAGCATTCTTTTTTATTGGGGTTTCCACCTGTTGCCGGCCTATGCTCAGCCTAAGACGACGATATCCGTCACCGATATTCCCGCAGAACAAAAAATTATCGTTACAGTCAATGGCCAGCTATTTACGCAGTTGCTATATGCCGACACGCTTTCAAAGCCTGTTTTATTTCCCATTTTGGCAGCGGATGGTCTTCCCATCACAAGAGGCTTTCCGCTTGCGCCACGCCCCGATGATCCCACCGACAATCCGCAACAGTTGGGTATGTGGATGAATTATGAGAAGGTAAATGGAATAGATTTTTGGAATAACTCATCTGCCATTCCTCAGGAAAAAAAACAGCTGTACGGCCTAATCAAAATAAAACAAATCTTACAGGTGTCTGGTGGCGAAAATGGTATGTTGGAATATTCTGCTGACTGGATTAATCAAGCCGGGCAGGTTTTATTGCAGGAAAAAACGAAGCTTATGTTTTTTCAGGAGAAGCAAGTACGGTGGATTGATCGGGTCACCGAACTTACAGCAGCTACCATGATCAGTATGCCTGATGCGGCAGATGGATTATTGGCCTTGCGGGTAGCACATGAACTTGAGTTGCCAGTCAGCGAAATGACAGAGTACAAAGACGGTAACGGCAATGTCACCCGGGTTCAAAGGACAAAAGATCAAACTGTCACCGGTGATTATATTACGTCGACAGGAAAGAAGGGTGATGCAGCCTGGGGCTCCCGTGGCAACTGGTGTATGTTATACGGTAGGCGTGCCGGTACACCTATCAGTATTACCATGATCGATCATGCTTCCAATCTTGGTTACCCTACTTATTGGCATGCCCGTAAAAATGGACTCTTTGCGGCAAATCCCTTTGGACAAAAAATTTTTTCCAAAGGAGCCGAGAATTTGAATTTTAAAATGCTGAAGGGAAAATCTATCCGTTTTCAATATCGAACCGTTATTACTGCCGGGCTGCCTGTTCCTTTTACCGGTGGTATCGAAAGATGGGTGCAATCATTTGAAAGTATCCGATGATGGAGGTGCTTCCTTACAATCGATAGCGAGATAATTGTAATTTCGCCATTCATATTGAAGGCATGCAACTCAATGTAACCTACCAGAAGTCAAAAGTCTTACAAGCGCTGCGCTATCATTTTATTCAGCGAACTGAGGTTAGGGTTCTCATGATATTGGTGAATGTGTTTGCGATTGTTGCCGCAGCACTTTTTTATTGGAAAATCATCCGACCGGAGCCTTTCCTGCTCGGGTCTTTGATCTGGTTGGGTATGATGGCGGCTTTCTGGTACATCATGCCCAGATCTATTTATGCCCGCTCAGCGATTTTCAAGGATTCTTTTGTCATGCGCTTTATCGAAGATGAAGTTTGGCTGGAGAATGATAGGGGGCGGGCAAACTGGCCCTGGGCATCTTTCAGCCGTTTTTTTGAGAGTCCCCATTTTTTTCATCTCTATTTCAATCCTCGCTCTTTTTTTCTTTTACCCAAGGATGAAATGTCGCAGGAGCAATTACATGAAATGAGGGCGTTGCTGAGAAAAAAAATCGGCGACTAATATCAGAGATTTTTTTCCATGATATAGTGGGGTATCGTCACTTCCGTGAATTCATCGCTGCAGATGTGGTAGCCGCTTTTTTCATAAAATCCGACGGCCGATTTTCTGGCGTGCATGGTCAAACGGTTGTATTTTCTATCACGTGCGATGTTTTCTGCAAAATGCATGAGTACCCGACCGATACCCTTCCCCTGCAGGTTGGCACCCACAGCCATCTGCCGCAGGCGAACCGAAGATTGATCTACTTCGGTCAAAACACAGCAGGCTTCTAACTTATCATCTTCGAAACAACCGAGTAAAATATCCTGTTTTTCTCTGTCCAATTCTTCCGGGGTAAAGGAAAGACCCAGTGGTTTTCTGAGCAATTGTAACCTCAGGTCAACCATTTGCCGGTACTCCGGCGAGCCATGATCGATGATTTTGAGGGGCATTTTAGACAGTAATTCATACAATTTACGTTGTATTTCGCTAAAAACGGGCAAAAAAACACTAAAATTGATGGGCTCAGGGTCAAACAAATATTTACAGAAAACATTGGTTATTTAACAAAAAGTATATTTTTGCGCCTGTAACAAAACATTTTACAATGTCTGACATCGCTACAAGAGTAAAGAAAATCATTGTTGACAAACTCGGAGTTGACGAAACTGAAGTTACCAATGAGGCTTCTTTTACCAATGATTTGGGTGCCGATTCGCTCGATACGGTTGAGCTGATAATGGAGTTTGAAAAAGAATTCAACATCTCCATCCCAGATGAGCAGGCTGAAACCATCACTACTGTTGGTCAGGCTGTTGCTTACCTGGAAGAGCACGCTAAATAAGTCCAGTTCTTACAGGAATAATTATCAATCCGTCATTATGTGACGCTTACTGTTACGTAATGGCGGATTATCAGTTAAACTGGCTATCATGGAATTGAAGAGAGTTGTTGTTACAGGAATAGGCGCTATTACCCCCATCGGAAATAATCTGGATGAATATTGGCAAGGCCTTCTAAATGGTGTTTCCGGTTGCGGACCCATCACTCAGTTTGATGCCTCCAAATTCAAAACGCGTATTGCCTGCGAAATCAAAGGTTTCGATCCGCTCCAGTACATGGAGAAAAAAGAAGCCAGAAAATTAGACCGCTTTACACAAATTGCCCTGGCAGCCAGTGATATGGCTGTAAAAGATGCCGGAATCACACCCGAACAAGTCAACATTGACCGTGTAGGGGTGATCGTTGGCAGTGGTATTGGCGGTCTGGTAACGTTTCAGGGTGAGGTGATGGACTACGCCCGTGGAGATGGTACCCCGCGTTTCAACCCCTTCTTCATTCCAAAAATGATCTTAGACATCGCTGCAGGTCAGATCTCCATGCGACATGGTTTTAGGGGTCCTAATTATGCTGTAGTGAGTGCCTGTGCTTCCAGTACCAACGCCATTATCGTGGCTGTTGATAACATTCGCATGGGCAAATCTGATATCATCTTAAGTGGCGGAACAGAGTCAGTAATTGGCGAATCGGGTGTTGGTGGTTTCAATGCCATGAAAGCGCTGAGTGAGCGCAACGACGATCCACTGACTGCCAGTAGGCCTTATGATAAAGACCGCGATGGATTTGTTATGGGAGAAGCCGCCGGTATTCTGGTTCTCGAAGAATATGAGCATGCTGTTCGCCGAGGTGCCCGCATTTACTGCGAAATTGCCGGAGGTGGTGCGACAGCTGATGCCTATCACTTGACCGCCCCCCACCCGGAAGGATTGGGTGCCCGCAATGTAATGATTGCCGCGCTTCATGACGCCGGTATGCGCCCTGAAGACATCGATTATATTAATACCCATGGCACATCTACGCCTTTAGGCGATGGTGCTGAACTGAATGCCATCCTAGAGGTTTTTGGTTCCCATTCTTACAACCTGAATATTTCTTCAACGAAATCAATGACAGGCCACTGTCTGGGTGCAGCAGGTGTAATTGAAGCAATCGCTTCCATCATGAGTGTGATCCATGATATGGTGCCTCCCACCATCAATCACTTTACCGACGATCCTGAATTAGATCCCCGTCTTAACTACACCTTTATGAAGCCACAGCAGCGTCTGGTGCGGGCTGCATTGAGCAATACTTTCGGTTTCGGCGGTCACAATGCCTGCGTCATAGTCAAAAAATTTGTAGCTTAACTGCGTGTTACAGCTATTTTCATTTTTTATCAGGAAGCCGGACCATGATACCCGGTTCGCCCGACAGCTGCGAGAAGTGCTCGCGATTGAAACGAATAATGTTCAATTGTACCGAACTGCGCTTAGTCATCGCTCCGTAAAAGAAACAGCCGATGAAAACAATGAGCGACTGGAATATTTGGGCGATGCTATTCTGAGTGCTATCATCGCAGACTATCTTTTCAAACGATATCCCTACAAGGAGGAAGGCTACCTCACAGAAATGCGCAGCAAGATGGTGAACCGGCAGCAACTCAATGAGATCGCAGTCCGCATGGGATTACGCAAGATCACTTTTTATAATAAATTTGACAATGCCCTCAAGGGCAGTCATATTTTCGGGAACACCCTGGAAGCTTTGGTGGGCGCTCATTATCTGGATAAAGGCTATCAAAAAACACAGCACTGGGTTATTCATCAGGTGGTGCTGCCCCATATGTTCGTTGAGGACCTGGAAGGGGTAGACATTAATTTGAAAAATAAACTGATTGGCTGGGCTAATAAAAACGGAAAATCACTGCGGTTTGAATTGGCAGAAGAAAAAAAAGAAGGCAACCGCCGGCTGTTTTCCATTGATGTGCACCTGGAGGGCGAAGTCATTGCCTCCGGGAAAGGCTATAATAAAAAAGATGCTAGTCAGCAGGCAGCACAGGCTGCTATTCTTCGGATGGGTATTTGAAATCTATGCCTGTTCCGGTTCTCTTTCCTGGCAAAGCTCGACGAGTACACCACCCGCCGATTTCGGATGAATAAAGCAAACCCATTTATTGTCGGCACCCTGTGTAGGCTCTTCCTTTAATAATCGAAAACCTGCAGCCTTCAGGCGGGCCATTTCGGCCCGTATATCGGGAACCTCAAAAGCGATGTGATGCAGTCCTTCCCCCCGTTGGTCAATATAACGGGCAATTACCCCCTCCGGATCAGCACTCTCCAGTAACTCAATCTTGGAAGAACCGGTTTGAAAAAAGGCCGTTTGAACCCCCTCCAATTCCACCCGCTCTTGCTTGTAGCAGTCTGTTGACAATAACTTTTCATACAGCGGAACGGCGTCAGAAAGACTTTTTACTGCAATTCCAATATGTTCAAGCTTGTACATAAAAAAATTAAATATATATGATAGTAAAAAACCAGTGTAGAGCTCTTGTAGCAGCGAAAAACCCCCTGTAAGTTGGTTAAAAAAATAACAAAACCCACTTTTCCTTTACGAATTATGGAAAATAAGTATGTCCACCGGCTGCTTCATCCTATTTGACAACCTATTGCAGTACTTTTGTGTTATACATTTGAAATAATCATTTTTCCATGGTGCAACTGCCTGTTTATCTTGACAATAATGCTACAACTCCGATGGATCCACGCGTGCTGGATGCCATGTTGCCTTTTTTTACTGAAAATTTTGGCAACGCGGCCAGTCGTAATCACCCATTTGGCTGGAAAGCGGAAGAGGCTGTTGAGTATGCTCGTGAGCAGATAGCCCAACTGATTGGTGCTGACCCCAAGGAGATCATTTTCACTTCCGGTGCGACCGAGGCAGATAACCTGGCCATCAAGGGAGTTTTTGAAATGTATGCCTCCAAGGGTAACCACGTTATTACCTGCGTAACTGAACACAAGGCGGTACTGGATACCTGTAAACACATAGAAAGACAGGGGGGGGAAGTTACCTACCTGCCTGTGAACAACGAAGGTCTGATTGATCTGGCAGCACTCGAAGCCGCGATTCGTCCTACGACCATTTTGATTGCGCTAATGTATGCCAACAATGAGGTGGGTGTTATACAGCCGATGCGCGCGATCAGCGAATTGGCGCGTAAAAATGGCATCTTACTTTTCAGCGATGCGGTGCAAGCAGTAGGAAAAATACCTGTAAATGTTCAACAAGACGGCATCGATCTGATGGCATTTACAGCCCATAAAATGTACGGACCCAAGGGCATCGGAGCACTTTATGTGCGCCGGAAAAATCCACGGGTGAAAGTGACTGCCCAAATGGACGGTGGTGGCCATGAGCGTGGCATGCGCAGTGGTACCCTTAATGTTCCAGGTATTGTTGGTTTTGGAAAAGCTTGCGAACTGGCCCGTCTGGAAATGGAAAAAGATGACGCCCGTCTGAGTCAATTACGCGATAAGTTGGAGAATGCCTTATTGCAAATAGAAGAATCTTATGTGAATGGCAGCCGTGCTCATCGTTTGCCGCACGTGACCAATATTTCCTTTAAGTATGTGGAAGGTGAGGGCCTGATGATGGGCTTCAATAAGAACATAGCCCTTTCCTCCGGTTCAGCCTGTACTTCTGCCTCTCTTGAGCCCAGTTATGTGTTGAAGGCACTCGGCCTGGGCGATGACCTGGCTCATAGTTCACTGCGCTTCGGTCTTGGAAGATTTACCACAGATGAACAAATAGATTATACCATCAAAGCTGTTACAGACACTGTTTTGAAACTAAGGGAGATGAGCCCCCTTTGGGAAATGTTCAAAGATGGTGTAGATATGGATAAAATCGAATGGGCTCACCACTAACTAATTTAATTATTTCAAATTTTCATAACCATGGCATATTCAGAAAAAGTAATCGACCACTACAACAACCCGAAAAACGTAGGGACCCTCGACAAACAGAAAAAGAACGTAGGAACCGGTCTGGTGGGTGCACCAGAGTGTGGCGACGTGATGCGCTTGCAAATTGAAGTAGATGAGACAACCGGAATGATCACCGATGCCAAATTCAAAACCTTTGGTTGCGGTTCTGCTATCGCATCTTCTTCACTGGCGACAGAATGGTTGAAGGGAAAAACAGTAGATCAGGCAGTTCAGATTGACAATATGGACCTGGTAGAGGAGTTAAACCTGCCACCTGTTAAAATTCACTGCTCCGTGCTGGCAGAAGATGCTATCAAGTCTGCCATCAACGACTACAGAAAGAAAAACGGTCTTGAGGAACTCGTTTTTGAAGAAAAAATTCACTGATACAGCGCAGGCTGAACCTGCAAATGATTATGGTTTTTACGGAAAATAGTATTTATATCAGCGACAAGGCTCGTACCAAGATTCTCAGTCTGATGGGTGATGCCGGTCTGTCGCCAAACGATGGCTACTTTCTGCGGGTCGGGGTCGTAGGCGGAGGTTGTTCCGGGTTGAGCTATAAAATGGATTTTGACAACGAAGCGCAGCCTATGGACCAGTCCTTCGAGCACAATGGAATTAAGATAGTAACCGATCTAAAAAGCTTCCTTTACCTGGTAAATACGGAGCTCGATTTCTCCGATGGACTCAATGGAAAGGGATTCTTCTTCAATAATCCGAATGCCAGCAGAAGTTGTGGTTGCGGCGAAAGTTTCGCAGTATGATTGCATCTAAATACCCTAAATAATATAGCCGCGGGTATCTGCGGCTTTTTCTTTTGCGGTTACTACCCCTAAATTTTTGTGAGAAATCACCCAAACTAAGTCTGTTGCGGCAAAGATTCATCAATAAAAAGTAGTTTTGAGCTATGTGGATGATTTGCAAGAAGGAATGGTGGCAGTTTTTCAGTAGTCTTACCGGCTATCTGGCACTTGCCGCTTTTTATCTGCTCAATGCTTTGCTGTTTTTCATTTTCCCCGCAACCAGCTTGTTGGATTTCGGCTATGCCACCTTAACCCCCTTCTTTCGCTGGGTACCTTATGTACTGTTGGTGTTTATTCCTGTTATTACCATGCGCAGTTTTGCTGATGAATATCGTTCGGGTTCATTTGAATTGCTACGCACCTTGCCCTTGTCATCCCTGCAACTGGTATTGGGGAAGTTCTTCGGATCCTTGCTGATTGTTTGGGCTGCATTGCTTCCCACTATACTTTATGCGGTTACCCTTCAGCAACTGAGTATCACCGGCGGTATTGATTTGGGTGGTATCACCGGCAGTTATATCGGACTGCTTTTACTTGGTGCCGTTTTCACGGCTGTAGGGATTGCTGCCAGTACCCTAACTTCCAATACAGTTATTGCTTTCCTGGTAGGTGTGCTGGTATGTCTCCTCCTATATGCCGGTTTTGATTCCCTGAGCCAATTACCCGGGTTGCCGGTAGAAAGTGAATATTATTTGCAGATGTTCGGCATTCAGTTTCATGCGGGTGCTATGAGCCGTGGTGTGATCGATAGCCGCGATCTGCTTTATTTTATCGGACTGACGGTATTACTGCTGCTTTTCTCCCGTCAACAAATTCAAAAACGCTAATCCCCAGCTATGCAGAACCTGCTGATAAAGAAATATGGGATATGGCTTGCGTTTGTCTTGTTTCTCCTGCTGATTGTGGGTACAGCAGGTTGGTACTTTAGAATGGACCTTACGGCAGAAAAAAGGTATACCCTTTCTCCTTCTACCCGCCAACTGCTATCCGATCTCGATAGCACCATACATATTCAGGTAATGTTGACGGGTGATTTGCCTGCCAATGATAAAAAATTGTCAGTAGCTACTGCTGAACTCCTCGATGAGTTTAAAGCAATTTCCGGGAAACACATGCGTGTTGACTTTTCTTTACCGGATGAATCCAATTTAAATGATTCATTGCGGATGCTTTTGTATGATAGCCTCCTACGATTGGGTGTGGTATTTGAAACCAGTCAGGAAGTAACAGATCGGAAAAAGAAAAAAGTCACACAGCGGATCATACCCTCTGCTCTGGTAACTTATCGGGCAGATCAACCACCTATTGCCATCGACCTGCGAAGTGGGCGAAAAATATTTCAGCCATTTGATGTCATCAATGAAATGCCCCGCGAAGATGAAGAAGCTACCCGAAATGCCGCAGAAGCATTATTGGAATATAAATTTGCCGATGCCATCCATCAACTGACGCGAAAGCAAATTCCTGTTGTTGCTTATGTTACAGGTAATGGTGAGCCTGTCGATTATTCTGTCAGTGATCTGGTTGAGGTATTACGGAACCGATATCGCCTTGGAATTTTTGATCTGAAGCAGGGGTTTCCCAATCCGGCACTTATACAGGCACTGATTATTGTAAAACCGACACAGCCATTTAGTGAAGAAGATAAATTGAAACTAGACCAGTATGTGATGCAGGGGGGTAAGATTCTTTGGTGTATAGACCGACTGCATGCAGAATTGGATAGTCTGATGCGTAGCCAGGCTGCCTATACGGCATTCGACAGAGGGCTCGAACTGGATGATATTTTATTCCGTTATGGAGTGCGTATCAGAAATGATCTGCTGCAAGATCTGAATTGTGCTAAGATACCATTGGTCGTGGGGAAGAACCCAGATGGCAGTCCCATCATGCGGCGGATTCCCTGGCCCTATTATCCTTTCCTGAGTGCGCGCACACCTCATCCAATATCCGCCAACCTCGATCGCGTTTTACCCATATTTCCTTCAGGCATTGACACAGTTAAATCACCGGGTATTCGGAAGACCATACTGCTGGCTACCGACTCAAATAGCAGAAGCATCAGTTCACCTGCACTCGTTACCCTGAACAGTGTTCGCTCTGATGATGACTTTCTTAGTTTCAATAAAAGCTATTTACCCGTAGCGGTATTGTTAGAGGGGAATTTCAACTCGCTGTTTGCCGGTAGGGCTGGTGATGGATTAAAAGATTCGGTACGGCGCGCAAGTGGTTATTCATTTGCTTCAGCCAGTGTTCACCCCACCAGTCAGATCGTAGTGTCGGATGCAAATATTGTCACCAATCCCGTCACAGCCGGTGGCGGCCCCCAATCTATGGGACAACTTCCCTTTGACAATTATCGTTTTGCTAATCGTGATTTTCTGTTGAATGCATTGGATTATCTGGTCAGCGAAAGAAAACTGTATGAAAGCCGCAACAAAGATTTTGTGTTACGTCTGCTGGATAAGAAAAGAGTAGAAGAGGAAAGAATATTCTGGCAACTCATCAATTTATTGGGGCCCCTACTTATACTCATTATTGCCGCGTTTATGTTAACCAGGTACCGCAAACATAAATTTACTGTGACACATAACCAATCATCTACATAAGCATCACAATGACCACACATCAGATAGTATACCTTGTTTTTTCAGCCATTTTGATACTGGCTTTGGTTGTCGATTTAGGATTATTGAGTAAAAAAAATACAACAGTAACCATCAAAACTGCCTTGTACCAAACATTTTTTTGGGTATTACTGGCGTTGGCATTTTTTGTTTTTCTTTTTATTGAGGGCCATGCGCTGGCTATTGAAAATGTGGTAGTGCCGGGGCAAGAGGTTGCGGCTTCCTCTCAGTTGGCATTGGAGTTCCTCAGTGCCTATTTGATGGAGTGGAGCCTGAGCATTGACAACATTTTTGTGTTTGTGATCATATTTAATTCGTTTCGGGTGAAGCAAAAGCATTATCCCCGCGTATTACTTATCGGGATTCTGATGGCCATTATTTTCCGAATTCTTTTTATTACTGTTGGCGTAGCACTGGTTAACCAGTTCGCCTGGATATTATATGTATTTGGAATTTTTCTGCTTTATACAGGGTATAAAATGTTTTTTGCAGGTGAAGATGAGGAGTTCGACCCCCACCGCAGCTGGTTCTATTTACAGATAAAAAAAATATTTCCTTTGACTGAAGAAGATGGAGACGGAAAATTTTACATGAAAATAAATGGCAAGGGCGTGTATACCAGTCTGTTTGTGGTTATTCTATTACTGGCCGCCATTGACCTGGTTTTTGCCCTTGACTCCATCCCGGCCGTGATGGGAATTTCCAAAGATCCGCTTGTGATTTATACTTCCAATATTTTCGCCGTGCTTGGATTGAGAAGCCTCTTCTTCCTGTTACGAACTGCAGTTTCAAAGTTTGACTTCCTCCAACAGGGCATAGCCATTGTTTTGATGTTCATAGGTATAAAGATGTTAGGAGAACATTATATCAACCAGTGGCTTCCTAAAAATGTGCAGGTAGTCATCTCTTTGACTGTAATTATTTTCTGTATTTCAGGCTCTATTTTTTATTCCATCTTCGTTAACCGACAAGGTCTTCCCCCTGATGCCAAAGGAAAATAAATAGTTTACTTGTATACTACTCAACATATCGCTGCTCTCATTGGTGCAAAAAATTCTGTTGACAGCAATCAGTCTATTCAATTTCTACTAACCGACAGTCGGCGGCTGGTTGCTCCGGCATCCACACTTTTTTTTGCATTACCCGGTGATCGAAGAGACGGGCATGCTTACATTGAGGAATTGATAGCCCGAGGAGTGACGGCTTTTGTAGTTCGGGAAGAGCATGCATTACCTTCCAGCCATGCGCAGATATGTTTTTTGGTTGTGAAGGATGTGCTGCTGGCGCTGCAACAACTTGCTGCGTATCATCGCCGCCAATTTTCCATTCCCGTGATTGGTATTACAGGCAGTAACGGAAAAACTATTGTCAAAGAGTGGCTTTATCAGTTACTGCAGGAAGATGAAATGATTGTTCGTAGTCCACGCAGTTACAATTCACAAGTAGGGGTGCCCTTGAGTGTCTGGCTCATGAATGAAAGACATACGATGGCTATATTTGAGGCTGGCATTTCAACTGCCGGGGAAATGCGGCAGCTTGCAGATATCATACGCCCCACCATCGGCATTTTTACTAATCTTTCTGATGCACACAGTGAGGGATTTGGCAGTCATCTGGAAAAAGGGATCGAAAAATTTCAGCTGTTCAGCCAATCAGATATACTGATATATGCAGCAGACGAAATGGGTGGCATTTTCGGCGATATACATCAGTTGGCAATTCGTCTCCGCGCCGGCACAAAAATATTTTCGTGGAGCCGATATCAGGATGCCACACTACGGGTGAAGAAGGAACAAGTGGTGGCTCAAACGACAGCCATCACCGCGGTATTTCGTGGTGAAGAAATACTGCTACAAATACCCTTTACAGATAAGCCTTCCGTCAATAATGCACTTACTTGTTGGGTTACATTGGCGGCCTTAGACTATGCGCCCGAAACCATATCCCGCCGATTACAACAGCTGGAACCAATTGACATGCGGCTGCAGCTGATGAAGGCAGTGAACCAGTGCACCCTGCTGAACGACAGTTACAGCAACGATGAAACATCTCTCTCACTTGCCATTGATTATCAGATGCAACAGGCGGGCGCACAACCGGCTGTATTGATTTTATCTGATTTGCTGACTGCAGCAGTTCCGGATGAAGAACTTTATTCGCGCTTAGCGAAAATGATGCAAGCAAAAGGCATTAAACGATTGATTGGTATTGGACCCCGCATTTCAAAGCAGGGAGCTGTATTTAGACAGGTGTTATCTGATGTCAGCTTTCATACTGATACGGATACATTTTTTAAAAACACTTTATTAAGTGATTTTCAGTCCAGCATTATTTTAGTTAAAGGCGCCAGGGTATTTCAACTAGAAAAAATAGCCAACTGGCTGGAGTTGAAAACACACCAGACACAGTTGGTCATTCATCTCGGGGCTTTGTCGCGCAATATTAAAAAACATCAGTCCTTGTTGGGTGCGGCAACAAAGCTCATGGTTGTACTTAAGGCGTTTGGATATGGCAGTGGTAGTACAGAGATTGCTCGTATGCTTCAATATCAACAGGTGCATTATCTCGCAGTTGCCTACATTGATGAAGGTATTGATCTCCGCAAGGCAGGTATTCGAACACCTATCATGGTGATGAATGCTGAGGAGTCGGGTTGGGAAGCTATGTTACAATATCAGCTCGAGCCTGAGTTGTTTTCTGCCTCCATGACGGAGCGATTTATCCTTTTCCTCAAACGGGCGGGACTCACATCTTACCCGTCACACCTGAAAATAAATACGGGTATGAATCGACTGGGTTTTGATCCGGGGGAATTGCCTGCTTTGTTGGCAATGATCGGTGATCAGGAGGTTATTCGTATCCAGTCCGTTTTCAGTCATTTTGTTGCAAGTGAAGATCCGGCTGCCGATGATTTTACCCGTGAGCAATTGAATGTGTTTATGCAATGTTGCGAGAAAATTCAGTCGGTAACGGGGTATTCCTTTTTACGTCATATAGCTAACTCTTCTGCAATTCAAAGGCATCCGGCAGCTCAGCTAGATATGGTACGGTTGGGTATGGGTATGTATGGTGCAGATAGGTCTGGTCAATTGAAGCTTGAGCCGGTTGCTGCGCTTACCTCGACCATTGCACAGGTACGGCATGTGCCTGCCGGTAAAACGGTGGGCTATGGGCGGAAAGCGGAACTTGGCAGGGATACAATTGTCGCTGTGGTAAATATTGGATATGCAGATGGATTCAGCCGCCGGCTGGGGAATGGAGTGGGTGAGGTTTGGGTGGCAGGATATCGGGCGAAAGTGCTGGGTCATGTCTGTATGGATATGACGATGATAGATGTAACCGACATACCCGGTATCGTTCCAGGTATGGAAGTAGAAATTTTCGGGCAGCATAACTCGATAGATCAGATAGCCCAAGCTGCCGGCACTATTACTTATGAGATTATGACCGGCATTAGTGCACGTGTCAAGCGAGTTTACGTGGAGGAGTAAAAATTCGTTAAATTCTTTCTGCTAAAGGCCTATTGAATCGCCTAATCGGGCAATTGTTATATTTGCATCTGAAAAAAGTGAAACCGTGAAAGGAAAACACCTGATTTATTTGATTCTGTTGATATTAGCAGCCGATCAGGCGCTAAAATTTTATATAAAGCTAAACTATTATGTTGGCGAAGAGCACGTAATGGTGGGCGATTGGTTCCGGTTACATTTTGTAGAAAATGAGGGAATGGCCTGGGGCTGGAAATTTGGTGGTGACATAGGGAAGATTGCTTTGACACTCTTTCGTCTCGCTGCAGTCATCTGGGGTAGTTTTCTTATCAGAGATTTTATACAGAAAAAGTACAGCAATGGATTCCTGATTTGTGCTGCTCTAATTTATGCCGGTGCTTTAGGCAACCTGATTGATAGTCTTTTCTATGGGGTGATTTTTGAGAATAGTGACCCCATCGCTCAAAATGTAGCTCGTCTTTTCCCGCCGGAAGGCGGTTATGCGTCTTTGTTGCATGGTAAGGTAGTAGACATGTTATATTTCCCTATCATTACCCATGCGCATTATCCATCCTGGGTACCCGTATGGGGGGGGCAGGAATTTGAATTTTTCCGTCATGTATTTAATCTGGCGGATGCATCTATCTCTACCGGTGTGATTGTACTGCTGCTTTTTCAAAATCGTTTGATGAAAAGACAGGAAGAAAAAGTCGTACATACGATTGTGACTAACACAGAAGTAAGCGACAAGAATCAGGTAATGTAAGCCTGGTGCGGCAGCATCAATAAATGGTGGGCTGCCGGGTTATCGATATGGAGGTTGTATTAGGTGTTATTCCCAATACCTGGTCAATTAACCCGAATCCTTTAGCATAATATGAAATGCCAGTTAAGATAATACGGTAAGATCCATTTATTGGTTTGAACCAAATATCTCTTCTGACTGCAATTACATTTTGGTAAGTATTACCTCCAATGGTGTAAGGAACCGTATTCTTAGACAGAATAGTAAATATGGCTTTTGTATCCCCATATTCATAATTGCCCGGCGAAGCCTCGAACTTTACTGTACCATATTCGGGTGTTTGCCAGCTTTCATTCACAGCTGCCGATTCTTTCAGGAAGGGATAGAGTAAGAGATAGTTAGGTATAGAATCAAAAATATAGACATAGTCAAACTCCGGCGTTTTCAGCGCATAATAATTACCAATTGTGGTGTTTTTGGCAAAATAAAATGTGTCTTCATAGGAGGTGCCAAATTTAAAATACTCAAGGCTGTCAATGGTAAATGTATCATCTGCTACGGTAATACGAAATGTATCCAACGATCCAATATTCGGAATAATTTGGTAGGTCCAGTTAGATGCTTCTGTAGTTGGGAAATAATCATTACCTCCGCCACCAGCGTTTCCGGAACCGGTTGTTGTGACAGGAAAAGTACAAAAGGTTCCATTAAATTGTAGCGTGAACACAGATGTTTTGGCCAGCAGGGGTTTGCCAAACCCTTTGATATTAACTTTTAAAGCCCCTGTATTCAATACAAAACCAGAGTCGCGGAACCAGATGCCGTTGACAGTATCAGATTGAATGAGGTATTTACCCGTCGTGATGAAATTGACGTTGGCCTGAATAAAATTAGTCGAGGTCAGCGTAACGTCTACTTTATAATTTCCCTTTACACCGATTTGCTTACAGTTTCCTAAGGAGTCGAGCAGTGTTCCTCGGGCGATCATGGAAAAGCCACCATTTTCAAGACTAAATTCTTTCTCACAAGAAGCCATTAAAACCGTGATAATCAGTAGATTAATAAGTTTAAAAGCAGATGACTTCATGATAAAACCTTTGGGCTTTTATAGGAGATACAAATTAAAGCAAAAATGCTGCCTGCAACCAGTATTATTTTGAGTACGGATCAGCTATCTTAGATTCAACCCTTCCTCCAGCCGTTTTTTTAACCCTAATATTCCTCTAAGATATTGATAAAAAGGCCTTAATAAAGTTAAAAGAAATAAAATAACGAATGAAGTCCTCCCTCAAACAATGGTTTCCTTTTCCGCTAATTTAATGCACTAAAGACACCTCGCAGCAGTAGATCTGCTGATAGTTAAGGGTCATCCCTTTATTTAGCTCTTCTGAATATATAGCGGGTAATGAAAATGCCCCCCGAACTATTGCCGCCGGAACTTTGCTGATTGCTGCCGGTGATAACTGAAAATAGTTCCCAGCCTTCATTGCTGAAGTCATTGAGTCTTTCTACAATTACCCGGTCGTTGTTGGTAATGTTATCGAAATTGATACCTACGAGGCTGTAGAAATTTTTCAACTCCTTTTCTCTGGTTTGACCGTTGTCATCGGTAGTGAGGATTCTGGAACGTCCCAATCCACCCGGTACAACCGACTCAACAGCAGTTATCTGTTTGTATTCATAGCGGATTGCTGGCGCAGAATTCGTTTGTGCCGAAGAAGAAAATACGGATAACTGGCAAAAGGCAGCAAGCAGGCTGATGCGAAACAAATTTTTCATGTGATTCAATTTTAGAATAAAAATACCTACAAATACTTAATTCTTTAAAATGTCTGAGACTTTATTCCTCTAAGATCACGTTAAACATTGTCGATTTTCTGTCCATTTTTTACCTCTTTTTTTTACAAACACATGACAAACAATGGTGAGGGATTAGACAACTTTGCACCCTCTTAAATGATTGGTATTGGTGAGGAAGTTGCTATTGTTCGTAAGTATTTTACTATTTCATCCGGCAGGGGCACAAAAACAAGTTGTTTCCGATACCATATTTGGTTCCGGGGATCCATTGGTTGTAACGGCTACACGAGTTGGGGGTAAGTATAGCCAGGCACCACTGCCCATAACGGTAATAACAGCGAAAGAAATTAAAAAGACAGGCTTACTCCGTTTACAGGATGTTCTGCAGGAACAGACAGGGATAGCCATCATCAATGCCCCTTTGGGGAATGCCTTAAATGGCTTTCCCAATCCATTCGGACAAGGTATTCAATTGATGGGATTAGATCCGGCCTATACACTCATCTTATTGGATGGGGAGCCCCTGGTGGGTCGGAATGCGGGTATTTTAAATACTGGTCGCATTGCAATCGGAAATATTCGGCAAGTGGAAATTGTCAAAGGCCCCTCCTCCAGCTTATATGGAAGTGAAGCAATGGCCGGAGTTGTCAACATTATTACCCAACAACCGGAAGCAACGTCGCTGGATGTTCAGTTGTTTAGAAGCTCCCCTGCTATTTCAAGTTCAAATGTTTCTTTTGGCAGTAAGTTTAAGCGAAGCAGTCTGCAAATTTTCGGGCACCAGTATCATTCGGGGGGGTATGATTTAGACCCGCAACTGTTGGGAAAAACACAGGATCCATTCAGGATTTTGGCAGGAAGCGCAAAATGGGTCTACAACCCTTCTGCCCGGAGCCAGTTAACTTTTTCTGTGCGACAGAATAATCAGGTACAAAACAATCGCTATCAAGTTGAAATGGCCGCCTCACCGGAAATGGTAGCAGGAAAAACCATTGACAACGATTTTACTGCCTTCTCTCAATGGCGGTTTTTATTGGGGCACAAGTCAAAGTTCTTCTTTCGGTCTTTTTTGAATCGGTATTCCAACGAATCATGGGTGAACAAGGAAAAAACGGGAGAACCCTTTGATGCCATTCATTTTCGGCAACAATTTTTTAAACAGGAAATAGAGTACCAGCTTCCTTTTTCAAAGGGAAGTCAGTTGTTGGCACTCGCTGGATGGACCTCAGATCGGGTTGATGCCAGCAGATATACTCAACAGCCACCGCTCACCTCTTTTTTTGTGAGTGTTCAGCAGGAATGGAAATTACTGCGTGACCGTATTTCACTTAATGCCGGTGGGCGCCTGGATAAGAGAAATGATTATACCGCAAGGGTTAGTCCGCGAATCGCCCTGTCCTGGCAACCCCATGCGAGATGGAAGGTAACGGCATCAGCAGGTGGCGGATTCAAAGCGCCTGACTTTCGTCACATGTACCTGAATTTTAGCAATGCCCAAATTGGCTACTCATTAATAGGTGCTGCTGCACTACCAGATGAACTCATCCATTTGCAACAAAACGGCTTGCTCACGGCAGGGGCCAATATTGCACCGTTCCTTCAAAAAAATGCATTGAAACCGGAGTATGGAATGGGGTGGCACCTTAGGGTTCGTTATGCGCACAAGCAGGGTTCTTTCGCCATCGGCATCTTTAACAATCGAATCAATCAACTAATTGATTTATACACGCTTCCCTTTTCGAGAAGCAATGGGTTGCCGATTTACAGCTATCGGAATGCCGGCAATATTTTTTCAAGGGGGGCAGAAGTAGAAGCACAGCTAAGATTTTCCGATAATTTCTCCATGAATCTAGGTTATCAATATCTCCTGGCTAAAGACATCGGGGTATTGGAATTAATCGATGCGCAAAAATTGTTTCGACGCGACCCCGAAACTTTTACAACTACTTTATTGACGCGTGCACAATATGTTGGACTCCCCAATCGGTCACGACACATGGCGCAATTCAAATTGTTGTACGAAGATGCCGCTGCCGGGCGCTTTGCTTACATCCGTTTTATTTATAGAAGCGCCTTCGGTTGGGCAGACATCAATGGCAACAATGTGATTGATGATCAACGTGAAATGGCTGAAGGTTTTTTACTGGTTAATCTATCTGCCAATCAGCAAATCAATCGCTGGTTGAGTTTGCAGGGAAACATTGAAAACGTACTGAATTATACCAATCCAACATATGCCCCACATCTGCCCGGAAGACAGGTTTCTCTCTCAGTTTTTCTCCAACTAAAATCTACTTCATCAAAATAAAAAACATCCACCATGAAAGCAGCATCCATTTTTTTCTCCCTGTGTGTAATCTGTCTTGTTCTATTTAGCGCCTGCACCAAAGAACAAACATCTACCCCCACTCCACTTACAAGGGTTCAGGTACTTTCTGTTCCCTTTAGCACCCGTGGCTCCCACACGTTCTTTAGTTTTAAAGACAGCACAGCTGTAACTGTTGCAGATTCTGCGACTGCTAAATGGGATTTTGCCATACGCTTTGCAAGAATAATTGTAAATAGTCAATCCAGTGGACCGGGCAATGCCGGTGTAATCATGCAGGATGGCATTTTTAATAGCATTACTTCGGCACCACTAACAGGATACAGTTATGATACTACATCAAACAGCCTGGCGATTAAAGATGGCAGTTGGTATGATTATAATCCAAGAACACATGCGTTCATACCCAAGGCAGGAAAAGTATTTATTTTCCGAATAGCCAATGGGGTAAACTATGCAAAAATGCAGTTGCTGGCTGTGGATTATGCGCCTTTTACCGGACCTGTTCCTACCACCTTGTTGTATAAGTTTGAATATACGTATCAGCCCGGGAGTGGTAATTCCTTCCAATAGAGGGTTGAGCGATACAGATGAGGGTTGAGGAGTCACCGTCTTTTAACGGAATTCTTTTTCCGTAAAAAGACGGAGGGTATTCCCCGCTTTTCAGCGGGGAATATAGAAGAGGGGGGAATAAATAGCATCTGATTTTCAACATATAAAATCTTGAACAACATAGCAACGAAGAATTGATTTATTGTTGGTCAGGCGACCAACAACGGCAGAGGCGACCAACAACAGCTTCCCGTTCATTCACCCCTTCCCAACCCAACCCCGGAAATCACCCCCCACACAACGGCCGTTTTTAGTACCTTTGCACACTTTATTAGGGCTTAATTTGCCCAATAACTTACCTGATAAGCGCTTTTGGTCATGAACGGAAAATATGCTGAATTTAACGGACTCCACCTCCCCGCCATCGAACGGGAAATCCTAGGATTTTGGGAAGAAGAAAAAACTTTTGAGAAAAGTATCTCCCTGCGGGAAGGCAAAAAGCCCTTTGTATTTTATGAAGGTCCACCCAGTGCCAATGGCATGCCTGGAATACACCACGTTATCTCCCGCACCCTCAAAGACATGGTCTGCCGCTATAAAACCATGCAGGGCTTCCAGGTGAAAAGAAAAGGCGGCTGGGATACCCACGGATTGCCTGTTGAACTGGGGGTAGAAAAAGAATTGGGCATCACCAAGGAAGACATCGGAAAAACCATCTCAGTTGAAGAATACAATCAGCAATGCCGGAAAGCGGTACTTCGCTTCAAAGATCAGTGGGACCTGCTGACAAAACAAATGGGATATTGGGTTGACCTGAATCACCCTTACATCACGTTTGAAAACAATTACATCGAATCTCTTTGGTGGATATTGCAGCAACTCTATAAGAAAGGCTTGTTATATGAAAGTGTGAGCATACAGCCCTATTCGCCGGCTGCAGGTACCGGACTCAGTTCACATGAGCTCAATCAGCCCGGAACCTACAAGCAGGTAAAAGACACCAGTGTTGTAGCCATGTTCCGCCTGCAACATACGCCCGAATCGGCCTTCCTGTTTGATACATTGGAAAGTGGCTCCCATCTTTCTTCAAGTGAAATTCACCTGATGGCCTGGACGACCACCCCCTGGACATTGCCATCCAACCTCGGTCTTACCGTTGGCCCGGAAATAGAATATGTGCTGGTGCGCACCTTTAATCCATACACCCACATTCCGGTTAACATAGTGGTTGCTCGAAATCTGCTGCACAAATACTGTAAACCCGAAGGCGAGGCAGGTGATTTTACTATCTACAATGAAAAATCTTCCGTTATTCCCTGGGAGATCAGGGCCAGCTTCACAGGAACTCAGCTGGAAGGTCTTCGCTACGAACAACTACTACCATTCGAGGCCAATAGTTGGGAGAAAATAAAGTCAATCACTCCCCATGCCGATCCTTTTCGCGTGTTAACAGCCGACTTTGTTACCACGGAAGATGGAACCGGCATTGTACACACAGCCCCAGCCTTTGGTGCGGATGACTATAAAGTAGGGGCACGCTATGGCATCGGTATTCTGACCTTAGTAGACAGACAAGGTAAGTTCGTAGATGGCATGGGTGACTATAGTGCTAGATATGTAAAGAATTACACTGATGATAAAAACTTCATCGATGTAAATGTTGACATCAGTGTGCAGCTGAAGAAGGAAAACCGCGCTTTTCGGGTAGAAAAATATGAACACAGCTATCCGCATTGCTGGCGAACAGATAAACCCATCTTGTATTATCCCTTAGACGCATGGTTCATACGCACCACAGCCGTGAAAGACCAGATGGTGGAACTAAACAAAACCATTCAATGGAAACCCGCTTCCACCGGCGAAGGTCGCTTTGGCAACTGGTTAGAGAACATGGTGGACTGGAACCTGAGCCGCAGTCGTTATTGGGGTACCCCACTCCCCATCTGGCGAACTGCTGATGGTTCGGAAGAAATTTGTATCGGTTCAGTTGCCGAATTGATGGCGGGAATTCAAAAAGCCAATGAAGTGTTGGGCGCTGACGTTAATAAAGGAGTCGCTTCATTGGAAAAGTTAGATCTGCATAAGCCCTATGTAGATGAAATTGTTTTGGTGAGCAGCACCGGGCAACCCATGCGCCGGCTGCCCGATTTGATTGATGTGTGGTTCGATAGTGGTGCCATGCCTTATGCACAATGGCATTACCCCTTCGAGAATAAAGCACTGATCGATTCGGGGGAAGCATTTCCTGCCGATTTTATCGCAGAAGGTGTAGATCAAACCCGTGGTTGGTTTTATACGCTGCATGCACTGGCAGTGATGCTCTTCGGAAAAGTCGCCTATAAAACGGTGGTAAGTAACGGACTGGTGCTGGATAAGCATGGTAATAAGATGAGTAAGCGCCTCGGTAACGTGGTGAATCCATTCGAAACCATTCAGCAGTATGGAGCTGATGCCACCCGCTGGTATCTCATAACCAATGCATCACCCTGGGATAATTTAAAATTTGATGCGGCTGGCATTCAGGAAGTGCAGCGCAAGTATTTTGGAACACTTTATAATACCTACCAGTTCTTCATTCTATATGCAAATGTGGATGGATTTACTTTCCATGAATCTTCTATTCCTGTTTCTGAGCGACCTGAGATTGATCGCTGGATCATCTCTTCTTTACATACGCTTTGCGAAAAAGTAACGCAGGCGATGGATGATTATGAGCCTACTACTGCGGGCCGCTTAATGGAAGTTTTTCTGGATGAACATCTAAGTAACTGGTACGTTCGACTTTGTCGCCGGCGTTTTTGGAAGGGTGAATATGAACATGATAAAATCGCAGCTTATCAAACGCTCTATGAATGCCTTGATACCCTATGTCGACTGATGGCGCCCATCTCTCCCTTCTTCAGCGATGCCCTGTTCAAACGTTTGAATGAAGTAACTGGACGCCATCGGCATATTTCTGTTCACCACACCGATTTTCCTGTGGCAGATAAAAACCTGATTGATGCTCGTCTGGAAGAACGGATGCAATTGGCGCAGGATGTAAGCTCACTGGGACTATCGCTTCGCAAAAAAGCTACCATCAAAGTGCGTCAGCCACTTAAGAAGATGATGATTCCGGTACTCAATCCGGAAATGACGGAACAGTTGCAGCAGGTGGAAAATCTAATTAAGGCAGAAGTTAATATAAAAGAAATTGAATATATTAAGGATACCGATGGCGTAATCAGCAAAAAGCTAAAACCCAACTTCAAATTACTGGGTGCACGGCTGGGAGCAAAGATGAAAGCGGCCGGACAACTGATCGCTTCCATGGGTTCACAAGAAATCGCCGCCTTCGAAAAGTCCGGCGAGGCCAATTTTGTAATTGATAATGATACAATTACGATTCAACTAGCAGAAGTGGAGGTTCTAGCGGAAGACATACCCGGCTGGACGGTAGCCGTAAAAAATGGCATAACTGCCGCCCTGGATATACAAATTACCCCCGAGTTGGAACAGGAGGGGCATGCCCGCGAACTGGTAAATAGGGTACAAAACATACGAAAAGACATGGGATTAGCCCTTACCGACCGAATTTTCTTAAAAGTAGAGCGTCGTGGCGCGCTGGAATCAGCTATTATTCATTTTAACGATTATATTTGCCGCGAAATTTTGGCAGACTCGATCGAGCAGGTGCCTTCCATTAAAGGGGGCACGGAAATTGACGTAAATGAGGAACTGCTGAAAGTCGAAGTCACCAAAAAAGGATAGTAGCTATGGCAAGTAAAAAACCAGCCCCTAAAAAATCAGCCCCTGTTAAAAAGGCGGCTCCAGCAAAAAAAGCAGCGCCCGCCAAAAAAGCGGCACCTGTTAAAAAAGCGGCACCTGTAAAAAAGGCTGCCCCTGTAAAAAAAGCTGTTCCGGCGAAAAAAGCCGCACCGGTAAAAAAGCCAGCTCCTGCTCCGGCAAAAAAGGCAGCTCCTGCTAAAAAGCCCGCTCCTGCTCCGGCTAAAAAGCCTGTTCCGGTAAATAAAGCTACTCCGGTAAAAAAAGTGGAACCTCCTAAAAAAGCAGCTCCTGCCCCCAAAGCGCCACCCGTTAAAAAAGTGGTTGCACCCGTAGTACCTGCAAAAAAGTCAGCTGCTCCAGTTGCTCCTGTAAAGCC
>CAYUXJ010000002.1:158090-175695 GCA_964448845.1 uncultured Sediminibacterium sp.
TGCTCCTGTAAAGCCGGCTGCTCCGGTAGCTCCTGTAAAGCCAGCTCCGGCTCCGCCCCGAAAGATTGAAGTGAAATTACCACCAGCTCCCCCGGTAAAACCCATAAAGAAGCAGCCTGAACCCATAAAAGAGGTGAAGGTGCCAAAACTCACAACCAAGTCGAGCATACCTTATAAGCCAGGGTATACCCAGCTTGAAAAAAGAGCTGAAATAACCTACACAGGTGCCGAGCCGTTGGTTAGATACAGCGATTCAGATTTGAACGAATTCCGTGAGTTGATTGCCCGTAAACTCGAGGCAGCCCGTAAGGAGCTCAATTACCTGCAAGGACTGATTACCCGCAAAGATGAAATGGGCGGTGATAATGACGATGCCCGTTATATGACGATGGAAGATGGCAGTGTCAGCATGGAGAGAGAACAACTCGGACAAATGGCCAGCCGCCAGATTTCTTATATCGATCACCTTGAGAAGGCCGCTATGCGTATTGAAAACAAAACCTATGGTATTTGTCGCGTTACCGGTAAACTCATCGATAAAGCCCGCTTACGTGCTGTGCCACATGCTACGCTTTCATTAGAAGCGAAGCTTGGTTTGGTGAGGCCGGCATCGGAATAGTATCTGGTTAATTTTTTATTCCACGCTTGTTTAGGAAAAGGTCTGTAGTTCAACCAGCCTCTTGTAGTGGCCATTCAATTGCATCAACTGATCGTGTGTTCCCCGCTCTGCTATTTCACCCTGGTGCAGCACAATGATCTCATCTGCATGGCGAATGGTGCTCAGGCGGTGTGCAATGACCAGTGAGGTTCTGTTCACCATCATATGATTGATGGCATCTTGTACGCTTCGCTCACTTTCTGTATCGAGGGAAGAAGTGGCTTCATCCAGTATCAGGATAGGTGGATTTTTAAGAACGGCGCGCGCAATCGTGAGCCTTTGTTTCTCTCCTCCACTTAATTTATTTCCTCTGTCACCAATATTGTCTTCTAAGCCATGTTCCTTTTGCTCAATGAAATGCCAGGCATTGGCAATACGGGCTGCTTTTTCAATCTCTTTTTCATCTGTAACTTCCGTTCCCAATGTGATATTGGCTGCAATGGTATCATTGAATAAAATCGGCTCCTGTGTAACAATACCCATCATGCGACGCACCGATTCCTGGGTGTATCTTTTTATGTTGACGCCATCAATCAATATCTCACCGGCGGTGACGTCATGAAACCGGCATACAAGATCTGCCAGGGAACTCTTCCCCGAACCGGACGAACCAACGAGGGCAATGGTTTTCCCCTTTTCAATATGCAGGTTGATATGCCGGAGCACGGCCTGATCATCATAGCCAAAATAAACATCATTGAATGTGATGCTTTTTTCAAAACGCGTGAGTGCAATGGCATCGGGGGCATCGGTTACTGCTGCTTTGGTTTGAAGAATTTCTTCAATTCTCTGAATGGCGGCGCTGCCCCTCTGAGCGTTATAAAAGGCAGTCGATAATGCTTTTGCAGGATTGATGATTTGGGTAAAAATAACAATGTAAGTAGTAAAACTAGCTGGTGATAACCCTGTCTGCTTTCCCAAAACCAATTGTCCCCCAAACCAAAGAATGCAGGAGAGTACAGCTACGCCTAAAAACTCTGAAAGTGGAGAAGCAAGATCTTTTCTGAAATTCATGTGATTTCTCACATGGTTAAGCTTGTTGTTCGTTTCAAAAAATTTTGCACGCATGATTGACTCTGCGTTAAAAGCCTTGATGACACGCAATCCACCAAGCGTCTCATCGAGAATTGAAAGCAGTCGTCCCTGCGTCTCCTGAGAAATGGTCGATTGCTTTTTTAATGACCTACTGATGCGGCCAATGATGAAACCTGTCACAGGCAATAGCACCAACAGGAATAGTGATAATGTCGGACTTAAATACACCAATGCAATCAACATGATGATAATTGTAAGGGGCTCTCGGATAAGACCTTCCAACGTACTCATAACACTCCATTCAATTTCATTGGCATCATTGCTCATTCTGCTGATGATGTCTCCTTTTCTCTTCTCAGAAAAATATCCAATAGGTAAGTCAAGCAGCTTGGCATAAAGATCTGCCCTGAGCTTTGTCATTACATAATTTCTCATAGGGGCAAGCACCCTGAAAGACAGATAAGTAAACAAGTTCTTAAAGAATACAGCCGTTATGATCATCAAACAAATGAAACCTAAGGAATATATTTTTCCTTTTGTGACAATTAATTCTCCCATCGCATTCATGAGCCAATCCTTTAATCCACCGATACCTGTTAAAGAAATGGCGATTTCCGGCTTCACGAGCTGTGGTGGCTGGGGATTGAAGAGCATTTGTAAAAAAGGCGCCAGCATGGCAAGGGAAACCAAGGAGAAAATAACCGACAGCAGGTTAAAAATAACATACAGAACAGTGTTCCGGTGCTGTGACCTCAGATAGAACAATATGCGGGAAAACCGTTTCATGGGATGATTCGGGCTGCTTTTACCCCCGAAAGTAAGTACTTTTGTATGGAATCAATCAGGTGAATATGACGGAAGGTAAAAGACAAAGACAGGTGGCCGGGGTATTGCAGGAGTCGCTGAACGATATTTTCCAGCGATTATCACTTGGTATGATGCAGGGTGGCATGGTGTCGATCTCCTCGGTGAAAGTCACTCCCGACTTGCTGGAGGCCCGTATATACATCAGTTTGTTTCAGGTGGCAGATCCGGAGCTGGGCATGAAGACCATTGAGTCAAGGGCCTGGGAAATAAAAAAAGAATTATCGCATCGGGTGAAGCACCAACTGCGTCGCATACCGGTATTGCACTTTTACAGAGACGATACACTCGACTATGTATTTAAGATGGAAGAAATATTCAAAAATATCACTGCTCAGGATAATACAAAGGAAGAAGAAAAATCCTGATTCATATCAACACCTTTTTTTCAATCAATTCTGCTCACGTGAACCTGTTATTTGCCTGGCGATATTTCAGAACCGGACAAAAAGCAAGTGTTATCAACCTGATGTCACGCATTAGCCTGTTGGCTATTGGCGTGGGAGCTACGGCACTGATCATCGTATTGAGTGTTGTCAATGGTTTTGAAGATCTGGTGAAGGGGTTATACAATGATTTTTATGCCGATATGCGGGTAGTTCCTGCCAGGGGTAAAATCATGCGGATTCCGGCAGAGCGCATGCAGCAGATTAAAAACGTACCGGGTGTATTGGCTTTGAGTTGTATAGCAGAGGAAAAAGCCTTATTAAATGGTGCTTTTCAAGCTGTCGTTACATTGAAAGGAGTCGATAGTCAGTATACGGCAGTTACCAATATTCATACCGCACAACACCTAAAACGAGGGTCTTTTTCATTAGGGGATGTCGAACACCCATCTATCGTGGTGGGGGAGGGTATTGAAATTGCCGCCGGACTAGAGGTAGAAAAATTTCGCTACCCGGCAGTGGTCTACTTACCTAATAAACAGGCTGACCGACTTAGCACTGAGGAAGGGTTACATTCTTTTTCCGTAGTTCCTGTAGGCACATTTGCAGTGCAGCAGGAGTTTGATAACAAATATGTGTTTACGAACCTGCCTTTTTTACAATACATGCTTTCGATGCAACCGGATGAGTATTCAGCTTTGGAGATGCGCATTAGCGGAGATGGGGCTGCTGTTCAGCAATCTCTTCAGCAACTGTTAGGTAAAGATTTTCAAGTGGAAACCCGTTATCAGCAGAATGTAGGACTATATCGCGTGATGAAAACTGAGAAGTGGTTCATCTTCATAGTTCTTACTTTAATTCTGATAGTAGCAGCCTTCAATATTATTGGATCTCAAACTATGTTGGTATTGGAGAAGAAAAAAGACATTGCCATATTGCAGGCCATGGGCGCCTCTGAAGAACGCATCCGTTCTATCTTTTTACTGGAAGGATTGTTGCTTGGCGTGATTGGCGGAGGCTGTGGTATGTTGCTGGCAGCATTTATTTGCTGGTTGCAAATTCAGTTTAAGCTAGTAGGATTCCCGGGTAATACTTTTCTCATCAATTATTATCCGGTTACTTTGCGCGCGGGTGATTTCCTGTTGGTAGGCATTACTTTGCTGGCCATTACGCTCGGGGCTTCCTGGATTCCGGCCCAGCGGGCGGGGAGACAGGGCTATTCACTGAAGAGTTTCTAAAACCCAATTAGAAGAGAATTAATAGTCGCCGAGCGTTTCGGGTAACTCAGCCAGGGCTGTAGCCAGTTGTGCATCGTTCGGGGCTATTCCATGCCATTCGTGACTGCCTTCCATAAAAGAAACACCTTTACCCATTTCTGTTTTCATCAGTATAGCAATAGGTTGTTGCTGGAATGCGGCTGACTTTGCTTCCGACAGGGTCTGCAGGATTGTATCCATTTCATGGCCATTCATTTCCAGTACCTTCCAGCCGAAGGCTACGAGCTTGGCAGGCAGATCGCCCAGATCCATGACTTTACTAGTGGGACCGTCAATTTGTTGCCCGTTCCAATCAATGGTTACGATCAAGTTATCGGCTTTGTGGTGGGCAGCAGCCATCAAGGCTTCCCAGTTTTGGCCTTCATTCAGTTCGCCATCTCCGGTTAAGCAGTAAACCAGGTGATTGTCTTTATTGAGTTTTTTTGCGAGGGCGGTACCTAATGCCACACTTAATCCCTGCCCCAGAGAACCACTGGCTATACGAATACCTGGCAGGTGTTCATGCGTAGTAGGGTGGCCTTGCAGACGGGAATTGATTTTTCGGAAGCTGGCGAGTTCTTTTACGTCAAAATATCCGGCTCGCGCTAAAACGGAATACATCAATGGAGAAATATGACCGTTAGACAGAAAGAATACATCTTCCCCTTTGCCGTCCATTGAGAACCCCGGCTTTCTTTCCATCACCTGAAAATACAGGGCAGTCAGGAAATCGGTACAACCCAGAGAACCTCCGGGGTGACCGCTTTGTACGGCATGTACCATTCTAACAATATCGCGTCTGATTTGCGTCGCTGTTTGGTTCAGTTCCTGTGTAGTCATAAATCCGGGTTATTTTGCAAATATAGGTGAGAGAATTCAGTTGATTGCCCGCTTGAGGAGTATTGTCCCGTACTACCAACATTTTTTTTACTTTTGACCTCTGAAATAAAATGATATGTCTGAAGAACTGATACTGATAACCGGGATGGCTGAGGAAAGCATGCGTAAGGGAATTGGCCACCTGGAAACAGAATTGACAAAAATACGGGCCGGCAAAGCCAGTCCTTCCATGCTGGAAGGAATCATGGTAGACTATTATGGTTCACCCACCCCGATTGCTCAGGTAGCTAATATATCGGTGCTGGATGTAAGAACCATCAGTATTCAGCCCTGGGAGAAACCAATGCTGGCTGCGATTGAAAGGTCCATTATGCAGGCCAATATTGGCGTTACTCCGCAGAACGATGGTAATCAGATCCGGTTGTTTCTGCCCCCACTCACGGAAGAGAGGAGAAAGGAACTGTTCAAAAAGGCGAGTGCAGAGGGTGAGCAGTCAAAAATTGCCATCCGTAATATTCGCCGGGATGCTATTGAGCAGGTGAAGAAATTACAGAAAGACGGATTGAGTGAGGATGCCGCTAAAGATGCAGAAAAAGAAATACAGGAGTTGACCGATAAGTTCATTCAATTGGTTGACAAGCACCTGGCAGCGAAAGAAAAAGAAATGATGGCGGTATAATTTCTATCGCACATGCAAGATCTTCCAATTATAAGCCGGACGCCTCTCTGTCCGGCTTCTTTTTTTCAGGGCGGTTCACCAGGTAAACTCCTGCCAGTATAATGAGTAGGCTGAGTACCTGCTTATCACCAATGTACTCATGGCGTAATAGTCCCCACCCGATGGCCACAATGGGGATACCATACGTTACCATGGAGGCAAAAACGGGTCCGGCCCTTTTCACCAGGATATAAAATAAAATAGAGGCGATGGCGGTACCTAAAATACCAAGAATACCTGCTGCCAGCGTTGACTGCAAGTATTCGCCTTGCCAGAAGGAAAGGCTGCCGTAGCCTGTCATCAGCAGTATAATCAGGGAAGGTATGATCAGCATCACAAAAGCCAGGGCGGCAATATCGATGGCCCTGAATCCGCGCATATATCTGCCAACCATATTCACATTAAAGCCATACATCAGCGTCGCTGCCATAACCAAAAAGGAGTAGCTGAGGTTGGATAGGTGTACTTCATTGCCGGTGGTAATCAGCAGAACAAGGCCCAAAAAACCAATACAGGTTCCTATGATCTGTATCTTCCGTGCCTTCAGTTGGAAGAAAAGGATGCCCACCAGCAGGGTAAACAGTGGGGTAAGTGCATTTAGAATACCCGCCATAGCACTGTCTATTTTCGTTTCTGCCAGGCAAAACAGGTAAGCTGGAAAAAAGCTACCCAACAGCCCCGATCCCATCACCAACCCGACCCGATTGCGTGGAATCGATTGCCAGGCTTTTTTTACAAATGGGAGTAGTACCAATCCGGCAGTCAGCATACGCAACGATGCTACCTGATAGGCCGATAATTTATCCATGCCTACTTTCATCAGATAAAATGAGCTCCCCCAGATCAGGCAAAGAATAACAAATAGCAGCCAGCTGAACCAGGAATCACGCATGGAATAGTTTTCGCAAAGGTGCTCAATTATTGCAATAATTAGATATTTTTAAGAAAACAAACCCCATGGCAATCTTAGATTTATCGCGCATCAGTACCCGAGCTCCCAAAGGACTGACCAAAGAAAAAGTAAAAGCAGAAACAGCCCACATACTGGATGAATTGGATGAATTGCAGAACCTGTTGTTCGCCGAAAGTAAACATTCGGTGCTTGTTGTAATTCAGGGTATGGATGCCAGTGGGAAAGATGGTGTGATTAGAAATGTTTTTGGTCGTCTGAATCCCCAAGGGGTGAGGGCGTATTCTTTTAAGGTTCCTACTGCATTGGAGTTATCGCATGACTTCCTATGGCGGGTGCATCAGCAGGCTCCCCCAAAGGGTATGATTCAACTGTTTAATCGCTCGCATTATGAAGATATTCTCGTTACTCGGGTACACAAATGGTGCGACGATCAACTCGCCAAAGCACGTATGAAAGCAATCAATGATTTTGAGTACCTGCTCGAGCGACACAGTAATACGCACATCCTGAAGTTTTATTTACACGTATCCCCCGGTGAACAGCGGCAGCGTTTGGAAGAGCGGATAAAAAATCCGGAGAAACAATGGAAATACAATGAGCGTGATTTTGAGGAGGCCAAGCTATGGAAAGTTTATATGCGTATGTACCAGGAGTGCTTCCGGTATTGCAACAAAGTACCCTGGACCATCGTGCCTGCAGATCAGAACTGGTATAAGGAACACATCATTGCTTCCAGGCTGCACCAATTACTTAGTTCGCTGAAAATGCAATATCCTGGGTTAAAAAAGTGATTTTTTCACTTGATTGTATTATTTTCCATCCTTAAAATCAATTTTATGGGCTTACTGAAAGAATTCAAAGAATTTGCTGTTAAAGGCAACCTGGTTGATATTGCTGTCGGTTTTGTAATGGGTGCTACTTTCACCAAAATAGTTACCTCCTTTGTAGATGGCATGGTGATGCCATTGGTGGGTATGTTAACCGGCGGTGTTGATTTTTCGCATAAAGTGTTCGTTCTCAAGGAGGCAACTTCCGAAGTAAAAGATGCTGCCGGACAAGTCGTTACCGCGGCCAGCGAAGCTATTGAAGTAAAATATGGGGCATTCATCACCAATCTGATAGACTTTTTGATTATCGCCTTCGTTGTATTCATGATCATCAAGGCCATCAACCGGCTTAAGTTGGCAGCCCCACCCCCGCCACCCCCCGGTCCTACCACCACAGACCAGTTGCTGACAGAGATTCGGGATGCCCTGAAGAAATAGTCAGAAATGCCCATATTTCTCTTCATTAGTGGATAACTGAAGTATCCGCCTTACGGCTTATTGCCTTAAATCTGTTTTCTTTGTGCCTAAATTAATGGATGGTGAATCAGTCGAATTATCAAATTAAGCTGGAGCAGTTTGAAGGTCCTTTTGACCTGCTGTTATTCTTCATAGAACGTGATGAGCTGGATATTTATAATATTCCGATTACCCGTATCATCAACGATTTTCTCGATTTTATACATAAGAGCGAGAAGCTTAATATAGAGCTCAGCAGTGAGTTTATTCTCTTTGTATCAACGTTGATGCGCATCAAGGCAAGGCTTTTACTTCCTCGCAAAGAATTGGATGCATCCGGCAACGAAATTGACCCACGACAGGAGTTGATTGATAAAATTCTTGAGTATAAAAAGTTCAAGGAGGCGGCAGTTAAGATGGCAGAGATGGAGGCCGAGCGCATGTTGATGATAAAGCGGGGTAATCTTCAGAAGGAACTGTCTCTGTTGGGCGAGGAGGCTGCCGAGGGAACTGAGATTCAAAATATTACACTTTTCAAGTTGATGAAATCATTTGAAAAAGTGATGCAGCGCGTGCAAGATCGGCAGAATCGGCCTGTACACACGGTGGTGCCGTATAATTATACCATGGAAGGCAGCCGTGATTACATCCTCGACTTGCTTTCACGCGAGAAGATGGTTTCTTTTGAAAAGATCTTCGAAGTTTGTGATAATAAGATTCATGCCATCTTCCTTTTTCTTTCTATTCTGGAATTGGCACAGCAGAAATATATGCGCCTGAGTGTTGGCTCAGGCATGAATAATTTTATCGTTGAATGGAACGAAAACAGGGAAGCTGACCTCGAGGCTGAATCAAAAGCCAGGTTGGAAGATGCAGCAACAGAAGCCGGTTCCTCAGAAGAAGTACCGGCCGGGTAATCTTAGCCCAGTACGGTTACTTTTTCTTTCAATAAGGCCAAAACGGCTTCTTCAATGGCTTGTGCGTCGTAGTTACATTCGCGGTGCAGTTCACGCGGTGTACCGTGTTCTACCAGTCGGTCGGGGATACCCAGAATAGTAACTTCTGCATGGTATCGATGGGCGTTCATAAATTCCAGCACGGCTGAACCAAATCCACCTACTACCGTACCGTCTTCCACCGTAACCACTTTTGAGTAGTTGGAGAATACTTCGTGCAGCATTTCCTCATCGATCGGTTTTACGAAACGCATATCATAGTGTGCCGGGTCGATGCCCTGGGTTCTCAGTTGCCGAATGGCTGCCTGAGCAAAGTTGCCGGGGTGACCTAAAGACAAAATAGCTACATCTGTTCCTTTTTTCAGGCGGCGACCCTGACCAATCTCAACAGTTTCCATTGGCGTTTTCCACTCGGGCATAACACCTTCCCCCCTGGGGTAACGTATAACAAAGGGTAATTGGTTGCTATCGTGTTGTGCTGTGTACATCAGGTTACGTAATTCCTGCTCATTCATCGGCGCACTGATGATCATATTGGGAATGCATCTGAAGAAGGCAATGTCGTAGCAGCCATGGTGCGTTGGGCCATCCTCACCAACTAAACCTGCCCTGTCGAGGCAGAAGATCACCGGTAATTTTTGTATGGCCACATCATGTACTACCTGGTCGTAGCCACGTTGTATAAAGGAAGAATAAATGTTGCAAAATACTTTCATACCCTGGGTAGCCAGTCCGGCGCTAACGGTTACCGCATGTTGCTCGCAGATGCCAACATCAAAGGCGCGGTGCGGCATCTTTTCCATCATGATTTTGAGGGAGGACCCGCTTGGCATGGCAGGGGTGATACCCATTACGGCAGCATTTTTTTCCGCCAGCTCGACAATGGTATGACCAAAAACATCCTGATATTTCGGTGGCTGAGGAGCCGTAATGGTCTTACGATAAATCTCACCCGTTAACTTATCAAATAGTCCGGGGGCATGCCACTTGGTCTGGTCTTTTTCCGCCAATTCATATCCCTTTCCTTTTGTCGTAATGATGTGTAACAGCTTCGGACCCGGAATTTCCCGGAGGTCTTTCAGTGTATCGACCAGTTTAGTGATATTGTGACCGTCAATGGGTCCGAAATACCGCAATTTCAGGGCTTCAAACAAGTTACTGCTGTTGCTCACCAGTCCCTTCAGGCTTGCTTCCAGTTTACTGGCCATTGATTTGCTGAAGTGTTCGCCAACCGGAAGTTTACCCATTAGGTTCCAGATCTCATCCCGCACTTTATTGTAGGTGGGGGAGGTACTGATATCTGTGAGGTATTCTTTCAATGCCCCAACATTGGGGTCGATGCTCATGCAGTTATCATTCAATATAATCAGGAGGTCACTATCGGCAACGCCGGCGTGGTTCATGGCTTCAAAAGCCATACCGGCAGTCATAGATCCATCACCGATGACAGCTACTGATTTTCGGTTTTCTCCTTTGTACTTTGCCGCCATCGACATGCCCAAAGCTGCCGAGATGGAGGTAGAGGAGTGTCCTACGCCAAATGTGTCATATTCACTTTCGCTTCTTTTAGGAAATCCGCTGAGTCCTTTGTATTTCCTGTTCGAGATGAAATTATCTCTTCTTCCGGTCAAAATTTTGTGTCCATAAGCCTGATGACCTACATCCCATACCAACTGATCGTAGGGCGTTTGATAAATATAATGCAGGGCTACAGTCAATTCTACCACTCCCAGGCTGGCAGCGAAATGGCCACCGTGAACGCTCACCACATCGATGATATACTGGCGCAATTCCTGGCAAACCTGGAACAGTTGTTCGCGGGGTAGCTTTTTCAGATCATCCGGGTGATTGATTTGCTGCAGCAGGGGTCCGGGGGTGATGGTCATGAAAACAGGTTTAGGTAGCAAAATTAGTTATAATATTTTAAGCAGCCTGCGGCGGGTTTGCCCTCACATTTCCAGCATGTTGGATTAAACAACCCTATTTGCATAAAGTTCAGCCCAAGGGAGGGCTGTTTTCTGCCAAATAGCCGCTTTTTTGACCATTAGTCCCTTATGGCGACCATTTAGGGCCTTCTCTGGGTTAAATTTGTAAGTATGCGTAAAAGAAACACATTGTATTGGTTTTGTCAGGTGACTGGCTGGACCCTTTATGGCCTGACGCTGATTTTCTTTGCATTTATTTTCAATAACAGGAACAATGATGTGCTTTTCCCCCGCATAGCGGTTACCATTCTCATCGGCTTGCTTTCTACTCATTTATTACGCGAATTAATCATTCGTTTTGGCTTACGGCCCCCGATCACTTCCCGCAACTGGTGGCAGCTGGTTGTAACCATTGCCGCTGTAATTTTACTTTTCAACCTTGCTAACAGTACTGTCGTTGAGTGGATGGGCTTATATGATCCTGCGAACAAGGTATCTATGAATACCCGGTTTCTTTTCAACCTGATTTTTGATTCCCCCCTCATCATCGTATGGGCGTCTATTTACTTTATATGGCATTATATCGAGCTTGCTTCGCAAAACGAAATCCAGCGTATTCGTTTGCAAACCCTGGTTAAGGAGCTTGAATTAAAAACCATCAAATCACATATCAATCCACATTTTATTTTCAATGCCCTGAATAGTATTCGCGCATTGGTAGATGAAAATCCTGCCCGTGCCAGAACAGCCATCACTGAACTCAGTAATATTCTGCGTAGCAGTATGCAAACAGAAAAGTCGGAAACCATATCGCTGGAAAAGGAACTGGATATCGTAAAAGATTATCTGGCCCTGGAGCAAATTAGGTTTGAAGACCGCCTAACGGTGGAATATGATATAGAGGAGGAAACACTGGATCAGCCTGTTCCGCCGATGATGTTACAAACCTTGGTGGAGAATGCCATTAAGCACGGCATCAGCCAGGAGAAGTGCGGTGGCTTAATTCGTATTGTTTCAGATAACCGTAGCGATAAACATGTACTTATTGTTGAAAATACGGGTAAGCTCTCGAATAGTGGTATTGCTGCTGTGCAAGCTTCAAATGCAAATTATGAAAAGGGTCAGGGCTTCGGCATTGATAGCACCCTGCAGCGATTGCAATTAATGTATGGGAATAAGGCCAGTTTTGATATCAAGAATACCGATACGCATTTGGTGCGCGCAGAGATCAGTCTGCCCTTAACTGAAATAGCTGTTTTAAGATAATATGAAAAACCTTTTGTTATGGCCATCAAAACAATCATCATTGACGATGAACGACTTGCCCGCAATGAGTTAAAAAAACTTTTGTTGACACATGCGGAAATTGAAGTATTGGACGAAGCAACTAATGCCGACGAGGGTATAGAAAAGATTGATGCCCTCCATCCCGATCTAATTTTTTTGGATATTCAGATGCCGGGTAAGAATGGGTTTGATATGTTGTCAGAACTGGAGAAGCCGCCCCGTGTGATCTTTACCACAGCGTACGATGAATATGCCATCAAGGCCTTTGAGGTCAATGCGCTGGACTACCTGCTGAAACCCATTGAACCCAGAAGATTGGGTGAGTCACTTCAAAAGTTGCAGGCCGAAATGATAAAAGATAATCCTGCGCTGGCAGGTAGTAACCGAGGTCCGCTGACGGAATTGGACCAGGTTTTTGTAAAAGATGGCGAGCGTTGCTGGTTTGTTAAGTTAGGGGAGATACGTCTTTTTGAAAGTGTTGGTAATTATGCCAAAGTATATTTTGGCAACAATAAGCCACTTATATTAAAATCACTCAATGCGCTGGAAGAGCGTCTGGATGATAGAATGTTTTTTAGGGCCAACCGCAAACACATCATCAACCTGCGCTGGATAGAAAAGATCGAACCTTACTTCAATGGCGGATTGTTGGTTGAACTTAAGGGGGGTGAGAAAGTAGAAGTGAGCCGACGTCAAACGGTAAAGTTCAAAGAAATGATGAGCTTGTAGTCTTTTGTTCCGCATTAAATTTATTCCTATCTTCCCTTTATGCGAAATCATATTGTTGCAGTCTTCTGTCTGCTTTTCATCGGAAATGTATCGGCACAGCCAATTGAACGTTTTTTTAGCGCTGCTGAAGTAGCTCGGATAGAAGGGGTATTGGCCTCTGATGAAATGCAGGGCAGACGGACATTTACGCCGGGCATAGAAAAAGCGGCTGCTTACATCGCATCTGAGTTTCGTTCAGCGGGATTACTACCTTATCCAGGGACCGACGGTTATCTGCAATCATTTGTCTTGCTTCGTCCCCGATTATTAAGTTTACAGGTACAGCTCAATGGAGAGTCGGCAGATACCAAACAGGTAATAGTGTTTACCAGTAAGGATACGCTGCAGGTTACCGAGCGAAGCGGATATAAACAGGTAAACATCGGTGCAGGTGAAAACTTCCTCACAGTGGCTAGAAAATACTTAGCGACCAATGTCAATTTGGTTGTAACTGTCGATACTGCCCATGCGAAGACTTTTGGTATGCTCACGAGGATGAAGTCGCAGCAATTTCAGTCAGCATATAGCACTGTTTTTATTTTATCACCTGCTTCTCCGGCCTCTTATTCAATTGAAGCCATTCATAGTTTTACCCGTCAGTCGCTGTCGAATGTAGCTGCCATGATTCCGGGGAAAAGCCGGCCAGATGAGTTTGTTATATTTTCTGCGCATTATGATCACCTCGGTATTATGGGTAAAGACCGTCAGGGGAATGTGCTGACAGATTCTATCTTTAATGGGGCTAATGATGATGCTGCGGGAACTACCGCCGTCATTATGCTTTCCCGGTATTTCAAGTCGTTGAATAACAATGCACGTTCGCTGATTTTTGTGGCATTTACAGCAGAAGAGGTTGGGGGATTCGGCGCTACCTATTTTTCGCGTCAGATACCACCTGAAAAAGTGGTGGCCATGTTTAATATCGAAATGATTGGAACAGAAAGCAAGTGGGGCACCAACTCTGCCTATATTACCGGGTATGAAAAATCCAGCCTGGGTTCTATCCTACAGCAAAATTTGGTTGGCAGCGGATTCGCCTTTCACCCTGATCCGTATACGGAGCAGAATCTTTTTTATCGTTCTGATAATGCTACCCTCGCCCGACTTGGTGTGCCGGCACATACCATCAGTACCTCCAAGATGGATAATGAGCCGAATTATCATAAGGCAAGTGATGAAATTGGAACACTCGATCTGGAAAATATGGCGCGCATCATTCGTTCCATTGCCATTAGTGCTGCCAGCATTATCAGCGGGAAAGACACACCTTCCAGGGTAGATACCAGCCAGCTGCGATAAAATATATTGTGTTATACTGCCAGCGGCAGGCTATGGATGGCAGCGCTAATCTCTGCCATGACTGAAACGTCTTTTTCGATGGCATTTCCTACGACAATAACATCTGCCCCCGCTTTACAATTCAGGTAGGCTTTTTCGGGTTCTGTAATTCCTCCTCCCACAATTAGGGGCACCGATATCTGGCTGGCCACCTGTTCGATCATCGACTCTGTAATGGGTTTTCTGGCGCCACTACCGGCATCCATATAAATCAGCTGCAAGCCCAGCATTTCGCCCGCCATGGCCGTACACATGGCGATATCATCCTTATCTGCAGGAATGGGATTTGCATTGGAGATATAAGAAACGGTGGTCGGTGCACCGCCATCGATGACCATATAACCGGTGGGAATGATTTCCAATCCGCTCTTTTTGACAAAAGGAGCGCTGATAACGTGCTGCCCGATCAATAACTCAGCATTGCGGCCGGAAATCAGCGAGAGGTAAAGCAGGGCATCTGCATAAGAACTGATCTGGGAGGGAGAGCCGGGAAACAAGGTGACTGGAATGGAGCATTGGGTCTTGATCTGTTGAATGCAGCTGTCTAGCCGGTTGGAAATGACCAGACTACCACCTACAAAAAAGTGATCTACCTTACAGGCCAAAGCTTTGTCAATGAGGCGATCGAGGGTAGCTTCATCTGCTTTATCCGGATCGATCAACACAGCGAAAGACTTTTTCCCAGCCTGTTGTTGACTTTTCAGTAACTGGTAAATTCCCTTTTTCATGCTGCTGTAAGATAGGTGTTATTGCAAAAATGGACAAAAATTCGGAATACCTGCTGCTCTCGTGGCTGTTTTTCGATGCAGGGGGTGTTATATTCCGATTCATGTGTAATTTAGACACATACGGGGAAGAAAAAAAATGGCCCTGATGCCGTAAATTCTATACATTCATATCCGAAATTCCTGATAACTAATTTTTATTGTATGGGTGATTTTCAGATTAAAAAAGAGTCTAAAAAATACGATGCCGTCATTGTTGGATCCGGTGCGGGTGGTGGAATGGCAGCCTATGTGCTTGCCAAGGCCGGATTAAAGGTTTGTCTCATTGAGGCCGGCCCGAATTATGATCCGGCGATCCATTCCTCACAAATGAAGAACCCCTGGGAATCGCCCCGCAGAGGTGCCAGCACAAAATTCCGTCCTTTTGGAGATTTTGATGGTTGCTTTTGGGGCTGGCAGATTGATGGGGAACCTTATACGATGAAGGAAGGGAGTGATAAGTGGGACTGGTGGCGTGCCAGAATGGTGGGCGGAAGAACCAATCACTGGGGAAGAATTTCCCTCCGCTTTGGCCCCAAAGATTTTAAACGGAGAAGTATAGACGGGTTGGGTGATGACTGGCCCATCGGATATGAAGATGTTAAGCCATACTATGATAAGATTGATCAGCTGATTGGTGTTTTTGGTTCCAATGAGGGGTTACCCAATGATCCGGATGGTATTTTTTTACCACCCCCAAAGCCGCGATTACATGAATTAATGATCAAGAAAACGGCCACGGGTATGGGAATTCCTGTGATTCCCTCTCGTCTTTCCATTCTTACCAAGCCCATCAATAATGAGCGCGGTGCTTGTTTCTATTGTGCCCAGTGTAACAGAAGTTGTAAGGTGTATGGTGACTTTTCATCTTCCTCCGTATTGGTCAAGCCGGCTGTTATGACCGGAAATATTGATCTGATTACTGATGCGATGGCAAGGGAAGTAATCACCAACAGTGAAGGATTGGCTACCGGTGTCTCCTTCATCAAAAAAACCGATGGAACAGAATACCAGGTTTCCGGCAGAGTGGTGATAATTGCTGCCAGTACTTGTGAAACAGCTCGCTTATTATTAAATTCAAAATCTCAGCGCCATCCCAATGGCTTAGCCAATGACAGCAATGTAGTGGGTAAGTACCTGCACGACTCTACCGGTGCAGCTATCGGTGGAGTGCTGCCCCAGTTGTTTGGCAGGAAGCGCTACAATGAAGATGGTGTCGGTGGCATGCATGTGTATACGCCCTGGTGGCTGGATAATAAAAAGCTGGACTTCCCCCGTGGTTATCACATTGAATATTGGGGTGGTATGTCGCAGCCGGCTTATGGTTTTGGATTTGGCATGCAGGGGCTCAATGGAAATTATCAGATCAATGGCAAAACCAAGCCGTCAGGAGGATATGGTGCTTCACTCAAAGAAGATGTTCGCTTCTTTTATGGTGCCGGTGTAGGTATGGCAGGTCGCGGTGAAGCAGTGCCTAACATTAAAAACTACTGTGAGATTGACCCCAATGTGGTTGATAAATATGGTATCCCTGTGCTGCGGTTTCATACCAAACATTCCGATTACGAGATCAAGCAGGCCAAACACATGAAGGAAACCTTCAAGGAAATTTTGCACAACATGGGTGCTGTGATTACCTGGGGAGGTGACGATAATGCGGATAATAATTATGGATTGAGCAATCCTGGAAATATTATCCATGAGGCCGGCACCGTTCGAATGGGGGCTGACCGTAAGACATCTGCCCTCAATAAATGGAGTCAGGCACACGATTGTAAAACGCTGTTCTGTGTAGATGGAAGTCAGTTTGTGTCCCAGGCGGATAAAAATATTACCTGGACGATACTGGCACTTTCCATGAGAACTTCCGAGTATATCATCGATGAAATGAAAAAACAAAATCTCTGAACATTATTAATATATCATTATGGACAGAAGGAAATCGATTAAGACCTTATTGATAGGGGCAGCCGGTACCGGGGTATTGGTGGAAGCCTGCAAGGAAACCGGAAAAAAAGAAACGGGCACCCTACCGGATGTTTCGGCGCTGTCCGATCGGATGCAGGAAGAAAAAGACTACCTGACAAAGATGGGTGCCGGCGAAACATTTTTCACGCCACATGAAATGAAGGTAATTACTTTGCTAAGTGACATCATTATTCCGGCAGATGCAGTGAGTGGCAGTGCTTCACAAGCGAAAGTGCCCGAATTCATTGAATTTATCGTAAAAGATATGCCCGAGCACCAAACGCCTTTGCGTGGTGGCTTACGCTGGCTCGATGTTCAAAGTGCCCGCCGTTTTGATAAATCATTTGTTGATGTCACCGATAAGCAAAGGCTGGAACTAGTTGATCTTATTGCTTATCCGGAAAAAGCAGCCCCTGAGATGAAGCAGGGTGTTTCCTTTTTTAATTTGATGCGCGATTTGGTGACAACAGGTTTTTATACCTCAGAAATGGGCGTAAAAGATCTGGACTACAAGGGTAATGTACCCAATCAATGGAATGGTGTACCCGATGATGTATTGAAGCAATATGGATACGCGTATTCTGAGAAAGAGTTGAAGGAGTGTATTAGTTATGATAAAACCGGTGGATAGTTTTTCCTTCACTTG
>CAYUXJ010000003.1:0-158595 GCA_964448845.1 uncultured Sediminibacterium sp.
TCAGATTGGATCAATTGCGATTGGGTAGATTGCAGCTGATGAAGTGTTTGCTGTAATTTATCTTTCTGCTCTATTAAATTGATATTTGCTAATTTGCTTTGCCGAACGTTTCTGTATAAAAGAATCGAAATGATACCAATCAAAATAGCAAATGATATAGCACCTAAATTTGTCAACCTGGACACTTTTGCATTTCTTTCATCATCTAATGCTTCAATACGTTTATTTTCAGAAAGCAACAATTGCTGAAACTCAGTTAAATTTTTAACACGCAAAGCTTGAAGACTATCTTGTGCTTTTATTGCAAGTATAGCATATTTAAACACACTATCTTTCAAATTCATTGCTGAAAAGCATTCATACATGTTTTTATAAGCCACGCCAATATCTACTTCATAATTAGAAAAACCGAAACTTGTTAAAGTATCTACAAGAAATTTGGCATAATAATAAGCAGAGTCGAATTGTCTTGACTCCAATAAATTCTGAGATAACCTTAAGGCACTTCTAGTTGCGATATTCTTTGAATCGCCATCTCTAATCGCCAAATGCAAAAAATAATTAGCGTTTTTGTAATCCCGTAGATCCGAATAAGCTAAACCAAGCAACATGTAATTAAAAGTCTTAAAATATTCATTGATCTCACTCTGCTGATTTGCTAATTTCAAAACAATGATGGCTGAATCAGGCTTCTGCAAACTAATTAACAAATATGCAAGGGCCGTATTCGAACCTGATAAAAATCGTAAGCTTTCTTTACCGGCTATTTGACTTGCGTATTGTCTGGTTAAAATAATATGCTTTCTTACCTCATCTGTATTAGATGTTTGTGACATCAATATTTGAAAATTATAGTTCAAGTAAGTTAATACCAGATACTTATTTTGCTCCAAACTCATATTTGTTCTTATGAGCCATTTCGCATTTTTACTCTCTATATTTTGAACACCAGAATTGATATCATTTAGCAATTGATATCCGGAAGAGAATTTTTGTTGTCCTAAATATTGATTAGCAAGAAAATGTTTGAACCAAAGAGATTTTAAAACTTGATTATTCTTATCACAAATCGCAATTGCTTTTTTAATATAATGTATTGCGGAGTCTCTATTCTTTTCCCTGTAAAAACCAACAACATCTTCAAGAACGAGGACTCTTGTTGAATCTTTATCAGCTTCTATGAGACGATTCCTTAAATCCCTTCGCATTTCTTGAGCAGACAAGTTTGAAAAAAAGACTAGTAATAAAAGAAATAAATTAAATTTTTTGGACATAATAAATTGTATGGACTAAAGCTAGTCAGTTATAAAAATGATTGCTGTGTATATATCATCCACGATCATTAAATATTACATAGGGATTTGCAAGATGAAGCTGGAACCTTCTCCCTCTTTTGATACAACCTCCATCTTCCCCCCATGCCCCTTGGTAATAATATCATAACTCATACTGAGTCCCAGACCGGTTCCTTCACCCGTTGGTTTGGTGGTAAAAAATGGCTGGAATATCTTTTCCCGAATATTCGGCGGTATGCCCCCGCCATTATCAGTTACCGTAATTTCAATTTGATCACCGACTTGTCGGGTTGAGACCTTTACCTGGGGAACATACCCTTCCTTCCCCTCTTTTTTGTATCGCTCATTGACTGCATAAAACGCATTATTAATCAGATTCAGAATTACTCTTCCAATGTCTTGAGAAACTACATTGACTTTAGGCAGAGAAAGATCAAAATCTGTTTCAAACTGGGCATTAAATGATTTCTCCTTCGCTCGTAGCCCATGGTAGGCCAATCGCAGGTATTCATCGCATAATGCATTGATATCGGTGAGCTCTTTTTGTGCGGATGTTTTGCGAGAGTGTTGTAACATGCTCTTAACAATGGCATCGGCTCGATTACCATGGAAGGTGATTTTTTCTGAATTGGCTTTTATATCACCTAGCAACTCATTCAGCGTATCCTGATTGCCGCTACCCGCTTCTCTTTGGGCCTCTTCAATTAGTTCTGCATTGACTTCGCTGAAATTGTTCACAAAGTTGAGGGGGTTTTGAATTTCGTGAGCTATACCGGCAGTGAGTTCTCCCAAAGATGCCATTTTCTCAGATTGGATCAATTGCGATTGGGTAGACTTAAGCTCATCAAGTGTTTTCTGCAGCTTTTCCTTTTGCTCAATCAAACTACTATTTGCCAATCTGCTTTGTCTTACATTTCTAAACAGGAGAAGCGCAATAACGCCAATCAATATAGAAAAAGTTATGGCACCAAAATTAGTCCAACGTGCAACTTTTTCAGATCTTTCGTCTTCTATAGCTTCTATTCGCTTATTCTCCGAAAGGAGTAAATGTTGAAAATCTGAAAGATTCTTAATACGCAATGCCATAAGACTATCCTGAGTTCTTAAAGCTAGTTGAGCATACTTAAACGCACTGTCTCTTTTATTGGCTCTGATATAACATTGATACAAATTATTATAAGCAACTCCAAGATCAACCTCGTAGTTTGAAAAACCAAAACTGGAAAGTGTATCTAGTAAATAATTGGCATAATATAGAGCTGAATCAATATTATTCAACTGTACATAATTTTGCGATAGTTTTAAGGCACTTCGTGTTTTGACATTTCTTGAATCACCATCTTTTACAGACAAATGGAGAAATTGATTGGACTTTTCATATTCATGCAAATCTGCAAAAGCAAAACCCATTAACATGTTATTAAACATCTTGAAATAAGATTGACTCTTATACTTAATTGTTTCAGAATTTAAAACCACTATTGCAGAGTCTGGTTTTTTGAGAGAAATCAATAAGTAGGCCAATGAAGAATTCAAAGCTGCAACAAATCTATTGGAATCAGTAACAAGTGCAGCACTCTCTCTTGCTTTCTGTAAATAAACACGAACCAACTCAAAATTAGATGTTTGGTTCATCAGAATCTTATAATTATAATTTAACGAGGCAACTGCAAGATTCTTTGATTGGGCAAAGGTTGGGAGTCGACTTATTCTCCACGTGCTTCGCTGACTATCTATTGCGGGGATCTTCCTTTCAATTTCATTTAACAATTGATAAGCTGCCGCAAATTGTTGTTTACTTATCAATTGATTGGCATACATTGTCTTATACCTTATAGACAATAACATTTGGTTGCTTTTTTCGGAAACAGAAATGGCTTTTTTGATATAAAAAATGGCTGAGTCTCTATTCCTTTCCCGATAAAAAGCAATCATTACCTCTAGATTTGAAACTAATGAAGAATCGTTTATGGGTTTAACCAATCTATTCCTAAGCTCTTCTGGTAAATCTTGTCCATCTACATTGAAAAAAGTGGCAGAAAATAATATCAAAATGAACAGCTTCTTTGTCATAAAATCTATAGTTACTAGGAAAATTTCATTCAAAAAAAAGGAAATTTGTATTGATCCTGAAGAATTGATTAATATAAATGTATATAAAAGGCTAATCGAGACTTCAATTTACTATAAACCATTCTTACCAGTATTTATTTGCGACATTTTTAATATCTTAACGAAAGCTCTACCAGCCTGTTAACTTGAAATAAATGAATGAAAAAACGGCATCTGATGATTTACTTTTTAACCATTCCCTCCCCTTTACAAATCAACCTATATAATTAAGCCGCTAATCTTTGTCACAGTTCATTTTCAATGTTATAAATATATTATAATAATCCGAAAAGTATTTCATTTATTTAGCTCTGCCCACATGTTCAAGTATCCCAGCGTTTCCTGCAACCCTATTCAGTTGAAATGACCGGTAGTTCGATAGTTGCCCCCTCTTTATTCTTACAAAAGTTCTATTTTTGAACATATGCGTATCTACTTGTTTATCTTCCTGATTTTCATACTTCCTTCTGCCTCCGCCCAGTGCGACAGCACCCTGCGCCCGGTCGTATTCGTACATGGATTTCTGGCTTCCGGAGATACCTGGTCGAATGCCGTACATTATTTTCGTCAGGCCGGCTATTGCGAGAACAGGTTATTCGCATTTGACTGGAACAGCATCGGCGGCAGCAATAAAAAAACTGAGCAACAACTGATTCAATTCATCGATAAAGTGCTGGCTATTACCGGTGCCACACAAATCGATCTGGTCGGACATTCCGCCGGCGGCGGCCTTGGCAGAAATTTCCTAAAAGATAGTCTGCAAGCCCCAAAAATTGCGCACTACGTGCACATAGGTAGTCGTAAATGGACCAATGACTATTCCTGGTTTCCGAACCAACAATGCCTGAATATTTTTTCTTCCGGCGATAAAGTTGCCGGCAACTCTGCGGGAAATGTAGAAGGGGCTTCTAACCTGGCACTACAACAGGAAGACCATTATCAGGTGGCAACGGCTGAACCTGCACTAAAAGCCATGCTACAATTTTTCAATCCCAATCAGAATACGTTATTCGTTCCTGCTGTTGAAAAGCAAGTTTCGATTAGCGGCAGGGCTGTTCTTCTGGGAGACAATCAACCCATGTCGGGAGCACGCATCCATATTTATCCGCTTAATAAAAGAAATGGAAAAAGAAAAATCGGCACGGCCATCACTGAACTTTCCGTGAATAGCACAGGCGCCTGGGGGCCCGTTACACTCCAATCTACTTCTCCCTATGAAATTGAATTGACCCCTAGTGATACCAACAAAAGAAAAATCTCTTACTTTTTTCACAGTTTCCGGCATGCTGACCCACTGGTGTATCTCCGTGGCATACCCGAGGGCAATCGTATGATGGCGATGCTGGGAACTCTTCCTGAAAAAGAAGACCAATCGCTGCTGGTACTCTATTCTGCTACCGGTGCCATGATCGGTGGGCGCGATTCGGTTACTGTCAATGGAATGCCGGTATGCTCCCCTACGCTAACACCGGCAGCTAAAACAGTGATCAGCAGTTTTATTTTCGAGGGGGGCGATGGAAACAGCTCCGGCCAATCATTGAAACAGTTTAATTCTATTCCTTTTATTGGAGGGGTAGACTTGAATTTAGCAGCAGGAAAAAATAAACTGATTGAAATTTACTGGAATGGAAAAAAACTCTGCATTCCAGCTTACCCATCCAAAGAAAGGATTCTACTGGCCGTTTTTAGGTGAAAAACTTATTGCCCAATTTGCCTGAACAACTAATGTCTTTTCCGTCACAGGCCAAAAATGAAACTTATGCCCTGGTCGTTATAACAAGCATCAACGTAAATAAAAAGACGCTTTCTCCGCAGCCAGTGAACTACCGCCAATGAACACATTAAACTGACCGGGTTCAGCAATAAAGCGCAGATCTTCGAGATAAAAACTCAATTCTTTTTTCGTTATAACAAACGTCACTTCCCTTGATTCGCCGGGCGCCAGCTTGATTTTTTGAAATGCTTTTAACTCTCTAACCGGTCTAACCAATGAAGCGGTTACATCTTGAATATATAGCTGAACTACCTCCTCCCCTTCATAACTGCCGGTATTGGAAACCTGTATGCTGGCCGATAGTTGTTGTGTCTGTGAAATGGTATCTGCACTCAACTTCACACGCCCATATTCAAAACGGGTGTAACTTAATCCATATCCAAAAGGGTAGCGCGGACTATTTTGTAAATCTTTATAAGCAGTAACATAGTTGTTATCATTGTCCTGCTTAAATGGCCGACCCGTACTAAAATAATTGTAATAGATAGGTATTTGTCCCTCACTTCTGGGGAAAGTCATCGGCAACTTTGCTGAAGGGTTATAGTCACCGGATAATACATCTGCAATCGCATTGCCGGCCTCCGTTCCTAACCACCAGGTGTAGACAATAGCTGGTACGTTATCAGCAATCCAGTTAAAAATGAGCGGACGGCCTGCACTAATTAACACAATGACCGGTTTGCCCAATGCTGTCATCTCCTGTACCAATTGCTCCTGAACGCCCGGTAAATGTATACTACTCCGGCTTTTCGCCTCACCTGACATATTCGCCGACTCTCCCACACTAATAATGATAAGATCTGATTGCAGCGCCACCTGCCGGGCAGCAGCAAAACCGGAAGTATCATTACCTGTGATATTACAACCCTTTGAATATAGCAGGCTGTTGTCGGCACCAAATTTATTCATCATGCCTTTCCACAAAGAAACCACCCTGACAGAATCATCGGGCCAGCTATAACTCCAGAATCCATTGTTGTCTTCGATTGCTTTTACCAATGGACCCAACAGGGCTATCTTTTTATTTTTTATACCCCGCATTGGCAACAAGGTATTTTTTTCAGTCCCAATCGCTTCGTTCTTCAGAAGCACGATGCTCTTCTTAGCTATATCTCTTGCTGCATTCAAGTGGGTTTTCTCATTCCAGATCGATTGCTCGCGTGCCTCATTTGAAAAACGATAGGGATCTTTAAAAAGACCCAGTTCGAATTTTTTTCGAAGTATTCTTCTTACAGCATCATCCAATAATTTGATATCGACTTCCTTCTTTTTTACGAGCGCCGCTAAATGAGCTGAATACGCCCTACTCTCCATGTCCATATCACAGCCGGCCAGGATAGCTTTCTTAGCAGCATCAGCAAGGTCAGCAGCATATCCATGGTTGACCATTTCACCAACACTGCCCCAATCACTCACTACGATGCCTTTAAAATTCCAGTCCCCTTTTAATAATTTTCTCTGGAGATATGTATGGCCGGTAGCAGGTATACCATTGATGTCGTTGAAAGAATTCATGAAAGAAGCAACCCCCGCTTCACGGGCCGCTTGAAAAGGGGGCAGGTATACCTCATACAGTCTCCGCCAACTCATGTCAGTGGTATTATAATCGCGTCCTCCTTCAGCAGCACCATAAGCGGCAAAATGCTTAGCACAGGCCAACAAGGCATCTGTATCGCCAATCGATTTCCCCTGAAACCCTTTAACCCTAGCTCTTGCTATTTGACTTCCCAGATAAGTATCCTCACCGGCTCCTTCCATCACCCTTCCCCAACGGGGGTCACGGGAGATATCAACCATGGGAGCAAATGTCCAGTGAATACCTGAAGCGGCGGCCTCTTTAGCAGCAATACGAGCTGAACGCTCTATGGCATCCATATCCCAGCTGGCGGCTTCCGCTAAGGGTAGTGGAAAAATAGTGCGGAATCCATGTATCACATCCTGAGCAAAAAGAAGTGGAATTTTAAGTCGCGATTGCATGGCAATTTCCTGCAGGGATCGGGTGCGCGCTGCTCCGGTCACATTCAAATATGAACCCACCATTCCCTTTCTAACCCTATCTTGTTTTTCTCCATCTCTGGTGATGGGCCCGGTCGCTGCGAAGTCACTGGTGATCTGATGTAATTGACCTACTTTTTCTTCCAGGGTCATCAAACGCAACAAAGAGTCAACACGTTTGTCAATAGTATTGGATTGACCGGATATGTTTTGAGCGAAAAAAGATAGAACGAAGAAAACGATTGCTAATGCGCGCATAGTTTCATTTATTGATAAACTCGAACGTAATCGATGTGCATCTGTGTGGGAAAAATTGTATCGTCGATTCCCTTCCTGCCACCGAAATCACCCCCAACTGCCATGTTCAAAATTAAATGAAAAGGCTGATCAAAGGGCCATACCGAAAATGCATTGCTTTCTTTTTCGAATGAAAATGTTTTTACCCCATCCAGGTAGTAGTCGATCCGCACGGCTGACCATTCGATGGCATACGTATGATATTGCTGCGCCTGATTTTTTAGTGGCATTACATTGGTTCGCTGGGTTTGATACATGCCATTGTACTTTTCAGTATGTATGGTCTGGTGTAAGGTATCTTTTTGATAGCCAACGGTTTCTGCAATATCAATCTCACCACTCTTCGGCCAGTTACCATAGTGACTTTGTGTAGGCAGCATCCAAATGGCGGGCCATGTACCCAGTCCGTTCGGTAACTGCGCCCTTACTTCTATGCGGCCATACAACCAATCGCCTTTCTTCTTTGTTGTCAGCCTGGCGGAAGTATAAGGTGCCCCTTCGTATGTTTCTTTCCGGGCTTCAATGATCAATTTCCCGTTGAATATACGCGCATTTTCCGGGCGATTCCAGGTATAAAATTGCGGTTCATTGTTGCCCCAACCGCACAATTGAGGGCAGCCCCTGCCACGATCATAGTTCCATTTAGAGGAATCCGGCAATCCTGCCTGTTCAAATTCATCCGACCACACCAATTTATTGAATCGGTATTGTGCAAAAGAAGTGGTGACAGAAAAAAATAAAAGTATCAAAATCGCCGATGGCCCAACAATCGATTTCAAATATAGCTTCATAACAAAACCCGAATTCTCGTGAAAGTTTGATTACTGATAAACCCGAACATAGTCGACCTCAAAAGTTGCAGATGAAAAATTGGGGTCAATAGCACCCCCAAAATTTCCGCCCATTGCCTGGTTCAACAGAATAAAAAAGGATTGATTGAATGGTAAACTGCCGGCATTCGCTACCGTATGATACAGGTTACCATCTACAAAAAATTTGATGGACTGTGGTGACCATTCGCAGGCATACAAGTGAAAAGATGAACTGGCTTGTTGAATGAGTGTAGTAGCCGTTACCGCATTACCGCCGGAGAATCCGGTATAATGTACGGAAGCATGAATTCGATTCGGATCGGAACCTTTGTGCTCCATGATGTCAATCTCACCGCAGGCAGGCCATCCGGCTGTTGGAAAGTTATCGCCCAGCATCCAAATGGCTGGCCAGGTTCCAACACCAACCGGAAGCTTGGCTGACACTTCTATTTTTCCATATTTAAATGAAAATTTATTGCGTGATAATAGCCTTGCGGAGGTGAAGTTACTACCACTGAAACTCTCTTTCCTTGCTATGATTTTTAATGTGCCATTGGAAACAACAGCGTTTTCCAGTCGATTGGTATAATACTGCGATTCATTATTTCCCCAGCCACCGGCGCCGATATCATAGCCCCATTTTGAAGGATCCGGTGCCCCCGGAGCACTGAATTCGTCTGACCAAATCATGGATTGCACAACAGTAACGGTCACTGAAAGATTTTTACTCATCTGACCTGCGCTATTTTTTGCAATCACATTCACCGAATAGGTTCCGGAAGCTGGATAGCGATAAGTTAACTTACCCGTCACTGAATTTTGAAAGATGCCATTACCGAAATCAAAATCAAAACTTTCCGCATTATTTGCTGTGGCGGTGAACTGCACATTTCCGCTATTATCAGTTGCCACGACTGCTGTTACAGACAGGTTCGAAGGAGCAACAGGCGTTGGCATTGTATTCTTTTCACCACAGCCAAATACAGCCAGGCCAATAATGAGCAAAAAACGATTCATCAGGGCTTCAGTTTCAGTTTTTGATACCAGGAGTTACCATCAATGCCAATATTACGCAGGTGCACAGTCGTAGGGGTAATTTCAAGTATCTCATATACCGTTCCACCGGTGCCAAAATTAATAATGCCATTACCGGGAACAGTAAACTGAATGCGTGTTGATTGGGCTGGTGTAGAATTGGAAGTAGCATTTTGGAAAATCAATTGCTTATTACCACCTGTAGTGATTGGGTAACAATTGTCACCCCCGCTAAAGCCATAGAATGCACTGGAAGCACCAATTGAGAAAGAGGCACCCTGGTTATTCACGTTCATGAATACCTGGTCGTTGGCGTTTTTGGAAAAAGTTATCTCATCATCATAAGCACATGCCTCCCGTGAGTCAGGGGTTGCTGCATACCAGATGGGAGCGAACGCATCTGCCGGACCAACTCCAAAATGACCAGCTGCACCTCGGTCAGTAACCCAAATCTTTGAGCCAGTGCCCGTCAGCGCACTTAGTATCTGAGCAGGAATCTGAAATGCTACAAAAACTCGTATGCGCTTGCTGATGGTGGATATACTGCCCCCTGTTCCAATGGCATTCACTGTTATAGTATAATCATTGGTTCCCGGATTGGCATATTTGTAGGTTAAACTGCCACCAGGTACCACTCTACTTATTCCATCACCAAAATCGATGTTATAAGTAAGGGCCCCTTTGGATGTAACCGATATATTGACATTCCCGGAACCATTGCCGTTTGGATTGGAACCATCAACACCCACGATAGAAGTGGTGAGAACGAGATTGGAGGGAGCCGTTAATTCTCCAAACGAGTAAGATGTCTTCTGACAGGAACTGAACAAGAGTACAAATCCTGCCAACATCAATGATATGTAATTTAAGTTACGCATAATACAGATTTTGAAAGATTATTGAAGACGTATATCATCGACCAAAAAAGTGAAATTAGAGGAGCCATCTCCTGGGGTACCCAGATCAAATATGAGCACAACCCGGTCATAAGAGTTGGCAGTATTGATAGCGGAAAAATCAAAGGTGAGATCAGTCCATGCATTGGCAGCACCAATGGTTACCTCCCGCTCAAAATTGATACCCGGATTAGATGAATTCTCTACTTTCAATAAAACTTTTGCGCCTGCCCGTGGAGAATATACTTTCATGCGGAATGTTTTTGACAGTGAAAAAGGTATGGGCTCGCTGAGGGTAAGAAAACTACCACCCCAGGGTTGACCCGCATTTTTCACCATCCTCGCCACCTTCGCGCTCGTATTGATACCTCCGGACTGCGGGTTATTAATGATGGTCATATCGCCACCATCGAAACCAAACCAGTCATAAGATACAGGATATTCAAAATTCAATGGAATAGATACCGGAGCTGTGTTTGTCAATCGTATATCATCGAAGAAGAAAGTGAAATTAGAGGAGCCATCACCCGGCGTACCTAAATCGAAAATCAAAACAATCCGGTCGTAAGAATTCGCAGTATTGATACCAGTAAAATCAAAGACCAGGTCTTCCCAGTTGTTGGCCATGGAAACAACAGTTTCCTTTTCAAAATTTAAACCTGGGTTACTTGAGTTTTCTACTTTCAACAACACTTTCGCACCCGCTCGAGGCGAGTATACCTTCATTCGAAAAATTTTATTGGCAGAGAAATTAATCGGACCAGACAGGGTGAGGAAACTACCGCCCCAGGGCTGACCTGCATTTTTTACCATCTTAGCAACCTTTGCGCTGTTATTAATGCCACCGGCATTCGGGTTATTCTGTATAGATACATCGCCGCCATCGAAACCAAACCAATTATAGTTCGTAGTAGCAGACTCAAAAGTCAAGGGGAGACTCAATGGAGGTGCAGGCAAACTATTTACCAATTCAAAATCATCCATGAGGAATGTAAAGTTGGCTGAGCCATCACCCGGTGTACCCAATTCCCAGATAACTACCAACCGATTATATGATTGTGCGGTATTGATGGTACTATAATCAAAGTATACGTATTCCCACTCATTGGCAACTGTTGTTACTACTTCTTTTTCAAAATTAATGCCGGGATTATCTGAGTTCTCTACTTTAAGCAACATCTTGGCTCCAGCACGAGGAGAGAAAACTTTCACGCGGAAAATTTTATTGGTGCTAAAGTCAATATTTCTGCTCAGTGTGAGCAAACTGCCACCCCAGGGCTGACCAGCACCTTTAACCATTTTGGCAACTTTGGTAGTGGTATTGATGCCAGCTGAATTCGGGTTATTGACAACAGTAGTATTGCCGCCATCAAAATTCACCCAGTTGTAGTTGATGGTAGATGACTGAAAAGTAAGTGGCAACAAAACCGGATCAACAATCGTTACCGGCGTTGTCTTTTCAATGGTGGCAGCGCCTCCGCTGAGGGCGACTACCCTTACATTAAACGTACCGGTTGCGGTATAGGTGCGCGATACGGTCTGTCCTTCCAAAAAGCTTACAGGTACCTCGTTAGGAACATCGCCGAAGTAAACCCGGAAATTGGTCTCATATTGGGCCGATGCCGAAACATTTACTTTAAAATTATTGGCGGGGTCAATGGCCACATTCACCTGCAAATTTTCGGGTGCTCTGAAAGTAACGGTAAGTTGCTGGTTCAGTTCCTTTGTCTTACCATTTACTGCGTAAGCAACTACTTTTACATTGTATACACCTTCCGGGTATACATGGTTCGTATTTTTTCCGGCGGGCACCTTCACGGCAGTTGTTGAACCATGACCATAAAATACATCATAAGATACTGCCCCCCGACCATTGGGAGTAATGGTTACCAATCCTGAATTGTCTTGGGTAATCTCAAACAAGACAGAGAGAGAATCGGGACCATTGGCGGATGAAACAAAAGAAGTATCATCATAAACCTCTTTCTTACATCCCAGCATGGCCACTCCCAGTAGGAATAAAAGAATTATGTTTTTCATATAGCGCATTGTATAAATTTTTAAATATTAATAACCGCTGTTTTGGGTTAACACTGAAATATCAATCTCTAACTGCGGAATAGGAAATACTTCATGTTTTCCAGCCTGAAAACCTGTAATCCTGGCAGCCGCCTGTCCGGTTCTAACAAGGTCGAAAAACCGCTCGCCTTCCATCGCTAATTCCAGTCGTCTTTCATCCCAAATCGCCTGACGAAGGGCAGTACCTGCTGAGGTTATATTGTGAAGGTTGTCGTTAAAAGCACGGGCCCGCACCTGATTCAAATAACCCTGGGCTTTGGCATCATTGGGCGATGTTGAACGGTTGAAAGCTTCTGCTGCCATCAGGAGTACATCAGCATAGCGAATAGCTCTGTAGTTATTCAAATAATTCAACTCAACCTGACCTGAGGTTTGACCAATTCGCGGATGATATTTCTGGTTATACATACCGGTATTTTTATAGGGCGCAACCTGGTAGGTAATGTTGAATGAAGGGTTAGCATTTTTATATGCTTCTATATCAAGAATGGCAACAGCTTTTCGACGATCGCCCGTTTCAAAAGCATTGGCCAAAGCAGTGGTGGGCAAATCGAAGCTCCAGCCGGATGCATAAGGCATCGCACCCCCTCCATTCAATCCTCTTACGCCGACCATTTGTACTGCAAAATTTCCTTGCCCTCTATTAGGTCCACCCCAATTATAATAAGGTGAATTATTCGAAAATTGTATTTCAAAAACTGATTCAGCGCCATTTTCGCCAGTCGATAAAAACTGGGAACCATAGTCAGTAACCAGGGAGAAGGCATTCGATGTGATAACACTTTCAAGTACCTGTGCAGCACTTTCGAACTTGTTTTGATATAAATAAACCTTTCCTAATAATGCCTGTGCCGCATATTTGGTAATTCGTCCCTTTTGTACCTGCACTGCAGGTAAAACAGCGATGGCTGCGGTAAGATCGCGCTCAATTTGAGCATATACTTCCGTCTTGGGAGAACGTTTCAACGTACGGGACTCGCTCAAGCTGAGTCGCTTTTCATAGAACAAGGGCACATCTCCAAAAAAACGAACCAGATGGAAATAGTAATAGGCACGTAAAAAGTAAACCTCCCCGTACATTGCCTCTTTACCGGGAAAACTGATGGCCTGTCCGGCAGGATTTGCCTGCTTATACTGATGCAGGTAGTTGGCACGGTTAATGCCTTCAAAGGCAGACTGCCACAATTCGGTCAATATATTATTGACCGGAGTATGGGTAAAGTCATCGATCTGCTGGAGGGCGAGAACATCAGAAGCATTTTCGCCGCCGCTGGCAGCATCATTGCTTGCAATATCTCCAACCAGTGGGGCCTGACACAACCATTGCATGGGTGTATATACACTAACGGCCATGGTACGGTAATCTGACTCTGAACTTAAATAGTTCGCTTCTGTAATCCGAAAATCTTCTTTCGGATCATAATCAATCCATTTTGTACAGCCTCCTGCCAACATCAAAAACATGCCGGCTGCTAGTAAGGGTAAAATCTGCTTTCTCATATTAAATGCTTTGATAGATTGTTAGAGTTTGATGTCTAGTCCGAAAGAAAATGTTCTTGCCTGAGGATATGCACCACGATCCACTCCGGTATCCAGAATACCGCCAGCAATCTCCGGATCAAGACCGCTGTATTTGGTAAGTGTGAAAAGGTTACGTGCCTGAATATAGGCGCGGATACCTGTAAATATTTTCTTACGCTCGGTTGCAGGGAAAGTGTATCCTATCTGTAAATTTTTCAGACGCACAAATGAACCATCTTCTACATAGCGGCTCGATACCCGGATGTTACTATTCGCATCGGTAAAACTATACCTGGGATTGCGAGGGTCGTTCGTGGTGCCTTGACCTGTCCAACGAGCCAAAACGCCCCTGTATTTGTTGGTAAAATTGCCATTGCGCTCCCATGCGCTATAAACATCATTTCCTATAGAGGCATACGTAAAGGCAGTAAGATCAAAATTGCCGTAGGTAATATTTACATTCCAGCCAATGGTAAAATCGGGGAAGGGATCGCCAATCTTGGTCTTATCATTCGCATTAATAACACCATTGCCATCTATGTCTGCAAAACGAATGTCACCGGGAACTGCACCTGCCTGCGCAGGGGCTGATGAAATTTCTCCGGCATTTTGAAAGATGCCAATAGCCTGATGTCCGTAGAAATAACCCGGTGTCTGGCCCTTTTCAAAGACCGTTACACTTTGGTTTTGTCCATTAAAATAAAAACCACCGAAGATCTTAGCCGTTCCATCTGTATTGGTAGCGGTAACGAGATTTTTAGCTGCTGTAAAAGTAGCTGTTGTATTGAATTGCAGCTTTTTACCAATGCGATCGTTGTAACCTATCGTTATCTCATAGCCAGTTGTCTTAGTAGCGCCTATGTTTGCTGTTGGAATAGGAACTGTTCCCAAATAAAGTGATGCGGAAGGGGTAAAGAGCAACCCATCTACTTCGCGAGAGAACCAATCAAAGGCAAGCGACACTTTGCGCTTGAAGAAAAGGGCATCAAATCCGATATTGGCTTGAATCTGCTTCTCCCAGCGAAGAGCATTGTTAGCAGCAGAACCTACGGTTGATCCCGGATAGAATACGTCTCCAAAGTTGTAACCATTGCTATTGGCCGTAGGTCCATAGCTGGGACCTCCCACTACAATACCTACATATTGTGGGTTAACATTTTCGTTGCCGACAGTACCATAGCTGGTTCTTAATTTCAACAGATCAATCCAGTTGGACTTGAAAAACTTTTCCTGACTGATGACCCAACCGGCGGAACCCGATAGGAAATTAGCATTCTTATTATCAGTTCCGAAAGCAAATGAGCCATCGCGCCGCAGCGTTATAGATGCAAGGTATTTTTCCTGGTAGTCATAATTCACTCGCAGGAACTTCGATAAATTCCGGCGGAAATACTGGTAATAGTAACCACTCAATGCATTGGTATTGGTCGAGGTATTTACACCCGTTGCAGCTGTGAAGTCGGCAAATTCCCAACTATTGAATGGAACATCCTGTCTGGATGCGCCGGCAGCATTTCCGGCCACCCTTGCAAGCGAAAAACCAACGACCGTTTCAAAGTGGTGGTTTTCTTTCCAGTTAAAATCGTAATTAGCAAATGACTCCCAGGTGTAGTTAAAATTGCTAGTTTTTTCATGCGATACACTGTTAAACCGACCTGCAACAGTTGAACCATCCGCATTCATGGAGTTATCTACGTTATTGATGCCATAAAATACAAGGGGCGTAAAACTCTTGGCATTACCATCATACTTAGTATATCCAAAGCGGGAGGTTAGCAATAATCCCTTCCGAAGCTTGTATTGCAGTTCAGCCTTTCCGTACAGTTTTGCCCCCACGTTTTTATTATACGTATTCTCCAGTTTGGTCAGTGGGTTGAAAATCTCTGAAAAAATCCTTGTGCTGAATCCGTATTGTCCAACCGTATTAGGAACATTATTATACACCGGCACCGTAGGATCATAATTCAAGGCCGAACCCAAGATGGAGTTAAAAGAATTTTCCTGAACACCTCTCCCATTTAATATAACAGCCGATGTATTCAAGATAAGTCGGAGCCGATCACTGAGCGCGATGTTCAAATTCGCGGTGAGGTTACCCCGGTTAAAAAGCGATTTATCATTTCCACCTACAATTCCTCCCTGGCTAAGAAAACCACCCGAAATGAAATAGGTTACCTGATCGGAACCGCCTCTGGCAGAAATATTGTGGGTTTGCAATGATGCTTGCTTGAACACTTGGTCCTGCCAGTTAGTACCTACACCCAAACTACTCAGATTGGTAAAAATGGGTGATCCGCCAGAAACCGTGCTGCCTTCATTTATGATGGCCGCATATTCGGTCGCATTCAACACACCTACTCTGTTGGCTACTTCCTGAATACCATAGTTGCTATTTACATTGAATTCAGCTTTTCCCTTCTTTCCGGAACGTGTTGTTACGACGATCACACCGTTGCCACCTTTCACACCAAAAATGGCTGATGCAGCAGCATCTTTTAGCACATTGATCGACTCTATTTCTGATGCATTGATTGCATTCAGGTCGGTCAGCGTCTGAGGCACGCCATCTATAACCACCACAGGATCAGTACCGGAATAGGAAGGAATACCCCTGATCAATACCGTTGGTTTTGCTCCCGGGGATCCACTCTGGATAACATTCACACCCGCGGCACGCCCCTGCAGCGCTTCCTCCGTTCTAACAGGTCGCAATTTTTCGATGTCGGCACTTTTCACAGTTGAAATGGCTCCCGAAACTTTGGTAATTTTTTGTGTGCCATAACCCACTACGACCACATCTGATAAGGTAGAGGTAGACTGGAAAAGTTCGATGGTCATGGTAGTACCCGTCACTTTCACTTCACGCGAAACCATACCAACATAGCCTACCACCAAAACAGAACCTGCATTTACATTAGACAAAGAGAAGCGACCTGCGGCATCCGTCAAGGCCTTCGTTGCTCCCCCTTTTATACCCACCGTGGCACCAGCCAGGGGTTCAGCGGATGATCCATTTATCACCTTACCGGTGACTGTCATCATTTGAGCCGATAGCTGACCAAAAAGGAACAGCAGTAGACCCAACAAGAAATATTTTCTTTTCATACGGCAGAAATTTTGCAATTAGGTTGTTAGTTTAAACCTGTGCAATGTTACTCAGCCTGATAAGCCTGCTGAAAAAAATGACTCCAACAATACTACATCAGTATTTATATATCATTGATTATCAATAGTTAATTACTACATCACTACTACATCATAAACAAAATCTCAACTCATCAGTTATTATTATATACCTTTTACAGATGAAAAAGTCTTGTATTGCTGTATTCCTTTTAATCACGCTCTTAAAAGTTAGCGGACAGAATACCGTTGGCTTGCCGGATGTGGTCAATCACCCAAAAAAAGTGTATGGCGGGGGGCTGCAGAATTGGGACATAAGCCAGGATGAAGCTGGAAACATATTTGTGGCAAATAATGAGGGTCTGCTCAGCTTTGATGGAAGATATTGGGCGCTCCACCCCCTTCCCAACCGAACCATTGTTAGGTCAGTACAAGTAGGTCGGAACGGAAAGATTTTTGTGGGGGGGCAGGATGAGTTGGGATACTTCGAACCCGATAAGGGTGGCAGATTAATCTACAGATCCCTGCTGAACAAGATCCCAGCCAACGAACTCGCCTTCGGGGATGTCTGGGATATCATTCAGATCAATCAGGATATATGGTTTCGCACAGCCAAAAGAATATTCAAATACAGCGGGAGTGCCATGGCCGTATTTCCCGCAGCTTCCGAATGGGGATTTTTAGGGGCCGTAAACGGGAAACTATACGCCCAGGATTTTGAGAAAGGACTTCTAATCTATGAAAATGGTGCCTGGCGAACATTATTCGCAAGAAATCCATCGCCAACCAACGATGCCATTACCGGACTGCATGCCATAGATGGCAACCAACTTATGGTCATTCACCTGAAGGGAGGCATCTTTATTTCAGATGGTAAAGGATTAAAGCGGATGACCCACCCGAATCTCGCCGTCATTCAATCAGCACGCATTTATGCGACCGAAAAATTACCAGACGGTCGATTTGCGCTGGCGACCAATACCAATGGCATCTATATAATTGACCAAACCGGGAAACGCATCCAACACTTCGGGTTAAGAGAGGGCTTACAAAACAACAATGTGCTTAGCATCCGTGCAGACCGGAATAACAACTTATGGTTGGGATTGGATAACGGGATTGATTATATAGCCTACAACAGTGCAATTAAGCGCATCGATCCTTCTGAAGGTAAAATGGCCGCCTATTCCTGCCTGGTTCAGAATGGCATTCTATATGTAGGCACGTCCAATGGTACCTGGAGAACAACCCTAGACAACCTGCCTGACTTAAGCTTCAGCCAGCAACCCTTTCTAACCATTGAAAACACAAAAGGCCAGGCCTGGTCTATAACTGAAATCAATAACCAGATCTTACTAGGACACCACGAGGGGGTATTCCGGATTCAGCAATCAAAAGCAGTTCCTGTACTATTGGGAAAGGGATTCTGGAACTTCAAACCACTCAGCGCTACCTATCCCACGAGTAAAATTCTGGCCGGGAACTACCAGGGTCTCCAACTGATTGATTATAGCTCCGAACGTTTCGTTCCGGGAAAAACATTTTCCCCTTTTGAAGAGTCTTCACGATATGTAGTTATTGACGGGGAACAAAATATCTGGATTTCCCACCCCTATCATGGGGTTTTTCGCTTACAAAGAGATACCGGTCATGCCACCCAATGGAAAACCTATGGAGTAGCCGAGGGGTTACCTTCTCAATTAAATAACCATATTTTCAAAGTGCTCGAACAAATGGTAGTTGGCACTGAAAAGGGCGTATACCGATATGACCCGAAAGCTGACCGCTTTGAGGCAGATCCGACCTATGCAAAATGGCTCGGCAACCAAAGTATCCGATACCTGCAAGATGATGCAACAGGTAATATCTGGTTCGTGCATGAGAAAACAGTGGGTTGGATTGATCGCTCATCGGCCAATACTTCTATTGTATATCTGCCTGAACTCAAAAAGAAACTACTCAGTGGCTTTGAATTCATCTACCCTTATAATGATAACAACGTTTTCATGGCAGGGGAAGCAGGACTGTACCATGTTAATTTGTCAAAATACCGGAAACAACAGGAAAACCTGGAAGTAAGCATCCGGGGGGTACGATTAGGATTACATTCAGACAGTCTATTATTTGGAGGATTTGGACTGCTGGACGAAAACAGCAAAGTCACTATAGGACCTAATGAAAGAAACATACGTTTCGAATATAGTACTGCACCTATCACTGACCCGGAATCCCTGGAATACAGTTACCGGCTGGCGGGATTTGAAGATCAATGGTCAGAATGGACGAAGAGAACAGAGAAAGAGTTTACCAATTTACCCCCCGGTAATTATCAATTTGAAGTAAAAGCCAGAAATAACCTGGGTAGTGAATCAAAGCCGGTCAGCTTTCCTTTCTTACTATCATCGCCCTGGTACCAGACACCGATTGCATGGATATTTTATTTATTGTTGGCAGGTGGCTTATTTTTCTGGAGGTATCGTTTCCTGCAAAACAAATTCCGGCGACAACAGTTGCTCTTTGAAGAAGAACAAAAAAAGTTGCAATACATTCTTGAACTGGAGAAAACCAGGGCCGAAAGCGAACTTATTTCGGTAAAAAGCCAAAACCTCGAAACAGAAATCCAATTCAAAAATTCAGAATTGGCATCAACTGCCATGCACTTGGTTAAGAAGGGGGAATTGATTACCCGTTTGAAAACAGAATTGAATCAGCTGATTCGCAGAGTCGATGTTCCCGCCGCCCAAACAGAAGTAAAGAAAATGATCAAGCAATTGGAGGAAGATGATCAAATTGATCAGGAGTGGGATCATTTCGCCAAACACTTCGATAAGGTACACAGTGATTTTGTTATGCAGCTAAAAACCAAACACCCTGATATCAGTCCCAATGAAGTAAAACTATGTTCCTATCTGAGAATGAACCTGAGTTCAAAAGAAATTGCGCAGTTACTGAATATTTCCGTTCGGGGGGTTGAAATTAGTCGTTATCGGCTCCGAAAAAAATTGAACCTCCAAGGGGGAGAAAATCTGTTCGATTATCTGATTCAACTTCAAAAAGGCTGAGGTGACAGACAGATGATAAAGTGACAGTTATTGGGGAATTATTTTTCCCGAAGTAATATGCCTGCCGCCTCGATATTTCGCTTCATTCATGTAGATCGTGTAATTTTGTGCTGCCATGCAATTGAATTGTATCTAACCATGCAATCAATTTCTGTGCATATTTTAAAAAAATTATCCCTGCTTGTTCCGCTTCCTACTTTTCACCTGCTTGTGCTTTTTGATTTATGTAACTGCGCATGGCCAACAGGCAAAAGATAGTCTTCCAAAAAAATGGCTGCTTTCCGCCTACGCGGAAACCTATCTGGTCATTCCAACCAATAACAGCACTGCATCAAAGCTGTCCAATTTCCTTTATAACTTCAACCGAACCAATTCATTCAAGTTCAACCAAGCCTTCGCCAGTGCCGATTATTCAGGTGATAAGTTTAGAATGCAGCTGGCTGTTCAAACTGGCACCTATGTGACAGATAATTATTCCGGTGAGCCGGCTGCCCTTCGTCCTTTACTGAAATGTTTTATCGGAATACCCCTGGATATTAAAAAAGATATCTGGCTGGAAGCCGGCATTTTCCCCTCCTACATCGGATTTGAAAATACAGTTGCCTTTGAAAATAAAACGCTGACCCGCTCGTTGCTGGCAGAAAATTCTCCCTACTATATGTCGGGCTTACGGGTAAGCCATCCCCTGGGAAAAAAATCAACTATCAGCTGGTACCTGCTGACCGGCTGGCAACGCATCGTTCCTCAAAAAAACAATTCCCTCCCCGCTCTGGGCTGGCAATGGAGCCTGCGACCCAATCAACATACAACGCTGAACTGGAGCGGATTTGCCGGATCTGCACATCCAGACAACCAAAGAAAATGGCGATTCTTCCATAACCTCTACTGGCAATTCAGCAAAAATAAATGGTCATACACAGCTGGTGTCGATGTTGGCTTGGAACAACAATCGCTTCGTACTTCTAAATACAACGGTTGGTGGTCGCCGGTTTTTATTACCAGTTATAGCTGGAGTGAGCAATGGAAAACTGCCATCCGATTAGAGAATTACAGCGATCCACATCAGGTGATCGCTCAGCCTGTTAGCGGATTACCTGTCGTTTGTAACGGATTTTCATTCAATGTAGACTGGAGTCCTACCCCTGCCTTGCTTTGCAGAGCAGAATGGAGAACCCTGCGGGGAAGCAATGGCATCTTTGAACAGGCTACCTCAACTACTCATCAGATCAACTATCTGACGCTGTCACTTGCTTATCGTTTGAACAAACTACTATAAACGATAGATGCACAAACGACTCATGCGCTAAACAGATGATCACATTTTTATAGAACGGTCAATACCTTATTTCTTGCCAATAGACAGGCTCCAAGTATGCCGGCCTTCTCCCCTAATAAAGATAACTTGAGTTGTGTGTCTGTATTGACCAGACTGAGTGAATATTTATTGATAGCACTTCTGGCAGGTAAGCGCAGGTAATCGCCCGTCTCCGATAGTGTACCACCAAGTATAATTAGTTCAGGATTAAACACATTGATGAGGGCAGCCAGTCCCTTGCCCAGATTTTCTCCGATCTCGGCCAGCAACTCAATGCACAACATATCTTCCGAACGGGCTGCCTGGATCAGATCCGTTAAAGCGACATCTTTCAGATTTTTTACCCGCTTGGTCACCGAAGAACTGGAACCCTGCTCCAGTCGTTCCTTGAATCGGCGAATCAAAGCTGTTCCCGATGCTTCCGTTTCTAAACAGCCTTTCTTACCACAGTGACAAATCAATTCGTTATCGAAGAAAGGAATGTGTCCAAATTCACCACTGAATCCGGACTTCCCATAATAAATTTTTCCATCGATTAAGACGCCCAGACCAATTCCATAATCCATGTTTACAAACAAAACATTTTTTTCATTCTTCACCTCACCGCACATGAATTCACCATAGGCCATGGCACGCGAGTCATTTTCCAAAAAGGTTTTAATGCCTGTCTTGTTTTCAATATAAGAAGAAAGCGGCTCCTCTTGAAAATGAAAAAAGCTATAGCTATAGCCAATGGTATGGTTAATTCGTCCGGATAGGTTGATACCCATGCTGAGTATCTTTTCTTTCTTCACCGGCGCTTCCTTAATGAATGCCTGTATAAGTTGCATCAACTGTGACAAGGAACCAGGGGTGTTTTCCAGTCGAAAAGGGATACGATTCTTTTGCGTCACCAGGTGCTTTTTGAAGTTCATCAAGCCAATGTTGACATAATACTTCTTTACATCAACCCCCAGAAAAAAGCAAGCATCCGCTACCAGTCCGTACATGCTGGCCTTGCGGCCACCGGTGGAATCGATCTTCCCATAATCACTGATCAGGTTCTCCTCTATCAATTCATTGACCAGACTGGTGGTCTTCGGAACACTGATGTTCAATTCCTTACTCAATTCGGTGATGGAACTTCGATCTGTCTTATCTAAAAAATTGAATATCAGCTTTTTGAGTGTCTTGTTTTTCAAGGCAACCCCTGATGTACTCTCTTCCTTGAATACCTGCGATAGAATAACTGACTTGGGCATAACAACCTGTAAAATACGAATATACTGGGGTCAAATTACCTGATTTATATGATTTTGGGTCAAAATCGCATAACTAAATAAAATATTTTAATAAGTTGGCTGTATTTTGTAAAATTTTTAAGATATTGCCTTCGGTATACTTTTTGGACATTAACCATTACTGATTGCATGTTAACCAACGAACTGATTGCTGCACCCACTGCATCCCTGAAATCGTACGCGGAACTTTATCGCCAGGAACTGACAGGTAATATTCTTCCCTTTTGGCTATCCCACAGCAAAGACGAAAAGAATGGTGGCTTTTTTACTTGTCTTGACAGACAAGGCAATGTGTACGATACAGATAAATTTATGTGGCTGCAGGGCAGACAGGTTTGGTGCTTTAGTTATATGTATAAAAATTTAGCGCCGCAACAGGAATGGCTCGACATGGCACTGCATGGAGCCCGCTTTATGCAGGAGCATGGGCGTGATGAGAAAGGAAACTGGTATTTCTCCCTGACGGCAGCTGGAAAACCCCTGGTGCAACCTTACAATATTTTCAGTGATTGCTTTGCCACCATGGCCTTCGCCGCCCTGCACAAAATTCAACCCAACGAACTTTATAAAGACATCGCAGTATCTACTTTCGAAAACATACTGCGCCGCAGAAACAATACAAAAGGCAGTTACAACAAAGCCTACCCGGGAACCAGACCCCTTAAAAATTTCAGTCTGCCCATGATCCTTTGTAATCTATCTCTGGAACTGGAAGACCTGCTCGGATCAGAACGCGTCGACCAATTTGTTCCGGAGATCATTCATGAAGTAATGGACGTTTTCTATCACCCGGAACTCGGCGTGGTACTGGAAAACGTTCAGCCGGACGGGAGTTTCTCCGATAGCTTTGAGGGAAGGGTACTCAATCCGGGTCATACCATTGAAGCCATGTGGTTCATTATGGACCTTGGCAAAAGACGCAATGACCCTGCACTCATCCAACGTGCCGTTGACATTATGTTTGATACGCTCGAATTAGGATGGGATAAAGAATATGGAGGCATCTACTACTTCCTCGACGTAAAAGGACACCCCGTGCAGCAACTGGAGTGGGACCAAAAATTATGGTGGGTGCACGTAGAAGCCTTGGTGGCGCTGGCAAAAGCATATGCCTTTACCGGAGACAGTCGCTGTATCCCTTGGTTTAAAAAATTACACCAATACACCTGGGATCATTTCCGGGACAGTGAATACGGCGAATGGTTCGGCTACCTGAATCGTCAGGGTAAAGTACTGTTACCGCTAAAAGGCGGAAAATGGAAAGGCTGTTTTCACATCCCCCGGTCTTTATATCAGGTGGCAACAACACTTTCTTCATTGGAATCATAACAAACTACTTGCTGAAAAAAAACATCTATATAACACCACTGCTGCTGCTCTTGATGCAGACAGTTCATTCGCAGGATACCCTGCGTACTGAAATTCTTGTACTCGGGGGTGGTGCCGGCGGAACTGCAGCAGGCATTCAAGCAGCCCGTATGGGAAGGCAAGTGATCATAGCAGAAGCCACGCCGTGGCTTGGCGGCATGTTGACGGCAGCCGGCGTAAGTGCTACTGATGGCAACCATCATTTACCCTCCGGTATCTGGGCCGAGTTCAGGGAAGCCCTTCATAAAAAATATGGCGGTGAAAAAAAGGTATCAACCGGCTGGGTAAGTAACACGCTTTTTGAACCACGCATAGGTGATAGTATTTTCAAAAGTATGGCGGGCCAACTAAACAACCTGACTATTCTTTACCGCCGGAAACCGGTCGCTGCCATGATGAAAGGCAACCTGGTACTGGGTGCGATTATCACCAATCTTAGCAACAACCGACTTACCTACATCCTCGCCAAACAAGTGATTGATGCCACTGAACTGGGAGATTTTCTGCCCATGGCAAACGTGCCTTTCCATATTGGCATGGAAGCCAATGCCAGCACAGGTGAAAATATACCTGTTCCGGCAACCAACGATATCATTCAAGATCTTACCTATGTAGGTATTCTGAAAGACTATGGCGCTAAAGCTGATTGCACCATTACTAAACCAGTTGGTTATGACCCGACGGAATTCGATGGCAGCTGCACCAATTATTATAACGACAAAAGCCGAAAAGCGCCCAACGTAGATGCAAAAAAAATGCTGGACTATGGTAAACTTCCTAACAAGAAGTATATGCTGAACTGGCCCATCTTTGGTAATGACACCTATCTGAACATCATCCATCTTTCTGAAGCAGCGCGCGAGCAGCAATTAACGATAGCTAAACAAACCACCCTGCGTTTTATCTATTTCATACAACATGAACTGGGTTTTAAAAATCTGGGATTGGCAGATGATGAGTTTCCAACTGCCGACCGATTGGCTTTGATCCCTTACCATCGGGAAGGCAGACGCGTAGAGGGGTTGGTTCGTTTTAATGTAAAACATATTGCCAACCCTTATACCAACGGGGAAGCACTCTACCGTACTGGTATTTCTGTCGGAGATTACCCGGTTGACCATCACCACAAAAAAAATCCTCAGGCACCACAACACCTCGATTTCTACCCGGTGCCTTCCTTTAATGTACCCTTGGGAGCATTACTGCCAAAGAATACCAGCGGATTAATTGTTGCAGAAAAAGCCATCAGTGTTTCAAATCTTGCCAACGGCACAACACGTTTACAGCCCTGTGTGTTACTTACCGGACAAGCAGCCGGCACCCTGGCTGCCCTCAGTGTGGAAATGAATAAACCGAATGCTGCTGATGTACCGGTTCGTGCAGTGCAGTCTGCGTTACTGAAAAGTAAAGCTTACATCATGCCCTATTATGATGTAAGAATCGATCATCCGCATTTTGAAGCAGTGCAGCGCATAGGCGCTACGGGTATTTTACGTGGCACAGGAAAACCCAATGCCTGGGCCAACCAGACCTGGTTCTATCCGGATTCTCTGGTAAATGCAGATACAGCCTTATTAGACATACGTCCTTTTACCTCAAAACCGATCGTTATTGGTGCCGGAAAATTCTTGACGACCGGCGATGCCATCAAAATGATTCAATCAATTCAATATAAAATACCAACCAGCATAAACTGGGCCTGGCATCAACCGAAGCGTTTACAGCAGCAGATAACAGCTGCATGGAAAACATGGGGCTTTGGAACTTTTTCATCTAAGGCACTGATTACGCGGGTTCAATTTGCTCAACTTCTTGACGCGACAGTCGATCCATTTCGTTCGCGTCAGATTAATCATCAGGGACAATTTTAATTGCTATACTAAAACCAAAAACAACCAACATGAAAAAGCTATCCTTCCTTCTTGGCCTGTTGCTGCTACTTTTCCAGCAAGCAATGGCACAGCAAATCAGGGTGTCGGGTAGGGTTACCAGTGCCGGTACCGGAAATCCGGCCGAAGGCATATCTGTTGTGGTAAAAGGCAAAAAAGCCGGTACCATCACAGGAGCCAATGGTAACTTCACCATCCTGGCCGACAAAAATGCTGATCTGGTATTCTCCGGAATCGGCTTTACTACCAAAGAAGCAAAAGTAACTGGCGAACTAATTGACATCGTACTTCAGCCCACAGCCGGTGATCTGGGTGAAGTAGTGGTAGTAGGTTACGGCTCACAGAAAAAAGCGAGTCTGACCGGATCACTCGTTACCCTCAACAACGCGGCACTGAACCGCAGACAGGTGTCGAGCACCAGCCAGGCCCTGCAGGGTCTCGCCCCCGGTGTTACTGTTCAGCAGCAATCCGGTCGCCCCGGTGCTGACGGAGCTAGCATAATAATTCGAGGACAAGGTTCAATTCAAGGAAACAATGCCCCACTGATCATCGTGGATGGACTGGCATTAGCGTCGCTGGATCTGATTGACCCCAATGCCATCGAGAGCATCACCTTGCTGAAAGACGCGGCTTCTACTTCTATTTATGGTAACCGCGCCAGCAATGGTGTTGTTTTGGTGAAAACCAAAAGAGCCAGCGGCCAGCAAATGAAACTAAGCTACAATGGTTTTGTTACCAAGCAGGAAGCAACTGCTATTCCTGAACGTGTGAGTGCCATCGATCACATGTTGCTCAGCAACGAAGCTGAAAGAAACAGAACCGGTAATCCGAATGCTTTTGTTTTCCCTCAGACATTGATTGATAGATACAGAACTACTCCTGCCAATAACCTAGACGTTATTGACACAGATTGGTTGAAAGAGGTATTGACCAATACCGGACTGATGCAGAACCACAACGTGCAACTAAACGCCGGTGGCGAACGTATGAGTCTATTTGGATCATTTTCCTACCTCTCGCAGCAAGGGTTGATTCCGAATAGTGCTTTTAATAAATATGATCTTCGCTTGAACCCCGAATTTAAAGTGAGTAAAAAACTTACTTTGATCGGTGTATTGGCTTATACCAACAGTATTACCACCAATCCTTCAACCGGTTCTGCAGAATTCATCATTCGCCAGGCCATTGGTTTACCTGCGATCGGCGGTGGTAAATACGGTCCCGGTATGTATGGAACAGCTGCTCAATCGAACAACCGTAACCCAATTGCCATGGCGGAAGCTACCGGCAATTCTGTAGTGAACAATAATATTTTACTGACCCGCTTCGGATTCAACTTCCATCCGATTGCCGGTTTAGAAATCGAAGGGTACTGGGGTCGCCAAACCTCCAACCCTTATACTAAAAGCTGGGTGACCAATGCAAATATCTATCAGCCCAACCTGGCTAGCTCTTCTTATTCATTGATTGGAACCTGGCCTGGTACCACCAGTTTGTCTGAAGCCTGGAATAATAATATTTATACTACTTATCTCGGTCAGGCAACATATACCAAACGTTTAGGTAATCATACTTTCAAGTTCCTGGCCGGTGGTCAATCGGAGTTGTTTACCAATAATTTCTTCGGCGCTTCCCGTCAGGGCTTTATCAATCCCAACCAACCTTATTTGAGTCTGGGATCTGGTATTAGAGACAATAATGCCGGTGCTGATGAGCTGGCACTTGCTGGCTTCTTTGCCCGCTTCAATTATAGTTATAAAGACAAATACTTCCTGGAATTAAATGGTCGTCGAGACGGAAGCTCCCGCTTCTCACAGGCACTTGATAAACAATGGGGTAATTTTGGCTCCATTTCTGCAGCCTGGGTATTCTCGAAAGAGAAATTTATGGAGTCACTCGATAAAGATATCGTATTTGGTAAGTTACGTGCCTCACTGGGAGGAAATGGCAACCAGAATATTGGCAACTCTTTCTATGTGTTTGATGCATTTTATCAACAAGCCGGATATACCAATCCTGCTTCGTCACCTAACCTGAATACCAATTCATACTTTGGTAATGTTACCAACCTTGGATTAGCCCTTTTACAATTCTCCAACCCACAACTAGGTTGGGAAACTTCTAAACAATGGAACATCGGTTTAGACCTGACCCTGGCTAAAAACTTCACTTTCACTGCAGATTACTATGTAAAAACACAGAAGGATTTGTTGCTACGGCGCACACTCCCTGCTTCAGCCGGTGGATTGACCAATCCTTTTGTGAATGCAGGCAATATGGAGAACAGAGGATGGGAGTTCACAGTGAACTATAAGAACCGTTTCGGAAAACTGGGGGTTGACATTACCGCCATGGTGTCGGATGTCAAGAACCAAGTAACCAGTCTGGTACCCGGCACCCCCTTTATCGGTGATGGTATCAGAACAGCACCCGGTCAAGCAGCTGGCTCTTATTTCGGTTATGTGACTGCCGGTTATTTCAGCGATTCTACTGAGATCAAAGCTGCACCGGTTCAATTTGGTATCCCCTGGAATGTTAGTCCACTTGTAGGACCCAAACCCGGTGATGTGAGATATACCGACCTTAACAAGGATGGAAAAGTAGATGGAGATGATAGAACCTTCATTGGCAATGCCTTCCCTCGTTATGAGTACAGCATCAACATCAACCTGAACTACGGCAACTGGGACCTGAATATTTTTGGTCAGGGTGTTGGACAGAGAAATAATTTCCTCAGTGGTACCGGTGCTGTTCCTTTCAACTCTGCAGACTTTGCAGCTTCACTGTTGAGCATACACAAAAATTACTGGCGGCCGGATAATGAAAATGCACTCTTCCCACGTCTACTGCCTTCCGGCTCCGGAGGTAACAACTACCTGCTGGCTACACAGTGGATCAGAAGTGCCGCCTATTTCCGTATCAAAAACATTAACCTGGGTTATACACTTCCACAGTCTGTGCTCAGTAAAACAAAAATCAGCAATTTCCGCATCTACTTCAGCTGCGCCAACCTGCTGACTTTATCGAATGCATGGAAAGGATTTGATCCGGAGATCAACAGCGCGAATGCTGAATTTTATCCGCTCATGCGCACTTTCACAGGTGGTATCAATGTAACCTTTTAATGAAACTGCAAAAAATCTTACAAATGAAAAAGATATTATTATTACTGGTTCCGATCGCCATTATTGGGTTGAGCGCCTGTCAGAAGTTCTTGGACAGGAAACCCTTGGATGCGACAACCGCTACCACCTTTCTCAGCAACCAAGCTGAAATGGAACAAGGACTAACTGGCGTTTATGGCTCCTCTATGTGGGTAATTGCCAATAATATACCCATGTTATTTGAAATAGAAGCAAGTACTGACATGGCGATGAAAAGAGGTGGCAATGCCGCTGACCTTATTGCTATGGGTGATGGTGGGCCGTTCCTTATTAACAATGGTATAGTGTCTAATGCTTGGAGTCAGGCCTATCGTCTCGTTCAACGTGCCAATCAGCAATTAGTCGGTATGGAAAATGGAAAAGCCAATGTGTCTACAGCTACCTTCAACCGTATAAAAGCAGAAGCACAAGTACTCAGGGCCTGGGGATATTTACATCTGATGGGTTGGTTCGGTGATGTACCTTTTTATAAAGCACCTCCTTCCGTAAACGAAGTGCTGACAGCAAAACGTACACCAGTAGCTACCATTGTTGCTGATTTGAGTAAAGACATGGATGAAGCCGCAGCGGCTTTTGATGCTGCCGGAACAACGCCTGTTCAAACGCTTGGCCGCGTAAATAAAGCAGTTGCCCTTGGAATTAAAGCAAAACTGGCATTATTGATCAGAGATTACAGAACAGCTGCTGCTGCCTGCAAAACCATCATTGATGGCGGACAGTACTCACTGAACCCAAATTTCCCGAACCTATTCTCACTGGCAGGTCAAAGTGCCAATGCAGGAAGGGAGATACTCTTCATTCAAAACTATCCTGCCGATGTGAATGAGCCACAGAACTGGGGACCGATCTTAGGTGTACCTCGTCAGGTAACCAACTCACAGTCCAGCCACTTCCCCTCCCAGGCACTGGTAGATCAGTTTGAAGACAGAAGCGGAAACAGAATTGATGCTTCTACCACCTATGACCCCGCCAACCCCCGATTGAACAGAGACAGAAGATTATTCTGGAGCATCTATATGCCCGGTGATACCATGGTACATTTTGCTTCTAAATCTGCTGCATTGCCCTATAACAATCTGCGGGAGAGAACCATTTTTAATATCTATTCCAATATCAGAAGAAAATTCAATTGGACTACCGGTGTCTATGATAACGTTACCGGCAACAACGACTGGATTGGTGCGCAGGCATCAGGTATTCAGTGGCAGGTAAGTGCTACAGGTAATATCGGTGGTGTAGGTTATGTATGGAACAAATACAATGACTCTACCCAGTACACTTTTGAATCAAAAGTGGGTTTCATTCTGATGCGCTATGCAGAAATTCTGCTCACCTATGCGGAAGCAAAGATTGAACTGGGTGAAATTGATGGAACCGTTACCGGTGCCATTAACACAGTTCGGGCCCGTGCCGGACAACCGGCAACTGCCTTGACTTCTCAGTCTGATCTGCGCACACTGATTCGTCGGGAGAGAGCAGTAGAGTTCGCCAGCGAAGGTCTACGCCTCTTCGATCTGAGAAGATGGGATATTTATGGTAAAGCCAATAGTGTGCCGATTGTTGGACTCTCACTGGATCCAGCCGTTCCTGCTGCGCGTCCGGTATTCGATGCTGACAACGTACCCAACTATGCTTCCAGTATCAATCAGCGTATCCGTTTCAGAGGACAAACCAGAGCAAATACAAATGCTAAATACAAACTCTGGCCTATACCTCAATTTGAAATCGATAACAATCCCGGCATCACTCAAAATACCGGCTGGTAAGAATTAAATAGTTGGTTGTTTTATATAAGCAAGGCACCCTTCGGGGTGCCTTTTTTTATTCCTATAACTTCTCTTATGATATTGAAGGCAGCAATAAAATCATCTGAGGCATTCCCCCATTGGAACTCATTAGCGCTGATTATTGCTGAATCAATTATTTTAATTCATATACTAATTCACCCCCTTGTAATAGTTGATTATGGGTAAGGTAAGTACTTGTAATCGGCTTCCCATTCAATACAACCTTTTGAACATACGATTGGCTATGCCGTTTGCCCCTCGTGGAAATGAATAATTTTTTTCCGTTGGGTAAAAGTAGCATTCCCTTATCAATGAGGGGATAACCAATCACATACTTGCCGGAAGCAGGATTCATCGGATACATCCCCAGGGAAGTCCATATATACCAGGCACTCATCTGTCCGCAATCATCATTGCCTGTTAACCCATCCGGTCCATTCTTATACATACTATCGGCCACCACTTTTATCCAACGGGCAGCTTTATCTCGACGACCGAGTTCACTGTACATATAAATGATGTGGTGACTCGGTTCATTTCCATGTGCATACTGTCCAATCAGGCCGGTCACATCTGCCGAAGTGTTTTCTCCATGTAATTCAGAAGGGGCATTGAATAAGTCATCCAGTTTCTTTACTAATTTATCCTTTCCTCCCATCAAACGGGCAAAACCATCGACATCATGGGGTACAAAAAAACTATGTTGCCAGGCTGTACCCTCAATATACTGGCCATCAAAGCCATGTTCTGAATAGAGAGGATCGAAATTGGGCAGGAATTCACCCCGGCTATTTTTGGCACGCATAAAACCTGTAGCCGAGTCAAAAAGTTGTTGATAGCTTCGAGACCTTTTCATGAATGTTTCATAATCATTCATCTTCCCAAGTTTTCGTGCCACCTGGGCAATGCACCAGTCATCAAAAGCATATTCCAGTGTGATGGTCACACTCCATCCGTGTTTGTCTTGTGGCAAATAACCATACTTAATATAATCAGGGGTTCCCCTTTGTTGCTGAAAGGCACTCTTTCGCATCGCGGTATATGCTTTCTGCACATCAAAGCCGCCAATATCTTTCAGTATCGCATCGGCTAATACCGGTATCGCATGATAGCCGGTCATGGTATTGGCTTCCCAGGTACTGATGTCCCAAACCGGCAAAAGTCCGTTTTCATCATAAAAGCGGAGCATGCTGTTGATCATATCTGGCAGCCGCCCCGGCTGTGTTAGCGTATACAAGGGATTCAGGGCTCGAAAAGTATCCCAAAGTGAAAAGATGGTATACCTAGCCTGTCTGTCTGGCATTTGATAGACCCTGTTATCTTGGTTGCGATAGGCCCCATCTGCATCTGAGTAAAGCGATGGTGACAGGCAGGTTCTGTACAAGGCCGTATAAAATCGCGTAGCAAAGGCCCTATCACTGGTATCAATCTGTATGCGCCTTAATTCTTTCTCCCAAGCTGCCTCTGTTTCTTTCACTACCTCATCGAATGCTTTATCATGTATCTCATCCAATGCCTGCAATGCCTTCTCTGAACTAACACTGCTGATGCCGGTCCTGACCAAAACTGTTTCCTCCTTGCCACCCAATTGCAGTAGTAGTTTTAAGTCATTGCCTTCCGCTTCGCGCAGCGATGCTTTGTTGGCACCAATGAATCGCGAGAAGCGAATGGTTTGATTAAATCGGGCAGCAAAATATACCCGCTGGTTTTTTGCCCAACCTGTCGAATATCGGTAGCCTACTACCGTTGAATCATTGATAATTTGTATAAAGGCAGCCGTTGTTTTGTCCCAGTTGATGTAGAATCCCAAATCAATACGCAACCAGCGTTGCTGTTGGGGGAACCGATACCGGTGAACTCCGCAACGAGGAGAAGCAGTCAACTCACAGGAAATTCCATTGTTCAGCTGAACACGATAGTATCCGGGGGAAGCAGTTTCATTGCGATGACTGAAAGCTTGCTTCATGAATCGGTCTCCGGCGCCGGAGGTGTCGGTAAGTGGCAGAAAAGAAATATCACACCAATCCCCGATTCCCGTTCCATTCAAGTGGGTATGGCTAAATCCGGCAATGCTGTCGCTGCTGTAATGATACCCACTGCACCAGTCCCACCCTTCTGTTCCATTGTCCGGACTTAACTGTACCATTCCGAAAGGGATTGTGGCCCCGGGATAGGTATGACCATGTCCACCGGTTCCTAAAAAAGGGTCAACGAATTGGGTGTAGCGTTGGGAAAAAGCAGGCACTGCCAACAGGCCGTATCCCAGCATGGCAACTAGTAACAATCTTATTGTCATAATTTATCGTATGAATGGGTATTGTCCCTGGAACCAGGCAGCCCGATCCTTGATGCCTTCATAAAAGAAGAATGATTCACCTTTATAACCATTGAGCCGGTTACTTTGAATCATGGAAGTAAGAAATCCATCGGTGGCAGTATAGGTGCCGGAACGAAGCAATACGCCGGCATAGATAGGAACAGCCTGGTTGCGGTGATAAGATTTTTGCTGCTGCAACACATTGTTATAACTGGCGATGTCATAGCGATAGCATTGGGGTATCACTGCATCAACCCAGCCGCTGTCTACCCAGGTAGGCCAATCCTGTAAATATTCCGTCTGGCTCCAGGGGTAGGGACTGGGAGACATAGATAACTGAATTCCTGGTTTGATGGCCTTGATTTCATTGCGGAGGCGCTTTACAAATTCATTGAGCTTCTTCACGCGCCAGTTCACCCAATTGGGTTCAGCTGTATTGTTGGGTGGTGTTGCATTGCCGGTTTCTGTTCGGTACAATGCACTGGTATAGGCATCATATCCTCCATTGGAAGGCATCGCAGGCAATCGATCATCGCCCTGTACTCCATCTACCTCGTACCTTGCGACGACTTCTTTGAATAAATCAATCATGAATTGCTGCACCTCCGGATGGATACCATTCAGCCAGTCAAATCCGTTTTTCACTAATAAGTTGCCCCCCAAAGCTATTCCCGCCCAATTCGGCTTGGCAGCAACAATGGGACCACCATTGGCAGAATAGGAAGAAGCAAAACCATACTCAAACCAGGCATGAACCTTCAATCCTTGTAATTTGGCTTCATCCACACATTCCTTGAGGGGATCTCTTCCTGCAAATTTCTCCAGCTGTGGCTTGCCGATGAGATTTTGCATAACGGTACTGGGATAAATGGTTCGGGCATTATTATACACGACAATAAAAATATGATTCATGCCTGCTGTTTTGCAGGCAGCCACCATGGCTTGAATATTTTCTTTGCTATCCAGTGCTGTGCTGGCAGTGGTAGTAACCCATACCCCGCGCATGGCATTAACATCCCATACAGGAGAAGGGGGCGGGGTGGGTGGATTGGGCGGCGGATTGTTATTTCCACCCCCGGATCCGGACTTTGTACAACCCATGCAAATAAATAGGAATATCGTGGTTAGCAGCGGGAGATAACCTGATATCTTGGGGAAGGCGATATTAATTTGCATGAAATGGTGGCAATTAGGAGGTACTAAATTAAAAAAATTATAAATTCACCTATAGTTTTTAAATTTTTTAATTAATAATTTTCGGCCTGTTACATGACAAGTTCTGAAAAAAAATCAAAGGGTCATCCTTTTTTATGGATTCCCACCACCTGGTTTGCAATGGGGCTCCCCAACCTGGTATTAGGTGGCACCGTAGCATCCCTTTTATATAAAAGTCTGGGGTATTCTGACGGACAAATTGCATTCTGGACGGGCATCATCGTATTGCCCTGGAGTTTTAAGCCCCTGTGGGGACCTTTCATGGAACTCTATAAAACCAAGAAGTTCTACATCCAGTTCTCTCAAATTGCCTGTGGATTGTTATTTGCTTTATCGGTTCTATCCTTGTACACCCATGCCTTTTTTCCCCTCTCAGTAACACTTTTCTTTTTAATTGCCTTTTTTGGTGCGACCCAAGATATGGCAGCAGATGGTATTTATCTGAGTGAATTGTCTGAAAGTGACCAAGCCCGCTATGTTGGCTGGCAGGGAACATTTTATAATGTCGCTAAACTGTTTTCCAATGGAGGAATGGTATTCCTGGCAGGTATAATGATTCCGGTCATTGGCGACCGCGATGCCTGGGCATTGGTATTGGCCATATATGCTGTAATCATGCTGGTACTGGGATTTTATAACAGAAGTGTTTTGCCCGAGTCAACTACCTCAAGAACCGTAAAAAGTTCCGAGGAAGTATGGCATACACTGAAAGATGTAATCGTAAGTTTTTTTAAGAAGAAACATATCTGGGCTGGCATCCTGTTCATTGTGCTCTATCGCTTTGCAGAAGGCCAGGGCATAAAAATCATGCCATTGTTTCTAAAAGCTGCCCGCAGCGCTGGGGGTCTGGGTTTAACAGAAGCAACCGTAGGTCTACTCACCGGTATCTATGGTACCGCTGCATTTGTACTAGGCTCATTAGCAGCCGGCTATTTTGTTTCCAACAGGGGATTGAATAGGGGCACCTTACTTTTACTCTGTGCACTTTTTAACTTGCCCTTTGCCGCTTATGCATACCTAGCCATTACACAGGCAAGTTCTGTCTGGGTAATCGGCACAGCGATTGCAGTGGAGCATTTCGGCTATGGCTTTGGCTTCATTGGTATCATTTTATTCATCATGCAACAAATCGCCCCCGGTAAATACCAAATGGCACATTATGCATTTGGCAGTGCGATAACTTATTTTGGCTATACACTGGCATCAATGATTAGTGGTGCCATTAGTGATTCCCTTGGCTATGCAAACTTTTTTATCTGGGTATTGATCTCAACCATACCCGCTTTCATTGTAAGCTGGCTTGTACCTTTGAAAAAACAAGAATCAAACCCTGCTTTGTAATTTAATTCTTCGATATGCTTATTACAGGCACTTTTATTGACGAGATCAGTCATGATATCCCCCACCAAAACTGGGGACCACAGGAATGGGACCAGGATTTCCGGCACATGAAAGCCATGGGAATTGATACGGTCATCATCATTCGCTGTGGCTACCGAAAATTCCTCACCTACCCCTCCGAGTACCTGATGAAAAAAGTCGGTTGCTATCAGCCCCCGATTGATCTGGTTGATCTTTATTTAACACTGGCAGAAAAATATAAGATAGGTCTTTATTTCGGCCTCTACGACAGTGGCGTTTACTGGGATACCGGCAACATGCAGCATGAAGCAGATCTGAATCACTTTGTGATAGAAGAAGTCTGGAAAAAATATGGCCATCGCCCCGCTTTCAAAGGCTGGTACCTGAGTACAGAGATCAGCCGAAAAACAAAGGGAGCCATCGAAGTTTTCAGTGCCATGGGAGCTGCCTGCAAAGCAATCAGTGGCGGACTTCCCGTATTCATCTCTCCCTGGATAGATGGGAAAAAAGCAGTCATGGCTGCCTCCGGAACCATTACAAAAGCTGATGCCGTTTCACTCAAGGAGCATGAATCAGAATGGGATGAAATTTTTCATGGCATTCATCAGTCAATCGATGCAGTAGCTTTTCAGGATGGACATATTGACTACCATGAACTGGAAGATTTCTTCACCGTGAATAAACTACTGGCAGACCGATACCAATTACAATGCTGGACAAATGCAGAGAGCTTTGATCGCGATATGCCCATTAAATTCCTGCCCATCAAATTTGAAAAGCTGAAACTGAAATTACAGGCTGCCGACAAAGCTGGCTATGACAAAGCCATCACATTTGAATTTTCACATTTTATGAGTCCGCAGTCTGCTTACCTTCAGGCACATCACCTGTATAATCGTTACCAGGAATATAAGACATCATGGGGAAAATAATATCATCTATCATCGTCATCGTAATTTGTTTTTTCTACCTGCCTGTATCAGCGCAGGCACCGGCCATTCGCGGCACCTGGATAACAAATGTCGCCAGTTCTGCCATGACGTCACCCGCTGCGATTCGGGAAAGTGTGGGCCATTGTAAAAGAAATGGACTAACAGATATTTTTGTCGTCGTCTGGAATAGAGGGGTGACCATGTACCCCAGTCAGGTGGTAAAAAATTACATAGGCATTGCGCAGGATACCTTGTACAAAGGCTTTGACCCGCTAAAAATTTTCATTGACGAAGGACACGCGGCAGGTCTTCGCGTTCATGCCTGGTTTGAATTCGGATTTTCCTATGCCTATCAGGACAGCGCACATCAAAACTGGCTGAGTCGATATCCTGACTGGTGTGGACGCGATAACCAGGGAAAACTGCTGAAGAAAAATGATTTTTTCTGGTGGAATGCCCTGCATCCGGAAGTACAGCAATTCATGCAGGAATTGGTATTGGAAGTAGTAAAAAATTATAAAGTGGATGGTATTCAGGGAGACGACCGATTGCCTGCTATGCCTGCCGAAGGAGGATATGATGCCTATACCCTTCAACTCTATGCCGCAGAAAATAACGGGAAAGTTCCACCGAAAGATCCCAAAGAAGTAAACTGGTTGCAATGGAAGGCAGATAAAATCAGTTTATTTGGAAAAAAATTATACCAGGCGGTAAAATCAACCCGACCTGACTGTATGGTTTCATGGGCACCGAGCATCTATCCATGGAGCAAAGAACAATATTTGCAAGATTGGCCGCGCTGGCTAAAAGAGGGCTATGCAGATTGGATTATACCACAAGTATACCGTTATAAGCTGGATGCCTATGAGCAGACATTGAAAGCCATTGGCTCGCAAGTACCAGCCAACCTCAAACATAAAATTTTTCCAGGCATCCTTACCTCGCTGGGAAATGGTTATAGGGCAGATGACGCAGCTTTAGAAAGCATGCTTCGCCTGAACAGAACATACGGTTATACCGGAGAAGTATTCTTTTATTTTGAAACCATCCGCGAATCAAAGCGGCCGATTTATCCTGAGAAATTATGAAAACAAGAACTTTCTTTTCCCCACTGTTGGTGCTAATTATCCTTAGTAGCTGCACTAAAAATGCAGGAGGCGGTAACAATAATAATCCGCAGCCGGTGAACCCTCCGGTGACCCCTACTCCCACGCGCCTGATCACACTGCCTGCCGGATGGAAATTTTCCAATCTGCTGACACAGAATTTTCCAACAGGCATTGAGTTATATTTTTTTGATACCCTCTTCGAAGGTAAAAAAACAAAGGCCTTTTGTCTTGCGTATGATAGCAAGCGAACTATTTTTGAATTCAAGCCTGTTTTATCTGCTACAGCCAAAAAAACCAGTGATTTTTATAAAGATGAACCCGGTGTCGTTTATGGCTGTATCAATGGCGGATTTTTTGGAAGCAATCAATCTTTTAGCCTGGTGCAGTTCAATGGGGCCGTTCTCTCACCTAATATCAAATCAGTCAATCGATCCTTTAATGGTGTCAACACTGCTTACTATCCCACCCGTGCTGCTTTTGGCATAACCACTTCCGGACAACCGGCTACCGCCTGGATTTATCATGTGGTAAACAACAATGATATTTTTAGTTATCCGGCTCCGGCACCCAATGCAGAAGGCGCTGCTCCCTTACAGGAACCATCTGCGCAATTTCCTGCCGGCGGTAGCCGCTGGATGACGACAGCAGCCATCGGAGGTTCTCCCATGCTTATGAAAAATGGTAGTCGGCAAATCAGTGACATTGCAGAACTCATCAATGTAAATAACACAAGCGCACGCCCCCGCAGTGCCATCGGTCACAATGCCAATGGAATTGTTTTTATCGTAGCCGTAGAAGGGGATAATCCATCAGCAGGTTATGCCGGACTATCCCTGCTGGAACTATCGAATATGATGAGAGACCTGAGTTGTACAGACGCCATAAATCTCGATGGCGGTGGATCTACCAGTATGATTGTAGGCAATCAATTACTGGTGAGACCGGGTGACAATGGAGTAGAAAGAGCAGTGGTAAGTGCTGTACTTATAAAACTAAAGTAAGCAGCGTAGTGGGCGTAGACTGCCCAGATTTTTAGATTGAGAGAAGTAGCATGCCCGATCAGTTAATTTTAACCTCCGGCCGATCCCTTAGGAAGAGTCCACCTTTCACCAGCCACGATATACCAAAGGCAGTCATGGCAAGGGTTTCGAGCCAAAAGACCAGCTTGTATTTTTCCCAACCCTGATTAGCCCTGACCAATTGGTTATAGATGGGTACAACAATAATCACCAGCAGCATGATTGACCCGCAAATAATATATACTTTATTGCGCTTTCTTTTTTCGGGTGTTGGTTCTCCCTTACCCTTGGTAAAGAGTAGCATAGATAGTAGGGCCAGTGAAATAAATAATAGCGATGATAAAAGATTATGAGTAAGACTTCTGTTTGTACTCCAGGGCAGATGAATGATGGCACAACTCTGTATCAATGGTTCATTGGTTGGGATAAATGCAGCACCGAGTGCCAGTAATCCCGCAACCGTAGTTAGCCATTCATCGAGTTGCTCGCCCGGATATCCTTTGTAGGAAATGAGGAAAAGAGCCATACAACACATAATTCCAACCAATAGATCACCGGTCACAGTAAAATAATAATCACTGATAGATTGCTGAATATAGCTGCAGTCTGCCAGAAAATAATTTCCGGCAATCATAGCGGGTGAAAGAGCAACACTTAGCCAACCAATCGATTTCCTGAGTGAGTTAAAGGAAATCAGCCGGGGATCTGTTTTAACAGGAATCATATTTTACTTTTCAAACTGCCTGACGACTATCAGGTTGATATCATTTACATCTAACCCTATTTTATTCGATACAATTTAAGCAAAACCTGTGGGGCATAAAAATTCGGAGGGGTAGATCGCGAACAGAGCTACTTCTTCCCGATTTCGATGTGCAAAACCCTTGCCGACTGCAGAATAAATGTATACCTTTAATTCCTTACCTCATTTGCTATGAAAGAAAACAGACGTTCATTTTTACGCAAGGGAAGCTGGCTGGCCGGTTCACTCGGAATCAGTCCCGCCCTTTTCAGTGCCCCTGCCAATCAGGAAGATTTTTCGCTGCATCCCGCCATTGCTCAATTAAACCCTGCCCTCGACGGAATCGTTCCGATTTCTGAAGCAGAGAGAAAGCAACGCATTGCCAAAGCACAACAATTGATGCAAGAGCAAAAATTAGATGCCATCTTCATGGAAGGCACCACCACTTGTAACTATTTTACAGGATTACGTTGGGGTCAAAGTGAACGGACTTTCGGTCTGGTAATACCTGCCAAAGGTGCCCTCGCATATGTTTGTCCCAAATTCGAGGAAGACCGTGCCCGCGAACTGATCAACCCCGTCTTTGGTGATGAGGTAAGGTGTTGGGAAGAACATGAAAGTCCTTACGCCCTGATCGTCGGAATAGCAAAAGATCGCGGAAGTAAGTATCGCCGCATAGGTATGGAGGAGCGGGTACGATTTTTTATAGCAGATGGTGTTCGTAAACTGGGCGCAGGCTGGGAGGTAGCAGATGCAACACCCGTAACAGCGGGATGCCGAATGTATAAATCTGCCGCCGAACTGGCGCTGATGCAAAAAGCCAATGATGTTACCATCGAAGCATATAAGGCTGCATTTGCTACGATACAGCCCGGAATGACCCAATCACAATTAGGCAAAAATATTTCAGCTGCCTTTGAAAAGCTGGGATTTACAGGTGGTGCCTCCGTACAGGTTGGAAAATATTCTGCCATGCCGCACGGTAGCATTAAACCCCAAAAGATCATGGAAGGCGATGTGGTGATGGTGGATGGAGGAACTTCCTGCCAAGGGTATGCTTCCGATATAACACGAACTATTGTGGTGGGAAAACCAAGCGATCAACAAATAGCGGTATGGAACCTGGAGAAGAAAGCACAAGATGCCGCCTTCGCTGCCATCAAGCTGGGAGCTCCCTGCGAAGTAGTAGATGCGGCTGCCAGAGCGGTGATTGAAAATGCAGGGTACCAAAAAAACTACCGGCTGCCCGGATTGCCGCATCGAACCGGACATGGCATCGGTATGGAAGGACATGAATGGACCAATTTCGTAAAAGGAAATATGACACCCATTGGTGTGGGTATGTGCTTCAGCGATGAACCTACGATTTGTATTCCGGGAGAGTTTGGAATACGACTCGAAGATTGCCTGTATATAACTGAAGAAGGACCCCGCTTTTTTACACCTCAAAGTATCTCCATCGATCAGCCTTTCGGATAATACAGCGAATTTTTCGATAAACAAAAACGATGGCTCCGCTCATTACTGACAGCTGATATTACACTATGAGTGAATTTCCTTCGATTGTACCCTCCACCGTTTTCGGTAAAACTGCCCCCAGCAACCGAATTCAGGTAGGCATTATTGGATGTGGAAGGAATGCCTTAGCCCATGATATACCTCAACTTGCCCGCTTCGGTCAGGCACGAATCATTGCAGTCTGCGATGTTGACAAAGACAGGGCCGATGCTTGTAGCGAAATAATCCGCGATAGCTATATTACAGCTGCCCAAGAAAATGGCGGACTAAAGGGAGACTGGGAAATAGCTGTTTATTATGACTACCGTGAAATGCTGTTAAATAAGGAAGTGGATGCAGTTGTAATCAGTCTGCCCGATCACCAACATGCAGTAGTAAGTGTTCACGCTGTTCAGGCAGGCAAACATGTTTATTTACAAAAGCCGGCAACATTAACCATTGAGGAGGGGAAAATATTGAGAGATGCCGTGCTTGCTTCCGGAAAAATTGTTCAACTGGGAAGTCAGCAGCGTTCCCTAGATCCTTGGCCTCAATTTAAGCGGGCTGCTGAATTGGTTCGAAATGGAAGAATTGGACACTTGCAGCAAATTGAAATAGGATTACCCACTGATCCGGCCGGTGGAAATAAAACCATCATGCCCATACCGGCTGGTTTGAATTATGATGCCTGGTTGGGCACAACCCCGGAAGTACCATTTATAGAAGACCGGGTACATAACCGAAGTAAGGGAAAAGAGACCATTCACAATCGACCCGGCTGGTTAAGATGCGAACAGTTTGGAGGAGGAATGATAACGAACTGGGGTTCACACCATATTGATATCGCTCATTGGGCGATGGATATGGAATACAGCGGTCCTATTGAGATCTGGGGAAGTGCCCTATTTCCACAAAGAGATGAAAAATATGATGGCTTGTGGGATGTTCATGGAAAATGCAAAACAGAAGCCTTATATGCGAATGGCGTACACATGATTATTTCCAGTGAATTAACCAATGGCATTCGATTTATTGGAACAGATGGATGGATCTGGGTAGCCAGGGGTGCATATATCCTCAACCAGGGCTTACCCATCATTGGCAAAAACGGTATCTATCCCCTTCATGCTAGTAACCCATCATTATTAAATTCAGTTATAGCACCGCAAGAAGTACATTTATACGAAAGTGCTGAGCAACACCTGAATTGGCTGGAGTGCATACAAACGGAACAACAGCCGATTGCGCCAATAGAAGTAGGCCATCGAACCTGCAGCACTTGTTTACTCCACTGGATGGCTATGAAACTAGGAAAGAAAATTTATTGGGATCCCGTTCGGGAAACATTCAGTAAACCCGATTCCGAGGCAACAGCCCTTCTTTCACGACCAAGGAGAAAAGCTTATGACTTTTAATCACAGTGAAGGAAACCGCATTCAATCAATCAGCAGAAAATCAATAAAATAGGGTGCCGAAGGATAAAAGCACCGTTATGTGTACACATTTTTTAATGGTCCGCTTCCAGTTTCAAAAAGGATGTTTAATTTTAGAAAACGCTTACGAATGAAATTCTTCCCTCTGCTACTTGCCATCTTCATCCCGTCTTATCTTTTTGCACAAACACCCTCGATGGTGTCTCCGCTTGTGCCGGGCACCTATACGCTGAACGAAAAAACGGAAGCGCAAGCTGCTAAATCAGGTGGCCCCTTTGGTAAATTAATAGTATCTGAGCCTGTCAACAATAAAAGTCTTTTCCACCTGAGGTATTCAACAGGAGCACCCGCGAATAACCTGGGCCTCATCAAAGACTCTCTCACGGTATATGGTGACAGAACCTTTTACAGAACGAATGAGGACTCGAGTTGTCGGGTCAGCTTTGAGTTCACTGATAAAGGAGTAACGATTCAGCAAACTTCGACTGCCGGTGGATTTGCCTGTGGGTTTGGCAGAAATGTACACGTAGATGGATTTTATACCCGCAATAAAACTGTTGCGCTACCAGCCATTCGAACCGGCACCCGTGATATTGAAATTTTCTGGGCAGAATGGATGAGTTGGGATAAACCGGGAAAAGCTACTGTAACCAATTTAGGTAATGGGAAATACCGTATTGTAGGTAAGCAAATAGGCAGAGATAACAAGGGATATATGACGATGGACGGAACACTTCAAATGATATCAGCCACCGAAATGGAATTCAATGGCACTATTATTAGTCAAGAAGCAATCATCAACCAGGGCAAAATTTGTAAACGGGAAGGAAAAATAAAACTCAGCAAAAGTAAACGCTTCAATAAATGGGTATCAGATAAGGTTAGAAATTGGGGTGGACAAACGGTAGATGAATATATAACCATCAGCTATTAATCGATTAAAAATGAATCCATCTTTCTTATCAGGTTTTGATGCAGTTCAGATATCAGTTACGCTTTTTATACTGATGGTGCTCGTATACTTTGTAGCGAAGAAAATGGCTACGTTGCGTCCTTTTAGCTCCTATGTTGATGACACCATCAATCCGATTGAGGGGTCACTTTTAGGATTACTTGCGCTACTCTTAGCCTTTACATTCAGCATGTCGGCTTCCAGGTATGAGTCACGCAGAAATGTAATGGTAACCGAGGCAAATGACATAGGAACTGTTATTCTTCGCTGTGATCTCTACCCCGATTCAACCCGAAACATTTTACGGGCGAACTTAAAGGAGTATGTAGAAGCCCGTATCAATTATTTTCAAGCAGGTGAAGATATACTAAAAGAAAAGACAGCACTCGCATCTACCGATAGCGTTGGAAATCTTATCTGGGCTGAAGTTGCCAGGGCATCAAAAATAAAAGATAACCTCGTTGCCTCCAATCAGATGATTCCTTCACTCAATGCCATGCTCGATATCGTAGTCAACCGAACCGCTGAAAAGAATGCTACAGTACCTGACTCAATTCTTTGGTTGCTCTTTATGCTTTGCATCGTCTGTAGCTTTATTTTAGGATTCCAGCAAACGAAATCACGAAATCCGTTTGTCATTAGTATGGTATTTTCCCTCATGGTATGTGCCTGTATTCATTTGATCGTAGATCTCGACAGACCCAGAAAAGGTCTTATCAATATGAAAGGAACACAGCAATATATTATTGACCTAAGGAAGATGTTCTAAACAAATAACGTAGCTCACCATAGAAATACATCCGATTTCTTCGAATGCTTCTAAGTGGTTACCGCTCTAACATCCATGTTTTAAAGGCATCGAAGCGGGGTTGCATAGAAATGAACTGCTGCTTTTTTTGCAATAATGCATTAGCGGCGGGTGGAAAATCCGGCTGTATACCGACTGCCCGCTCAATAACATCTGGAAACTTCACCGGATGCGCTGTTGCCAAAAAAATTCCTCGCTGTTTTTCATGATGACTTAGGTATTGCTCAAGAGAAAGCATCGCTACTGCTCCGTGCGGATCGAGCAAATATCTATTCGTGCGATAAATTCTTTGCATGACTTGTAAAGTTTCCTCATCCGTAATCGTACATCCAGCAATAGCTGCTCGAACGGATTCAACTTGCTGGCAAAAAATTTCAAGTATACGAATAAAATTACTGGGGTCGCCTACATCCATTGCATTAGAGAGCGTCGATACTGCAGGGCGCGGTGCGTAAGTAGCCCCCTGTAGGAAGGCAGCGACTGCATCGTTGGTATTGCAGGCAGCGATAAAATGCTTAACCGGCAAACCCGACTTCATGGCCAGCAAACCGGCACCAAGGTTCCCAAAATTCCCACTGGGAACTGCTATCACCGGGGGATCATCAACATCATTCCATTGTTGAAGGGCAAAAAAATAGTACAACTGCTGGGGTAACCAGCGTGCGACATTGATAGAATTAGCTGAAGTTAGTTGGTATTTTTTTCTTAGCTGCTCATCTATAAATGCCGATTTGACCATCGCCTGACAATCATCAAAATTACCTTCAACAGCTATGGCAGTAATGTTTTCACCACAGGTGGTCAGCTGCAATTCCTGAATAGGACTTACTTTCCCACGTGGGTACAGGATAATGACTTCAACACCTTCCACGCCTAAAAATCCATTTGCCACCGCACCACCGGTATCGCCGGAAGTTGCTACCAGAACGGTCACTTTATTATTAGAGTGGCGGAAAAAATATCCCAGGCACCTACTCATAAAACGAGCACCCACATCTTTAAATGCTAGGGTAGGCCCATGAAACAATTCAAGGGTGGAGATACTTGGGGTAAGGGCGTGAAGGGGGAAGGGAAAGTTGACGGTATCTGCAATGATATGGCGTAATACCTCATCGGGAATAGATTTCGACACATAGGGTTGCATGATTCGAAATGACAATTCTTCCGGATTCAAAGCAAGCATTGCACGCAGTTCGACAGAAGAGTATACAGGTATTTTCTCCGGAAAGAAAAGTCCCTTGTTGGGTGCCTGTCCCATACTAGTCGCCGCCTCGAAACTAACGCAATAAGATGGGTCCTGTAGGCTATAATATTTCATTTCAAAAAATATACATGGTATCAGTGATTAGAATTCGGCTTATGCCGGTTCATCGTTATGCCAGCAGAGCAAATGCGGGTCACATAAGTATGGTGCTCGAGTCCAATAGCTGTATAAATGGCACGCATCTCTGCACCCACTGCTTCTGCAGTTTTTTCTTCTGTGCTGAGCATAAAGATAGAAGGCCCTGAGCCAGAGATTCCGCCACCCAATGCACCAGCGCTTTTGCTTCGTCTTTTTACATCGTCAAAGCCGGGTATTAAAATACTCCTAACCGGTTCTATTAAAACATCTTCGAGTGACCGCCCGATCAGGTCATGATCATTTTTTAGTAACCCGGCGACAAGGCCTGCAATATTTCCCCATTGGCGAATCGCATCACGCAGCAGTATATGCTGCCTTAAAATACTCCTGGCATCGGATGTTCTTACTTCAATTTGAGGATGTACGATCGTTACATAAAGATCAGGGGCCGGCAGTGTTACAATATCAAGTGGAAATATGGAGCGAATCAGGGTAACGCCCCCATAGATACAGGGTGCAATATTATCTGCATGTTTAACCCCCGAAGCCAGCTTTTCACCATGCATGGCAAAACGTACCAGATCTGCTTTACTGAAAGACTGCTGCAGTAGTTCATTGGCTGCCACAACAGCCCCGGCTGCACTTGCGGCACTCGAACCAACACCACTGCCGGGCTTAATCTGCTTATTGATACGCAGTTCTAGTCCAATATCCTGCCTGCCGATTTCTTCCAGCATCGCCAATAAGGCAACACCGGCTACGTTTTGCAATGGATCAACAGATAAGCCATAATGATCTTCATGTACAATAGCTATTCCCGGTTCATCCCTTAATCGTAGGTGCATGGTATCATAAGGCTCTTCAACTGCAAATCCCAACACATCAAAACCACAAACCATATTGGCCACAGTAGCGGGCGAACGTACTTCTATCCTATCATTATCGGATATGTCAAGTCCACCCGGATCATTGAGTGGAGAAAATTGAAGTCGTATGATTGCGTTTAGCGACATAAAAGCGACTGAATACTTATCGGGCTACCCTTATTATATCTGCAAATACGCCGGAGGCAGTAACCTCAGCACCTGCACCGGCACCCTTTATCACCATAGGCTGTTCAGGATATCTTGCTGTATAAAACAAAATAAGATTGTCCTTCCCATATAAATGATAGAAGTCTGAACCTGGTGTAATATGCTGTAACCCAACTGAAGCCTTTCCCTCCTGATAGGTTGCCACAAACTTTAGTTTGCAATTGTTCGAGTTAGCGGCTGCATATAATTGCTGAAAATGAGATTCCTGTTTTTCCATTTCCTGATAAAAGTCTTCCACACTTCCCTCGAAACAGGAGGCAGGTAAAAAGGGATGGTTGGCAATGTCATTCATTTCAAGTGGCTGACCGGCTTCCCGCGCCAATATCATAATTTTTCGCATCACATCTGTTCCACCCAGATCTAATCTTGGGTCGGGCTCGGTATACCCTTCTTCCTGCGCTTGCTTGACCACATGGGCAAAGGGAATCGTTCCATCATACGTATTAAATACAAAATTCAATGTTCCCGATAAAACCGCTTGTATGGTTCGGATGGTATCGCCACTTCTCAACAAATCATTCAGAGTTCCAATTACGGGTAACCCGGCGCCGACATTGGTCTCAAATAAAAAATGAGCACCATACTCGCGGGCCAACAGTTTCAGGTAGCGATACTGTTCATAAGACGACGAACAGGCAATTTTATTACAGGCAACTACTGATACACTTTTTTCGAGTAAGGCATTATAAACACCGGCAACCGCATCGTTCGCCGTCACATCAACAAAAACACTGTTTCGAAGGTTGGCAGATCGAATAGCCTGTACAAACTCATGGATATTACCAGCAGTCGCTGCCGCCAATTCATTGCGCCAGTTAGTCAGATCAATACCTTCTTCCTGTATCAAAATTCGTTTGCTGTTGGCCAGGCCGGTGACCCTAATCTGTATTCGCAGATGCTCTTGTAAATAAGAAAATTGCTGATGTAGCTGTCCGATCAGCTTACTACCTACATTTCCGGTACCCGCTATGAATACATTCAATTGCTTATAGGTCGTTTCAAAAAATGCTTCGTGTAAAACGTTGATGGCTTTTTTTACATCTTTTTCCTGGAGTACGGCAGAAATGTTTCTTTCCGAAGAACCCTGAGCAATAGCCCGTACATTTATCCCATTACGTCCTAACACACCAAACATTTTACCACTTACCCCGGGATGGCTTTTCATTTGCTCTCCTACTAAAGCTAAAATGGCGAGGCCGCTCTCTACTTGCAGGGGCTCGACCTTTCCGCTGGATATTTCAGCAGCAAAAAAGCGATCGACCACTAGTTTTGCAGCAGCTGCATCGGCCTCATTGATTCCTACACAAATAGAGTGCTCGGAAGAACTTTGCGTAATGAGAATTACATTGATACCGCCCTCTGCCAGTGCTTCAAACAATCTTTTTGAAAATCCGGGAATACCAATCATACCACTTCCTTCGAGACTCAATAGTGAGATTTTACTAATACTGCTGATGCCACGAATGAATCCATCGGAAGCAACAGCGTCTTTTTCTATTACAGTTCCAAAATCATCTGGCGAAAATGTGTTCTTGATTCGGACAGGAATTTCCCGATTCATTACCGGTTGAATGGTGGGCGGATAAATAATCTTCGCCCCAAAGTGAGAAAGCTCCATAGCTTCCTGGTAAGAAATGCGAGGTATTACACGTGGATGCTGAACCAAGCGTGGGTCGGCAGTCATCATACCGCTGACATCTGTCCATATCTCCAACACCTTCGCATCGAGGGCTGCTGCAAATATGGCTGCTGTATAATCCGAGCCCCCTCTGCCCAGGGTGGTTGTTTGCCTGTTGGCATCAGCAGCAATAAAACCCGGAACTACATATAATCCGCCGGGATGTGCCAGGATATATTCTTTTATCTTTTGGTTGGTGGAAGTGAAATCCACTGCTGCCCTTCCAAACTGACTATCGGTGATAATCAGTTCCCTTGGGTCGGTCCAGCGTTGCTGGATGTGCATTCCCTCTAATGCAGCAGAGATAATCAGGGAAGACAATAGCTCACCATAGCTGATGATAGTGTCGATGGTGCGGGGAGAAAGCTCCCCTAATAAGAAAACGCCTTCACAGAAACCTTCCAGCTGATTGAACTGTTGCTTTACCCGACTAAGGGTTGCACTTTGCTGCTGTATAGGCAATAGAGAGCGAACCGTCTCAAGGTGACGAACTTCCATTTCCCTCAAAAGCTGCTGGTAATTTATATCGCCAATAGCAGCGAGCTCTCCGGCTTTTATGAGTCGGTCTGTTATTCCGCCCATAGCAGAAACCACCAATATCGTCTGATCAGTTGCAATCGCACCTTGTACGATAGTAATTACCTTCTTTATCTGCTCTGCACCGGCAACTGAACTGCCGCCAAATTTGATTACTTGCATGTATTATCAATTCTGCTTTTAGAATCTATTTCAGTATATCATCAGAAAATGCCCCCGATACAGCCGGAACTATATCAGATAGCCAAATAAATTGTCTTCCGGTTTTATCTCCGTATAATTTATCTGGTATTGATTCAAATTCCTAATCAAATCTGCATAGTCGCTTTTATCTTTTAGCTCAATACCGACGAGGGCGGGGCCGGTTTCCTTATTATGTTTTTGCATGTACTCGAAACGCGTGATGTCATCTTGTGGTCCAAGCACATGACTTACGAACTCCTTCAAAGCACCAGGTCGTTGAGCAAATCGTATCAGAAAATAATGCTTCAGTCCTTCATATTGCAGCGACCGCTCTTTTATTTCCTGCATGCGATCTATGTCATTGTTACCGCCACTGACGATACATACTACATTCTTTCCTACAAGCTGTTCTGCATAATCATCTAATGCTGCAATAGACATGGCGCCGGCAGGTTCCACTACAATTGCGTCCTGGTTATAAAGTTGCAGGATGGTACTACAGATTTTCCCTTCGGGTACGAGATACATTTCATCTAATACATCCTTACAAAATGTAAAAGTCACATCGCCCACTTTTTTTACAGCTGCCCCATCAACAAATCGATCGATATTTTCTAACACAACCGGATGACCGGCTTTGATTGCTTCGAGCATCGAAGGAGCTCCGGCGGGTTCGACCCCAATAATTTTTGTTTGAGGCGAGTACCTCTTTAAATACGCACCTACCCCTGCACTGAGGCCGCCGCCGCCAACCGGTAAGAATAAATAATCAATTATGGCCAGGTCTTCCAGTATCTCCATCCCCACCGTTGCCTGGCCCTCTATGATTCGCCGATCATCAAATGCAGGTATGAACACCATGTCATTATCTGCGGTATACTTGAGGGCTGCCTGTGCACAATCATCATACGTGTCGCCCACTAAAATAACTTCTATCCAATTCTCACCAAACATGCTGGTTTGGGATACTTTTTGTTTGGGTGTGATAATGGGCATGAAAATGACGCCTTTCACCTGCAGCTTTCGGCAGCTGTAGGCAAACCCCTGTGCATGATTTCCCGCACTGGCACAAACAACGCCATTTTTCAATTGCTCGGGTGTGCACCGGCTCAACATATTAAAAGCACCACGCAACTTGTAGGAACGCACAACCTGCAGATCTTCCCTTTTGAGATAGACCTGACAATTGTATTTACGCGACAAAGTTCGACTCAAGGTCAAGGGTGTATGTTTTACTACCCGTTTGAGCCGGTCGCGTGTTCCCGTAAAATCGAGTCCGTAATCTGCGATGGTTGCTGACATGAAAAAAACTACTGCTTATAAATATTAATTGTTTTCAGGACGAAGACTTCGCACAGTTTTTCCTGCCTGCCACATTTCACTCTGGTTTAATTCCTTCAACTCAACTTCAAGTTTTTCACGGTAGTCGGGCTTGCTATTACTCTCAATTGATTTGGCAGCTTCTTTACCGGTTGCCACACTCTCGTACAGCTCATTGAAAACGGGTAAGGTGGCATCGCGAAATTTCTTCCACCAATCTAAAGCACCACGTTGTGCAGTTGTAGAGCAGTTGGCATACATCCAATCCATGCCATTTTCAGCTACCAAAGGCATCAGTGATTGTGTAAGCTCTTCTACTGTTTCATTGAAGGCTTCAGAAGGTGAGTGCCCCTTGGAGCGCAAAACCTGGTATTGTGCTGCGAATATGCCCTGAATAGCACCCATCAGTGTTCCACGTTCTCCAGTCAGGTCACTGTAAACTTCTTTTTTGAAATCAGTTTCAAACAGGTAGCCACTTCCAATGGCTATACCGAGTGCGATTACCCGATCGAATGCTTTTCCGGTAGCATCCTGAAAAATGGCATAACTACTATTCAATCCGCGACCCTGTAGGAACATACGACGCAAAGAGGTACCAGAACCCTTGGGAGCCACCAGAAATACGTCTACATCAGCAGGAGGAATAATACCTGTTTGATCATTATAGGTGATGCCAAACCCATGAGAAAAATAAAGTGCTTTTCCGGGTGTCAGGTGTTTCTTTACGGTAGGCCACATAGCAATTTGCGCTGCGTCACTTAGCAGGTAGCATATAATTGTACCCTTTTGTAATGCTTCTTCGATCTCAAAGAGTGATTCACCGGGAACGAATCCGTCTGCGACCGCCTTATCCCAACTCTTGGAGTTTTTTCGTTGCCCAATAATCACATGAATGCCGTTTTCTTTTTGATTAAGTGCCTGCCCCGGACCCTGCACCCCATATCCGATTACTGCTACTACTTCATTTTTTAAAACTTCTTGTGCTTTTGCCAGAGGAAATTCATCGCGGGTAACTACATTTTCTTCTACACCGCCGAAATTTAATTTTGCCATTTGATTTTGTTTGATGTTAAACTATTTTTTAGAATTACATAGAAAAAACTTCTTTCTGCCGATTGAGGTATTCATTCTCCACCAGCTCAGCCTTCGGCTCAGTCTGTTCAAATTCACGCAGCTTTTCATGAAAGCCTTTGCTGTCTTTAATAATGGCAACGCGCGCACTCCGAACAAATTCAATCAGTCCGAATGGAGCCAGTACCTGCACCAGCCTGTCGGTCTCCTCGCGGTGGCCCACTGTTTCAAATACCACATAATCATTTCTAATCACTACAGCCCGCGCGCCGTGCTCGCGCAACAGACGTTCAACCTTCACTTTTTCAGCAATTTGCGCTGTCGGCACTTTATAGAGTGCCAACTCTTGCCAGATGATCTCCTCATTGCTATTATAATACGCCTTCAACACTTCAACCTGCTTCTCAATCTGGCGCGCAAGCTTACGAACCACCTCCTCCGTTTCATCAATCACAATGGTAAAGCGATGTATACCTTCCGCCTCCGAGGGTGATGTATTCAAACTTTCCACATTGATCTTGCGACGGGAAAAAATAGTGGCAATCCGGACAAGCAATCCGATGTGATTTTCTGTATAAACGGTGATGGTATATTCCTGTTTCATTGCCTTAAATTGATAGTGACGTATTTATTTTAAGCGTATTTCACTGGTACTGCAACCCTGAGGCACCATGGGGAAAACATTATTTTCCTTCCCAACCATCACCTCCAATAGATAGGCTCCTTTATGATGTAACATCGTTTTTATTGCACCAGGAAGTGCATCGCGTGTACTGACACTGGCACCGGGTATACCGTAGGCATCGGCCAGCTTAACATAGTCGGGACTAGCTATGTCTACGAATGAATAGCGCTTATCATGAAAAAGTTGTTGCCATTGACGTACCATGCCGAGGAAATGATTATTCAATATGAGAATTTTTACATCGGTTTCTGTTTGCATGATGGTGCCCAGTTCCTGTAAGGTCATTTGAACACCGCCATCACCGATGATAGCTACCACTGTTCGGTCAGGTGCTCCGAACTTAGCTCCTATGGCTGCGGGAAGAGAAAACCCCATCGTACCCAATCCCCCGGAGGTAATATTACTTTTGGACTGCGTGAATTTAGCGTAGCGGCAGGCGACCATTTGGTGCTGACCTACATCTGTAACTATGATGGCATCACCGCCTGTGATTTCATTGAGGTAACGGATTACTTCACCCATGGTCAGTACAGGAGACTCAGGATGTAATTCATTAAAGATGACTTCTTTATTTTCCTCAGCATCATGGTCCTTAAATCGCTGCATCCAATTGCTGTGATCATTTTTTTCGATCAGCTGGGTCAAGAGCGGCAGGGTTTCTTTACAATCTCCCCAAACCCCAACGGTTGCCTTTACATTCTTATCTATTTCAGAAGGATCTATATCGAGATGAATGATTTTAGCTTGCTTGGCATATTTATCGAGTCGACCCGTTACCCTGTCGTCAAAACGCATGCCTACAGCGATGAGTACATCACATTCATTGGTCAGCACATTTGGTCCATAATTACCATGCATACCCAGCATACCCACATTTAATGGATGATTGGTGGGGAGGGCACTAAGACCGAGGATGGTCCAGGCAGCCGGGAAGTTTCCCTTTTCTATAAATTGTTGGAATTCGTTCTCTGCTTTTCCCAAAATCACACCTTGACCGAAAATCACAAATGGTTGCTTAGCCGCATTAATCAGTCGTGCCGCTTCCTCAATGAATTCTTTTCGGATGATTGGTTTGGGGCGGTAGCTTCTAACATGATGACAGGGCGTATAGCCGCTATAGTCGATTATCTGTAATTGTGCATTTTTAGTAATATCAATCAATACCGGGCCAGGGCGACCACTGCGGGCGATATAAAACGCTTTGGCCAGTACGGCAGGTATTTCAGAGGCATCTGTTACCTGATAATTCCATTTGGTAATGGGGGAAGTGATGTTAATTACATCGGTCTCCTGGAAAGCATCGGTACCTAATAAGTGAGCAAATACTTGTCCGGTAATAGCTACAACCGGCGTACTGTCAATCATGGCATCTGCCAATCCTGTTACGAGGTTGGTAGCACCTGGGCCACTGGTAGCAAATACGACACCTACCCTACCGGAAGCCCTTGCATACCCTTGTGCGGCGTGAATGCCTCCTTGCTCATGTCGAACGAGTATGTGTTTCAGCCGGTCGTTAAAATCAAATAAGGCATCATAGATGGGCATGATGGCGCCACCCGGATAACCAAATACCGTATCTACTCCCTCTGCCACAAGTGCTTCCAAAACAGCTTTTGATCCGGAAATTTGTGGTATAACCTCCGAAGGTGTTGAAGCAGAAGTGGTGGGTGTTGCTTGTACTGTTGACATACAAATGAGTTTACAATTATTTATATTTCATCTGTTACGCATCCTTGAGAGGCATCTTTCACCTGACGGGCATACTTGAATAATAATCCCTTACTAACTTTTAGTGGCGGCTGTTGCCAAGCTGCCCTGCGGGCAGCCATTTCCTCATCACTGACAAAAAGCATCATAGCCTTTGTTTTTACATTCACCTCAATGATATCATCATCTTTCACCAATGCTATATTGCCGCCATCAAATGCTTCGGGCATTACGTGACCAATCACGAATCCATGTGTTCCGCCACTGAAGCGTCCATCTGTAATCAATGCAACCGATTTACCCAAGCCGGCCCCAATAATTGCAGAAGTGGGTTTGAGCATTTCAGGCATACCGGGTGCGCCTTTAGGGCCTACGTAACGAATGACTACCACATCACCCGGACGAATTTTTCCAGAATTGATTCCTTCCACCAATTCAAACTCACCATCGAATACGCGTGCCGGGCCCTTGAAGATTTCACCCTCTTTCCCACTGATCTTGGCAACACTACCACCCGTTGCCAGATTGCCGTATAAGATCTGTAGGTGCCCGGTTGATTTTACAGGGTTTTCAACCGGATGTATTATATCCTGCTGTTCAAAATCTATATCTGGAACCTGGGCAAGGTTTTCGGCAACCGTTTTACCAGTCACAGTTAAACAGTCACCATGTAACATTCCCTTTTTTAGCATATATTTCATAACAGCCGGTACGCCTCCATAGGGATGCAGATCCTGCATCAGGTATTTTCCACTGGGCTTGAAGTCTGCGAGAACAGGTGTACGATCGCTGATTCGCTGAAAATCATCTTGTGTAAGTTCTACCCCCACACTTCTTGCCATCGCCAGGAGATGAAGAACTGCATTGGTACTGCCTCCCAGCACCATTACCATCGTAACAGCATTTTCGAATGACTTGCGCGAAAGAATATCACTGGGCTTTATATCTTGCTCGAGTAAAACCCGAATTGCCTTACCTGCTTCTATACATTCTTGCTGTTTTGCTTCACTTGTTGCGGGATTAGAAGAAGAATAAGGAAGGCTCATACCAAGTGCCTCAATAGCCGAAGCCATGGTATTAGCAGTATACATGCCGCCACAAGCGCCTGCACCCGGACAAGCATGCTGAATTATTCCTTTGAAATCTTCCGCTGACAATTTTCCGGCTATTTTTTCTCCCAAGGCCTCGAATGCGGAAATGATGTTGAGCTGTTGTCCTTTATAATGACCAGGGGCGATGGTTCCACCATACACCATGATGCTGGGTCTATTCAAGCGACCCATCGCAATGAGGCAACCCGGCATATTTTTATCACAACCGGGAACCGCAATCAATCCATCATAATAATGTGCCCCACAAATGGTTTCGATTGAATCGGCAATTACATCCCGGCTGACCAGGGAATAACGCATACCATCGGTACCATTACTCATACCATCACTCACACCAATGGTATTGAAGATGAGTCCGACCATATCATTCGCCCAAATGCTTTTCTTAATTTCACGGGCAAGATCATTCAGGTGCATATTGCAGGTATTTCCATCGTACCCCATGCTGGCAATGCCTACCTGAGCTTTTTGCAAATCAGCATCGGTTAGTCCGATACCATATAACATAGCCTGAGCAGCGGGCTGCGTTTCATCTTGCGTAAGAACTTTACTGTATTTGTTCATTTCGTTTGACATATCCTTCGACTTTTATGCAACGGGGACTGTTGTCGTACTTGCAACCGGCTCTGTTACCTTTTCTTTATAGGCTTTTTGTATTTGCGCACTTCGGGTTGTTTCCCATTTGGCAGCAAATGGCTGATCATCGAGAGAAGCCAGGCCAATTACTTCCACTGCAGTGCCGCAGAAGAATGCCGCATCCGCATGCAGCATATCACTTACCTGAAAATGCACCTCCTCAACTGGCAGTTGCAGTTGTGCTGCGATTTCAAGTACAGTTGCCCGCGTAATACCGGGCAAAATGTGCCCGGCAGGAGGCGTAAAGAGTATGCCATTTTTTTCCATAAATACATTCGCCCCGGGGGCCTCTGCAACGTGACCATTGATATCTAGCAGCAATGCTTCATCATACCCATTCGCGCGTGCTTCCTGACTCGCAATAATTGAGTTGACATAATGCCCGGCTGCTTTTGCCCGCATGTGAAATGCCTGCGGATTGGGTCGTTGAAAAGAGGAAGTACGCACACGTAATAATTTTTCGCCCAGAAAGGGTGCCATTTGCCAGGCCTGTATCAAAATATAGGAATGCTCGTTTGGTGCAAAACTCATATTTGCAGGTGCATATACAACCGGACGTATATAAGCATCGCCTAATTGATTCTTGGCAAGTAATTCGTAGGTAATTTGAATCAACTCATCCGTTGTCCATTCATACGGCATGTTAATGGCTTCTGCAGATTGCTTGAGTCGATCAAAATGCTCTACCGGCTTAAAGATGCGGGTGCTCCCATTGGTGGTGCTATATGAACGAATGCCCTCAAAAACGGAGTAGCCGTAATGGAGTGACTGACTATAGAAATCCATGCGAGCATCTGCAGCGCGAACGAAATTTCCGTTCAGGTACATGAGGGTATTTTCATCATAATATTTAGTCATCTTACCTATTTTTTCAGTTCACGTTTATTTATAAAAAAACCCCGGCTCTAAGAGGCGGGGTTGTTATCTTTTTCCAATACAGTCAACAACTCAACCTCCCGGAAAAACCGGAATGGTAATGGTAATCACGGTAATAATTACCAGAACACGGGTGATGATTTGATTGAAACTGCTGTACATGAATTTCAGTTGAGCAGATCAAATATAACCAAAGCCCGCGAGAAAAAAAAGAACTATTTACTAAACACTGCTGTGTCTGGCACAGATCAGAAATACTATATGATGGTCGACTGATTCATTTGACCATGCCCGGTTTTTCCTGACTGATCCGCATGTCGAGTAATAAAACCCGCAATTAAATCACCAATGGCACTGGTCGAATAGTTATTCACCGGATCTATGTCTAAAGTCACAAAACCACTTTTTAAAGTCCAGTTTACACCTTCACGTACTTGTGCAGCTTCATCCGATAAGCCAAGATGATCGAGCAGCATCGCGGCTGATAAAATTGAACCCAATGGATTGGCAACATCTTTCCCCGCTGCTTGCGGATAAGATCCATGTATCGGCTCAAAGAGAGCTGTATTATTACCAACCGAGGCAGAAGGAAGTAAGCCAAGTGATCCACTTAATACGCTGGCTTCATCACTCAGTATATCACCAAACATATTTTCAGTTAGAACCACATCAAATTGTGAAGGATACAGTATGATTTGCATGGCTGCATTGTCGACGAACATATAATCGACTTTCACATCGGGATAAATAGGTGCCATATCCTGAACTATCTGACGCCACAATCTGGAAGATTCGAGCACATTTGCCTTATCAACCAATGTTAGTTTCTTTCTGCGTTGTCGGGCATATTGAAAAGCAAGCTGTGCCACACGCTCTATTTCAAAACGATGATACGTGCAGGTGTCAGAAGCAGTATTCCCGTCTTCACTCTTTTCCTTTTTACCAAAATAGATGCCGCCTGTCAACTCCCGGAATATTACAAAATCTACTCCCTTGAGTTGTTTGTCTTTCAGGGGAGATAAATGTTGTAAGCTCGCATGGGTAGTAACGGGACGGATATTGGCAAACAATTGTAACTCTTTACGTAATTGTAAGAGCCCCTGCTCAGGTCGTACTTTGGCAGCAGGATCATTATCGTATTTGGGATGACCGATGGCCCCAAAAAGAATAGCATCTGATTGCATGCAGCTGTCAATGGTTGCTTGGGGTAGCGGCTCTCCGGTTTGATCTATAGCAGCGGCACCCATGAGACAATACTCATAGTGAAATGCATGTCCATGTACGCTGGCAATCGCCTCCAGAACTTTTACAGATTGAGCTGTCACTTCCGGTCCAATACCGTCGCCATTAATTACTGTAATCTTTTTTTCCATTTATTTTTCTTTTACAAGGCTATGCCCGCAGATAATGAAGAAGTCATTTACGGGTTGTCTCGAATTTTTCTATCGCTGACTGTATACTGATGAGGTAATCAATATCATCGTATCCATTCAGTAAGCACGTTTTTTTATAAGAATTGATGTCAAATGATTCTTGATCGCCTGTAGCAACGATGGTAATGGCTTGTTCTGCCACATCAATGTGTAATTCCTGTTCAGCGCCCAGCTGAAATATGCTGGCAAGAAATGCGTCACTTACTTTCACAGGGAGTACTCCATTGTTCAGTGCATTGTTCTTAAAAATATCAGCAAAGAAGCTGGATACGACCGCCTTGAAACCATAATCCTGCAATGCCCACGCAGCATGCTCGCGGGAAGAGCCACAACCAAAATTTTTGCCTGCAACCAATATAGCACCACTATACTGTGGCTGATTCAAAACAAAGGATGAAATGGGTTGCTGCTCATCATTGTTTTGATAACGCCAGTCGCGAAAAAGATTCTTCCCAAATCCATCTCGCGTGGTTGCCTTTAAAAATCTGGCAGGAATGATCTGGTCGGTGTCGATGTTCTCTACCGGCAAAGGAACAAATCGGCTGTGTATTTCTTTCAGAGGTTGCATTTTCTTCTTTACTTGTACGCTTGAATTGAATCAAAGTCTGCTCAGGAAAGCAGGGTTCTTACATCGGTGATCTTTCCCGTTAAAGCAGCAGCGGCAGCTGTGAGCGGACTAGCCAGTAAGGTTCTGGCACCTGCTCCTTGCCTGCCCTCAAAATTTCGATTGCTCGTGCTGATACAATATTCTCCTGCGGGTACTTTATCTTCATTCATACCCAGACAGGCGCTGCAGCCTGCCTGCCGCAATTCAAAACCCGCTTCTTCAAATATGGTATCGAGTCCCTCACGTCTGGCCTGACGTGCCACTTCCTGTGAGCCGGGTACAATCAGTACCTGCACATCAGGATGTTTCTTTTTTCCTTTCACGAGAGAGGCTACCAATCGAAGGTCTTCTATCCTTGAATTGGTACAACTGCCAATGAACACATGCTGCACCGGCATTCCCAACAAAGGTTGACCTGCTTCAAGTCCCATATAGGCAAGTGACTTCTTTAAATTATTTTTTGACGCTTCATCCGACAAGCTTTCAATACGGGGAATATGCTGACGTATCGACATTCCCATTCCCGGATTCGTGCCATAAGTAATCATGGGTTCAATCTCTTCTGCCCGGATATGTAATTCAGTATCAAATTCAGCATCCGTGTCAGAATACAGTTGTTGCCATTTTGCTAATTGCAGATCCCAGTCCTTCCCTGCAGGTGCAAAAGGACGACCTTTCATATAGGAATAGGTTATATCATCCGGCGCTATGAGTCCGCCTCTGGCACCCATTTCTATACTCATATTACAAATGGTCATCCGAGCTTCCATAGAAAGCTGTCGGATTGCCGAGCCCGCATATTCTACAAAATATCCCGTAGCACCACTAGCCGATATTTGAGCAATGATGAAAAGAATAATATCTTTTGCCACTACCCCCGGCATCAGGGTTCCTTCAATATGAATCCGCATTTGGCGCGGCTTACTTTGTAAAAGACATTGCGAAGCGAATACCATTTCCACTTCACTGGTACCAATTCCAAAAGCGATGGTACCAAAAGCTCCGTGGGTGGAAGTATGGCTGTCTCCACAAACAATGGTCATACCAGGTTGTGTTACACCCAATTCAGGGCCAATCACATGAACGATGCCCTGATTCGGATGGCCCAAGCCGTATAACTCAATGTCATGCCTTCCACAATTTTCTATCAGTTGTTGCACCTGAAGTCGCGAGAGCTCATCGCGAATGGGCAAATGTTGATGGAGGGTGGGTACATTGTGGTCAGCGGTAGCCACAATCTGTTTTGGACGAAAAAGTTGTAAGCCTCTTTTCTCTATGCCCCGAAATGCCTGCGGACTGGTAACCTCATGTATAAAATGGCGGTCAATATAAAGCACGGAAGGTCCGTCAGGTATTTCCTGCACAACGTGGCTATTCCAAATTTTATCAAATAATGTCAATCCCATACGTATGAATTACTGCTGATAACTCAGCTTATTGTGCTGGTACTATTGTTTCTTTATAAGCTTTTGCAAGTTCATGTAAATTTTCCTCACCTACTTCTTTTTGTCGATCTGCAACTCCAAGAAACTGCTCATATAAAACATCGATGTCATCCCGCGTAAAGTCATATCCGAGTTTCTGGAAACGATACGCCAGTGCACTGCGACCACTGCGTGCGGTGAGTACGATTTTACTGCCCTCTGCCCCTACTTCTTCCGGACTAATGATTTCATAGGTTTGAGCATCTTTTAAAAATCCGTCTTGGTGAATACCAGAGGAATGCGAAAAGGCATTGGCACCGACTATGGCTTTGTTGGGTTGAACCGGCACACGCATGGTTTCAGAGACCAATCGGCTGATCGGATTCAGCATTGGGGTCTTGATGCGGGTGTATAACCCCAGGTCTTTGTGTTGCTTCAATACCATTACTACTTCCTCAAGGGAGGTGTTGCCTGCCCGCTCTCCAATACCGTTTATGGTACATTCGATCTGACGTGCACCATTGATAACCCCGGAGATGGAATTCGCAGTAGCCATGCCCAGATCATTGTGGCAATGACAAGATAAAATGGCACGATCGATGTTTGGTACATGGTTCATTAAGAAAGCAATTTTTGCGCCATATTGTGCTGGCAGGCAATACCCGGTGGTATCCGGAATATTTACCACAGTAGCGCCTGCAGCGATTACTGCTTCTACTATCTGTGCGAGATAGTCATTATCTGTTCTGCCGGCATCCTCTGCAAAAAATTCCACGTCATCGGTAAATTGACGGGCCCACTTGACAGCCTGCACCGAGCGGCGCAGAATCTCTTCCCTGGTTGTATTGAATTTCGCTTTGATATGGAAATCGGAAGTCCCAATGCCGGTATGTATACGAGAACGGCGAGCTCCTTTCAATGCGGCACCGGCAACCTCAATATCTTTTTGCACGGCCCTTGTCAATCCACATACCGTAGCATCTTTGATAATTTTTGCAATCTCACTAACCGATTCAAAGTCGCCCGGACTAGAGATAGGGAACCCAGCCTCGATTACATCAACCCCTAAAGCTTCCAGTTGCAGCGCAAGTGATACTTTTTCACGTGTATTGAGTTTGCACCCCGGTACCTGCTCTCCATCGCGGAGGGTGGTGTCAAAAATGAATACTTGTTTTTCCATGGCATTTGAAATAAGGTCAAAAAATGTTAGATTTCAGTTGATTATTGCATCCTGCGGCAGCACCGTAGGAGAAAATAAGCGGGAAATAGTCGAATTTAGTGATGAAAAAGCCAGTTATAGGGTCAAAATAGGGCGTATTTTACAACAGATAAACACCCGATAGTGCCCTGAAACCCTTGAATTTATTGGCTTTAGGAATAAAAAAAATACGATGCCCAACCGGTCTGCCGACACCCTTTTTCAACTGATTCAGTCCCTCGAAAGGTCTGAAAAAAGGAATTTTAAGCTTTATATAACCCGCAACACCGGCAGTGCCGACCTTAAGATCGTTCAGTTATTTGATGCCCTGGAAGCGATGAAGCAATACGACGAGGAACTGCTACTCAAAAAAAATCCTTCTCTGCAAAAACAGCAACTTTCGAACTTGAAGGCTCATCTTTACAGGGAGATACTGGCGAGCCTGCGGCTTCTAAAACACGATGACAACATTGATCTGCAGATACACGAGCAACTCGATTTTGCCCGGATACTATACAATAAGGGACTATATCTTCAGAGCCTGAAGGTATTAGAGAAGGTAAAAGAATTCACAAAGAGCAACAACCAGGCAACCTATCTGCAGCAAATTTTATTTTTAGAAAAAAAGATTGAAGCCCTGCACATTACCCGCAGCCTGCAGAATCGGGCAGAAGAGCTCAGCTCGGAAGTTGATGAAGTGAACCGAAGGGTACAATTAATAGGTGATCTGTCTAACCTCTCGCTGCAGCTGTATAGCTGGTACATAAAGAACGGACATGCCAGAAACGATGAGGATCGGAAAAATATTGAAATTTTATTATCGCATCCCGCCATAGAAGCAGCACAAACAGAGAAGGGGTTTTATGAGCGACTTTATTTATACCAATGTTATTGCTGGCATGCCTTCATTACTCAGCAATTTTTATCTTACTACCGATACTGCCAAAAATGGGTAGACCTGTTTCATTCAGATGAAAAAATGATCACAATAGAAACGGCCTCCTACATCAAGGGGCTGCATAACTTATTGGGCGCCCATTTTGACTTGAGAAATTATCAGAAATTCAATGAAGTGATGCAGCAGATGGAAGAATTCATTGGAACACCGATTGTACAGCACAATAAGAACAACCAGCTTCAGACTTTCATCTATCTCTATACTTCCCGTATCAACAGTCACTTCATGATGGGAACTTTCACGGAAGGGCTACACTTGGTTCCATATATAGAGGAGAAATTGAAAGAATATGAGTTATTTCTCGACAGACACCGGGTGCTCGTTTTTTACTACAAATTTGCTTCCCTGTATTTTGGCAGTGGCCTGTATGAACAAAGCATTGATTACCTGAATAAGATCATACAATTAAAAGTTGATTTGAGAACAGACCTTCAATGCTATGCCCGGCTATTACATCTTATAGCGCACTATGAACTGGGTAATTATGACCTGTTGCAATACCTATTGAAATCGGTATACCGATTTATGTATAAAATGAAAAATCTGAGTATTGTTGAAGAAAAAATCTTTGCCTTCTTACGACAAGCACTTCGATTGACACCTAAACAGATTAAACCTCTCTTTGCATCACTGCTTACAGAGTTGAAACCATTGGAGAAAAGTAATACGGGCAACAGGGCTTTCATGTACCTCGATATCATTTCCTGGCTGGAAAGTAAACTGTCAGACGAACCCGTTCAGCAAGTGATCAGAAAGAAATACCTGACTGCCATCAAGGAATCAAGACATCCCGCTTAACTATTTCGTGCTTCTTCCTGCAGCGGAGTATAGGGAAACTTAATGTAAATTTCGCAGCCATTACCCGGTGAAGTTTTTATTTCCAATAAGCCATTATAAACGTCTGTACGGCTACTGATATTATGAAGTCCTATTCCCTTTCTTGGCATATTTACATCAAAGCCAACGCCATTGTCGGCAATACTAAGCAGCAGGTGTTGATCATCTCTACTCAAAATAATTGTTACTTCATCCGCTCTTGAGTATTTAATGATATTATTCATCTGTTCCTGCACTATACGGAAAATATTGAGCTTGAATTCATACGGAATATCCTGCTCATAGAAGGTGTCACAACGGTAGTCAATATCAAATGAATTGACAGCATTTACATCATCTAATAACCCTTCAATAGCTTTCGATAAACCAAAGTGGCGAATCAAAGGGGTCACCAATATCTGCGACAATTTCCGAATCTCTTCAATCGCATTGAGAATAAATGATTGTGATTGTTTCAGCAACTCAGAATCAGTTCCTAATTGCTGCTGGGCCGAGGCAATGTACATCATCGCAACTGTGAGTTGCTGATTAACATTATCGTGCAACTCGGTGCTGATTTCATTTCTTTCCTTCTCTTGTACTTTTATGATGGCTTCATTCAGTTCCTTTTGTTTGAGCAATTTTTCCTCTTCCAGTTTTTCCTGCAACTGAATGGTTTCGGTAATATCATTGTGAATTGCCAGGATGGCCAAATTGCCTTTGTATTCAATCTTATGAGACGATATATCCATAATCATCAGCTCCCCTGCATTGTTCAGGTGTGTCCAGAGGGCGGTCTCTTTCATCAGGTCGGTATCTCTGAATACCCGAGCAGTTTCCAGCAATCGGGTATATTCGCTCTCGTGCCCAAGTTCTACGATGGTTTTGGTCAGAAACTCTTCGCGGGAAAAACCATATTGGGTTTGTGCTGCTTCATTCACTTCCAGCAAGCGAAAACTTTGAATATCCCAGATAATAATGGGAAGAGGGTTATTGAAGAATAGGTTGCGATAGCTTTCACTGCTCTCCCGAAGACTTTCCAGAATGCGATTCCGCTCAACACTATATTGAATGGATTTAAATAACAGTCGCTCGTCATATTCACCTTTTATCAGGTAATCCTGGGCACCATTGGCCATTGTTTCCAATGCCAACTCCATATCTGCCAGACCGGTCAACACAATGATCGGTATGCCGGCGGCATACTCACTGATGTGAACAAATGAGTCAAATCCGGTGCTGTCTGGCAGGGAAAGGTCAAGCAGTATCATATTGATATAATACTCACTGAGTAAGTGGATTGCTTCCTGAACACTGCGCGCTTTATAGATACGTGCCACCTGTAGTCGGGTCAATGCAAGACTCTCCTCCAGGAGATACAGGTCGCCCGGATTGTCTTCAACGATCATGATAGAAAGTGGCTGTTGATGAAGCGACATATTATTGTTTTGTCAGTTATTAGCTGTTCGGAATATTTTCAGGCAAAAACGCCGGAGTATGTTGCTCTAGCTTCTTGCTGATAGTAAAATAGAAAGTACTACCCTTATCAGGCTCTGAAGTTACCCAAATTTTCCCTCCATGCTTTTCCACAATCTTCTTACAAACCGATAAGCCAATACCCGTTCCGCTGTATTGGTGCTTATGATGCAATCGTTGGAACAGAACAAATATTTTTTCAAAAAACATCGGCTTGATGCCTATTCCATTGTCCTGAATCGAAAACAAGAAATGATTTTCCTCTTCGCTGCCGGTTACAATCACCAGCGGCTTCTCTTTTCCAATATACTTCAGTGCATTCCCCACCAGATTCTGGAAGAGCTGGAATAATTGAGTTTTATTCCCCATGATTACAGGCAAGTTATTACAAACAATTGTTGCTTCACATTCAGCGATCCGGTTAACAAAAACTTCCTGCACTTCTTTCAGCAGTGCAGCTGTATCTATTGATTCAGCAACGCCTTTATTCGATCCAATTCTGGAATACTCCAGTAGATCCGTTATCAGTCGCTTCATCCTGTCAGCACCATCCATGACAAAATGCAGGTATTGTTCCGCAGTTTCGTCAATTTGATCCTGGTACTTTTTCCGAAAAAGCTGCAGGAAACTTGTAATCATGCGCAGCGGCTCCTGCATGTCATGAGAAGCAATATAAGCAAATCGCTCCAGCTCAACGTTGGAAGCAGCCAGTTCATCTGCCCGTTGTTTCAGCTGCTTATTCAACTCTATAAGCAATGCCTCGTCTTCTTTTCTTCGCGTGATGTTTTGGGTTGCCCCAAACAATCGAATGGCTTTACCATCTGTATCTCTTACAATGAAAGCTTTATGATAGAAATAATTAAACTTACCTGATTGTCCGGCCAGACGAAACTCATCCTCCCAATACTGATTCTGTTTATTTCTTAAAGCGTCATTTCTTTTTCGAATGACTCTTTCGTAATCATCCGGATGCAACAAAGATTTCCAGGCCATGAATTGAACCTGTTCTTTTTCCATATCCGCACCAAAAAAATCGGTTAATCCTGAATTTGCTTTAACAAGTAACCCCTTTTCTATGTCCCACTCCCAAATGATATCATTGGTAGCGCGGGAAATTAGATCATACCGCTGGTTACTCAACCGGATATTCTCCTGTGCTAATTTATTCTCCAGTAAAATGGAAAGCAGATTAATCATTTGCAGAATTTGATCGTTCTGCGTAATTAATTCCCTTCGGCTTTCCTGAATATATATTTCCAGAACACCCCAGCATTCCCCGGCTGCATTAATGAGCGGGTGGGCCATGGATGCTATGAATTCATTGGCAATCAGGAGCTTTTCAAATTCATTTTCAGACGCAAGCCCAGCCGGCTCTTCGGATACCACCTGTCTTTTTTCTTCAACAGCGCTGGCAGCAGGCCACGCTGTCTGCTGAATCGGAAAGGATGAAAGTTTATCAGTAAAAGAAACAGGCACATTTGCAACCGAACAGGTTTGGAGATAATTTCCCTGTGTTCTCCAAAGCACCAGCGGTAACCCATTATAAATCTGAGCAACAGAAGAGATGTATATATCTAATACTTCCTGTAATTCTTTGAAAGGATTGGCATTCAAGGCCAATACTTCACGCTCCAAGAGTTGCAACTTTTTTCTTTGAACCAATTCGGTCACATCTTTAAAATATATGACCAGATTCTCTTCGGAGGGATATACCGATAGTTCAATCCAGTATTTAAAGGCAGGAAAATATTCCTTAAACCGCAGCGACCGGTTGTCTTCCATGATAGATGGATAAGCCGGATATTGTTTAAGCACATTTAATTCCGGAAAAATTATCCAAACGTTTTTCCCGATCAGCTCCTCCGGACTTTCCATTCTTACCAAAAGGGCAGCTGGCTGATTACAAAATAGGATGTCACCATTTTTATTCATAACCAGAAAACCATCGGTAATACTTTCGAGTACTTTTTCGAGATAAAGTGAATTCTCTTTACCAACAGGTGACAAATGACTTGGGGCGGTTGGTGGAGGAACAAAACGAATTTGCCAGATACTGTTAGCGGAACCAGGAAGTTGCATCAGAAAAGAAATGGCATTGACCACTATCTTTTGCTGATTGGCAGTAGCGATGGTATGAGCAAAAGGCGATAATCGACTCTTGTCAATCAATGTATCCCAGTTTTTCTCCTCTCCCAAGAGAAGTGATCGAATCTCCTCTGGAGCAGGTGTAAGTGAAAAACCCAGTAACCGACTCAGCGACTGACTCACAGCAAGGATATGCCCGTGCTCATCCAGCAGCAAAAGCGGGTCTCTGGAAGAATCAATCATTTGAGTCAGCATAGGCCGCACATCGGTTTCTGATACATTCATCTGGCCATAATTTTCCGCGACAATTGTCGATAAGACGGTTGAAAAGTCTTCTAAATTCGGCACAAATTATTAGACTTCCAACTTTATTCATCTTGAGTCATCGATTTCAATGCTAAAGACCGGTTAAAATAAGACCGCCCGGCTGAAGTCAGTCGGGCGGCCGTGTTTTTATTTTCTCTAAAATTACTCTGCATAAATGCGTTCAATCGCATCTCTGTATTTTTCCATTACCACCTTCCGCTTGAGACTTAACTTGGGTGTCATCTCACCCGTATCGATGGTCCATTCACGCGGCAGAAGTTCAAATTTTTTAACCTGCTCAACATGATTAAAATAAGTATTAAAACTCTCCACCAGTTCTTTGAATAATTCTAGTACACGCGGGTGGTGTACCACATCCTCATTGGTAGTGTAGGTCAACCCCTTCTCCCGCATCCAGTCTTGTAGGGTAGCAAAGGAAGGTACAATGAGCGCACCCACAAATTTTTTGTCGGCACCAACTACCATCATCTGCTCGATGAAAGGACTTTCCTTGAATTTGTTTTCAAGGGGTTGGGGAGCAACATATTTGCCTCCGCTCGTTTTAAATAATTCTTTTTTCCGGTCTGTTATTTTAAGGTATTTCTTGTCGACCCAAACACCAATATCACCAGTGTATAACCAACCATCAATCACCACTTCTGCCGTCAAGTCAGGCCGCAGATAGTACCCTTCCATAACACTCGGTCCCTTCACACAAATCTCTCCATCTTCTGCCAGTTTCACTTCTTGACCGTTCACGGGTGGTCCAACAGTACCAAAACGCATACCGCCGAGAGATTGTCGGTTCACCGTAATTACCGGACTATTCTCCGTGGGTCCATACCCCTCATACACCGGAATACCGGCTGCATTGAAAATCCGCAAGAGTTTTACCTGACAGGCTGCTCCGCCGGTGATGATAAAAGAAACCCTGCCACCCAATGCCTCCCGCCACTTAGAAAAAATAAGCCGCTTGGCCAATGCCAGTTGGATGTTATACCAAATGCCGCCCGATGTATGATTGTCATACTTTTCTGCCAGATCAACTGCCCAGAAAAATAATTTTCGCTTGGTGCCTGTCAATTCATTCCCCTTTGCCATGATCTTCTCAAATACTTTCTCCAACAAACGGGGAACAGTCGTGAATCCGTCAGGCTTTACTTCCCGAAGATTATCACCAATGGTGTCAAGATTTTCAGCATAGTAAATGCTGATGCCACTGTATAGATAAATATAAGTACAGGCTTTTTCAAAAATATGATTCAAAGGCAGAAAGCTCAGTACCCGGCTACCCGGTGCATCCCTGAAAGGAAAGCTTTCCTTCGACATCACAACATTGGAATAAATATTTTTATGACTTAACATAACCCCCTTAGGTGTGCCGGTTGTTCCTGAGGTGTAAATGATGGTAGCCAGGTGACTCGTGGGTATGGTTGGCTTGATGGCAGCCACTTTTTCCAAAAGCGGACTATCAGCAGGTTGCAAAAGTGTTTTCCAATGCGTTGTTCCGGGTAGCTCATCGAATACAATTATTTCTTTCAATGAGGGAACTTTGCTGCGCAGGGCATTGATTTTATCATACATCTCCTGATTGCTGACGAAGACATATTTTACCGCTGCATTGTTAAAAATAAATTCGATTTCAAGTGGATTAGTAGTCGGATAAAGGGGAACTAAAATGGCACCAATCTGCTGCACCGCCAGATCGGTAAATACCCACTCCGGTCGGTTATTGCTGATGATGGCAATTTTATCACTTCCCTCAGGGGTAAAATCATGTCCGCTAATTCCCAGTTGCAGCAAGCCGGCAGAAAGTGAATTGACGGTATCGGCTACTTCCCGGGTACTGTGTTTCACCCAGGTTCCGTTTACTTTAGACACCAACATTTCATCGGTAGGAAAATGCTTGAGCTGGTGTTCAACACAATCAAATAGTCTCCTGTATTCCATATGGCTGATTTATTTTTTTAATAAAGTCTTTTAATGCAAAATCGTTATGGCATAAATATAATTAACCTTTCTGTGCCCGGCAGTTTCTGTTTCGTCATAATTGACAGTGTAACAAAAACCAGCCATGGCATTGATTTTTGACTGTTTGAACTAAACTGAAACAGTCAAGCAAACGGAAGATAAAACTTTTTTCTAATTAGCGGATAGCAAAGGGCCGGATATCGCTATAGATATTCCTTTAATGACCCATGTTTCAACCGGTATGAATGAATGATATGGGTTCCCAGGGGAAGAAAACGAACTGCTTATTCGTAGATCAGGTGGGTGAGCAAGCCATCACGCAGTTTGGGTTCAAACCAGGTACTTTTGGGTGGCATCACCTGGCCACTATCTGCAATGGCGAATAACTGATCGGCTGTAACCGGATATAAGCTAAATGCGACAGCCATTTCACCGCTGTTGACCCTCCGTTCCAATTCAGCTAAACCGCGAATCCCACCTACGAAGTCGATGCGTTTATCGGTTCGCTGATCGCCAATACCCAGAATGGGTGCTAACAGATTTTCCTGTAAAATAGTTACGTCCAACTGTCCGGTGGGATCATCGGAAAATGTTCCCGGCAGGGAGGTAAGCCGATACCATTGATTACCCAGATACATGCCGAAAACATGGGGTGCATCGGGTAACACTTTTTGTGTACCATAACTTTCAATTTCAAATCGAGCAGCCACTGCTTCTAAAATGTTGTCGACGCCGTGGCCATTCAAATCAGTTACTATCCGGTTATAGTCGAGAATACGCAATTGGTTAGAAGGAAATAAAGTAGTAAGAAAATAGTGTGCGCTTTCAGGTACTGTTCCTTCCATATGCTGGCGCACTTTAGCCGCTGAAGCAGCCCGGTGATGGCCATCGGCTATATAGGTGCAGGGAACTTGTGTGGCAAACAATTCAGTAAGAGTTGCAATGGTCTGGTCATCACTGATGACCCAGATAGTGTGCTGAATCTGATCAGAGGCGGTGAAATCATAGACAGGACTCTTCACCTGAATCCAGTTCTCGATTAATTGGTCAATATCTTTCAGCTGACGATAGGCCAGAAAAACATTCCCCGTCTGTGCCCCAGAAATTTGTATATGACGAATTCGATCCATTTCCTTTTCAGGTCTTGTCAGCTCGTGTTTCTTAATGAGGTTATGTTCATATTCATCAATGCTGCTGAGTGCTACCAGTCCGGTTTGACTTTTCCCCTGCATGGTGAGGCGATAAATATAGTAGCAGGATTTGTTTTCCCTGAATAGAATATCCCTGCTGATAAAAGCTGCCAGGTTTGTGCGTGCTTTTTCATACACCTCTGCTGCATAGGGATCGGTTTCATCCGGCAAATCAATCTCGCTCTTTGTAATATGGAGAAAGGAGTTGGGATTTCCGTTAGCTGCCTGACGGGCTTCAGAACTATTCAAAACATCATAGGGTAAACTAGCTACTTGGCCGGCTAGTTGCGGTTGTGGACGCAAGGCCCGAAAGGGTAAAACTACTGCCATGCTGCAAATATCCGAAAAAGAAAAGAAATGGCTGGAAGAAGTAAGATAATAAAATGAAACCTAAGCCTGGTCAGGGTTTGAATCGCTCGATTACTTCTTTTCCTGTTACCGGATCAATGCCCTTGAATTCTACGTATACAATATTGGGTACCCAGAAAGAACCACCGGAAACTTTAATGAAGATGCGTTGTAAAATAGCTTCCTTGTTATTGATGGGCACAAAAACCTGGTATTTCTTCAAAGGTGCGTGCCATTTGAGAATAAATTGACGCTTTTTATACGATACAAAATTCAAAGCATACATATCGTTTCCCTGTGCTTTAGCATCGATACCGTAGGCAAAATTTCTTTGAATGTAATTGAGTTCTTTTTTAGTACCGCCGGCTGAGTAGAGAAGCCAATATACATTTACCGGCTTATCTGGCTTAGGAATACCCCGGCTATCTGCATTCAATTCACAAATAATGGTATTTGTGTTTGCAGTTCTTTGCAGATAGAATAGCTGCAATGGATTACCGGTGGGAACTGGAAAAGAATCGAGCAGTTCTTTTGTTCTTTTCAGGGAAGTATCCGCCGAACTGGCAAGGGTTACATTCGGAAGTAAAAAAAACAAGGAGGCCAACAACCAGGTCATGTAGGCAGGAAATGCTGGTCGAAAAAAATTATGGTTGGAAGGAAAAGTCAAAATAGTGGGTGATTCTGTATGAAAGGTAGGTAGTGAAATTAATTACTCGGTCAAATTGGTGGTATGAAACGGAAGTTTTTTAACAACTTTTCTTCAGAAAAGTTGATTGCATTGGGGGTAACTGATTTTTAGCAATTAGCCATGTTTTTGGGTAAAGTCATTCATCAAGTCACAAAATGCCTGCACGCTTGATAATGGCAGGGCATTGTACATACTGACCCGAATACCACCAATGGTTCTATATCCTTTCACCCCAACCATACCTTCTTGTCGGCAACGTTCCAGGAATATTGGCTCTAAATCAGGATTAGAAAGAAAAAAAACGGCGTTCATTCGACTTCTGTCTTCCCGGGCAACATTTGTAACGAAAAGTGGATTGCTATCAATAGTCTTATAGAGCAAATCAGACTTTTCTCTGCCGCGACGGTCCATCTCATACAAACCTCCCTGATCAATGATCCATCGAAGGGTTAACATACTGACATATACAGCGAAAACAGGTGGCGTATTCATCAGAGATCCGGCAGTAATGTGTTGCCGGTAATCCATGATGGTTGGCACAGGATCTTTTTTTCTCTTGAGCAATTCTTTATTTACCACAACCAGGTTCACCCCGGCAGCACCCATGTTTTTTTGAGCACCCGCGTAAATAAGATCAAACGCGGAAAAGTTCATTGGACGAGAAAAGATATCACTACTCATATCGGCAATCAGTGGTATCGGGGTCTGCGGGATATGCTGCCATTGGGTTCCTTCCACCGTGTTATTCGTTGTCAGGTGCAAATAAGCGGTATCAGCCGGCAATTCACCGGGTTGGCGGATACAGGTATGTTGGCAATCGGTGGTATCGGTAGCTAATAATACCTTACCAAAAAAGCCGGCTTCCTTGGCTGCCTTACTACCCCAAATACCATTCACACAATAGGCAGCGGTGTCACCCGGATTGAGCAGGTTCATGGGTACCTGCATGAATTGGGTAGTAGCGCCACCATGCAGGAATAATACCTCGTGCGAATCAGGCAGCTCCATCAGACGACGTACCATAGAGTTGGCTTCTTCCATCACTTCAACGAAATGCGGCGTACGATGCCCAACCTCAAGAATGGATAGTCCGGTACGATTCAGTTCATGTATAGCTGCTGCAGCCTCTTCCAGAACAGAAGCAGGTAAAATAGAAGGACCGGAATTGAAATTATGTAGGGTCATATATAAACAGATCAAGTAAAACGATTCGATAAAAAATAAAGAGATAAACTATCCATCAACTTTGAGTTGATTCAGTCGCTGTTGCTTCATCTCTTGATTCCATATCTGTAACACCTCCCGAAATGGTATATTTCATAGCGTCGGCAGCTGCGATTCCCGTCAATGGCTTTATATGATCTGCCGGAACCAGGTAGGTAATTCCAGATATGGCATAGGAATGGGGAACATAAACAGTAACGTGTCCTGACATTCCCAGGGCATCAGAACTAGCCTGGGTTATAAAACCAACGCGCCAAACACCTGGCGCATCTACATTGACTAATACTGGTTTATCAAATTTCTTCTTGTTACCTGCAAAGGCTTCCAGAAAGTCTTTAACAGAAGTATAGATGTATTTGATGCCGGGTGTCTTTTCCAACAGATTATCCAGCATAGCGACAATGCGGCTGAAAAATAACAGGGAAGACACCCATCCGGTAAACAAAACCAGCAATACCACCACCAAAAAACCAAAGCCAGGTATTTTTTTCACCTGACCATCTTCTCCCAATTCCCATAAACTGGGGGCAATCGCATGCATAAGATTCGGGAGTATGCCATCCACAAAGTTGAAAAGGCCAATGACTACCCATAATGTGATGCCAATGGGTGCCAGCACAATCAAACCCTGAAAAAAGTAAGTAAGCAGTCTACGTAGAAAACGTCGTAGTGAAAAGGGGGCATCGGGTGGCATGGCTGTAGGGTGCCTGTAAGGGCAATGCAAAATTACATTTTGCTGACCGAATAGCCGTAATCATTTCCCGCAGCCCATTCCATTGGTTCACCCAAAATTAAAGAACCTTATCCTCGCCATACAATTGCTTTTTTATATATGATTATTATAAAATTACTTACATATTGCATATATATAATATTTAACTTTTATTTAGAAAATTTTCACATAGAAACTTTCGTAACATAAAAAGTTTCTATAGTTTTGCCAAGTTAAAATCCACTATGGAAAATACTGCCGAAAGAATAGTTGGCAAGGCATACGAGCTATTTATGCGCTATGGCATCCGTAGTGTCAGTATGGATGAAATAGCCAACCAGCTGGGGATGAGCAAAAAAACCATTTATCAGTATTATGCTGATAAAGATGAGCTGGTGGAAGATGCCATAGAAATTGTATTGAATATCAACCGCACCGACTCCGCACGTCAGCTGGCAGATAGCGAGAACGCTGTACACGAAGTTTTCCTCAGCCTGGATACAGTTAAGCAGATTTTGAATAAGATGAACCCTGCGGTCATCTTCGACCTGGAGAAATACCACACCGGGGCATTCAACAAATACAACGATCACAAGAACAGGTTTTTATTCAATGTGATTGTCACCAACCTCAACCGGGGTAAGGAAGAGGGTCTTTATCGTAAAGAAATTAACGTCAATCTGATTGCCCGTTTTCGTTTGGCATCGATGTTCCTGATATTTAATCCGGAAATCTTCCCTGGCGAGCAATTCAACCTACCGCAACTGCTGGCTGAAACAACCGATAACTTTTTATACGGTATCGCCAACGAACGCGGTCAGCAACTGATTGAACATTACAAGCAACAAAGTAAAAACCTGATTACAGCATGATTCGTTTCCTATTAATAGCACTTTTAAGTATGGGATGTCTGCTTGGAGCAGCACAGACCACCGCACAATCACCTGTGAAAGCCGCCCGCTACGCTTTGACCGTTGAAGAGGCACTGACCTTTGCTAAAAACAATAACATCCAGGTGAAGAACGCCCTCCTCGCCGTGCAGACACAAAAAGAAACAAACAAAGAAATAACCGCCGGTGCGTTGCCCTCCATCAGCTTCAATGCCAACCTGATGGATTACCTGAAGATACCCGTATCATTGATTCCCGGTGAAATTTTTGGTGGTACACCCGGCACACTCATTCCCGTTCAGTTTGGTACAAAGTACAACTCTACCCTCGGATTTCAACTACAGCAAACAATCTTCGATGGTCAGGTATTTATAGGACTGCAAGCGAGAAAAACATCTGTTGACTTTCAATTGAAAAATGTTGAAGTGACGGAAGAACTCATAAAAGCTAATATCTATAAGGTATATTATCAATTGGTAGCCAGTAAATACCAAATTGCTATTCTGGATGCCAATATCCTGCGCCTGCTGCAATTGGAAAAAGATACCAAAGCACTGTACCAAAATGGCTTTGCTGAAAAACTAGATCAGGATAAAGTATCGATTCAGCTCACCAACTTACAAACAGAAAAACTGAAGGCCGAGAACAGCATTGAAATTGGATACCTGGGTCTGAAGACCCTGATCGGCATGCGGCCCCAGGATACCCTGATACTGACAGATAAAATAACTGAGTCGCAACTGGAAGGTGATTTACTGTCTGATACCGCATTTCGGTATGAAGACAGGAAAGAATTCCAATACCTTGAGCTGGCAAAAAAATTAAACGAATTCAATATCCGCCGCTATCAACTAAGCTACCTGCCTACTTTGAACCTTACCGGTGGTTATAATAAAAATGCGCAGCGAAGAACCTTTGACTTCTTTGCGAAAGGTGGTGACTGGTTCACTACCTCATTTCTCGGACTAAATCTATCCTTTCAACTATTTAATGGATTTTCCAGAGATGCCAGACTCGCTAAATCTAGAATTGACCTGAGACAGACCAACGATCAGCTAGACAACCTGAAAAAGACAATTGACACAGAGATAGAACAGGCCAGAATCAATTTTATGAGCGCACAGCAAACTTTAAAATTCCAAAAGAAGAATATGGAGCTGGCCGAAAAAGTGTATAGCCAAACCCGCAAAAAATATGAAGTAGGTACCGGCTCAAGCATTGAAATTTCTGCGGCACAAACCGATCTGATTACAGCACAAAATAATTATTTATCTGCTTTGTACGGAGCCATCGTAGCGAAAGTTGATTACCGCAAAGCCACCGGAAAACTTTAAACTAACAGCGTAATAAACATATTGTATGAACAAACTGATACTGATTTCTCTGCTGACCCTGACCCTTGCCGCCGGTTGCGGAAAAAAGAAAGCGGCTGATTCAGCTGAACTATCTAAAAAGAAAACAGAACTGGCTGAATTGAAAAAGCAGCAGGAAACAATTACTGGTCAGATCGGCCGGCTGGAAAAAGAAATTGCTGCCATCGATCCTGCAGCTGCTAAAGCAGAAAATGCCAAACTGGTAAGCGTAGACTCTGCCATCACCTACCAGCCCTTTAATCACTATATAGAATTACAGGGAAAAGTAGAATCTGAGAATATCTCTTATGTTACACCACGCGGCCAGCCCGGACAAGTAAAACAAATCTTCGTCAACAAGGGCGATTATGTGAAGAAAGGTCAGCTGCTGCTGAAACTCGACGATGCCATTGCCCGTCAAAGTCTGATCGCCGCAGAGCGTGGTTTAGAAACCATGCGCGTTCAATTAGATTTTGCCCGCAATATCTATCAAAAACAAAAAAATCTCTGGGAGCAGAACATCGGCACAGAGGTACAATTAATTACTGCCAAAAACAATGTTGAAACCCTGGAGAATCAACTGAAGTCGATGCAAGAACAAATTAAAATCAGCCGGGAACAACTGCAGATGACACAGGTGTTCAGTGATGTGGCCGGCGTAGCAGAAGAAGTAAATATTCGGGTGGGTGAAACATTTATGGGTGGTATGCAGATAAAAATTGTGAACACCAGTCAGTTGAAAGTAATCACACAAGTGCCCGAAAATTATATCGATCGCGTAACATCCGGCAAATCTGTTCTGGTCGTGTTGCCTGACTTAAAAAAATCACTGGCTACCCAGGTTAGTCTTACAGGAAAAATCATCGATCCTAACAGCCGTAGCTTCTATATGGAAGCAAAAATACCCGCCGATAAAGATTTTTATCCCAACCAAATTGCCCAAATCAAGATAAGAGATTATAGCAACCAAAAGGCGATTTTGGCACCCCTGAACGCTTTGCAAAATGATGAGAAAGGCAAATACATTATGGTGATGTCGAAAGAAAATGGAAAACTGTTCGCCAGAAAGAAAATGGTGACCATCGGCCAATTCTATGGCGACAGAGTAGAAATCATGAGCGGACTGAGCATCGGTGATCGTGTGATCACAGAAGGCTTCCAGGGATTGTTTGACGGACAACTGATTACGCTTCAATAAAACCAGACTGACCTACCTGTTCTTCGCCTCGAACTATGGAGGCCTATTAACTGAACAGATTCTTAAAAGCAGATTATGAGCATTCAACAAATGACAAACAGGTTCAAGGAATTCATGCCAACCACCTGGAGTATCAGAAATAAAACTTCCATCTACCTGCTTATGCTCTTTGTAAGCCTGGGAGGAATTTATCAATTCGTTACACTGCCAAAAGAGCAATATCCGGATATCGTCATCCCGACCATATTCGTTCAAACCGTATATGTAGGTAACTCTCCGAAAGACATTGAAAATCTGGTAACACGTCCGATTGAAAAACAAATCAAGGGAATTACCGGAGCTAAGATCACGAAATTCACTAGTAATTCGCAACAGGATTTTTCTGCTATTCAGATTGAATTTGATACTGAAGTAAAAACGGATGTCGCGCTCCAAAAAATCAAGGATGCCATCGATAAGGCAAAACAAGACCTGCCGAAAGATCTCACCCAGGAACCCACCGCCCTTGAAATTTCACTCAGTGAGCAACCCATTATGTATGTAAACCTGAGTGGAGATTATGACTTACCCCGGCTGAAAAAATATGCCGACGATCTGAAAGATCGTCTCGAAAATTTAAAACAAATTAACCGGGTAGAAATAGTTGGTGCCCCTGAAAGAGAATTTCAGATTAACGTAGATAACTTCCGCATGCAGAGCGCCGGCGTAACGTTTGACGACATAACTGGTGCAATTCGCCGGGAGAACCTCGACATTTCAGGTGGTCTGCTGGAAGTGGGTAACATGCGCCGGAACCTCCAGATGAAAGGTCAGTTCCGTTCGGCCGCTGACATTGCCGGTATGATTATCAGAAATGAAAATGGCGCCCCTGTATACCTGAAAGATATTGCTACTATCATTGATACCACAAAAGAGAGAGAAAGTTACGCTCGCCTGAATGGAAAAAATGTAGTTACACTTAACATCATAAAACGCAACGGAGAAAACCTGATCGAGAGCAGTGATGAAGTGAAAAAAATTGTAGAAGCTGCTCGTGAAGATTTTCTGCCAAAAGATTTGAATGTGATGATCACGGGCGATCAGAGTATCAAAACACGTACTTCGTTCACCGATCTGGTTAACTCTATTATCATAGGATTTCTCCTGGTTCTGATCGTTCTCATGTTTTTCATGGGCGTAGTGAATGCCTTCTTCGTAGCACTCTCAGTGCCTCTAAGCATGTTTGTTGCCTTTGTCTTCCTGCCGGCAGCCGACCTAATTGTGGGTACACATGTTACGCTTAACTTCATCGTTTTATTTGCTCTGCTCTTTGGCTTGGGTATCATTGTAGATGATGCCATTGTGGTAATTGAAAACACCCACCGTATTTATGTGCAGGGGAAAGGAAGATTATCCACCAGTATGGCTGCACGGATGGCAGCAGGTGAAGTATTCATCCCGGTATTAGCAGGAACAGTCACCACACTGGCACCCTTCTTCCCACTTCTATTCTGGCCCGGTATCATCGGTAAATTCATGGTATACCTGCCAACGATGTTGATCTTTACACTGGCAGCCTCACTGATTGTAGCATTCATTATGAACCCGGTATTTGCAGTAGACTTCATGAACCATGAAGACGATGAGGCCGTTTCGAAAAAATCTGCCATCTTTAAAAATAAGTGGTTCTGGGCTGGTATATGCACCGGTATTCTACTGGATGTACTCGGCTTCACATTTGCAGGTAACCTGCTTCTGCTGTTCATGTTATTATGGCTGCTGAACAAATATGTTCTCACCGATGCGATCAATGCCTTCCAACAAAAACTGCTGCCCCGTATCATGAACAGGTATGAACAACTTCTGCGCTGGGCTTTAAAAGGCTGGCGCCCCGTTCACTTACTGCTGGGCACCATCGCACTGTTGTTTATCTCTATCATCTTAATTGCTGTATCGGTTGGTGCAGGCCGAACTGGCGTTGTCTTCTTTCCAAAACCCGATCCCAATCAAATCTATATCTACCTGAAATTACCGGTTGGTATGGATGTGAAATATACCGATTCTGTAACACAGGAATTAGAAAAGCGTGTTGCGAAAGTATTAGGCACCACCAACGGAAAAAACAATCCCATCGTAGAAAGTGTGATCAGTAACGTGGCAGTAGGAGCCGGTGATCCTGTTCTGGGTGACCGCAGCACGCGCAGTGAACTGGGCCGTTTACAGATCTCCTTTGTTGAATATGAACATAGACACGGCGTATCAACCCAACCTTATCTTGACAGCATACGCAAAGTCATGAATGGTATTCCGGGTGCAGAAATCAGTGTCGATCAGGAAAGTTCTGGTCCACCCACCGATCCGCCCATCAACATCGAAGTTGCCTGTGAAGATTTCAATTCCCTGATCAAAACAGCCAGCCGTCTTAAAATTTATTTAGACTCTATTCAAGTACCCGGTGTGGAAGAATTGAAAATGGATGTTGACTTGAATAATCCGGAACTCACCCTCGTAATCAACCGCCAGCGTGCTTTGATTGAGGGCGTTTCTTCCGCACAAATAGGTCAACAAATTCGAACAGCCCTGTTTGGAACAGAAGTATCGAAAATAAAGGAAGGGAAAGAAGAATATAAAATTCAGTTGCGCAATAATTCTGTTCAGCGCAAGAACCTTACCGACTTACTAAATATGCGCATCTCTTTCCGGGATATGGCTGCAGGCGGCGCAGTAAAAAATATTCCCATCAGTTCGCTGGTCAGCATTGAGCCTACTTCCACCCTGGGTAGCGTGAAGAGAAAAGATCAGAAACGAGTGATCACCTTACGCTCAAATGTATTAATGAACGAAGGATACAATCCTACTGGGGTTAACCAGGAACTCACAAAACACATTGCAAAATTCAAGGACGTGCCGGAAGGTGTTACCATTCGTCAAACAGGCGAAGGCGAACAGCAGGCAGAAACCGTTGCCTTCCTGAACAAAGCCCTGATGATTGCACTCATGTTGATCTTATTCACCCTGGTATTACAATTTAATTCGGTAAGTAAATCTGTTATTATCCTGACTGAAATCATATTCAGCGTGATAGGTGTATTGCTGGGTATCACCATCAGCGGTATGGATATATCATCGATCATGACAGGTATCGGTATCGTAGGACTGGCAGGTATTGTGGTGAAAAATGGTATCCTCGTAATCGAATTCACCGATGAACTGAGAGCCCGTGGCATGAAAACGAGAGAAGCCGCAATTCAGGCCGGTAAAACCAGAATCATCCCCGTGATGCTGACGGCGGTGGCAGCTATCCTTGCATTCATCCCCATTGCTTTTGGATTCAATATCAACTTCGTGACCTTATTCAGTGATCTGAATCCCCATATCTTCTTCGGAGGCGATAACGTAGCCTTCTGGCGTCCGTTAAGCTGGACCATCATCTTCGGACTGGCATTTGCCTTCTTTATGACCCTCATCATTGTTCCTGCGATGTATTTGATTGCTGAGCGGTTACGCAGACCGATGCGCAGAATGTATGGCGGTCGCTGGATTAGTATGATGGGTATCCCCCCACTCACTTTCCTGTTTTTACCCCTGATCGTGATTACCCTTTTTGCACACCGAATCAGTCGCAAAAAGAGAGCCCAAAAACTGGAAGGAAACGAAAAAGTGAATGAAGCTTTTATAGGAAGCTGGTTTTAATAAGGATATGGACACTTTATAACCTGACCGCCCGGTTCCCCGGGCGGTTTTTTTTAGCCACTTGTAAAGCCAGGGAACCACTTTTCACGGCCCAACGTTTTTTAAACCTTTTTTTATACGCCCCTGTCATTGTTAAGAATAACTTTGTCATAAATCTTGATGTATGATCAGCAACCATGAAATCGATTATCGCATTTTTGGAGAAGAGATGCAATATGTTGAAGTAGAGTTGGATCCGGGTGAAACGGCTATTGCTGAACCAGGCGCATTTATGATGATGGACGATGGTATCAGTATGGAAACCATGTTTGGAGATGGAAGCAGGCAGCAATCGGGTGGTTTCCTGGGAAAGTTGGTAAATGCCGGCAAACGGATGCTGGTAGGTGAAAATCTTTTCATGACTGCATTTACCAATACGGGACATGGAAAAAAACATGTCTCCTTCGCTTCTCCTTATCCGGGAAAGATCATTCCACTGAATCTCTTTCAACTGAATAACACCATTATCTGTCAAAAAGATTCATTCCTCTGTGCTGCCAAGGGCGTTAGCATTGGCATCGAATTCCAACGTAAACTCGGTACGGGCTTATTTGGTGGGGAAGGTTTTATCATGGAAAAACTGGAAGGCGATGGAATGGCTTTCCTCCATGCTTGCGGACATGTAGTTGAGAAAAACTTACAGCCCGGTGAATTACTCAAGATTGATACCGGCTGTATTGTCGGATTCACCGGAGGCATCGATTATGATATCCAAATGGTGGGTGGTATTAAAAATACCTTGTTTGGCGGAGAAGGATTTTTCTTTGCTACCTTACGAGGACCTGGAAAAGTTTGGATTCAAACACTGCCCATCAGTCGCTTGGCAGGTCGCATTCTGCAATATGGAACGGTAAATAGAAGAGAGGAAGGCAGCGTATTGGGCGGGCTTGGCAATATGATAGATGGTGACGGTTGGTAATCGCTGTGCCAACGTCAGCTATTCACTTTTCTCAGTCGCTCTGCAGCCAACTCGAGGGTACTTTCTTTTTTTGCAAAACAAAAGCGCAATACCCCGTGGTCAGTGGCCTGGTCATAAAACACAGAGACCGGCACACAGGCCACCCTGTTTTCTTTGGTCAAACGGATTGCCATGTCGCGATCACCTGCATCGCTAAAATGTCCATAGCGATAAAGTGCAAAATAGCTGCCTGAAGTAGGTATATATTCAAATGGAGTGTCTGCCATCAATACCCTGAAATAATCTCGTTTCTGCTGCAGTTGTGCACCCAGTTGATCATAGGCTTCCCTGTTTACAAGGTATGCTGCCAATGCCACCTGCTTTGGGGTATCACAGGAGAAGCAGTTGAACTGGTGTACTTTTCTGAATTCTTGCATCATCGCTGCAGGAGCAATACAATACCCGAGCTTCCAACCGGTGCAGTGATATGTTTTGCCAAAAGAGAAGCAGACGAAACTTCTTTCCCGCAATGCGGGAAAGCGTAAAACGCTTTGATGTAACAAGCCATCATAAATCAGGTGTTCATACACTTCATCGCTCAAAATCAGAATAGAAGTTCCGACAACAATTTTTTCCAGCTCCCGCATATCTTCCTCCGTCCATACCATCCCGGTGGGGTTATGTGGGGTATTCAGCATTATGATGCGGGTTCGGTCAGTAACTTTTCTTCTCACCTCCTCCCAGGGAATTCGATAATCAGGAAAACTAAGCGATATCAATACCGGAACGCCACCATTGATGGTAATATTCGGAATATAGCTGTCATATGCTGGCTCAAAAACGATTACTTCATCTCCCGGCTGTAATGCTGCAGTCAGTGCAGTATAAATCGCATAAGTGCCACCGGGTGTAACTGTTATCTCCTGTTCCGGATCAGGAGCATATCCATATGAACCGGCAACTTTGTCTGCTATCCTTTCACGCAACAGGGGATAGCCGTTCATATGCGTATACTGATTATGACCCGATCGCATGGCTTTATTCGTCAACTCCGTTAATTCTTCACTCATAGGAAAATCCGGAAATCCTTGTCCGAGATTGACTGCATCGTATTCCCTGGCCAATTGGCTCATGATGGTGAAGATCGTAATGCCAACGCGGGGTAGTCTTGAGGTAAAAGATGGAGTGAAAGTAGATTCCGGCATGAAGTCTGTTTGCAGTGCAATATATAAAAAAGAAGCGCAGACCAGTTATGGCGCGAGTCTACCTGCTATGCGGTTCAGTTCAATTTCAGCCACCTTAGCCGCATAACTAAGGTTGACGAGGCGAAAGCCTTCCGTTTCAAAACTCACCTGTGCCTGTTTTACATCTATGATAGTGGCTTGTCCCAATGAAAAACGATTGAGAACAAGATCAAGCAATTCAGCTGAGAGACGGAAATTTTTTATTTGTGCCTGATATTGTTGCAAGTTGCTTTGATACGACTGATATGTTCTGACAACGCCTATTTCTAAATCAAAGAGGGCATTGTCGTATTGCAGTCGTGCATTTCGGGTGTTGATAGTGGCAATTTGTTGCTGCTTCTTATTTACACCACCATTGTAAATTGGTATACCCAGATTTAGTCCGATAAAAGGACCGAAACTTTGGTTCAGCAAGGCAAAACCGGCAGCACTTTGGGAACTATTAAAGTTATACCCTGTATTGGCGCGCAGGGTTGGATGGCGCAGTGCCGCCGTCTCTTTCTCCAGCCACTCATTTACTTTTACCTGTTGCGAAGCTGCCAGAACCGAGGGATTGGATACCATGTTTCTACGAACACTATCCAACCGCAAGGTTCGATCAACAATGATGGTATCACGAATCACGATGGCAGCATCTGCCGGCTGCATCCAGATGAGGTTGAGCAGATTGGTTTTTGTCTGGTCGATTATCAGTTGCTGCGTCTGCAAGCTCTGTTCCAAGGCATTCAAATCAATCTCTCCTTGCAGGATATCTGCCTGACTGGCGAGACCGGCCTCTTTACGAACCTGTAAAATCTCCAGTCGCTTGCGCGAAGCAGTAATAGATAGGTGAATAGTTTTTAGAAAATCCTGTTGCCGAACAACATCATAATAACTTGTTGTTACGAGGGCAATGGTATTTTGAATCTGTGCCAGTAACAGCTGCTGATTCAATCCTTTTATCTCTTCTAGTCTTTTACGGGTAGCGGTTATCCGGCTGCCATTATATAATACCATCGTGGCTGTTATACCAGCAAAAAGATTATTTGATCCTACGTTAGACCGCTTTGCATTTCGGGATGGATCAGAAAATTTTTGATTGATGCTGACTACTTGTTCGTTGTCATTGACGGTGGCATTGACCGTCGGTAGTCCACCGGCAAACCCCATGTCATCACTGATATCACTGATAGCCAAGTTATTCTTGGCGAGTTGAATATCCAGGCTCTTTTGCAGTGCCATATTGATGGCATCAGACAAAGTGAGTTGCTGCTGTGCCATAAGTGACTGGCAGAAGATGAAGCATCCCACTAAAACCTGTAATTTTTTCATATGAACTAAGTTAGGATAGCACTTCCGATGGCATGGAACTATTACATGAATGGGTGAATCAGTTCACTAGGGTACCTACATTACTTCCTGATACTACATTAAGCAGATTACCCGGCGAATTCATATCAAAGACAATGATAGGTAGCTTATTTTCCATGCAAAGGGTAAAGGCAGTCATATCCATCACCTTTAAATTTTTTTGTATGCACTCTTCAAAACTGATGGTTTCATATTTCGTAGCAGTAGCATCTTTTTCCGGATCGGCTGTATAAATACCATCCACCCTGGTACCCTTCAAGATCACATCAGCCTTCATCTCGATGGCGCGCAGGGAACCTGCTGTATCGGTAGTGAAGTATGGATTACCGGTTCCTGCCCCGAAAATAACAACACGACCTTTTTCGAGGTGACGCAATGCCTTGCGGCGGATGTAGGGTTCCGCTACCTGCTCCATGTTGATGGCGCTTTGCAGACGGGTATATACGCCAATTTTTTCGAGCATTGCCTGCATGGCCATGGCATTAATAACGGTTGCCAACATACCCATATAATCACCATGGGCGCGCTCAATACCACTCTCAGCCTCATTCATTCCGCGATAAATATTTCCGCCGCCAATAACAATTGCCACTTGCACCCCCAATTCGGTCACTTCCTTGATGTCTTGAGCATATTGTTCGATGATCTTCGGATTGAATGGATCACCATTCATCTGGTCACCGAGCAGGGCTTCTCCGGAGAGTTTCAGCAAAATTCTTTTATACTTGGGTAGCATGGCAGCGTTGAATTTTCAGCTACAAATAACCTGATTTTTCTGCACATATCCTTGCACTGTGCATAAACTGGTCATAATCCGCCTGATTACTTCAGGGTGCCTTCTTTTTTTTGACACCCTTAGTCCGGTTTTCTTTTACACGAAACACAATGATCTGCCGGATTAGTTTGAGTGGAAGTGGCTGGTCATGCGGAAACTGCACCGATCCGGTAGCATGAACATATCCCTGCAATTTGTCTTGCATAAACAATATGCCGGAAGCCATCGGATAGAATCCAATATGATTTTTGTGGGCAGCAAAATAGAGTAAGCGGCCATTCAAAAAATAAGCCGGCATACGGTAGCTGATTTTTTCAGTTGCTTCCGGAGCCAACTCCAATACCATGGAACGAAGAGTAAGTAGCCGTTTTTTTACTTCAGTTGGGAAGTCACGGACATACTTTTCAACACTTTCGGCAGGTGCGGTAGATTTCATACACAGATAAAAATTACTGCTATGAAGTTATCTATTTTTATAAAATAAAAAACCGTCCGCAAGCGGACGGTTCATAGTATAAAGTAGGAGTGCTCCTTGTATGATTAACCCAGCGCAACACGCTTGAAAGTGGTCACCTGAAGATCAGCACCGGCTTGTTTCAGATAATCACCCACGCTGATGGCACCATCTTTTACAAATGGCTGTGCCAACAAAGTTTGCTCTTTAAAGAAAGCATTCAGTTTGCCTTCTGCGATCTTTGCGATCATTTCATCGGGCTTACCGGCCATCTTGGGATCAGCTTTCATGGTCTCGAGTACGATGACTCTCTCTCTTTCTATTGTCTCTGCAGAAACACTGGATGCATCAACTGCCAGTGGATTCATAGCTGCAATCTGCATGGCGATATCTTTGCCGGCTTCATCTGCGGCAGCAGATAGTCCGACCAGAACACCCATACGGTTGGCACCGTGGATATACGAAGCCACATAAGGTGCGTCTACGCGCTCAAAGCGGGATACGCCGATTTTCTCGCCAATTGAAGCGAGTTTATCATTGATCATATCGGCCACTTTAGCACCATTGATCACCACTTCATTCAGTTCTTCTGCGCTGTTTACATTATTGGCTGCGGCTGCATCAGCTATCTGACGGGCAAATGCTACGAAGTCAGCATTCTTCGAAACGAAATCTGTTTCACAGCTGATACAAACGATCCAGCCGGTTTGATTGCCCGGAGCGGTCAAGGCGATCACCACACCTTCTTTCGCTTCACGATCGCTGCGCTTAGCTGCTACTTTTTGTCCTTGTTTACGTAACCAGTCGATGGCTGCTTCAAAATCGCCATTGGTCTCGGTGAGGGCCTTGCGGCAATCCATCATACCTGCTCCGGTCGTCTGACGTAATTTATTAATATCTGCTGCTGTAATTGTTGCTGTTGACATAGGTATACAAACTTTTTAAATACAATTCAAAAATATCATAGGTAGCCAGCACGAATTGTGCTGGATTACCCATGCAAGTAATTTTTTAGCGAGAGCCACCTCCAGCCGGACGACGGCTGCCACCACCTGCGATTCTTCTCTTAGGAGCTCCGGCAGCTGCGGCTACACCACGACCTCTTCCACCGCGGGCAGCTTCAGACTGCGCCTCAGCTTCGAGACGACGGGCACGTGTCTCGTTTTCGTTGGATGTTTCTTCGCTTTCCTCTTCTTCTTTAGAAGCCTGGCGCTCTGCCAATCCCTCAGCAATTGCTGCCGTAATATAATTGGTAATGATGGCGATTGATTTAGTAGCATCATCATTAGCAGGAATAGCGAAATCAACTTTATTCGGATCAGAGTTGGTATCTACCATACCAATGGTAGAAATTCCCAAGCGCTTGGCTTCTGCCAAAGCAATGTGCTCGTGACCAATATCTACAAGGAACAATGCTGCGGGGAGACGACCCAACTGAGCGATACCGCCCAACACTTTCTCCATCTTATCACGGTCGCGGCTCAGGGTGAGACGCTCTTTCTTGGTAAGACTGTCTGCACTGCCATCTGCCAGCATTTTATCGATGCTCTGCATTTTCTTTACACTCTTCCGAACCGTGTTGAAGTTGGTGAGCATACCACCCAACCAACGCTCGGTTGCAAAGGGCATGTTCACACGCTTAGCACATTCACTCACGATTTCTTTGGCCTGCTTCTTCGTGGCAACGAACATGATCTTTTTTCCGCTTTTAGCAATCTGCTTCACAGCAGCTGCTGCTTCTTGCAGATGATCTACGGTCTTATTGAGATCAATGATGTGAATACCTTTTTTCTCTGCAAAGATGTAAGGCAACATCTTCGGATTCCATTTCTTTTTCAGGTGACCGAAATGCACGCCGGCATCCAGAAGTTGCTGCTGTAGTGAGGTGTTATTTTCCATTATGACTGATTTAGTAGTTGAAGTTTTTGGGTTGCCTCGCCTGCTGAATACCTGAATGAAAACAGGTAAAGCAGCATCCAGACAATCCGTTGATTAACGTTTGCTGAACTGGTAGCTTCTTCTGGCTTTTTTATGACCAAATTTCTTGCGCTCCACACTTCTCGGATCACGCTTCAGCTGACCGGCCTCTTTCAATGAAGGACGCAGTTCGGGATTTACTTCGAGCAACGCACGGGCAATTCCCAGCTTAGCAGCTTCTGCCTGTCCTTTTAAACCACCACCCTGTGCATTGATGATGATATCAAGCTTGCCGATCATATCGGTGGTTTTCAACGGAGCTTCTACCTGGTTTTGTAAGTATACCAGCGGAAAATAGACCTTATAGTCTTTGTCGTTGACAGTGATTTTTCCATCACCCTTGGTAACGAATACACGGGTTACAGCCTCTTTACGGCGACCCACTGCATTTTTTTGTTTTTCCATTGTTGTTTTCTTTTTCAGTCAACCTCAGTGAGGTAACCGGTGATTGATAGTCAGGTGGTACCCTGAAATTAGATTCAATTAAAAGTTAAGTGGCTTAGGTTGCTGCGCTGCATGCGGATGATTGGTGCCTGCATACACAAATAATTTTTTAATCATCTTACGACCCAGACGATTCTTAGGTAACATACCTTTTACAGCACGCTCCATAATAACTTCAGGTCTGCGCTTCAGCAAATCGCCGGCAGCCTCTTCCTTTTTTCCTCCCGGATAACCAGAGAAGTTGATGTACTGTTTGTCTTCAAGTTTGTTGCCGGAAAACACAACCTTGTCTGCGTTGATGATAATTACATAATCACCGCAATCAACGTGGGGTGTATAATAGGCTTTGTTCTTGCCCCTGAGTACAGCGGCAATGCGGGATGCAATTCGACCTACGGTTTGATTAGTACCGTCCACCACATACCAATTGTGTTGAACAGTAGCCGCATTCGCATGCTTGGTGGTGAAATGAAGTTTACTCATGATTTTTCTGTTTTATATGATGCCGGCGCTATCCCACCGACGAAAATCCCTTTTTTAGGGAGGGCAAAGGTAGGTAGGTATTCCCAGTATTCCCAATAATTCAGGCATCTTTTTTTCATCGCATCCTCGTAATTAATTGATAATCAATAAAATTATTGATCCGTTTTTTAAAATCATAAGAAAGTAAGTGGCTCCAGACCCCCGGAACCAACGCAAAACATACGCACTACCTTACCTTTACCGGCTACCTTTGTGCCTCAATACCCCCTCCTTGTCACTCAGAAAACTTCAACCACAGCGCCTGTTCACCGGCAACCAACTGCTCGGGCCCGACCAAGTATTGCTGGTGGATGACCAAGGTACCATTGTCGATATCGTTTCAGCTGATAACGCCGGCGAAGGAATTGAACAACTATCCGGTTGGCTCTCCCCCGCTTTTGTGAATGCCCACTGTCACCTTGAACTCAGTCACCTAAAAGGACGAGTGCAAGAGAAAACCGGACTACCCGGTTTCGTCAGGGAGATAATAAATAGTCGAGACCTGAACCAGGAACATTGTCAGGAAGCCATGCGAGCTGCTGATAGGGAAATGTGGGAAGCAGGCATTCAAGCCGTGGGGGATATCTGCAATCGCATCGATAGCCTGCAAGTGAAAAATGAATCACGCATCACCTACTACAATTTCATAGAAGTGAGTGGCTGGCTGCCCCAGGTGGCAGATAAACGATACCGGGCAGCACTTGAAATCATGCAGGCTTTTTTGCAGGTACCGGGCAAAAGCTCCCTGGTTCCCCATGCACCTTATTCGGTATCAACCGAACTGTGGCAATTACTGCTGCCACAGTTTACCCGACAAGCCATTACCATTCACAACCAGGAATCGCCAGCCGAACAATTATTATTTGAGCAGGGTCATGGGGAATGGTTAAAGCTATATGAAGAACTACACATCAACAACGAAAACTTTCTGCCAACAGGAAACAGTAGCCTGCAATCGATTTTTGCTTTTCTGCAAAATGCTGCCTCGCTGATATTGGTTCATAACACCTATACAACAGCAGCAGATATTGAATTCGCTGAAAGCCGGCATCCCTTCCTTCATTGGTGTCTTTGTCCACGCGCGAATTGGTATATTGAACATACCATGCCGCCGGTTGAACTGCTCCGCGAGCACTCGTGTAATATTGTATTGGGCACCGACAGCCTGGCCAGCAATCATTCCCTGAGCCTGCTGGATGAATTAAAAACACTGGCAGCGCATTTTCCAGCCATTCCAACAGAAGAAATGCTGACATGGGCTACCAGCAAGGGGGCTGCAGCCTTGCAACTGGAAGATACACTGGGTAAGCTGACACCCGGCACCCGACCCGGTATCATTCAAATAGATGCCCTTACACCCGATGAAAAAATAAATAAGGCAACACGGGTGACCCGTTGGTGGTAACAACAGCTATTGCAGAATCTCCTGAACTACCTGCCAGCTGCGCAGTGTGCCGAAATCGGGTATGTGCAACGAAAAGAATTGCAAGTAACTATTCAATAGTTCCCTTCTGGCAGCTCGCGATAAGGCAATCTGCTCCAACTCATTCAGTCCCGAAGCCATCTTAACCTGAGAGGTGATGGCTGCCGCTTCACCATCGAGAAAAAAGGGGTGGGCTGGAACCTGCGCCACAAATTGCCCTTCTTGCAGATCAAGCACAGCGGTTGAACTGCTATAACTTCCCTGTAATTGAAATCCGAGCATAGACGATAAGCGCAAAGCAAACAGCAGCGGGAAGTTGGCAGTAACCCTATCTGATGCTTCATCCAGACCTTGCAAACTACTTTCAATAAAATAGTAAAGATCCGGATTGGGCTCAGGCTGCCGTATGCTGTGCTGCAACATCTCAACCATAAAAAGTGCCACTGCATTTTTGATCACCTCACTATAAACTGAAGTATACAGATATCCCCAGTTAACCTCCCGAACGTATTGCAGGTTTTTCTGTTCATTGTGGTACACCACCAGCTCGAGAATAGCACCAGGCTGGAAGCAGGCAGATTTACCCTCCGACTTTCCAGAAGATTTACGTGCACCTTTAACCAAATAATGTTGTAAGCCGAATTGTTCCGTATAGATAGAACTGATGAGGCTGGAATCACCATACCGGGTAGTACGAAAAACAATGCCGCGGGTTGCCTGTATCATACCATAGGTTGAAAAATTACGAATCAGTACCTGACAGCTCTTTTAGAAAAGTGATTGTAATGGACTGAAAGTTCAGACCACGCCACCGAATTGTTGCAGAAAGCGAACATCGTTCTGTGAATAGAGACGCAGGTCATTGATTTGATATTTCAATTGGGTAATTCGCTCAATGCCCATACCAAATGCAAAGCCTGTATATTTATTTGGGTCAATAGAAAAGTTCTCCAGTACTTTCGGATGCACCATACCACTTCCTAATATCTCTACCCAACCGGTATGTTTACAAACGCTGCAACCCTTGCCCTCGCAAATAAGACAGCTGATGTCCATTTCTGCACTGGGCTCTGTGAAGGGAAAATAACTGGGGCGAAAGCGGATCTTGACATTTTTACCCAGCATCTCCTGAACAAAGAAATAGAGTGTCTGCTTCAAATCGGCGAAGCTCACGTGTTCATCGATGTATAATCCTTCTACCTGGTGGAAGAAACAGTGCGCCCGCGCACTGATGGTCTCATTCCGATACACCCGGCCCGGACAAATAACCCGAATCGGAGGTTGCTGCTGTTCCATTACCCTGGCCTGCACACTACTGGTGTGCGTACGCAACAACCAGGCAGGTTGCTGACTTATATAAAAAGTGTCCTGCATGTCACGTGCCGGATGATCTTCCGGCAGGTTCATGGCGCCAAAGTTGTGCCAGTCATCTTCAATTTCCGGTCCTTCAGCCACCGCAAAGCCTAACCTTCTGAAGATGGCTACTATCTCATTTCTTACCAGGCTCAGCGGATGTCGTGTGCCGGCGGGGGTGGGTGATCCGGGGAGGGTGCGATCGATGGTTGATGTACCGCTTGCAGTAGTTTGGGCCTGTTGCTGTCGCAGTGCTTCCCAGTGCTCCTCTGCCATCACCTTCAACTCATTGAGGTGCTGACCCATTTCCCTGCGGTCTGCGGGTGATACATTTTTCAGCTCCCCCATTAGTCCCTTAATCAACCCTTTGGTACCCAGAAAACGAATTCTGAAAACCTCGGCCGCATCTGCCTGACCGGCATCAAACTGCGCCATCTCATTTTTACATGCGGCGATCTGTTCTATGAGTACATCCATTTGGTAAAGATAAAAAGCATCTTCCATATGAGGAAAAGATGCTGCTTTTCAGGTATTTACAACGTACTTACCCCCGCTTGTCCGAACGGCCGGAAAATCGTACCTTTGCAGACACTACTTATTTTTCTGATGGATTACAATACCCAGCGACCCGGCCTCGATTTGAAAGAATATGGTCGCCACGTTCGGAAAATGGTTGACTTCTTAATGACCATTGAAGACCGCGAAAAAAGACAACAACAGGCGCAATATATCATCGAACTGATGGGATTTCTCAATCCCCAGCTTAAAACGATTGAAGATTATCGCCATAAACTTTGGGACCACCTGTTTTACATGAGTGATTTTACACTCGATGTAGATAGTCCATACCCAAAGCCTTCCCGCGAAACCTACCGGCAAAAACCTGATCCCCTTCCCTATCCGAAGCGTCATCCAAAATATGCACACCTCGGACGTAACCTGGAAGTAGTGATACAAAAAGCATTGCAGCAGGAAGATCCGGATAAGAAAGCCGGTTTTGCCCATGCTATTGCCTATTATATGAAGTTGGCATACAGTAACTGGCACAAAGAGCTGGTGCACGACGATACGATTCGCGCTGAATTGAATAACATCACCGGCGGGCAGCTGGAATTCAGCAATACCCCCTTTATTAAACACCGCAACCAAAACTTTGAACGCGATGACTATCCGCGTGGTGGTGGCAGATGGCAGAACAAAAACTTCGGTGGCCGAGGAGGGGGTGGTGGCCGCAAAATCCGCGGTGGCGGTGGTGGTGGCGGTCGGGGAAACCAAGGTGGTCAACGTGGTAACAGAAACGACGGCCGGGGCAGCCAGTACAATCGATACTAATCATTTCTTCCATTTTTATTTCCATACCGGCAATCCCTCCGGATTACACCGCATGTACCATCCTGCTAAATCGGGGTGCTTATGCATGATAGCCCCCTGCTACTCGCGAACACCGGCAGCAAAATACCTGTGAATGCATAATAAATTGTTTCTTTGCTGAAAGACCGGATAATGGGCCCTCGCCAACACCCAATCATCATCATCACTGCCCCCTCCGGAGCAGGAAAGACTTCAATCACACGCTATCTGCTGGAAAAATATCCCTACCTCGCTTTTTCTATTTCTGCAGCTACCCGTCAACCCCGGGGCAATGAAAAGGACGGCGTTGATTATTATTTCATGAGTGAGCAAGCATTTAAGGAGAAGATCACTGCCAATGCATTTGTTGAGTGGGAAATGGTGTACGAAGGAAAATATTATGGCACACTGCACAGTGAATTGAACCGCATTTGGGAAAAGCATCAAGTGCCGGTGCTGGATGTAGATGTAAAAGGCGCCCTCCACGTGCAGCAACAATATCCCAATCAATGTTACTCTTTATTCATTGAGCCACCCGGACTGGATGAATTAAAAAGAAGGTTGGAAGCAAGGGGCACAGAAACGGAAGAAAGCTTATCTGCCCGCATCAACAAGGCCAGCTATGAGATCTCTTTCAAACATCATTTCAACCAGGTAATCGTGAATCGTCACCTGGAAGATGCCTGCGCCGAAGCTGAAAAGGTCATTCTACATTTTCTGGCAGCTAAACAATTTAATCCGAATCCATTGCACTAAATAAACAACACAGTGTATGAAGTGTCCATAACAAACAAGCATTTTTCACCTTACTAAATAAAAAATCATGTCATTTAAAAACAGAACCATTTTCATCACCGGTGCCAGTCGTGGTATCGGAAAAGCCATGGCCCTGAAATTGGCTGCTGAAGGTGCCCAAATCGTGATCGGTGCCAAAAGTGTAGAAGAAGATCCGCGGTTAGGCGGAACGATTTTTAGTGCTGCGCAGGAAGTCGAAGCAGCGGGCGGTAAAGCACTTCCGATTCAACTCGATATCCGTTCGGAAGAACAGATACAGGCAGCCATGGAAAAAGCCGCTGCACATTTCGGCGGTATCGATGTAGTCATCAACAATGCTTCTGCCATTCAGCTGACACCTACTGATAAAACGGAGAGTAAACGCTTCGATTTGATGCACGATATCAATGTGCGGGGAACTTTCCTCATGGTAAAGCATGCGCTTCCTCATCTGCGCAAGGGCAATAACCCACACATACTCACTTTATCCCCACCTATCAATCTCGATCCAAAATGGCTCGCGGGGCATGTTGCCTATACTGTTTCCAAGTACAGCATGAGTATGATGGCGTTGGGATGGGCAGCAGAATTCAAGGCAGATGGCATTGCCTCCAATGCTCTCTGGCCACGCACCACAATTGATACGGCTGCAGTTCGCAACTTGTTGGGCGGACAAGCCCTGGCGAACATGAGTCGCACGCCAGATATTATTGCAGATGCAGCACATTATATTTTAAGTCAGCCGGCGGCGGAATGCACCGGCAACACGTTCATCGATGAAGAGGTACTGGCAAAAATGGGTATCACTGACCTTGAAAAATATTCAGTAGTGCCCGGCGCAACTTTGTATAAAGACTTATTTGTTTAGACTTTTCTCTTAAAAATTCAGCTTCCCAGATGAAAAAAATAATCTTATTCAGTTGTTTTGTAATTATACAACAGGCAGTTCTGTCGCAAAAGAAAAAGGCAGATCCTAATCCGGCAGAAACAATGAAATCAGCTGCGTCGGCCTCTATGGACAAAGATTACCCACGTTATAAAGAGATGGCTCTAACCATATGGGATTATGCCGAAGTTGGATACAAGGAAGTAAAAAGTTCTGCGCTACATCAAGAGACTTTAACCAAAGCGGGGTTTCGGGTTGAATCCGGTGTAGCAGGAATACCTACAGCTTTTGTAGCCACCTATGGTTCCGGAAAACCGGTAATCGGAATATTGGCTGAATACGATGCCTTGCCAGGGATCTCGCAAAAAGCTGTTCCTGAAAGGGCTATTGCCGGAAAAGATGCAGGCCACGCATGTGGTCATCACTTATTTGGAACGGCTTCGGTAGCAGCAGCCATTTCTATTAAAAATTTGATTGAGAGCAAGCAGTTTTCCGGAACAATCAAAGTCTATGGTACACCTGCCGAAGAGGGTGGTAGCGGGAAAGTATATATGGTAAGAGCAGGTTTGTTTAATGATGTTGATGCAGTCATACACTGGCATCCCGGCTCGGAAAATGCAGTAACGATGACCAGCGCCTTGGCGAATAAATCTGCCAAGTTTCGCTTTCGGGGTATTTCCGCACATGCAGCGGCAGCGCCCGAGCGAGGTCGGTCGGCATTAGATGGAGTAGAATCTATGAATTACATGGTGAATATGATGCGGGAACACATCCCGCAGGAAACAAGGATTCATTATGTAATCACCAATGGGGGTAAGGCACCAAATGTAATTCCTGATTATGCAGAAGTGTATTATTATGTCCGTCACCCTAAACGTGATGTAGTAAAATCTATTTTCGATAGGGTAATGAAGGCAGCAGAAGGAGCAGCAATTGGCACTGAAACCAAAATGGAATTTGAAATAATTGGAGGAACGCACGATCTGCTCCTGAATAGAACACTTGCAGAAGTGATGCAAACCAATCTGGAAAGAATTGGCGGATTCTCCTATACAGATGAAGAAAAAACATTTGGTAAAAAAATTCAAGCCAGTTTTGATACCAAAGGGCCGGATGTAGAAACTGCTTCTTTGATTCAACCTTTAAAAATACAAATGGATGCAGGTGGTGGAAGTACTGATGTGGGTGATGTCAGCTATACGGTTCCTACGGTTGGTTTAAGAACGGCAACCTGGGTGCCCGGCACTGCAGCACATAGCTGGCAGGCAATTGCAGCCGGTGGAACTGAAATAGGAACCAAAGGAATGATGATTGCTGCCAAGACCATGGCACATACTGCAATTGATCTCTTCACCAACGCCGATCTTATTATAAAAGCCACCGATGAATTCAAAAAGGTAAAGGGAAGTTATCAATATGAAGCATTACTCGGCAATCGCCCCCCAGCGCTGAATTATCGTGATTGATATATTTTTTAGAGCAATAAAAAAGGATGGTAATTGCCATCCTTTTTTATTGCTACTGCACTATACTCGTGGACTAGCACAATATGCTTATTCCATTTTCTCGGGCCGCATTTGCGGGAAGAGAAGAACATCTTGTATGGATGGCTGATTGAGCATCATCATACAAAGCCGATCGATGCCAATGCCTATGCCGGAAGTAGGCGGCATACCATATTCCAGTGCCCGCAGAAAATCGTGGTCAATGAACATAGCTTCATCATCACCTCGCGCCATCAGTTTCATCTGTTCTTCAAATCTTTCACGCTGATCGATGGGATCATTCAATTCAGAGTAAGCGTTGGCAAGTTCTTTACCATTCACCATCAATTCAAATCTTTCCACCAATCCAGGTTTTGAACGGTGCTTTTTAGTGAGCGGACTCATTTCCACCGGATAGTCGATGATAAAAGTGGGCTGGATAAATGTATGTTCTGAGGTGGCACTGAATAATTCGTCAATCAACTTTCCCTTTCCAATTTTCGGATCAACGGAAATATTCAATTGCTTGCATACTTCCCGCAAGGCTTCTTCCTCCATCGCCGAAACATCGATACCGGTATTTTGCCGGATAGCGTCATATATGGTTACCCGTGGGAAAGGGGCTTTAAAATGTATGATCTTATCACCCAGCTGCACATCGGTCGTGCCGTGCAAGGTAAGAGCAATACTTTCAAACAATTGTTCCGTAATCTCCATCATCCAGAGATAATCTTTATACGCTGTGTACCACTCCAAAACGGTAAACTCCGGATTATGTGTACGGTCCATTCCTTCATTGCGGAAGTTCCGGCTGAACTCATATACCCAATCAAATCCACCCACGATGAGTCGCTTCAGATACAATTCATTGGCAATGCGGAGGTAAAAAGGAACATCCAATGCATTGTGATGGGTAATAAATGGGCGGGCAGCAGCACCACCGGGTATGGATTGTAAAACAGGGGTGTCAACTTCTATGGCACCCCGTTCATTTAAAAATTGCCGAATGGTATTCACCAGCTTGGTGCGCAGAACAAATGTTTCTCGTACCGCCGGATTAATCACCAGGTCGGCATAGCGTTGCCGGTACCTGAATTCGGGATCGGTAACTGCATCATGTACATGACCCTCTTCATCTCTTTTAACCACAGGAAGTGGCTTGAGAGACTTAGACAATAGTGTCAGCGTTTGAACATGGATAGATGTTTCACCCGTTTTAGTTACAAATGCGAAGCCGGTAACACCAATGATATCTCCCAGATCCAGTCCGTGCTTCACCAAAACATCCCAAAGGGTGTGGTCGTTTTCCGGACAAATATCATCGCGCTTCACATAAAGCTGAATAACCCCTTTACTGTCTTGTATCTTTAGAAAAAATACTTTACCCTTATCATTGATACTCATGATTCTGCCTGCCAGGCAAAGGGATGTAAACTGGCTTTTGCTTTCCTCTGCATACTGATTTTTGATATCCAGGGAATAGTGTGTTACGGGATACAGTGAGGCAGGATAAGGATCGAATCCGGCGGCGCGTAATTTCACCAGCTTCTCACGGCGAATCAATTCCTGCTCTGATAAATGCAATTGGCTCATAACCTCTGTTGTCAATGAAGCGCAAAGATACGGGCTGATAGAGAAACCCCGTACAGCAGTATAAAGAGACGCTTCAAATCAGATGACCGGGTATTATGCGCCTGCATCAAAAAGTTGTTTCCGAACCGTATTGCCAGATAGTTCAATCCACTCGCCTGGTTGCATTTTCCCTAATGACAGATTCCCGATGGCTGTCCGAATCAACCGAAGGGTTGGAAATCCGACGGCTGCCGTCATTTTTCGCACCTGCCTGTTTTTGCCTTCGGTAAGGGTAAGTTCTATCCAGGTGTCGGGAATGTTTTGCCTGAAACGAATCGGTGGATGCCGTTCAGGAACCGCTGGTGCATTTTCCAGCCGCTGAACGCGGGCCGGTAAAGTGGTGTAAGACTTACCATCCAATGAAATGCCTATGCCCGCTTGTAATCGCTGCAAGGCCTCTACAGTTATATCACCTTCTACCTGCACCCAGTAGGTTCTTTGATGACGATAGGTAGGATGCAGTAAACGTTGATTCAATGATTTATCATTCGTGAGTAACAGCAATCCCTCGCTATCATAATCAAGTCGACCAACGGGATAAACATCGCGGGGCACACGCACAAAATCTGATAATGTTTTCTTTCCATCATCGGAAGTAAAGGCGGTAAGCACCTGAAATGGTTTATAAAAAATATAGTAATGGAGCATAAAACAAAAGTCCCGCAGAAGCGAGACTTTGTATATGGATGGGTTAGTAAGTACAGGGAAATACAATTTCCCCATACAATATTATAAAACGTTTCTACGCAATCAAAAAAAAATTGAAACAATTTTATTAACATTTTTAGTCGAATTGTGGATTATCGAAAATGAAAGGGCATCATGCACTATGTGATGAGAACTTGTTTGAAGAGATAAATCATGCAAAGAAGAAAAAATGAAATGGCCTGAAAGCATTGTAAACAATGGATTATAGCCATATCAAAAAAATATTTTTTACCTATCGCTTTATTTTTTTCATGTAGTAATTTGAAAAAAATATACTGCGCGATGAGCTGCTCCAGCGGTAAAAAAAATATTCCGGCAAGGGCAGCTTGAGACTCACTAACTTTGATTTTTAACCAAAAAAAGGGCAAAGATGAAGTTTCCTGCACCCGTTACAACCGAATGGCTGGCGAATTTTCTTTCGGCAACCACCATAGGAATTACCAATAAACAGATTACCGGCATCAATGAAATTCATGTAGTTGAACCAGGCGACCTTGTTTTTGTCGATCACCCAAAGTACTACGATAAGTGTCTAAACAGCGCAGCAGATTTTATTATCATCAACTCAAGTGAAGTAATGGTACCGGATGGTAAAATGATCTTCATTGTAGATGATCCGTTTGAAGCATATCTCGCCATCGTGCAACATTTCAAACCATTTAGTGTGCCGGAAGAACAGGTGAGCAGTGATCTTCAGGTGGGGGCCGGCACAGTAATCATGCCGCAGGTATTTATTGGTAAAGGTGTTACCATCGGGAAAGATTGCATCATTCACCCGCAGGTAAGCTTGCTCGATGGTACAGTGATTGGCGACAGGGTTATTATACAATCAGGATCAGTCATTGGCAGTGATGCTTTCTATTACAACAGCAAAAAAAATCGTCCGGTATGGTATAAAAAAATGCTCAGTTGTGGTTTCGTAGCAATTGGAAATGATGTTGAGATTGGGGCTAACTGTACCATTGACCGGGGTGTAACAGGTGTAACCCGAATTGGAGATGGCACCAAAATCGATAACATGGTTCACGTTGGTCATGATACACAAGTAGGTAAGAATTGTCTCTTTGCAGCGCAAGTAGGCATTGCCGGTGGAACCACCATTGAAAACGGCGTTATACTTTGGGGCCAGGTAGGCGTGAATAAAACAATTACCATTGGTGAAAATGCTGTGGTACTGGCACAAAGTGGCGTTCCCTCATCGCTTGCAGGAGGAAAAACATATCTCGGGTTTCCTGCAGAAGAGGCAGGTGTAAAGCGAAGAGAACTCGTTTGGGTAAAAAGAATTCCTGAACTCTGGAAGAAAGTAATGGAAGGCTAATTAAAATTTTTCGGGAGATACATCCAAAGCCGCCTCATATTCCCGACAGATGCGTTCAATCGAATGTTCTATTGGTGTATAATGAAAGGAGGGAAATTCCGTTAGAAAACGACTGTTATCAAAATTCACCTTGGCACGCGCGGTGGTAGCAGTTTCCCTTGTTAGCAAAGGTTCTTTACCCGTCATCCAGCCCTTCACCGCTTCCAGTCGCCAAACAATCTCGCTGAGAAATTTACTTACTTTCCGGTGGGGTGGCTTTTTATGAAAGAAACGGGCGATCAGGCTGAAAACTTCACGATAGGTTCTGTTTTCTGCACTTATAATAAAGCGTCGGGCCGTTACATCACTCTTCATTAAGAGCAGCATCGCCCTGGCCACATCCTCTACATCTACAAAACCACTGCTGCCCTCTGTATACCAGGGAAACTCATGGTAGGCGGACTGAAATATTTTTGAAGAGCCACTGTTCCAGTTGGCAGCACCTAAGATAATAACCGGATTGACAATCGCAACTGATAACCCTTCAGCCATTCCCCGCCATACCTCTGTTTCTGCGAGGTATTTTGTTTTACCATATTCACTGTTACTAGACGCTGGCGTCCAGTTCATTCCTTCATGTATCGCTTCGTTTTCGCGGATGCGCCCCAGGGCAGCCACCGAGCTCACGAAAAGCAACCGCTGAACGCCGGCATCCAGACATGCATTTACTACATGAGCTGTTCCCTGCACATTTACCCGATGCATATCTGCTTTGCGAGCGGGATGAAAAGAAACAACGGCGGCACAGTGATAAACTTTTTCAACCCCTTTCAATGCCTCTTCCAAACTCAGGATATCGAGTATGTCGCCCTTTACCCATTCTACCCGGTCAGCTCCGGTAAATGAAGGAATAGCAGATCGGTAGAGTGCCCGAACAGATTGCCCATCCTCGACCAATTGCCTAATCAGACAAGATCCAAGGAGTCCTGAACCGCCGGTAACAAGTATCATATGATTGTTTTAATCTTATCGGTGAGAGGTACAGCGCTTGCAAATGCCACTTGCCAAGACATCTGTTCGATTGGTGCTGAAACCCTGGGGTAAGCGCATGGCAGGAATCGGCAGGTGATCTAAACAATAAGTGGTTCCACATACATCACACAGAAAATGTATATGGTTATCCTGGTGTGTTCCGCCACTGCAAGCCTCCCTGCACAAAGCATAACGTATTGAGTTATCGGTAGAAGGAATGGTATGCAGAATACCCTTTTCTACAAAAGTCTGTAAGGTTCTGTATATGGTCACTCTGTCAAACTCTTCTCCAATGCTACTCTCTATGTCCATGTGTGCCAACGCGCCATCCGACTCCATGAATAGCTGGAGTATCTTTTTGCGGCTGTCGGTGATATTCAGCTGGCTTCTTTTAAGTGTTTCAATTACCTGTGTCATCTTATGCTGTCTTTCATCAACTAAACCCTTTTCAAGCCTTTTATCACGGCTTCTCGTCGAGTATGCGTCGAATATCTTTTCTCAATTTAGCCAGATCGGGATCTTTCAATCCATCATATACCTGTCCACGTACCCTTCCCTCCCGATCGATGAGGGCAAAAAATTGCGTATGCAAAAACTGGTCTTCTATTTTCGCTACATTGTTTTTTGGATCATCGAGTAAGTAAGATGAGCGAGCCATTTGGTAAAGACTATCTTTTCGGCCCGTTAGTAAAATCCATTTTTTGGTATCGATGCGCAGTGAATCAGCATATACTTTTAACCGGGCAACTGAATCCCGGTCAGGATCGCATGTATGCGCAACCACCTGAAAATCGGGCTCAGCAGCAAACTCCTTGCTGATCTGAGACATATTATTGTTCATGCGCGGACAAATACCCCGGCAGGTTGTAAAAAAGAATTCAACCACAGAAACCTTTCCCATCATATCCTTATCTGTATAGGGGCGTCCATCCTGGGTAGTAAACTGAAAGGGCTTCACATAACTGATGATCGCCGGTTTTGACTTCCAGTAATCGTTTCCCCTGAAAACGATCAGGTAAAAAAATCCCAAGAGGGCGAGAGAAAAAAGCAGGTAGCGGAACGTCTTAGTTTGCATAATCATATTCAACCACAAAGGTACGAATCATTTTACCGGGCAAGGAATTTGTAGTATATTTTTGCAACACAGTTGCAATATACTATCTTTACAGGATGAAAAAGAAGATAAACTGGGACGCCTGGGGGATAGGTGCCACATTAGCCTGCGCCATACATTGTGCCCTGCTACCACTCTTTTTCTCCAGTTTACCCATGTTGGGCATCAACATCATACACAATCGTCTGGTAGAATACATCATGCTGGTGATAGCGCTGGCCATCGGAAGTTATTCGTTATCCCATGGTAAGAGGAAACACCACCACAGCTGGATGCCCTTTGCTTTATTTCTCACAGGTGTATCCCTGCTGATTATCCGATTAACTTTCAGCATGGGGGAAATATATCTGCTGATTCCAGCCGTAGGCTGTATTATTGGCGCACATTGGCAGAACTATCGCCTATGCAGGATACATAACCATGCACACAGTGATGACTGTAACCATTAAAAAGTGCGTATTACGATAGCTGATAGCTGACGCCACCATCTTTCTCATCTTTCAGTTGTACACCGAGTCTTGAGAGTTCTTCGCGAATTTTATCGCTGGTAACAAAGTCCTTCTTTGCTTTAGCATCTTTACGAATGTCGATGAGTAATTGCAATACCCCATCCAACTTACCGCCACCCAGTTCCTGCTCTTGCTGTAACCCAAAGATGTCTTCCATGTAACGTTTCATTTGTTGCTGCATAGCAGTAAGAGCAGCTGTGCCAATAGAGCCGGCAGGCAGGTGCCCGTCTTTCAGGGAATTGATCAGGGTAGCTAACTCAAACAGGTTAGCAAGTACCTTGGCTGTATTGAGGTCATCATTCATGAACTCATCCATTTCATCGAGGAGGGTACGTATCTTTTGATCTAGCGCAGCATCGCTGACATCTTTATGCTGGAGAGGTGAATTACTTTTCATCAGCCATTGGTAGGCTTCCCAAAGACGCTTGAATGCTTTTTCTGCTGCCTGCAAAGCTTCATTGCTGAAATCAAGTGTACCCCTATAATGACTTTGGAGAATAAAAAAGCGGATGGCAGCAGGTGAATAGGCTTGTTCAAGCAATGGATGATTGCCTGAAAAAAGTTCCGACAACTTGATTACATTGTTATAGCTCTTCCCCATCTTCTTTCCATTGATGGTAATCATGTTGTTGTGTATCCAATAGCGGGCTGGCATCACCTGATTGGCAACCGTGCTTTGTGCAATCTCACATTCATGGTGAGGAAATTGGAGGTCCATACCACCGCCATGGATATCAAACTCGGCTCCCAGGTATTTGGAACTCATGGCAGAACATTCTATGTGCCAACCGGGAAATCCATCACCCCATGGGCTCTGCCAGCGCATGATGTGTTCGGGCGGTGCTTTTTTCCAGAGGGCAAAGTCAGACTTGTTTCTTTTTTCATCCTGGTTGTCGAGCGCGCGGGTACTCTCCAGTTGCTCATCCAGAATGCGCCCACTCAGTATACCATAGGGCTGACCTTTCGCGGAAAAATCCTGGTGATATTTTTCTACATCAAAGTATACAGAACCATTCACCTCATAAGCATATCCTTCCGAGAGAATGTGCTTGATCATTTCAATTTGTTCTACGATGTGGCCGGTGGCGGTAGGTTCTATACTCGGAGGCAGGTTATTGAACTGTGCCATGGCGGAATGATACAGCCGGGTATATTTATGAACCAGTTCCATCGGCTCCAGCTTTTCCAGGGTAGCTTTTTTACTGATTTTATCTTCTGCCTCTCTGCCTTCTTCTTCAAAGTGGCCGGCATCTGTAATATTTCTCACATATCGAACCCTGTATCCGAGATTCAACAGATAGCGGTACAACACATCAAATGTGATAAAAGGGCGTGCGTGACCTAAATGACTTTCACCACTGACAGTGGGTCCGCACACATACATACCTACAAAAGGGGCATGGAGTGGCGTAAAGAGTTCTTTTTGTCGGGTGAGTGAATTATAAATTTTCAAAGACATGGAACATCTGACTTAAAAGGGAAACATATAGCCGGCAGAAACATTCGTTGCCAAATTTGACGGCAGCGGGCATCATACATGCCTTGCAAAGATATTCTATTTTTCCAATTTCAGGTCTGCCAGTAAGAGGAAGTGATCGCTCAGCCCCTCATCTACCAGTCCGAATTGTTGCACCCTCCATTGTGAACCGGCCATGATGTAATCAATGCGCAGCGTGGGGGCCAGCGAGATATAGGTGCGTCCAAGACCTGCACCCGCTTGTATAAATGCATCTTGTAATCCTGCACCGGTAACCTGGTGATAGGAAAAACTATTGGGTACATCATTGAAGTCGGCACATAAAATCACCGGATAAGCTGTCGCTGCAATGGTGTTCTTTACCAAAATGGCCTGCTGCTCGCGTTTTTGAAAAGCTACTTTCATTTTCCGAAAAATATTTCGCGACGCTTCAACCCCCTGCTCTTCAACTGCGCCAATCTTTTCCAGATCATCATAATCATCCCGGTTGAAGCGAAAAGAACTGAGGTGCGTATTAAAAATCCGAATCGTATCTGTACCCATTACTACATCAGCATATAATAAACTTTCTGCATCCGGGTAAGGTATGCGGCGGGTAGCAACCAGGGGCCAGCGGGAAAAAATGATACAGCCACTTTGGTATTTCCCAGACCGCTTCTGATAGTCGGCGGAAAAATAGTGATACCGATATTGCGCGGAGAATAGTGCGATGTGGTTTTCTTTTTCAGACTGATTAAACTCCTGTAAACAGATAATATCGGGGTGATACTGAAGTACAGCATCAGCAATCTGCTTCTTCAAAAGTGGCGTACGCCCGGCAACTTTACCCAATCCATTGAAACCTCGTAAATTCCAAGAGGCTACCCGTAATGAAACAGTATCCTTAGCATGGCTGAAAGGCTGTATCGACTTGACCGCAAATAATACATACGACTGTTTCCATCCCAGCAACAATGCAATAAGTGAGATGATTGCATACGATGGTTTTGCAATGAGCCAAAAAAGTAAAAACAGTAGTTGCAGCAAAATCAGATAAGGAATCATCAGTCCAAGAAATCCTGTTAACCAGCCTACAGGAATGGAAAATGTTACCAGCCAGGCGGAAAGGAGGAATAAGATGCTGAGTGTAATATTCAGCACCATCAATATTTTTTTGGTAATCCGTCGGATAAAGGAGACTGGCATAACGACAGAAAATTACTTTTTTTATGTGAAAGCGGAGGCCTCCGTTTTCAACATAGGTGAATAGTTACTGTCGCTGCTCTATTCAGATGCCTTACGAAGAAATTCTTTTTCTTCAGGTGTAAGTCCATCCATTCCCTTTTGATTGATCTTATCGAGAATCTCGTCAAGCCGCTGTTGGGTTGATTTGGGAATTTTTACATAGGGCTGACGATCGGCGGAACGCTTGCTGCTACTGGATTGCATACCGGGCTGAAACCATCCATTGATGCGATGATACAGATCGGTCATCCAGGCGCCTGCATCGGTTCCACGCTGCAAAAGATGTATATACATGTATCCTATGGCTCCCGCCGCCAGGCTGCCGGCACCCAATCCCATTTGGGAACTGCTGAGTGTAGCAAAATGTATAAGGGCATATAATGCGGTAATAATCCAGAGGGGAATACCGCCATTGATGAGGGGAAAGAGTCTATAATTCGGAGAGAGGGCTGTGGTGGCTGTTGCCACTGCCATAACGGAAGTTCCTGCGCCCAACAGAGGTGATACGCTTGCGATGGATTGGGAGGCAGGCAGCCATTGCACTGCTACGAGAAAAACCAGGGCACCAACTACTCCGCCATACAGGTAAACAGGTATCAGGTGTTTATTGCCGGCAAGATCTTGCAGGATGTAACCAAAGCACCAAAGCCAAAGCATAGAGCTGATGAGATGCCAGATGGATATATGCGTGAACATGTAAGACAAGAAGGTCCATGGCCGCGACAGAAAAGCATCTAACTGTGCTGGAAGTGTAAACCAATCGAGTATCTGTTTTTGAAAGAATTCCCGGGGGGTGTCAGAAAGAAAATAAACAATGGAAATAAACTGGAGCATCAGAAACACCATCATATTGATAGCAAAAAGCAATACCAGTGCATTATTATCCTGCCCTAATAGTATTTGTCGCGTTGATTTGAAGGAGGCGTCCCGCATAGGGAATTACTTTTTTTAAATTAATAGAATTGCTGACGATTTTTTTTGTTCCAAGTGAAAACAATCAGCAGACCAACGATTGCGCCGCCCACATGTGCCCAGCGGGCTACATTATCACCGGCACTATTTTGAATCGCAAAAAACAATTCATAGGTAAAATAGAGGATCCCCAGCCATTTCGCCTTGATTGGAATTAAAAAGTAGATATATATATACGTGTTAGGAAACAGGTAAACAAATGCAGCAAGTACGCCGAAAACGGCACCGCTCGCTCCGATTGTAGCCATATTGAGCGATACCTGGTATTTATCTGATAGCAAACTAAAGAGTTGCTGGTTGCTGAAGCGATCATCGCCCATATTTTGCAGTTGGCGAATATCCTCGGGATCAGCAGAGAGGTAGGTTACCATGAACTGCCGCATTTCTTCCATCGGAATGATTCCTCCTTCTGCCTGACGCAGGTACATCTGCTGATATGCCTTCATCATGGGAAGAAACTCATAACTGAGAAATAATAAATGAATCAGGGCTGCTCCCAATCCGCACACCAGATAAAAAGTCAGAAACTTTTTCGATCCCCAAACGTTTTCCAGCACGGATCCAAACATCCAGAGTGCGAACATATTGCCGAAAATATGCGCAAAGTCACCGTGCAGGAACATGTGCGTAATCAGCTGCCAGGGGCGAAATAGACTGCTTTGCCAGGCATGCAGGGCAAAAGTCGCTTCCAAATTGATGAACGAATCAGGTGCGCTAAAAGCAAATTGCGCCAAAAAGAAAAGTCCATTAATGATCAGCAGATTTTTTACAATCACTGGTAAAATTTCAAATCGGCTGGGGCGAAACTGTGTCATAATGGTTCTGGGTTATGTATCAGACGGTAGTCAGTTACTTCAGTTTTAGTTGTACCACATTTTCAATGTGCAAAGTATGGGGGAACATATCGACCGGACAGCATCTGGTTACACGGTACTTTTCATCCAGCAGGGCGAGGTCGCGTGCCTGCGTTGCAGGATTACAACTAACATAAACAACAAGAGGTGCCTCCATTTCCAATAATTTACGAACCAGTTTCTCGTGCATGCCGGCCCTGGGTGGATCGGTAATCACAACATCCGGCTTCCCTTCCCGGCTAAAAAAAGCATCATCACAGACCTCGATCACATCACCGGCAAAAAACCGGGCATGGCCTACCCCGTTGCTGGAGGCATTGTGTATGGCATCGGCCACCGCTTCCGGTACCACTTCCACCCCAATGATCTGTTTGGCCTGCTCGCTGAGAAAGATCCCTATACTGCCGGTTCCACAGTACAAATCATAAACAATCTGGCTGCCGTTTAGTTCTGCCATACTTCGAATGAGCTGGTAGAGCCGTTCTGCCTGAAAAGAATTCGTTTGAAAAAAGGAACGTGAACTAATGATGTAGCGAAACTTTTCCAGTTGTTCTGTGATGTATCCATTCCCCATGACCACCTGTGGCTCTAGTCCGATCAGGCTATCGTTGTGCTTAGGGTTTATCGTATATAGCAGGGTGGTAATCTGTGTAAACTGACCAAGTAATTTATCCGTCAACGCCTGCTGAACTGCTGGCAGCGGATATCCCAAAACAATATCAATCATCCATTCGCCGGTGCGGGTATTGCGCACGACCAGGTTTCTTAGCCAGCCTTCATGTGTTCTTGGATTATAAAAAGGTAACCCCTGATCGATGGCAAACGCCTGAATTGCTTTTCGGATTCCATTGGTCGGCTCATCCTGCAGGTGACAGGTATCAATGGCTACTACTTTATCAAAAAAACCGCGGGCATGAAAACCACCTGCTCCAACCTGCTGTTCCTGCAATTCCCCGGCCGCCCGCAGACGAGCAAAATCCTCCGAAGGAATGTATCGCCGGTCGCCAAAAGTATATTCCAGTTTGTTACGATAATGGGTAGTACGCTCTGCCCCCAGGATGGGCTCTATTGCCGGCAGCGGTATTTTCCCAATGCGCTGGAGAACATCCGATACCTGTTGTTGCTTATACTGCAATTGAAATGCATAGGGAAGCATTTGCCATTGACATCCACCACAAACACCAAAATGTTCACAAAAAGGAGTCAGCCGATGCGGGGAATACTGATGAAAACGAATGGCCACCCCTTCGGCCCAGTCGCCCTTGTTCTTTTTTAACAAAATATCAACAACATCGCCGGGTATGGCCCCTTCGATAAAAATCACTTTGCCGTCAAGCCTGGCCAGCGATTTACCCTCTGCGGCATAATCGGTTACGGTCAGGTTTTCGAGAACGACTGCTTTTCGCTGCTTTTTCACTTCTGCAAAGGTAATCAGGATGCGTGTTCCATCATTAAAGAAATGAATCTTTCCTTAATTTGCAGCACGAAAGTCTTTATTGGTTCCTTTTATCTAATTATCCATATGGCTATGTTTAAACATCTCTTCCTTTCTGTCGTACTTGTACTGATCTGTGTTACTAGTTTTTCACAGTTCCCCGGTGGACGAAATATCAGCATCAAACTGACCCCACTGAAAAATACCACCGTATACCTGGGAAGTTATTATGGTACCCAGATGGCCCTTTTTGATTCTGCCAAGCTGAATGAGAAAAGCGAGGGCGTATTTTCCGGACCCGCAAAACTTACAGGAGGCATCTATTTCGTTGTGACCAACCTGGGTGGTTATCAGATTCAATTCGATTTGCTTATAGATGATATCCAGAATTTTCGCATTGAGGGTGATACATCCAATAGCGTAAGTATCAAAGCCAAAATCACGGGCTCTGCAGAAAACAAGTTATACGAAGAGTACAAGCGCTTCTCATCCGCACAGGAGAAACGCATGCAGGGACTTGAAAAGGAATTCAACGAGAAGAAAGAGAAAACAAAAAAAGATACCACAGACCTCCGGGAGGCATATACCAAAACCACTGAACGCATGGATGCTTATCGCGACAGCATCATTGATAAGTATTCAGGAACCCTGTTAGCTGCCTTATTCAGCTGTAACAAAAGACCCAAAGTGCCCGAAATACCTGTCATCAAAGGAAAAGCGGATTCCACCTATCCCTATTTCTTCGTCAAAGGCCATTTTTGGGATGACGTAGATTTTTCCGATGACCGACTGCTGCACACACCTTTCTTTGAACCCAAACTGGATGAATATTTCAAATACTATATCTCAATTGAAGCGGATTCAATTATCAAAGAGGTGAATTATATGCTGTTGTCAGCTCGCCCGGGAAAAGAAATATTTCCCTACCTGATGAATAAATTCACCAAACAATACATGAATCCCCAGTACATGGGTCAAGACAAAGTATTTGTATTCCTATTCGAAAACTTTTACTCAAAAGGCGATTCCACGTTGCTCGATCCATCCAATAAAAAAATCGTTTTCGAACGAGCCTATAATTTGATTGCCAACCAGATTGGATTGCCTGCTTACAATATGGATTTCCCTGACAGTTCCGGAAGAATCACCCCCTTATACGGTGTCAATGCTGCTTTTACTGTGATTGCTTTTTGGGACCCCTCTTGTGGTCACTGTAAAACCGAAATACCCCGACTCGATTCTTTGTACAGAGCCAAATGGAAAGCGCAGGGCGTTGCTATCTATGCAGTGAACATCAATGAACCCGAATTCACTGCCTGGAAACGCTTTATCAAAGACAACAAACTCAATGGCTGGTACCATACACACGAAAGCAATGAGGCGCGCTTAAAAGTGGAGAAAGCGGGACAAATGAATTTTCGGCAAGCCTACGATATTTATAAAACACCCACTTTTTATCTGCTCGATAGAGATAAACGCATCATAGGTAAACAGCTCAGCATGGAGCAGTTTGATGAGATCATCAAGATAAAGATGAAAGAGAAAAAGTAGCGAACGATTACAGCAGTTGCTGAACGACATCGCGGATTACTTTGGGCTTACCCAAGGTATAATAGTGTAGTACAGGAACCCCAAACTTCTTCAGCTCCCTGCTCTGTTGTACGAGCCATTCGGTTCCTACTTTCTCACAATCCTCATCGGTTTTACAACGATGAATGGCATTGGAAAGATCGGTGGGTATATCTACATGAAAAATTCGCGGTAATACCGATAACTGCTTTTTATTGGTAATCGGCTTCAGTCCGGGAATAATAGGCACCTGTATACCTATTTCTTGGCAGGCCTTCACGAATGCAAAGAATTTTTCATTATCGAAAAACATCTGAGTCATGATGTAGGCCGCACCGGCATCTACTTTTTGCTTGAGTCGCTGCAGGTCAATCTCCAGATTGGGGGCTTCAAAATGTTTTTCCGGATAACCCGCCACGCCGGCGCAAAAACTTGTTTTTCCGCCGTTCTTGATGTCTTCGTCCAGATAAAGACCATTATTCATACGGGTAACCTGTCCCAGCAAATCAATCGCATAATGATTCCCGTCACGTTCAGGTTCGAAAAAAGTCTCATTTTTAGCAGCATCGCCCCGCAGCACCAGCACATTGTCGATACCTAAAAAATCAAGGTCGATCAGTGCATCCTCCGTTTCCCGACGGGTAAAGCCGCCACAAATGATATGGGGTACTGCATCCACCTGATAATGGTTCATGATGGCAGCACAGATACCTACGGTACCTGGTCGCTTCCGCACTTCTACTTTCTCAAACGTTCCATCTGCCTTTTTTTTGAACATGGTCTCACTGCGATGGTACGTAACATTGATCCAAGACGGACGAAACTCCATCAGGGGGTCAAGATGGTCATAAAGAGAATGAATACTCTTGCCCTTCAAGGGAGGTAATACCTCAAATGAAATGAGCGTATCTTTTGCTGCTTCAATATGTTCGGTTATCTTCATGCCTGCTTCGTTTTTGCCGGATAAGTGTCATTTTCAAGCGGAAAATTGCCGCAATATACACCAACCAAGCTTATTAATATTAACAGGAATAGGGCTGCTCGGTTCATTTCAGTGCCCGGTTTATTGCTATTTTTGTAACAAATCATTCCCTTGCACCCACATATACATACCTACGGCTTAGTAAAGAGCTATAAAGGCAGAACCGTCGTTAACCACGTTTCTGTAGAAGTGAAACAAGGAGAAATCGTTGGCCTGCTGGGCCCCAATGGCGCCGGCAAAACCACTACTTTTTACATGGTGGTTGGTCTTATCAAGCCGGATGCAGGTTCTGTAATGCTCGACAATGAAGACATCACCCGATTCCCCATGTATAAAAGAGCGCAGTTGGGTATTGGCTATTTGCCACAGGAAGCAAGTGTTTTCAGAAAGCTTTCTGTCGAAGACAATATACTGGCCGTTCTTGAAATGACGAAGCTCACCAAGAAAGAGCGAATGGTCAAGTTAGATAGCTTGCTGGATGAATTCAACCTCGGACATGTCAGGAAAAATAATGGTGATAGTTTGAGCGGAGGCGAAAGGAGAAGAACAGAGATTGCCCGCGCACTGGCCGTAGATCCCCGATTTATCTTATTAGATGAGCCTTTTGCTGGCGTTGACCCGATAGCTGTGGAAGATATTCAAAGTGTCGTTGCCCGTTTGAAATACAAGAACATTGGTATCCTCATCACTGACCACAATGTAAATGAGACCCTCTCTATCTGCGACAGGGCCTACCTGCTGATTGAAGGAAAAATATTCAAACACGGCTCTGCAGAGGAATTGGCCGAAGATGAACACGTTCGCCGCCTTTATCTGGGCACCAACTTTGAATTACGCAGAAAAGACTGGATCATTGAGATGGGAAAAGAAAATGTTCAGAACCGTACCTGATTTTGCTGCTATTATGCTACTTTTCAGTAATTCGATTTCATTGCTTATTTTTCCACTGTAATGAAAATCTTGAGTCCGGCCATATCCCGTTTGGTTCAATGGAGAAACTGGAGCATTGATCAATGGATACAGAACCCCATTGATGCTCAGCGGGAGGTCTTGCAAGACCTGGTAACCCACGCACAATACACCGAGTTAGGCAGGAAGTATGGGCTGGATAATACATTTACCATCCGTCAGTTCAAGGAGAGGGTTCCGATACACGACTATGAAATGCTCAAACCCTACATCGAAAGGATGATGCAGGGGGAGGAAAATTTATTGTGGAATACCCCCATCAGTTGGTTTGCCAAAAGCAGCGGCACTACCAGTGATAAAAGCAAATTCATTCCGGTTTCTGAAGAAAGTCTGGAAGACTGTCATTTTCAGGCATCTAAAGATGTGCTGAGTCTATATTACAGGCAGGCGGAAGCAAGCGATCTGCTTACAGGCAAAGGGTTAATCATTGGCGGCAGTCATCAAATCAGCCAGCTGAACGAAGACATCAGCTTTGGCGACCTGAGTGCCGTATTACTGCAAAATACCCCCCTATGGGCCAACTGGATTAGAACACCAGACCTGTCAATCGCCCTGATGGATGAGTGGGAAACCAAAATTGAAAGACTAGCGGAGGCAACCATCGGTGAAGATGTGACCTCCATTGCCGGCGTGCCGACCTGGACGCTTGTATTGATCAGGCGCATACTTGAAATCACCGGAAAGAAAACCCTCAAAGAAGTGTGGCCCAACCTTGAATTGTACATACATGGTGGCGTCTCCTTCGCTCCTTACCGCACCCAATTTCAACAACTCGTAGGAGCAGGTTGCCGGTACCTCGAGATCTACAATGCCAGCGAGGGTTTCTTTGCAGCACAAGATAATTCGGAAGAAGAGGGAATGCTGCTTTTCCTGAGCCATGGAATTTTTTATGAATTCCTGCCCCTGGAAGAGATCGGCCAACCCAATCCGGTAACCATAGGACTGCAAGAAGTTGAGGTTGGAAAGACGTATGCACCCGTGATCAGCACCAATGGTGGCTTATGGCGTTATCTATTGGGAGATACCATTCGCTTTACCAGTATATATCCATTCAGGGTGGTGGTGAATGGAAGAATCAAACAGTTCATCAACGCATTTGGTGAAGAAGTAATCGTTGACAATACCGATCAGGCAGTACGGCAGGCTTGCATAGCCACCGGTGCAGTAATCGCCGACTATACAGCTGCGCCGGTCTATTTCAGTGACCAAGGAAATGGTGCCCATGAGTGGCTGATTGAATTCAGTGTTCCGCCCCCAAGTCTGCAAGCATTTACAGAACAACTGGATGCGGCACTGCAAAGTATCAACAGCGACTATGAAGCGAAGCGACATAAAAACATTGCACTTCGAATACCCTCCGTTCATGCTATACCAGCGGGCTTATTCAATCGCTGGTTAAAGAGTAAGGGCAAGCTGGGCGGCCAGCATAAAGTGCCACGTTTATCAAACGAGCGCACTTATCTCGAAGAAATTTTTTCCATGTGGCAGCGTGAATTACAACAACAATAGCTGCAGGAAATTCTTCAATTCTATTACATTTGTCTCAAATTTAGCTGACATGAAATTACTCGAAGGGAAAGTATCCATCGTTACCGGCGCAGCCAGAGGCATCGGTGCAGCCATAGCTATAAAACTGGCAAAACACGGCAGCCATATAGCATTTACATATGTGAGTGACGGAAGTGCTGACAAAGCAGCCCAGCTGGCAGCAGACATCGAAGCACTGGGCGTGAAGGTTTGGTATAAGAAAAGCAATGCCGGACAACTCAGTGAATGTGAGCAACTGGTTCAGGAGATAATGAATGAATTTGGGAAAATAGATATCTGTGTCAACAATGCCGGCATATCTAAAGATAATCTGTTGATGCGCATGACAGAGGAACAATGGGATGAAGTGATGACGGTGAACCTGAAGAGTGTTTATAATATGACCAAGCAGGTAATTCGCCCCATGATGAAAGCCCGCAGCGGAAGTATTATAAATATGAGTTCTATTATCGGCATGCGGGGTAATGCCGGACAAAGCAGTTATGCTGCCAGTAAGGCAGGTATTATCGGCTTTACCAAATCCATTGCCCAGGAATTGGGCAGCCGCAACATTCGATGCAACGCCATTGCACCGGGTTTTGTAGAAACTGATATGACACATTACTTGCAGGAAGGTGCTGCCGCAGCAGAATACCTGAAAAAAATTCCGTTGGGTCGTTTTGGCGCGGCAGATGAAATTGCAGATACAGTTGTCTTTTTAGCAAGTGACATGAGTTCGTACATTACCGGGCAAGTCATTAGTACTTGCGGCGGGCTTAACATGTAACATTTGCCCTGACTACTTTGGGTAAATAGATTATATTTACCTGTAAATGAAACAAGCTGGTACCTCTATCGTAAATCTAATAGCTGCTTGCCTGCTGCTGCTCTTGGCATTTCAGAACGCTGCAGTTGCGATGACCTGTTCTATTGATCTTTTTGAAAACGAAATCGAACAGGTCAGCGGTGCAGAAAAAGTACTTGAGAACTATAATAATCAATCTGCCAGCGAATACGCTTCGAATCCATTCACCCATTCCAGGGAATACCTTTTTACTCAACAGTCATTTCTTCTCCTTATCATCATTCCTTTCATACCTGCCTGGACACCTTCCATTTATACACCACCGCCTAAGCAGAATTACTGCTAACAGAAAAACCCCCTCTCAATTTCACTTTTTCCTATTGCATGAAAGTTATTTTCCGATCAATCAGTAAAGATGTACCCGCATCCATCGTAGTTACGTTGGTGGCATTGCCTCTGTGTCTCGGTATTGCACTTGCGTCAGGTGCTAGTCCTTTTTCTGGAATCATTGCAGGAATAGCCGGAGGCATCGTCACCGGCTTATTAAGTGGCTCGCATTTAAGTGTTAGTGGACCAGCGGCGGGCTTAACGACCATTGTGGCTGCCGCCATCACCCGGATTAATATATATGAGGCATTTCTGCTGGCAGTTGTTCTTTCTGGCGTTTTTCAGATTTTATTGGGCGCATTGAAAGCTGGCATCATTGGCGCATATATTCCCAATACAGTGATTAAGGGGATGATGGCTGCCATTGGTATTATTCTAATCATGAAACAAGTGCCCCACCTGATTGGTTATGACGCCGATTTCGAAGGCGATGAAAGCTTTTTTCAATCCAACAACGAAAACACATTCACTGCCATCACCCACGCACTTAATTTTATTACACCCACTGCTGTTATAATCGGCATCACAGCTCTCTTCTTCCTTCGACTGTGGGAGACGGATTTGATCAAAAGAAACCGAATACTGGTGCTCATTCCGGGACCACTGCTGGCAGTAATGGCAGGTATAGGATTACATGCTTTTCTCTCTCAGGTGCTTCATTGGGAACAACTGGGCAACAAACAACTCGTATCCCTTCCGGTCGCAAAAGATTTTTCCGGATTTTATTCCTTTCTGATTTTCCCCAACTGGGATTATCTCACCAACCAGCGCGTTTGGATTGCAGCAGTTACCATTGCAATCGTTGCCAGCCTGGAGACATTATTGGGAATAGAAGCAGTGGATAAACTGGATCCGCAAAAAAGATTCACCCCGCCTAATCGGGAATTGGTCGCACAAGGAATCGGAAACATGGTATCGGGTTTCTTTGGTGGCCTTCCCATAACCTCAGTGGTCGTGCGCAGTTCAGCCAATGTAAGTGCCGGCGCTCAAACGAAGTTGTCCAGTATACTGCATGGATTTTTACTGCTGCTGAGCGTTCTCTTCATTCCACATCTTTTAAATAAGATTCCATTGGCCGCACTGGCTGCCGTTCTCATCTTTACAGGATATAAGCTGGCAAAATATTCACTTTTCAAAGAATCCTTCAGCAAAGGGTGGGACCAGTTCATTCCTTTTTTAGTCACCATTATTGCTGTATTATTAAGTGATTTACTGATTGGTATCATGATCGGTCTGATGGTAGGGTATTTCTTTATTCTAAAGAACAACTTTCGAACCTCTGTTGTTTTCGTCGTTCATGAAAAAAGCTATTTATTGCGCCTCAGAAAAGATGTTTCCTTTCTGAATAAACCCATCATTAAAAGTAAACTTGACAGCATACCACCTGGTTCCTTTGCATTGATTGATGCTATACGATCCGATTATATTGACAAAGATGTGATTGATGAAATCAATCAATTCATTGGCCATGCAGCATTATCCAATATTCGGGTAGAAGTCAAGAAAAATAATTATAATTCTTTTCATCGTCTGATTGCTGAACCTGCTTCCTTCAGCGATAAAGCAATAGCTTCTGAAAATAATAACCCTACAAAAGAATCCCCTTCTATATGATATCCTATCAAAAACTACTGCTGGAAAACAAAGCCTGGGCCCAGGAAAAAGTGGAAGATGATCCGGAATTTTTCAGCCGCCTGAGCAAAATTCAAACACCCGAATTCCTCTGGATAGGCTGCAGTGACAGCAGGGTGCCGGCCAATGAAATCACCAACACACAACCCGGTGAAATCTTTGTACACCGCAATGTTGCCAACCTGGTGGTACATACCGACGTGAATCTGCTAAGCGTACTCGATTACGCCGTATCCTATTTAAAAGTGAAACATGTAATCGTTTGCGGGCATTATGGTTGCGGAGGCGTGAAGGCGGCCATGACCAACCACGATTTTAAACAGATTCTGAATATGTGGCTGAGAAATATCAAAGACGTTTATCGATTGCACCGCGATGAACTGGAAGTGATTCCCGAAGAAGAAAAACGATTCGACAGACTCGTGGAATTAAATGTGATTGAACAAGTACATCACCTCGCAAAAACTTCCATCATTCAACGTGCATGGAAAAGAGATAGCTTTCCACACTTGCATGGATGGGTTTATGGCTTAAATGATGGCTTAATAAAGTCAGTTTTTGAAATGACTGCAGGTACTCCCATCGATCCACTGTATCACTATGATGACCTGTAAAAAAAAGAGAGTAAATAAATATATATTATATTATAATATATAGAGTATTGATATAAAAAAGAATCCCACCCAAAAATGGGCGGGATGCAGTTGGTTGTTGGTTGTAGAGAAACAAAACCCCACTAATAAGACAACCGTTTGTCGATTTCGCTGCAAAGGAGCGAAAAAATTTCTTCCACCGTGCCCTCACCCTTCACATCCACCACTTTATCGAACTGACGGTAATAGCCGGCGACCACCGAAGTTTTCTTATGATATTCTACAATACGTGCCCGAACCACGTCCTCACTATTATCATCACTCCTGCCACTGGTTAGCCCCCGATGCAACAGGCGCTTCACCAATTCTTCTTCGGAAACTTCCAGCGCAAGCACCACACCAATCGAAGTGCCTTTTTGCTGTAGTAATTGATCCAGCGCTTCACTCTGGGCAACCGTCCGCGGGAAACCATCAAACAAAAAACCATTGGCCTGGGGATTGGCTTCCAGCGCGGAAGCAATCATACCCACCACAACAGCGTCGGGAACCAATTCGCCCCGATCCATAATAGACTTCGCTTCCATGCCCAACTTTGTCTGGCGGCTGATCTCAGAGCGCAGCAAATCTCCGGTAGATAAGTGAATAAGTCCGTATCTCTCGACGAGTCGGGCACTTTGTGTTCCTTTTCCGCTTCCCGGAGGGCCGAACAAAATAATATTGAACATATCCCTGCTGAAATTAACTGAAAAACAAATATAAGTCCTTCGCATTAGAAATCCGCGTACCCTTTCGCCCTACTATTGAAAAAAATACAAAGAATGCCGAATACTCTTCCGTGAACATTCGAGCCGGAGGGGTGTTAATTAAATAAGATATGAATATGCCAACAACCAGATTTTTAGCTTTCTTGCTGCTGATTGGTCAATCTTGCAGTAGTCAACCAACATCAAAACAGCCCCCCATGAGTGAACCCAACAAAGGGAATCCCGTTTATTCAAGAACCGATACCGGCAAAGTTTCCTTGCAACCGGACGAATGGAAAAAATTCTTATCGCCTGAACTCTACTACATAGCCCGTCAAAAGGGAACGGAAAGGCCTTATACCAGTGTTTGGGAAAAAAATAAGGAGAAAGGCACTTATTATTGCGCCGCCTGCGGTAACCCATTGTTTGTTAGTGACACCAAATTCGACAGCGGCTGTGGCTGGCCCAGTTTCTATGCGCCGGTGACAAAATCATCCATCATCTATTTGCCCGATAACTCACACGGCATGAGCCGGACTGAAGTACAATGCGGCAGGTGCAAATCACACCTCGGACACGTATTTGAAGATGGTCCACCGCCCACAGGTCTCCGATATTGCATCAACGGCGTTATACTCGACTTCGAGCAAGCCAAAGAAAAAGAGACCGAATACAAGAAGAACAACGAAGAATAAATAGGATATAACAACCCCTCCCCCCCGCCTGCCGGTAAACTAGTTTACCGGCAGTGTTATTTTTGGAAATCAAGCTTTAAATACAGATATTTCCACCTCAAATACACCTCGCGATGAATAAAAAATGGACCCTCTGCCTGTTGCTGTTAATGCCCTTCGGACTGATGGCACAAACCGTCGATTTAAAAAAACATTTCAGCAACTGGAAACCCCGTAACATAGGACCTGCCGGCATGAGCGGCCGGGTAACCGCTATTGATGCTGTTTGGAGCAATCCCAATATCATTTATCTCGGAACGGCCAGTGGTGGTGTTTGGAAAACCGAAAACAGCGGTGGAAGCTGGACACCCATCTTTGATGAACAACCTATTCAGAACATTGGTTCAGTAGCTATCACCCAAAGCAATCCGAACATCGTTTGGGCTGGAACAGGTGAGGGCAACCCCCGCAACTCCGTGAGCCTGGGTGAAGGCATCTATAAAAGTCTGGATGGCGGTAAAACCTGGAAGTGCATGGGACTCCAAAAAACACGCAACATCCATCGCATTCTGATTGACCCCCATCAACCCGATGTTGTATATGTGGGTGTAATGGGCAACCCGTTTGCCGCACATCCCGAAAGAGGCTTATATAAAACCACCGATGGTGGTGAAACCTGGAGGCTGATTTTACATACCAATGATACCAGTGGTGTTGGCGACATGGTCATGGACCCCACTAATCCCCAAAAAATAATGGTCAACATGTACCAACACCTCCGCACACCCTGGAGCCTGCAAGGTGGTGGCAGTGGCAGTGGGTTATATGTCACCTATGATGGTGGTAAAAATTTCAAGAAGCTCGGGAAAGAAGAAGGATTGCCGGCAGGTAATATGGGTCGCATCGGCATTGCCATCGGGCGCAATGACCCCAATAGAATTTATGCACTCGTAGAAGCTACTAAAAACGGTTTATACAGATCTGATGACGGTGGAAATAAATGGGAACTGGTGAACAGCGACCCCTCCGTAGTAACCAACCGTGCTTTTTACTTCCAAGACATCGCGATAGATCCGCAAAATGAAAATCGCCTTTACAATATCAATCAGATGATTGGCATGAGTGAGGATGGCGGTAAAACTTTTAAAACCATTATACCTTACAGTGGCATCCACCCCGATCACCACGCCTGGTGGATTCACCCCACCAATCCCTCCCTGATCATTGATGGTAACGATGGCGGCATCGGCATTTCCCGCGACCGCGGTAAAACCTGGCAATTTGATGAAAAATTACCCCTCGGTCAATTTTACCACATCAATACCGACAACCAACTGCCCTATCATGTGATGGGCGGATTACAAGACAACGGCAGCTGGCACGGACCCGCTTATGTCTGGATCAGAAGCGGAATAAGAAATGCCTACTGGCAAGGTGTAGGTGGCGGCGATGGATTTGATGTTGTAGCTGACCCAGAAAATTCAAACTGGGTATATTCCATGAGCCAGGGAGGTGCTTTAGGCAGATATAATATCGCAACAGGAGAAGAATGGAGTATCCGTCCACCCCGACCCAACTTGACCACCCGGCACCGCTTTAACTGGAATGCTGCACTGGCCCAAGACCCCTTCGATAAAGCTACCATTTATTACGGCAGCCAATTCCTCAATAAAAGTACAGATCGAGGTACCTCCTGGCAGGTTATATCCCCTGACCTGAGCACCAACGACAGCGCTAAAATCGACCAAAGAAATAATGGGGGTCTTTCAGTCGACATCACAGGAGCAGAAAATCATTGCACCATCCTCACCATCGCACCTTCCCCCCTTCAAAAAGACGTCATCTGGGTAGGTACAGATGATGGCAACGTACAACTCACAACCGATGGAGGCAAAACCTGGACAAACTTCAGAACAAAAATTCCGGGATTACCCGCCGGAGCCTGGATACCGCAGATCAGCGCCTCCAAACACATAGCCGGAGAAGCTTTTGTCGTTGCCAACGATTACCGCAGAGGTAGTAATGCAGTCTTACTTTTCAGAACGACTGATTTCGGAAAAACATGGACGAGATTGGCAGATGAAAAGAAATTAACCGGATATGTTCTTTGCGTTTTACAAGACCCCGTAGAGCCAAACCTGATTTTTGTAGGAACGGAACAGGGACTTTGGGTAAGCATGGATAATGGCAACCAATTTCAGCAGTTTAAAAATGGCTACCCATCTGTATCAACCTACGACCTGGCTATTCAAGAAAGAGAAGCAGATCTGGTAATCGGTACGTTCGGCCGCGCGCTCTGGATACTGGATGATATCCGTCCTTTGAGAAAATTAGCTGCCAACAAAGGGCAGGTTCCTGCTGTTGGCGTAACCGCCTTCCAACCACCTGCAGCTTACCAGGCAGCTATTAAAAATGCTTCCGGCATTGAGTACAGCACCTGGGGTACCTATGAAGGTGAAAACAGAAGAACAGGAGCACCCATCAGTTTCTTTGTCAACAAAGCCGGCAGAGATACAGGAAAAAATAAACTGCCGGATACCGCACAGATCAGAATATTTGATGGCAAACAACAGCAGGTTCGTTCATTGAAAGCGAAAGCCGACAGTGGATTCAACCGCTTCTTCTGGGGCATGGAAGGAAAAGGCATTCGTCAAGCCGGAATGGGTGGCAGAGGCGGTGGCCGCATGGGCGGTAGAAGCAACACAGACGAGCCGGGCGGATTACCCGTAGACCCCGGAACTTATAAAGTAGTTATTTCGCTGGGTAAAGAAGTTGCAGACAGTTGCATGATAACCATCCATGACGACCCCAATGCACCGCTTGACCCCGCCGTTCGCCAATCTATCCGGGAAGCAAATAATGAACTCGACAAGTCCACTTTAAAGTTAGTAGATCTGGTTGACCGCATGAACGAAGCAGAGGAAATCATTAAAAAAGTGGAAGCAGGCTATAAAGACATGGAAACAGGTAAAACCGATACCCTGAAAAAAGTATCAAAAGCCATGCAGGACAGCATCAAAGCCCTTCGCGAAATGATGAATGGAAAACCACAGGAAAAACAAGGCTACGGTAATGTGCCGCAGGTAACTGTAAACTCATTACTGTCGGATGCACGCATGACTATACTTGGCAAAAGATCCGCACCGGGTGCACAAGAGCAACGATTGATGAAAGACGCTTCAGATGCAGTAAACCGGGTAGTTGTAAGAGCCAATGAATTTTTTGGCGGTCCCTGGAAAAATTATCGCAGCCTGGTAGAAAGTGTGCCGGTGAAGATGTTTAAAGACTATGTGCCGCTGCAATAAAAGCGGCCGGCACTTAGTTTTTATTGATCAGGAATACAAAGGGCCGAATAGGCTTTTCCTGTAATATCTGCTGCATCTGGTAGGGCTTACGGATGATCTTATAGCGGTTGATGTCTATGATCTCATGCACCGCACAGAAATATTCCCAACGCTCTGCTTTTTGCAGGATACGATGAAGTGCCCTTACCTCATTTTCATAATCCTCCTGCTTTGCAAAAGAGGGGCGGGACAACAATACCAGTTCTCTACGGGAAAAATCCATGCGCTTCAAATCATTTTTTTATGCCGGGACAGCCACAAAATTTAGAGCCACTGCTCTTCCTTTGAACGCTGCAGGCGGTAGCCGTTACCGTCATCAGTAACAAAAAAACTATCCATTGGTTTATTCTTCTCCTCATTCAGTTCCGCTAATTTAGTGGAATCGTAACAATATTCGCCTTTTCGCCCCTTGAACAACGTTAGACAAAACATAAAAATACTTGTAGCACCACTAGACTGGGGGCTGGGTCATGCCACTCGCTGCATTCCCCTCATTAAATCGCTCATTGCGGCGGGCTATGAGGTTATACTCGCTGGCGAAGGAAAACAGGCAGCCCTGCTTTCAGCAGAATTCCCTCAATTAACCCTGCTGCCACTTAGGGGCTACCGGGTTACATATAGCCGGCAGGCCTGGCAATTACCGTTTACCCTACTCCGACAACTTCCTGCCATCTGGCGATCCATACGCGCTGAAAACCGATGGCTCCGAGAGCAAGTTCAACAGCATAACATTCAACTTGTCATTTCAGATAATCGATACGGCTTGTACCATCCGGATATTCCCTGTGCCATACTCACCCACCAACTGACCATCACAGTACCCGTCAGGAGCATACAAAATCTTTTGCAACAGTTTCACTACCGGTTATTAAATCGATTTTCTGTTGTCTGGGTGCCCGATCTGGCTGGTCCAATCAACGCTGCCGGACTGCTTTCGCATCCCGAAAAAAGGCCCAAAGTACCCGTTCAATACATCGGCTGGTTAAGTAGATTCCATGCCACAGGCAACCTACCCACCTACAAGTATTGTGTTTTACTTTCCGGACCAGAGCCCCAGCGAACCCTACTCGAAGAAAAATTACTGTCATCATTCAATCGTATCCATGAAAAGGTAGTATTCATTCGAGGATTACCCGGAGAAGAACATCTGCCGATTACCGGCAAACACATTGTATGCTATAACCACCTCAAAGAAGCTGACTTGCAAACTGCACTGCAGGAAGCTGAATGGGTCATCAGCCGCAGCGGATATACAACAGTAATGGAACTACTCTCCCTTAAAAAAAAGTCTATCCTGCTGCCTACACCCGGTCAAACGGAACAGGTATACCTGGCAAAAAGATTGCCGGCATTGGGCTGGGCCTTCTCTGCAGATCAGGAAAACTTGCAGCTGGAGGAAGTATTAAAAGCCGCAGAAAACTTTTCCTTCCAAACGCCGCCGCCCGGATCATTTGAATCGGATAAATGGCTATTGGAGTTGAAAAGAATGTTATCGCATTAAGTAGCTTTGCCGCCATGAAGGGACAAGTTAAAGCACACCTGGCGGTGATAGGAGCCAACCTGATTTTTGGAGCGAGTTACTCTATAGTAAAAATCATTACGCCAGCCTACCTGCCAGCCTTCGCATTAAATGCCGCCCGGGTTATTGTTGCCATCGTACTATTCACCATCAGTTTTCTGGCTGGCCGTGGAAGAGCGTGGCCTGCAAAAAAAGACCTGCCACTGCTGCTGATTTGCTCGCTGACAGGTATTGTTCTCAACCAATTATTCTTTATCAAAGGTGTTTCGCTGACCTCGCCGATTCATAGTTCCTTGCTATCACTGGCTACCCCGCTCTTCATTACCGGTATTGCAGCCTGGCTGCTGAAAGAAAAATTTTCCTCACTCAAAGCAATCGGTCTTATGCTGGGTTTGACCGGAGCAGGATTGCTGATATTACTGAAAGGAGAAGGCACTGATGCAACAGCAAGTTTGGCCGGCGATATCATGGTATTAATAAATGCCATCTCTTACTCTTTTTATCTGGTTCTGGTCAAACCACTTATGTCGCAGTATGAAGGCACCGACATATTACGCTGGCTGTTTTTGCTGGGTGCCCTTGTCATTCTCCCCCTGGGCACGCCCGATTTAGTCAATACTTCTTTCGCTCACTGGCCTGCCAGTGCCTGGCTGGCACTACTTTTCGTTACCATAGGTGCAACTTTCCTCGCCTATCTCTTCAACATGTATGGCATCAGCCGACTTGGTGCTGCCGCAACAGGAAGCTATATCTATACTCAACCCATCTTTGCAACGCTCATTGCCGTACTTTTTTTTGGTGACCGGCTGACAATGCAACGCATACTGGCAGCAATGCTCATAATCGGAGGAGTATTCCTGACCAACTACAAAAAGAATCAACCTCCTTTGGGCTGATCAAAGAAGAAAAAATAACGGGTTGCCGCTGAGAAAGCTGACCAATGCACAATATCTGCCGCCACGGCAAAAATACCGCAGGTCGGCATGTGGTCGATGCGTATGTCACATAAGCGATTTACAAAATCTGTTAAGCCGGGATTATGTGAAAAAATCGCTGCTGTATTTATTTTATCACTGAACCGGCTAATTTGCCTGAAAATTTCGGCAGGCTCGGGATGATAGAGCGAGGGTATGGAATGAATGTCACTAGCACCTACATCGAAGGCCGCTGCAAAATAGGTGGCTGTAGCAAAAGCACGACTGGCGGGACTGCTGTAAAAGCCGTCAATGACGATACCTCGATCCTGTAACCGCTTGGCCATCATAGGAGCATCCTGCTGACCACGGTCATTTAAGGTTCTGTCAAAATCTTTTTGTCCTACCTGCCCCGGATGTGTTTTGGCATGTCGGATGACCAATAAACGTTTCACAAGGTTAAGTTACAGAATTCTCCGCTTACTTTTGTAATTATGGCGATTACTCGGTTGAATATTACTGATTTCATACAGTTGTCTTTGGAACATCCCATTCTCGATGTGAGAAGTCCGGCTGAATACCAGCAGGCACATATTCCAGGAACTGCCTCCCTGCCTCTTTTTACTGATGAGGAAAGGAAAATAGTGGGTACCGCCTATAAACAACAAAGCAGGCAGATAGCCATCAAATTGGGACTACAGTTTTTTGGTCCGAAAATGGTTGCAATAGTGGAAGAAGCAGAAAAAATCATTAGTGCACATAAAAAGAAAAATAAAAAAAATAACGACGATCCTACATCCAGTAAAAAAATACTGGTCTACTGCTGGCGGGGTGGTATGCGGAGTGCAGGTGTTGCCTGGCTGCTCGATTTGTATGGGTTCGAAGTATATGCACTGAATGGTGGATACAAAGCATATAGAAACTGGGTGTTGCAGTTATTCAACATACCCTATCCTTTCGGCATGGTGGGCGGCTGCACCGGTAGCGGCAAGACTGGACTTATTCAGCTGTTGCAAAAAAATGGCGCACATGCAATAGACCTGGAAGCACTGGCATCACACAAAGGCTCTGCCTTCGGCAATCTTGGTATGCCGCCGCAGCCCTCACAGGAAATGTTTGAGAACCTGCTTGCGGGTGAGCTGGCTGCCTTTCAACAACTGCCAGAGCCACCCACTATCATCTGGCTGGAAGATGAAAGTCAACGAATAGGGAATATCAATATCCCCGGCACCCTTTTCAATCAAATGCGGAATAGTCCGCTCTATTTTTTAGATATCCCCTTTGAGGAAAGACTGCAACAAATTATAAAAGATTATGGTAGTCATCCGAAAGAACAAATTATTACCACCATCCTGCGTATCCGTAAACGGCTGGGCGGACTGGAAACAAAAATGGCAGTTCAGTGGATATTGGATGATGACCTCGCCAATTGTTTTCGGATCCTGTTAAAATATTACGACAAGTATTATCTGGGTAGTTTGGAAAACTTCCGACCGTCAGCTGCCAGCTTCATTAAAAAAATTCCATTGGAGTTGGTGGATATCGAAAAAAGCTATGCTGCCTTAATAGCATCATCGAAAGAGGGTTCCCTGTAACCAATCCCTTACGGCCCCTAATCCCATCCATCCCATCACGATAACGACCAGCCAGCCTGCGACCTGCATCCATATCGGATGCTTGTAGCCCTTCATCAAGTTCACATTATTGCCGGCAATTAAAAGTGTGCCGAGTGCAATTGGCAGAATGAGACCATTGATCATACCGGCTAAGAGCAAGAGTTGCGCAGGCTTTCCCACGGCAACAAAAAACAGGGTAGATACTACTATGAATCCTGAAATGAAAAGTCGTTCCTGCCTGGCAATCCATGGATGAAAGGTCTTCATAAAAGAGACGGATGTATAAGCGGCTCCCATCACAGAGGAAAGAGCTGCTGCCCACAAAACAATGCCGAAAATTCTCAGTCCCCAGTTACCTGCAACAAATCCAAAAACAGTGGCTGCCGGATTATTTTTATCTGGCACACAGCCCAGTTGCACTGCTCCCAATACAGCTAAGAAAAGAATGAACCGCATCAAACCGGAAATCAGGATACCCGCTGTTGCACTCTTATCTGTTCTCGCCAGATTTTCTTTACCCTTGATCCCCGCATCCATGAGTCGATGGGCGCCGGAAAAGGTAATATAGCCGCCGACCGTGCCTCCCACAATGGTGATGATGGCCTGCGTGCTGACTACCTGGGGTACGAAAGTGTGGTGAACTGCCTGAAAAAGCGGCGGGTGTGCTACTATAGCTATAATCAGCGTAAGCAGTATCTTGGCCATTCCTGCTATACGAGTAAATTTATCGAGCATCGAACCGATCTCCCGATACCAAAAGAGCAGTAACGCTATAATACAACTCAATACAGCCCCTGACTCAAAACTAATACCGGTTAATACATTCAATCCCATACCACAACCGGCGATGTTCGCTATATTAAATGCAAATCCCCCACCCACTACTAAAAAAGCAATTATATACCCCCAACCGGGTAACAACCGATTAGAGAGGTCCTGCGCGCGCATTTCACTCACGGTGATGATGCGCCAGGTATTTAACTGCGCACCGATATCAAGTAAAAGTGAAAAAAGAATCACAAAGCCAAAGCTGCTCAGCAGCTGATAAGTAAATACAGTTGTTTGGGTAAGGAAACCCGGGCCAATAGATGAATTAGCCATCAGAAAAGCTGCGCCCAATCCTGCACCGCTGAACCAGCTGTATTTATTTTTTTCTGAGGCCAATTTGATGGGTTTGCAGGAAACTAAATAAGGTGGCGGCCAATGCAGCTGCACCCGGCGCATCTCCATGAATACAAATAGTATCCGCTTTAACGGGCACCATTTTTCCTGATACACTAATCGCCTTTTGTTCTGTCATCATGAGAAGTACCTGATGACAACTGAAAGCCGTTTCTTTTATCAATGCTGCCGGATGAGTTCGGGAAAGCAGTTGTCCCGCATCATCGTAACGCCTATCAGCGAATGCTTCTTGCCAGGTGGTCAAGCCGGCAGCTGTTGCAGCGGCAATGGAACAAGACCCACTTAATCCATACAGACATAATTGCTCATCAACATCTCGTACTGCCCTCGCAATGGTATCAGCGATGGATGAATTTTTTGCAGACATATTGTATAAGGCGCCATGTGGCTTCACGTGGTGTAAGGACGTACCTAGCTCATCAGTAATTTTCTTCATACAATAAATCTGTTGCGTGAGCAGATCGTATAGTTGCTCATCTGAAAGTTGTTGCTCTGCTCTTCCAAAATTTAATCGGTCAGCAAATCCGGGATGAGCCCCAATATGGAGGTTGTGTTGCAAGGCCATCGAAGCAGTTGAACGCATCAGTTCTTCGTCACCTGCATGAGCTCCGCAAGCAATATTAACGCTGCTAATGAAGGGCATCAGCAACTTGTCATCCGGATAACCTTCACCGAGGTCGCAGTTGATATCAATCTGTAACATGGTTCTTTGGTACAATCAATTGGTAAGATACGAAGCCAGGCGGAAGTGCATCGATCTTTCGAGTCGGGAAAGATAAGATTGTTGATCGCGTAGTAATTGCTCTGCCTGCTGCCGGGTGGTCCATGCAAAATGAATTGGCTGTGAGAGGGGCCATTGTGCTAGGCGGCCGGCATCCGCTGCAATTACCTGTGCTATGCGAGGATAGCCACCCGTAGTAGGATGGTCGGCCATAAATAGGTGCAGTCGCCCCGCCTCCAACCACTGCAGGCTTCCCCTTACTATGGCAGAAGAAATCATTTCCCTTCGCTGTCCGTCCAACACCGGGCCTTGCAGGGAATAAGCCATCCGATTGCTGGAAGGCTGTATGATAAATGGCTCTGTGCAGATGCGTGCTTGCGCTTCTTCCGATAACAATGCCATAGATGAATCGGGTAACAACCGAATCGGCAGGGTGTACTGACTGGGCAGAGCGGGATATTTCCAGGGTAATGACCTGACAGGTGCCTGTTGCCCGCCTTCGGGAAAAAACATGGTTTGACGCAGCGGAAGCATATCTCCTTTTTGCAAAGCTCTTCCCTGCCAGCCGCTGGAAGTTATTCCCTGGCAGGTACTGAAACTATTGAGCCACGGCTTCAAATCAAACCCGCCCCGCACAGCGAGGTAAGCTATTCTGCCGGATGCCGATGGTTGAATTGAAATAGATGTGCCGGCTTTTATCCAGACTGGTCGGTCTGTTTCAACAGGTATGCCATCTGATGTAACTACGCTGCCCGTACCAGTAAGTGCCATCAATGCAGCTGACTCAAATCGAAGTACGGGTCCCGGCAAAAACATTTCAAGCACGGCTTCCTGCGGGCCATTGCCTGTCAGCATATTGGCAACCTGCGCTGATATGGGATCCATAACACCGCCGGTAGGAATGCCGAGGTGCTGCCAGCCGGTTCTGCCAAGATCCTGGATTGTATCCAGCGTTCCCTTTTTTATTACTTCTACACTCATTTTGCAGACCAATGCTTGAATGTTTCCAGTGAAATCGGATACATCACTACTTCATCACCCGGCAATAGCACACACGGCGGAAGTTGTTCAGGCGTAAACATGGCAATGGGCGTTTGACCAATCAGTTGCCATCCACCGGGAGAGTCAACCGGGTAAATACCGGTTTGAGCACCTGCAATACCTACACTACCTGCAGCCACTTTCTTTCGGGGGTGTTCATGTCTGGGTGCCACCAATTTATCGTGAATCGGTCCCATATATGCGAAGCCGGGTAAAAATCCCAACAGGTACACCCGGTAAGAACGACTCGTATGTAAGTAGATAAGTTCATCGGTAGTTAGTTGCAATTTTTCCGCCAATGACAATAGATCCGGGGCGAGTGATGCATCATAACAAACCGGTATCTTAACGATGCGGCTTTCCGGATGAATGGAAGGATGGATATTTTTCAACTCTTCCAGCACTTGCTGAAGTACTGTTTCACCGGCAGTTATGGAAGGTAGTTGATTGGGCACTTTGGCCAGATCAAAAAAGATGGTGAGGGAATGAAAGGCGGGAATCAGATCAGCAATAAAGGGAAGTGCCGCTGATTGCAACTGATTGAACATAGCCCAAATCGCCGCATGGGTAACCTCGTCTATGCGGGGTGAACATACCAAAGAAAAAGCCGTTTCTCCCTGCCACTCCACAGAAAAAGGCACTTGTTTGCCATCTGCAATACGTATAGAGTAAGCAGCGGATGGATTAAGCTGGAGAGCCATTGGCTATTTCGGCTTGTTCGCGTTCATAAAAACGCTGATATAGCAAGGTGGTGATTGGCCCTTTCACGGGCAGATATACATCATCCATACGGGTAACAGGTATGATGCGTTTGGTGGTGCTGCTGATGAATGCCTCCCTTGCTGAGGGTATCTCATGTAAATACAGGTCGCGTAACTCCACCAGAATACCGATTTCCTTTGCGATTTCAATAATGGTATTTCTGGTAATTCCTTGCAACACATTGCTATCGGGTGTAACCAGGTTTCCTAATTCATTTACTACAAAAAAATTGCAGCGCGGACATTCACTGATGATGCCATGGTGATGATACAATACATCGTTGGCGCGATGATCTTCTATCATAGGACGCAGCCACAACTCCATGGAGTAGTCGGTAGTTTTTACCTGCGGGAAATGTCTGCGATAGGGATAAGAAATCAACTGATATCCGTCGGCACGAATAGTTGTAGGCGGCGGCACCAGTGTCTCATTCACGATAAAAAGTTGTGGTGTACCCAAGTGTATACCATCTGCTGAGTTGCCCCCCGTAAGTATCATTCTGACACCCGACTCCTGCAATCCGTTGATACGAACAATCTCATATACCAGATTACTCAGTTCAGTTTTAGTACAAGGCAGATTCAGCCGCATCTCTCTTGCACTCTGAAAAAAGCGATCAATATGTTGCGATAGGAACAAAGGCGTGCCGGAGGCGACCCGTAAAAAATCAAAGACGGCATAGCCCCTGCGCAACCCCAAATCCTGTAAGGATACTCCAGCCTCTTTCAGTGGCAACCAGCTATGGTTGGCATAACATATCAATTCCATATCACTTATTTTTTATTCTGCGGTTAGTTGTATTTCTGCCCACCGCATAGTGGGGCTTTAAATCATCATATACTTTTTGAAAACCGGTATGACCCGATTCAGCTGCACCGCGGGCATGCAGAAAAAATGCACGGGTTTGTTTCATGATGCGATTGCCGAGAAAAACGCGGGCATCTTCCAGCTTAGATTGCAGTTGCTCTAATTCTTTGATAACCTCCGCACATTGATTGAATAGGTGTATATCATTATTGCAAGCAGCAATATCGATGAAGGAAGGCAGCTCGGAAGAGTGCTGGCGCATGTGTTGTAATGACTTCTGAACAAACTCCTGTCGCTTGGCATTTAGTTTGAACAGACTCCTCCGCTCGGAAGCCGACAAGCGAATGTGGTTGGGGACGATTTGGCGAATTCCCGCTATGTGCTGTTTTACAAGCATTAGCTCAGAACCGACCAATGAACGAAGCGTAGCCATTTTCGATTGGTTTTTTACATAAACGCTGATTTGAATGAGAAAATTGCTCATTACTGCCTCTCTTTCAGCGGCTTAAAATAAAAATTGTACAAGAAAAATCTGTTGGGGCCAATTCTATTACCACTTTTTATCAATTCTCGGGGGGAATTATTATCTTGTTGTTAAGAACCTTGCTTGCCTTATGCGATTAATATGGAATTTCCTGTTGTGGATCACAGGGTGGAATATACGTGGCAACTACCCCTATCACCTTAAAAAATGTGTCATAATTGTGGCACCACACACCAGTGCCTGGGATTTTATTCTCGGACTGGCAGTCCGCTCCAAGCTTCGACTCGGACATGTACGTTTCCTTGGAAAAAAGGAATTATTCGATGGCCCTTTTGGTTTCTTTTTCCGCTGGCTGGGTGGAATTCCGGTCGACAGAACATCTGCACATAACCTGGTGGAACAGGTAGTGGAACGATTCCAACAAGAAACATCTTTTTCATTGGTATTATCCCCGGAAGGAACCCGCAAAAAAGTAGATCGACTGAAAACCGGATTTTACCACATTGCCCGGCAGGCAAAAGTGCCCTTATTAATGATTGGCTTTGACTTTGGAAAGAGAGAAGTAGTAATAGCTGAGCCTTTCGAAACAAGCGATACGGATAAAGACTTCCAGCACATCATAGAATTTTTTGGACCCCTGAAGGGCAAAAACCCTGCACTCGGTATTTCTCATCTTCTAGAACCTTAAACTGTTACATCTATGAAACAGCATCTGCCACTGCTTATTGAAAAATTTTGTCAGTATGAAGCAACCCAACCTAGTGACCTTTTTTTATCAGAACCTGTTCAGGGTATATATCATGAATTTACCTGGCAAGCTGCAGGACGTGAAATCAGAAGCATGGCAGCAGCCCTGAGAAAGATGGGACTGGGTAAGGGTGATAAAGTTGGCATCCTCAGTAAAAACTGCGCGCATTGGGTGATGTCTGATCTGGCAATTTCTTTAGCGGGTTGTATTTGTGTGCCCCTCTATCCGAATATTACACCGGAAGCGATTCGGGAAATCATTGAGCACAGTGAAAGCAAGGCCATCTTCATTGGCAAACTCGACAATCCCACCTATCTGAGACAAGGTGTGCCAGATGAATTGATTCAAATTACTTATCCGTTTTATCCCAATGAAGGTTGCTTAAATTGGGATGAGCTGGTGGCAACCAATACCCCACTGGAGGGCGCACCCGATATTGATCCGGATGCCCTGGCCTGCATTGTATATACTTCCGGTACTACTGGTCAGCCCAAAGGTGTGATGCACAACCATGCAGCTACCGCATATGCCGTAGACGCCTTTTTAAAAAGCTACCCACACTTAAAAAAAGAAACCTTTTTCTCCTACCTACCCCTCTGCCATGTTGCTGAACGAATGCTGGTAGAATGCGGCGCCATCTTCACAGGTAGTAGTATCTACTTTGTTGAGTCGATGGATACTTTTGCAGCCAATCTGGCCCATACGCAACCAACGATTTTTTTAGCCGTTCCACGCATCTGGGAAAAACTACAGGAGGGCATTCTGAAAAAATTACCTCAGCAGAAACTAAACAGGTTACTTTCCATCCCCGGGGTAGCGTCACTCATTCGCTACAGTATTAAAAAGAAACTCGGCCTTTCCCGCTATAAACATGCTTTCACAGGGGCTTCCCCCATCAATCCTGCCCTGTTGTTCTGGTTTCAAAAGCTGGGCATCATTATCCAGGAAGCTTATGGTATGACGGAGAACCTGGCATTATCACACTCCAACAGAAAGCACGCAGTAAAATTCGGTACCGTTGGAACTTCTTATGAGGGCGTGACAGTACGACTCGGGCAAGACAATGAAGTGCAGGTAAAGAGCGAGGCATCTATGCTGGGCTATTATAAAGAGCCCGAGCTAACGGAAGCCTCCTTTGAAGACGGTTTTCTAAAGACAGGTGATGAGGGGTCGATTGATGCCGAAGGATACCTGACCATCACCGGCCGCATCAAAGACCAATTCAAAACCAGCAAAGGAAAATATGTTATGCCAGCTGTGATTGAATCAAAATTGCTGCAGGCCGGTATGCTTTCCCAGGTATGTGTGATTGGATCAGGCTTGCCCAATGCAATGGCCATCTGTACCTTGTCTGAAACAATCAAATCTTCCCCCGCTGCAGAACAAACCTCAGCACTACAAGAATTGCTGGAACAAACCAACTGCCAGCTGGAACACCACGAAAGATTATCTAAAGTAATCGTGGTGGGTGAAGAATGGACCATTGCCAACGGATTGCTTACCCCAACGCTAAAAATAAAAAGGAAAGCAGTAGACGCTTCTTTCGGTGAACATTATCTGCCCTGGAGCCAGGAAGAAAAGCAGGTAATCTGGGCACAATAAAATTTTATTGACAATGGTTCCCTAAGAAAGGCCGGCAACAAACATGGCTTGTCGTGCCAAATTGCCTTCTTAATAAATTGGTAAAATCATGCCGCTGAGAAGCAATTGGCATGAATTGTGCAAATTTCAGTAAATTTGAACCCAATCTTTAGCACATGAAACAGCGTAATTTATTAGTAGCAGTAACAATGATCGCCTTTTTGGGCGTTTCCTGCGTGAGTACCAAAACCCTGGATGCCGAGAAAGCTAAGTATGCACAGCTAAGTGGTGATTACCTGGCAATGCAGGCGAAGTACAGAGACCTGCAGGATGAATTGAAGAAATGCAATTTTGCGATTGAAAAATCAACTGGCCAGGTGGCCGATCTGAACAGCAAAAAATCTATCCTCGAAGGTCAGATTGCCGACCTGAACAAGCAAATTGACTACCTGAGAGATAACAACAACACCGTACTGAATCAACTGAAAGACCTTTCTGTAGTAACGGGTTCACAGGCAGAAAGCATTAAAAAGTCACTGGAGAACATTGGAGCTAAAGACATTTATATCCGCGATCTTCAGGGCTCCATCGCCAGAAAAGATTCTCTGAATATGGCCCTGGTAATGAACCTAAAGGGTGCCATAGGCAACCTCGACGACAAAGACATCAATATCAAAGTTGACAAAGGCGTTGTTTATGTAGATATCTCCGATAAACTACTCTTTAAGAGCGGAAGCTACTCCATCACCGACAGAGCCAAGGAAGTATTAGGTAAGGTGGCCAAAGTGCTCAATGCCCAACCGGATATCGAATTTTTGGTGGAAGGTCACACCGACAGCGTACCCATCAGCAGCGGCGCTATCCAGGATAACTGGGACCTGAGCGTGAAAAGAGCAACTACCGTTGTAAGACTGCTGCAGGAGAGTTATGGTCTTGACCCCAAGCGCATGACTGCTGCCGGACGTGGTGAGTATCTGCCATTGATGGACAATACCACCCCAGAAGGTCGTGCTGCCAATCGCCGCACCCGTATTGTGATTTTACCTCAACTGGATCAATTCTTCAAGCTACTCGAACCGAAGAAATAATTTTCTTTCAACGCATAAAAAAAGAGCAATTCACCTATCGGCGGATTGCTCTTTTTTCTTTTACGCCCTGCTTATTTTACTTCCGCCCAGGCTGCCAGTACTTCTTCCGTATGGTTGGCCGTATCAGGCTTGTTGATGATCTTCACAATTTTTCCTTCCTCATTGATCAAAAACGTGGTGCGGGTGGTACCCATATAGGTTCTGCCCATGAATTTCTTCTCACCCCATAATTGATATTTATTGACGATTGTTTTTTCAGCATCCGATACCAGCGGAAAAGGGAGAGAGTACTTGGTCTCAAACTTCTTATGACTCTTGACATCATCGGTACTTATGCCAATAACCTGGTATCCTTTTTTTATCAGTGCCTTATAATTATCGCGCAGATTACATGCCTGGGCAGTACATCCCGGGGTATCATCTTTAGGATAGAAATAAAGAATTACCTTTTTCCCTTTAAAATCTGCCAGAGAAATGGGCAATCCATTCTGGTCTACACCCTTGAATGCGGGTGCTTTACTACCTACCTTTAATTCGGCCATAGCTGTCGTTTTAAATCATTTATCAATAAGTAAATAACATCCCCGGGCGGTTTTTGTTGAAAACCGCGTTCAAGGCACAAAAATCGGGGAGAGATTGGCAGTAGCTTCTTACATTTGCCTCACTACAAACCACCATGCCCAAAGACACTTCCATCCGCTCCGTTCTGATCATAGGTTCCGGCCCGATTATCATCGGCCAAGCCTGCGAATTTGATTACTCCGGCTCCCAAGCCGCCCGCAGCTTACGGGAAGAAGGTATTGAGGTGATACTGATCAATAGTAATCCTGCTACCATCATGACCGACCCCATGATGGCTGATAAAGTTTACCTGCTGCCCCTTACCACCGATAGCATTGAAAAAATATTGTCTGAGAATAACATTGATGCGGTGCTTCCGACCATGGGCGGACAAACAGCCCTGAACCTTTGCATGGAAGCAGATGAACTGGGTATCTGGGAAAAATATAGTGTGCGCCTGATTGGTGTTGATATTGCTGCCATAGAAACAGCTGAAGACCGGGAGAAATTCCGCCAGCTGATGATTAAAATAGGTATTTCAGTTGCCCCGAGCCGGGTTGCCAATAGCTTCCTGGAAGGCAAAGAATTCGCACAGGCAATCGGCTTCCCATTGGTTATTCGCCCCTCCTTCACGCTTGGCGGAACAGGCGGAGGTTTCGTTCATGGAAAGGAAGATCTGGATGCCGCCCTCGAGCGAGGACTCACCGCCTCCCCCATTCACGAAGTGTTGGTGGAAAAAGCTGTTTTGGGCTGGAAAGAATTTGAATTGGAGCTGTTACGTGACCAGGCAGACAATGTAGTAATCATTTGCACCGTGGAAAATCTCGACCCCATGGGGGTTCATACCGGTGATTCCATTACGGTGGCGCCGGCAATGACATTGAGCGATACCTCTTTTCAGGATATGCGAAATAAGGCCATCCTGATGATGCGCTCACTTGGAAATTTTGCCGGAGGCTGTAATGTGCAATTCGCACAAAACCCCGAAACAGAAGAACTCATCGCTGTAGAAATCAATCCCCGCGTGAGCCGCTCCTCTGCCCTGGCTTCCAAAGCCACAGGTTACCCCATCGCAAAGATCGCTGCCAAACTGGCCATCGGATATACCCTGGATGAATTAAAGAACCAGATTACACAAACCACTTCTGCCTATTTTGAGCCGGCACTGGATTATGTGATTGTCAAAATTCCACGCTGGAACTTTGACAAGTTCAAAGGTGCCAATGATACGCTGGGACTTCAGATGAAAAGTGTTGGAGAAGTAATGGGTATTGGCAGAAGCTTCACTGAAGCGATTCAAAAAGCCTGTCAGAGTCTGGAAAATGAAGCCGTGGGACTTGGTTATTACGGCAAGAGCCTGATGAAAAATGAAGAACTGACCGAGTACATCAAAACCCCGAAATGGGATCGCATCTTCCGCATCAAGGATGCTTTGATGCAGGGAACTACCATCAAATCAATTGTTCAGTCAACCGGTATCGACCGCTGGTTCATCTACCAGATCCAACAGCTCTGCCGCATAGAAAAAGAACTGGCCACTTATCAGATTGACACCTTACCCGAAGCCCTGCTGCGAGAAGCTAAAGTCAATGGATTTGCCGATGAACAAATTGCACGTATCCTGCAGGGAAATTGCTCTGATGAAGATGTACTGAATAAAAGAAATGCCCTGGGAATAAAGCGCGTATATAAAATGGTAGACACCTGCAGCGCTGAATTTGAAGCCAAAACGCCTTATTTCTACAGCACTTTCGAAGGATGAAGCAGCATTGGCATAAACTAAACAAGTAGTTACAACGCATATTCCACACCGAATCATCACTTTTTATTATAATCCATCTTCAAATCTGTTCCATGTCATTAAAAGCAATTCAGGTACTCAATGAAAAAGAAACCCGGGCCGGATTTGGTGAGGGGCTTTATGAAGCAGGTAAAGCCAATGACCAGGTAGTGGTACTCACCGCCGATTTAGCGGGCTCACTGAAATTAGGCCCATTCATGAAAGACTTTCCGGAGCGCTTTTTTCAGTGCGGCATCGCTGAAGCTAACATGATGGGTATGGCTGCAGGCTTGACCATTGGAGGCAAAATTCCCTATACCACCACTTTTGCCAACTTCAGCACCGGAAGAGTATATGACCAAATTCGTCAGAGTATTGCGTATAGCGATAAGAATGTAAAAATTTGTGCCTCCCATGCCGGACTTACCCTCGGCGAAGATGGGGCTACCCACCAGATACTGGAAGACATCGGACTCATGAAAATGCTACCGGGAATGACCGTAATAGTTCCCTGCGATTTCAACCAGACGAAAGCTGCTACCCGCATGATAGCAGATTACAAAGGACCTGTTTACCTGCGCTTTGGCCGACCCAAATGGCCCAACTTTACCAGCGAAAACGGATCAGACTTTGTGATTGGAAAAGCACAAATACTCTGTGAGGGAACTGATGTCACTTTATTTGCCTGTGGACACATGGTATGGAAAGCCATTGAGGCCGGCAGAGTACTCGAAGAAAAAGGCTATAGTGTAGAATTGATTAACCTGCATACAATTAAACCCCTCGATACAGCAGCTATTGTGGCCTCTATTCGTAAGACGGGCTGTGCCGTAACCGTGGAAGAACACAACATCATTGGGGGCATGGGTGATTCTGTTGCTCAGACAGCCGCCCGCAACCACCCTATTCCTATTGAATTCATTGGCACCAACGACACATTCGGCGAAAGTGGCAAACCCGCAGAACTACTGGTAAAATATGGGTTAGACGCGTCTAATATCGTGGCAGCTGCCGAAAAAGTGATGGGCAGAAAATAAATAGCACATACGCTGCAGACCCTATCACCCTGATTGACTAGGATCATTTCTTTTTCTTTCGCCAATCAACTGTATGCCATGCATTCAGTATAATTCCCTGGTTGTACTGAACCACCGGTTGTGTGCCTATCAGTCGCGACAACTGAACGATCTGATGGAAGTATCCACCTTCCAACGACCAATTCTTATTTAAGCGCATGCCAAACAAACATCCCAGTCGATTCTGATCGAATATATTCACATTGACATTTTTACCAAAACCGATCAGTATCTCATCATAAAAAGCAACATAAGGCACTGGGAATTTTGTAGGATCGGGCTTCAAGCGATATACTGTTCGAAACATATAACGCATCCGGTTAGCATATACATATTCGTCTTCCTTTGCTGCAGCAGCAGAACGAAACCTGCCTATCCAACGTTGCTCCAGCATAAAACGATGGACAAAATCAAATCTTCCCTCCTGCTGTGTTAATTGCAGCATTTCAAACAGGCGATGCTCGGTAAATGTTTTTCCAACTACATTGATAGGAATATCTCCATAAGGATACGTCTCCGCCCATGCATATCCAAATCGCAGCAACACATGAGGCTTGATGAGATGATTAACACCCACTCTTAATAAGCTTTGCTGCCAGTCTGTGATGAGATCAGACCGCCGCCACTGATATTCTGCATGCAGCGAAAAGCGATCGGTCAGGCGATAGGTACCCAGATAATTATACCAGCCAATAGTATGAAAAGTATTGATGCGATTGTTTTGTGCGACGGCTGGCACCCTGAATAGCAATAAGAATAGGATACATGCGCCAAGACGCCATCGAAAATCAAAACTATCACAACTCATGTACGTCATTTTACATTCAACGGTTAAAAAACCCAGGTATCTTCTCATAGACGAGAAAATGTTGCACCTTCATAAAATCACCCCGGGAACTCAAACGAAAACCATTGGCGCCCAGCTCCCGGTTGAGTTGTTGAACGGTCGTTTTATGCAGTGGCTTGATGGCGACCTCAGGATCTTCTCCCCGGAATTCAATTAAAACCAATTGACCCTTATCACGTAAACTGCGATACACCGACTGCAGCATTTCACGGGGATGTTCCAGCTCATGGTATACATCTACCATTAATGCCAGATCAATCGATGAAGGCGGTAATTCAAGTGAGAAAGGCGTACAGGCTCTTACCTCTACCCGATCATCTTTCAATGATTGCTTGCGCGCTCGAAGTATTTCCAGCATGCCCTCCTGTATTTCAAGTGCATATACTTTCCCCTTCGGAACTTTTTCGCTCAGCCGAAAACTATAATACCCACTGCCGGCGCCAATATCAGCGATAATGCTGTTGGAACGAAGGGGCATATTTTCCACGGCCAGTGTGGTATTTTCCTCTTCATCTCTATTATCACGTTCGAGCCAAAAGCTACCACCTACACCCATGACGGCCGAAATCTCCCGCCCCATATAGTGTTTACCGATACCATCCCGGGAAGCTTTTTTAAATTGATAAGCAGTATCCTGGGCACAGGATGAAATCGCAAATAAAGAAAAGGAAACAAGAAGGATGGTAAGCCGGAAACGCATAGCCCGTGTTTCCATCTAAGTTACACATATTCTGATGTCAATTACTTTACAGGTGGAACTTCCTTTACATACAGCAGTCGCCATTGAATAAATGTAGCGATGGCCTGTATAATACCCATGGTGACAAATAACACTTCAAAAGAAACATAATACGCTATTAATCCGCCAATAGCAATGGCGATACCTGATACGAGGTGGGTATGGCCGCCCGCCACACTCCAAAAAAACAAATCATCTTTCTCATCGAGTTCTTTTGCAAAGATGGTATCCCAGATGGGCGTACAGATGGCCTCGGCAATGGCCAATAATATCTGTAGTATAAAAAGTTGTGTGCTGTTATGCACCAACAAATATCCAAATGTAAAAAGTGTATTCAGTGCATAACCGAAAACAAGTATTTCTTTCTTGCGCTTTGACTTACTGAATATTTTCCCAAAGAATATATAAAGTACTCCGGATGTGATCAGAAATAATGCCCAGGCATAGGTGATGTCAAGCAGATCACCACCCACCCTTTCAGCAAAAACCGTGAAAAGCGGACCCAGGAGACCTTCCCCAAAAAACCAGCAGATAGATGCCAGCAAGAGAAGTCGCTGCGTTTTATTCAGGCTCATATAAAAGTATTCTTACTGATAAGAGCCTAGGGAAGACGAAAGGTTTAATCCTGCTGTATGATTTTAACTTATCATTCAGTTACAGGACTGTTCGTGCACATCAGTGTACTTTTTCCAGGTGGGCGAAATGTGTCTGATAAATTTGCTGCTTGTGCTCTTTGATATAAGATAAGAAAGCGGCAGCAACGGCGGTCAATTGTTTTTTCTGTAACCACACCAGGCGCCAATTATTTCGCAATGGAAATCCTTTCACCGGTATGATGGAAAGTTTATTCAACATCAACTCGTCGGCAACACTCACCAAAGGTAATACGGAATAACCCAGTCCAGCAATCACCGCCTGTTTCACTGCTTCTATAGAGTTCAGGGATAACCCAATGCGCGGACTGATATTCGCCTTTTGAAAAAACTGTTGCATGGTATGTCGGGTGCCGGAACCTTCCTCACGAAAAATCAGCGGCAAATCACGAAACAGATCAGCACCGGAATCTTCCTGTAACATTTGTGTATTTTCAGTAGCACCAAATAGATAAAGTCGATTGGGCATTAGAACTTCTTCATATAAGTCCAGATCTGATGGCAATACTGTGATTAAAGCAATATCAACCAGGTTGTTCCGCAATCCTTCGAGCACTTTATTTTTATTGCTTACTTCCATTTCCAGCTCCACGTGTGGATTTTCGGCCAGAAAATTTCTCAGGTAATAGGGCATGATGTATTTACCCGTGGAAGCGGCCGATATGCGAAGCTTGCCTGAAAGTACGCCTTGAAACCGAAGGGAGTGGTCTTTGATAGAATCCACTTCCCCCAGCACCCGCTTGGCAATTTTTTCAATTTCCCTGCCGAAATCAGTTACGTACAGCTTCCTACCGATTACTTCAGTCAATGGTAAATCAAATTGATCCTGCAGATTTTTCAACTGTATCGAAACAGCCGGTTGGGTCATATTTAATTCCCGGGCAGCCTGCGTGATACTTTTCATTTCAGCTACCACCAAGAAAACACGTAGTTGATGTAGGGTGAAATTCATAAGCCGAATTTATTGCAAAGATAATAACTATAAATAAAATTATATGGATAAATTGGAGCATATTTGCAGTATGAAAATTAATGCCCCCACTCGAATCACCATTGCGAGGGGAGACGGGATCGGCCCGGAAATAATGGAGGCCACCTTACGAATCATCTCAGCTGCCGGGTGTGACATAGAAACCGATGAAATCATAGTAGGCGAAAAAGCCTATCTCAGCGGGAATCAATCTGGTATTCCGAAAGAAGCCTGGGATACGCTTCGTAGCAACCGGCTTTTCCTCAAGGGTCCAATAACGACCCCGCAGGGTGGTGGCTATAAAAGTGTAAACGTTACGATGAGAAAGATGTTGGGACTCTATGCCAACATCCGGCCTTGCCAGTCTTACCACCCCTTTATTACCACCAAACATCCTGTCATGGATCTGGTGATCATTCGCGAGAATGAAGAGGACCTATATGCCGGTATTGAACACCAGCAGACCGATGAAGTTATTCAGTGCTTGAAGTTGATCTCCAAACCGGGAACAGAAAAGATCATTCGCTATGCGTTTGAATATGCCCGCTCCTGCGGCCGAAAAAAGGTAACCTGCTTTACAAAAGATAATATCATGAAACTGACCGATGGTCTGTTTCATAAAACCTTTGACAGCATAGGAGCCGAATACCCCGAGATTGAAAAAGAACACCTGATTGTAGACATTGGAGCAGCCAGATTAGCAGACACGCCTGAAAATTTTGATGTGATTGTCATGCCGAATTTATACGGCGATATTTTAAGTGACGTTGCAGCACAAATCACAGGTTCCGTGGGTCTGGGAGGCAGTGTCAACATAGGACATGAGTTCGCCTTATTCGAGGCAATTCATGGATCAGCACCTCTCATTGCAGGTAAAGACATTGCTAATCCTTCTGGATTGCTCCTTGCAGCGGTTCAGTTATTGCTGCACATTGAACAATATGAAGCGGCTGCCCGCATACAAAATGCCTGGCTGAAAACAATGGAAGATGGCATCCATACCGCCGATATTTTTCGGGAAGGTAAATCCAAGACCCTGGTAGGTACCCGCGCCTTTACAGATGCGGTCATCAGCCGATTGGGACAGCTTCCTGCTTCCCTGCAGCCCGTTCAATTTGATCAGGGACTTTCGCACATTAAAACAACCTATGAGGCTGCTGCCCCCGCTCAAAAAGTACTAGTGGGCGTTGACCTCTTCCTCCATTATGCCAACAGAAATGCAGAAGAGCTCGCAGCTCACCTCCAAAAAGGCAAATCGGCAAAGTTAAGCTTGCAACTCATCACCAATCGGGGCACAAAAGTGTGGCCGGGCGGCTTTCCCGAAACCTTCTGTACCGACCACTGGCGTTGCCGGTTTACTGGCACCGATGGCCATACCCTGCAATACGAAGATGTGCTGGATCTGATGAAAAAAGTGACAGAAGAAGGGCTCGCCATCATAAAAACCGAAAACCTTTATACCTTCGACGGAGTACCCGGCTTTACGGCTGCCCAAGGTCAATAAATCAACCATTCGTATTAATTCAAATCCATGGAATTATCACTCATCAACGGTATTTACCCCAAACAGGACGCTATCAAAATCGTATCTGACATCTTCTCAATTAAGTTACAATACCACCGTAACCGGATAGAATCCGGTCTGCTGACAGTGGATGAATTGGCACACTCCCAGATGCGAATCGGGCAACTCGAGGAAAGCCAGGAACGACTGGTAAAAAAGATCCAAGAACACAAAGAGCCCGAACTCAACATCGATGCACACATTGATTTAAACATCTTTGCTCCCGTAACCCAGTGAACTGAACAGAGTGCGGAAAAAAATGTTATACTTTTACACCGGCAAATAACCGGTGATTACCTGTTTAAACCCCCTTTACAAACAGCATAAATGGGAAATCATTATCAATCGGCAGGAAAAGTCTTCCGTTCCATGCTTGGATTACTCCGGGTAGACCGGGCCGATATCAGCTCGATTTATTTTTATGCCATCCTAGCGGGATTGGTGCAACTATCGCTGCCCCTGGGTATACAGACCATCATCAACTTTGTTTTGGCAGGTACCATTTCCACCTCCATCGTTGTACTCATCTTTATGGTGGTTTCAGGCACACTGATCAGTGGCTTGTTGCAGGTGCGTCAATTACAGGTTATTGAAAAGCTAAAGCAGAAAATTTTTGTCCGCTACTCACTTGAATTTGCAGACCGCATACCACAGCTTGACATAGAGAAGATGGACCAGTATCACTTGCCTGAATTAGTGAACCGTTATTTTGAAGTTCCCTCCTTCCAAAAAGGTATAGAGAAAATATTACTCGATTTGCCTACCGCCGCCATTCAGATGACGCTGGGATTGATGCTACTTTCATTTTATCACCCCGTCTTCATTGCCTTTGGTGCCATTTTGATTCTTGCCATTATTCTCATCATCCGATTTACCGTACAGCCCGGCTTTAGCGCTGCCCTGGAAGCAAGCGAGTATAAGTATAAAGTGGCAGCCTGGTTACAAGAGTTGGCCCGGATGATTAAGTCATTCAAGTATACCCGTAACTGTGATATTCAGGTACAAAAGACAGATGAATTAAGTGCAGGGTATTTACAAGCCCGAACCAGTTACTTCAAAATACTGCTAACACAAGCCTGGAGCCTGATTGGATTTAAAACGCTGATTACCGCAGCGATGCTGATCGTAGGTGCCACACTGCTGGTAGACCAGCAAATCAATATAGGACAGTTCATTGCTGCCGACCTAGTAATTATTGCTATCATCGGCTCGGTAGAGAAGTTTCTGGTTAGTCTCGATGCCTTCTATGAAATGTTTACTTCCGTTGAAAAGATGAACGCCGTTATTCGGGCAGAAAAAGAGTCGGAAGGAACTGCTATCTTAAGCGATAACCCTGTAGGTGCCAAAATAGAATTTCAGCAAGTGAATTTTGCCTACCCCAACAGCGAATACATTTTACACAATGTAACCCTGCAACTCGAGCCAGGACAACTGGCACTTCTAACAGGTCCCTCTGGTTCGGGCAAATCCAGTCTATTCCGTTTACTTACGGGTGCTTTCAAACATATAGATGGAAAAGTGTTGATTGACGGACTGCCCATATCGAATTATAAGCTTTCCTCATTACGTCAGCATACCGGCGTATTGTTGAACCAACTGGATATTTTCCGGGGTAGCCTGATGGACAATGTTACCATGGGTGACCCGGAGACAACCATTGACGAAATCATGGAAGTAGCCTCCTATACCGGACTGACATCTTTTATTCAATCACAGCCCCAGGGCTTTGATACTCCGCTCGATCCGCTAGGCAAACGACTTACCCAAAGTGTTCGTCAACGTATCCTACTAACAAGGTCACTTTTAGGAAAAAGCAGATTGCTGCTGCTCGAAGAGCCCTTCCTGCAGTTGAATCAGGAAGAAAAGAACAACCTGCTTACATTCATTCGGAATCGGAAAGCAACCACCATTATTATCGAAAAAGATATAAATATGAGTTGGTACGATGTTGTTTACGAACTGAACGACGGCAAACTGGAAAAACTTAAATAACCTATGGAGCCATTTTTTTCTACCCCCATAGAAGAGGAGTTGCCTAAATCGGGCTTGCGCTCTTTCCAATTGATCTATCATATCAAAAGGAAGAGTCGTATTAAAAAATGGATGACAGGAACCCTGATTGCCCTGCTGATTATTTTATTTCTGCCATGGACCCAGAATATTCGTGCAACAGGTTCTGTTACCACCCTGCAACAAGACCAGCGGCCACAGGAAGTGAATAGCGTGATAGCCGGTAGTGTCGTAAAATGGTATGTAAAAGAAGGCGATTTTGTTCAAGCCGGAGATACCATCCTCCAATTAGGCGAGGTAAAAACAGATTACTTCGATCCGGAGCTACTCAAAAGAACCCTGGAGCAGGTAGATGCAAAACAAAAAAGCATAGAAAACTATAATAGTAAGGCCGGTACAGCTGAATTACAGGTGACAGCCCTCAAAAATGCACTTGAACTCAAGCTGAACTCCATCGACAACAAACTACAACAGCAGTATCTGAAAGTAGCGAGTGATAGCAATGATCTTATTGCCGCTCAGAATGAGCTGTCGATTTACAAACGTCAGCTGGATGCCGGTAGGGTAATGTTCGACAGCGGAAGCATCGCTTTAATTGATCTGGAGAGAAGAAGAGCCAACTATCAAAATGGTATCGCAAAAAGAATCAGTGTTGAAAACAAATTCCTCCAAAACAAACAGGAGATCAACAACCTGCTGATTGAAAAGAGAAGTGCCCTGCAGGAATACAACGACAAAATAGCAAAAGCAGAGGGAGATCGATTCAGCTCACTATCGGCCGCAGCCACATCAGAAGCTGATGTAGCCAAACTTCGAAATCTATATGCCAACTATGATGCCCGGAATAAATTATATTATGTGCGGGCCCCACAGAGCGGACAAATCACCAAGGCAAAAAAAGCAGGTATTGGCGAGATGATGAAGGAGGGAGATATGCTGGTAGAAATTGTTCCCGAGAAAGTACAATTCGCTGTTCAATTGTTTGTTGATCCAATGGACCTGCCACTGATCTCTATCGGACAAAGAGTGCGATTCATATTTGATGGATTTCCTGCCATCGTTTTTAGTGGTTGGCCCCAAAGCAGCATCGGCACCTTCGGTGGAAAAGTAGCTGCCATCGAAACAAATGTTAGTCCCAATGGCAAATTCAGGGTATTGGTAAAAGAAGATGACCCCACCCATCCCTGGCCAAAACAATTGAGAATGGGCGGTGGCGCAAAAGGTATTGCCCTGCTGAAAGATGTAAGGATTTATTATGAGCTCTGGCGAACCATCAATGGATTCCCGCCTGAATATTATCAATCGGAAATGAATACCAACAATGGCGGGAATAAAAAATAAAATAACCTGCCTGTTGCTTGGCATTGCAGCAGCCTTCTCCACCTTAGCACAGAACCTACCTGCCGGCGGAGAGGTTTTATCACTGCCTGCCGTGCTCGATCTCGTTCGCAACTATCATCCGGTGGCTCGGCAGGCAGGACTGATCACGGAGCGGGCCGATGCCGAGCTCACGGCCGCCCGCGGTGCATTTGACCCTGTAGTTGGATGGGATGCCAGTAGAAAAACTTTTGACGGGAAAAGTTATTACAACTATTCAAATGGTGAATTACAAATACCTTTTGCTGCTCCCCTGACATTGAGATCGGGGTTAGAAAATACCAAGGGATTATTTACCAATCCTGAGCTCGGAGAGGGAAAAAGCAGTTACTTCGGCATTGAGGTACCACTCGGCAACGGTCTTCTCATAGATAAAAGAAGAGCCGCACTACAACAGGCCAAATTAATGAAAACACAGAGTGTGCAAGACAGAAGGGCACAACTCAACGACCTTTTACTGGAGACATATGCAGCTTACTGGCGCTGGGCAGGTGCCTGGGAAATCAATCAACTCATTACGCAATTTGCTGTGAATGCAGCCAATCGCCTGCAACTCGTAAAAATCAATTGGCAAAACGGCGACCGCTCAGTGATGGATACGGTTGAAGCTTATGCTCAGCTGCAACAAATCAAGCTATTGCAGTCCGAAGCCGCCATGAAATTGAATAATACTGCTATAGAGCTGTCCTATTTTCTTTGGCAGGCAGAAGATCAACCTGTTCGGCTGACAGAAAACGTAAAACCTGATATTGTATCTTTTCGTGAAAGGGCTATCAATGTTCCGCTTGAAGAAATGTTGGCGACTGCCATGAATGATAATCCGATGCTTCGTGCAGCAGCCATTAAGGTAAGTAGTATGGAGATCGAGAAGAAACTGAAGTTTCAGCAATTGCTGCCCTACTTTAGTGTAAAAGCCAATGTGCTCAACAACAACTACTCTGTTTTTTCTGGATGGGAAAATGGTTTCCTCCAAAACAATAACCGGTGGGGGGTTGGTTTCAGTATGCCGCTTTTTTTCCGACAAGGTCGCGGAGAATACAAGAAAGCGCAGATTAAATTAAAAGAATCAACCCTGGAGTTATCAGCCAAACGTTGGCAGACAGAAAATAAAATTCGCTACTACTATACCGAATTCACGCGTCAATGGGAGCAGCTGCTGATCACAGACAAAGTTCAGAGTAACTTGCGTCTGCTATTGAAGAACGAGGAACTACGGTTTTCACAGGGCGAAAGCAGTTTGTTTCTGGTCAATAGTCGCGAAATTAAATGGCTAGAGTCACTCCAGAAACAAACTGAGCTAAGGGTGAAATACCTCATCGCTGCCTATCAGGTACAATGGGCTGCCGGAACACTTCAATAAGAAGAACACGCAGTTGCCGCTTCCGATTTTTTTTTATTTTTACCGCTGCAAATCAATTGCTACAAGCCAACTTAGCTCAGCTGGTAGAGCATTTCATTCGTAATGAAAGGGTCGTCGGTTCGAATCCGATAGTTGGCTCACCTCCTTTTGCAAGGTTGAATCATTTGTTCGCTCTACCAATTTTTCTGGTATGCTAGTTTTTTTTCGCTTGGTCACACTTCTTATTGGCTGCCTGTGCTGTCAAACAAGCACCTGTCAAACGATTTCCTACAAGGCCTCCATTGAACAATGGCATAAAAAGCGAATCGAAGATCTGAAGGCCCCGGATGGTTGGGTCAACCTCACCGGCTTATTTTGGCTGGAAAAAGGGATTAACCGAATGGGCAGCACTAAAGGTCATGCGATTGAGATTCATCATCCCGATATGCCCGCCTTAGCAGGATATTTCGATGTAAGTGAAAATGAAGTTCAGTGGGTTACTGAATCGGGTTGCAACATCGTATACAATCAAAAACCTGTTACCTCGCTGATTGTTTATAGTTGGTTACAAACCAATCAACCACAACTGGCAATCGGTTCACTCCGCTTCAATATTATTATTCGTGGTGACAAAATTGGTATTCGGTTACGCGATCTAACATCACCCGCGCTCGAGCAATTCAAGGCGCCTCAACGATTTGTGGTAAACCGCCAATGGAAGATGCGCGCTTCGTTTGAAGCCAACCCAACCAATACCATTGCCATTCAAAATGTACTCGGACAAATCAACCGTGAAACTTCACCCGGTAAACTAGTGTTCACCTATCGGAAAAAGACCTACCGACTGGATGCGCTGGATGAAGGTGATCACTGGTTTGTGCTTTTTGCAGATGGCACGAGTGGAAAATCTACCTACCCTACCGGTCGCTTTCTGTATGTGCCCAAGGTCACCAACCCGAGTGAGGTATTTATCGACTTTAACCAGGCCTTCAATCCCCCCTGTGCCTTTACCCCCTTTGCAACCTGTCCGTTACCTCCTCCGCAAAACAGACTACCTTTCGCTGTAACTGCCGGAGAACAATATGAAACACACGCCCCGGGCAGTAAGTAAACAGCTCGCAGAATAATAGAGCATTCAGTTATCCAACCACCGAATCTTTCCTTCGCCAAAATATTTGTATATTGAGGATATGAATACAGGAAAATTATTACTGGCCTATGGGCTCACCGCCGTCGTTTTTTTTGCAATCGATCTCACCTGGCTAGGCTGGGTGGCAAAAGATCTGTATCGAAAACACCTGGGTGGATTCCTCAGTGACCAGGTCAACTGGAGTGCCGCTTTTATTTTTTATGCCTTGTTCATTGTCGGTATTTTCATTTTCGCTATTCTTCCTGCCGCAGAAAAAAATAGCCTGGGTTATGCGGTTGTATATGGTGCCCTGTTTGGGTTCTTTACTTATGCCACCTACGACCTGACCAATCTCGCTACTTTAAAAAACTGGCCACTTAAGATTGTGTTCATTGATATCATCTGGGGCAGTGTGCTCACGGGTACGGTGGCAGCAGCAGGGTACTGGATTGTAAAGAAAATACTAGCCTGATGCTGGGGCAGGTGTTATTACAAACCGCCGGCTGGATACTGCTTTTTCAATCGGTGATTTTTTTAGCTGCACTTGTATTGAAACGAAATGATCTAGCCGATGTATGCTGGGGTGCCGGCTTTATCATGGTAGCCTTCACGTTATTGTTTCGCTATACGCTAACACCCCCTGCAGGGTTACTCTATGCATTGACAACCAGCTGGGGTGGCAGACTCAGCATCCATTTATTCATCAGAAATAAAAACAAGCAAGAAGATTTTCGCTATCGTGCTTGGAGAGAGGAATGGGGAAAAAATTTCATCTGGAGAAGCTATTTACAAGTGTTTGTTTTACAAGGATGCTTTATGTGGCTCATCAGCTTCCCGCTGCAAATAGCAGCGATTGACAAGAACGGAACATGGAATGGCTGGATGATTGCCGGCAGCCTTGTCTGGCTAATTGGCTTTTATTTTCAGTCGGCAGGAGATGCGCAGTTACAGCGCTTCGCTGCAACTAAACAGCCGGGTGAGATTCTACAAACCGGACTATGGAACTATTCGCGGCACCCCAATTATTTTGGCGAAATAGTAATGTGGTGGGGGGTTGGTTTGATTGCATTGCCAATGGCATGGGGCTGGCTGGGACTCATTGGTCCGATGACCATAACCTGGTTATTGACAAGCGTATCGGGGGTACCCATGTTAGAAAGAAAATATAAAGACCATCCGGCGTATCAGGCTTATAAAAAAAAGACACCAGCGCTCCTTCCTGATTTTCGCAGCCTATTGACCGGGAAGAAATAACAACACAATAGTGAATTGCACTATCTTTAAGTTCCTCTTTCAAACATTACCATATGAATCGTTCTCGCCGGAATTTTATCCGCCAATCTGCCATGGTCACTGCCGGTAGTCTTTTACCCATACATGCGCTCTTTGCTGCTGCAGCGAATAGGCCGCTGGTAGGCATTCAACTCTATTCAGTTCGTGCCGACATGAAAGCTGATCCGGCAGGTACCTTGCAAAAACTATCAGCCATGGGGTATCGGTATGTCGAGCATGCCAATTATGTGAATCGAAAATTTTATGGATATACCCCGGCAGATTTTAAAAAGCTGTTGCAAGACCTGGGACTGGAAATGCGCAGCGGCCATACGGTCATGGGTAAAGAGCATTGGGATGCCGCCCGTAAAGATTTTAGTGACAGCTGGAAACATACAGTCGAAGATGCAGCTGTTGTCGGTCAGGAATATGTAATCAGTCCATGGCTCGATAATTCCATGCGTAAAACAGCGGATGACCTCAAGCGATATATGGATGTATTCAACGCCTGCGGTCGCTTATGTCGCCAATGGAATATGAAATTCGGCTACCACAACCACGATTTTGAATTCACGGAAAAAATGGGCAGTGGTACCCTCTATGAGGCAATATTAGAAAATACCGACCCGGAACTGGTGATACAACAATTAGATACCGGCAATATGCACGGTACCGGTACCGAAGCTTTTGCTGTCATCAAAAGATATCCCGGTCGCTTTCTGTCACTGCACATCAAAGATGAAATCGCTGCGACGGGTAAAGGGGAAATGGGACATGCTTTCGAGAGTACGCTGCTCGGTAAAGGTGTTGTGCCCGTAAAAGATATTCTGGCATTCTGTGCTGCGAATGGCACCCGACACATCATTGTTGAACAAGAGTCTTATCAGCAGGTGCCACCACTGGAAACCTGTCGCCTGAACCTGCAGACACTGCAGCAGTGGGGCTACTGATTCTGTCAGTCAGTAATGTTACGAATATAGATACCATGCTCTATCGCATAGGTAATGATGCCGGCAACACTCTTGGCGCCAATCTTATCCATGATACGAGTTCGATGACCTTCTACCGTTCTTTTACTCAGGTGTAAGGTATAGGCAATGGCCTTACTGGTATATTCCTCACAGATCAGTTGAATGATCTCTTTCTCCCTGCCGGACAGTTGCACCGGATCTTTATTGATACCTTTCACCTGCTTCGTTATCATGCTGGTCAGTTTTTCAGTCGACACCTTACAGAAGTATGGCTTATACTGAAACAGGGTATGAATGGCTTCTATGATCTCTTCAGCATCGGCACTTTTCAGCACGTAACCCAGGGCACCGGCATCCACCATATTCGTAATGTGATGTTCAGAGGCATGTACCGACAATATCAATATCCGGCTGGAAGGATTGTGCTTACAAATAGCGCCGGCTGCATCAATTCCATTTCGGCGAGGCATATCAATGTCGGTAATAATAACATCTGGTGTCAGGGTTTGCACCAATTCAACCAGGTCTTCCCCGTTATTCGCTTCACCCACTACTTTGAAATCAGTGAACTTGCCGAGAAAAGATCGAAGTCCTGCCCGGAAAACAGCATGATCATCTGCCATTACGATTCTAATAGGTACTTTTTGCATTGATATTCAGTTTTAAATTAGGTATTTAGTGTATTCTCAGGGACTAAATTAATCCTCAGAAGCAGGTTTTTATACCGTTAAAACACCCAATTTTTCACGTTAAAACACGGAGGCGGGTGCCAGATGAAACCGAATAAACACAGTTACCACAATAAAATGGTAGAATAGAATGATACATCAGGCTGAATGGCCTGTTTATTAAACCGTATAAATGTGAAAAAGTATAACAGAATTGTGGAGTATTAATGCCTGTTATTTATATGTAACTGTAGTTATTTATATGAATTTTATAATAACCTATTCATAACCCAATATGAAATCAAACAGGGCAACAGCCCTTCCTTACAGTATAATAGAATCAAATGAAATCGCAGAAGTATGGCAAGACAAGAAATCAGGCGAATTCTCCCTACATGCTGTTCGTTCATGTAGGCCGAGTCAAATCATCACTGCATTCAAGGCAAGTGCTGTTTTATCGAAACCCACTTACCTGACCGTACAAACAGGCATCGATACGCATATTACATTGGCCCCTACCTTTCTGCAATATGCCAATCACAGTTGCGCACCCAATGCCTTCTTTGATACTACCCGCATGCAGTTCATTGCACTGAAAGCAATTGAACCCGGCGATGAAATAACATTTTTCTATCCATCGACCGAATGGAACATGCAACAACCTTTTATCTGTCATTGTAATCAAAACCAATGCCTGGGTTCCATTCGCGGCGCAGCATACCTGTCTCCTGCCGTACTGAAAAACTATCGACTCACCGATTTCATCGCTGAACAAATCAGTCAACAATCTTCCCCCGCTTCATGACCACTTCGTCAGATTTGTTGCCCTCGCCTCCTTCCGGACTTCATTGGAAGATCTGTGTGCTGGCACCCTCACTGGAAAGTTCAGATCAGAACATTGAGTACTATTACGACTTTACACAAAGCATCGAAGAGTACACACGGGTATTCCGGGCATTACAGCTACCCTGGGAATGGCAACCGGTTACAGTAAACAACTACGAGCACCTATTGACAGAGATACTGAAAAAGGCAGCGCAAAACAATGAATGCCCGGTCTTTCTTAACCTCTGCGATGGCGATGAAATCAATGGAACACCGGGCATCTCCGTACTAAAATGGTTACACCGACACCAATGTATCTATACCGGAGCAGATGAACATTTTTACCGCATCACTACTTCTAAAATACCCATGAAGCAGGCTTTTGAAAAAGCCGGCGTACCCACTCCTCCCTGGAAAATCATCCGCCATGCTACTGATGACATCAGCAATCTTTTTACCGAACTGGGTTCTCCGGTAATTTTGAAGCCCGCCATCTCCGGAGGGAGTATGGGGGTAGGCATAAAAAATGTTGTTGCTACCCAAGAGGAAGCACGTGAACAAATCGACCGGATGTTTCAGGGATACCGTGGCTGGAACCTCGCAGCAGATGGCATCATAGCCGAAAAATTTATCGCAGGAGCAGAATATACAACACTGATCGCCGGCTCTGCCTCCGCCGGTTTTGTTTGCAAAGTCTATAACCCGGTGGAAAGAATCTTCCACGCTTCCCTGCGTGAGCAGGAAAAATTTCTCTCCTTTGACCGGCTGTGGGAAATTTATGAGGAGGAAACACCGATGCCGGAACAGGAAGATTTTTATCGATATGCACTACCGGATGCTTCCCTGTTACCCGCCATTCGTGCAGTGAGCCTGCAAGCATATCGTTCCGTTCAGGGCAAGGGCTATACAAGGGCAGATATTCGCAGAGATGCCGCTACCGGACAACTTTATGTGTTGGAAGTAAATGCGCAGTGCGGTCTCAGTGAAGACGAAAACTATACGTCAATTGGCGCCATTCTTCGCGTGAATCAAACACCCTTCGCCCGCCTGATCACCGAAATCTTACTGGATGCTATGCAAAGAAGCGGATACCCCGTGCCAGCCGAGTCGTTTACATAAAACAGCAACTGCCCTATGAAAATATGCGTATTGCAGCCCGATTACAGTACTAGCCAGGTAGATTATAAAACCTATGATCCACCCCGCAACCTGTCGCGCTGGCTACCTGAACAAGAGGTGGTTCATATTTTTCTGAATAAACTGACCACCTACCGACAACTACAGGAGCTGCAGTATGAAGGCTTTGATATATTCATCAATCTTTGCGAAGGATACCTGGAATGGGAAGTCCCCTCACTGGATGTAATACACTACCTCGAACTGCTGAACCTCCCCTATACCGGTCCAACAGCCTTGCTCTACGACCCCCCAAAAACATTGATGAAGTATGTGGCTTTCTGTGAACAGGTAAAAACACCCGACCACGTATTGATCTTACCCGGTGATGTACCTATGCAAGTAACTGCAGAACTCACCTATCCGCTTTTTGTCAAGCCCGCGAAGGCGGGTGACAGCCTGGGCATCAATCACCAGGCAAAAGTGAACAATCCGGAGGCACTAACGCAACAAGTGAATGAGCTGCGCACACAGGGATACCGTGAAATTTTGGTGGAAACATATATTGCCGGCAGGGAAATGACTGTTCTGGTGGCCGCCGATCCAGATGGAAAGCAGGTGCACAGCTACCAGCCCGTCGAATATATCTTTCCCGAAGGATATAGTTTTAAAACTTACGCACTGAAAACTTCAGCACTGCACCCCAATGCCAATCAACTGTGTACCGACCCGGTATTAAGTGCCAATTTGCGCCATGCGGCGGAAAAAATATTTCGGTTATTTAATGGTACCGGCTATGCCAGAATGGACTTCAGGGTAGATGCTGCTGGACAACTATATTTTCTGGAAGTAAATTTTACCTGCTCCGTTTTTTATACCGACGGATACGAAGGCTCTGCAGATTATATACTACAAAATGATCGGGGCGGACAAGCAGCATTTCTACAATTGATTATAGAGGAAGGCATAGCCCGACACCGAAGGAAGCAGAAAAAGTTTATCATGAAAGGAAATGCACTTGCAGGATATGGCATTTATGCCAACAGACCCATCGGGCAGGGTGAAATTATTTTTGAGGGGGAAGGGAAAGCACAGCGAATGATAACCAAGCGGTTCGTTGAGAAGAACTGGTCTGCAGATGAACAAGTTACCTTCAGCCGGTATGCCTATCCGCTGAGTGCCGAAGTTTTTTTACTCTGGGATGACAATCCCGCAGAATGGGCACCACAAAATCATCACTGCACAGCCAATACCCATTATGACGGATTGAATGTAGTGGCGAGCAGACATATTCATATGGGGGAAGAACTCACATTGGATTATGCTGAATTCCTCGACGAACACATGATGCCATTCAACTGCCAATGTGGAAGCAGTAATTGTCGGGGGCGTATTGAGGGCAGACCGGGAAATACAGTCACCCTGCGTGAATCTGTACACGCTAAAAAAATTTAATGACAGCGCCGTTGTAATAGGCATAGCAGGAAACCGGGCAACATTGCATCGCTGCATTATTACTGCGGTGTGAGCTGCGTGGTAACGAACCGAAATGCCCGCTCTTCTGCCCAGGAGTGCCGTGCCTTTTGCTGCATGAACCCGCAATGTCCGCCACGCTCAGTTATCTCGAGGTGCAGATAAAGATGTTCGGCAGCAATTTCATCACAGAAACAATCAGGTGTTAAAAAGGGATCGTTGGCTGCCTGCACCAGCAATGCAGGAACCTGCAAGCGATGCAACAATGGCTTCACACTGGCCTGACGATAAAAATCAAGCGCATCTGTATAACCATGCAAGGGAGCAGTATATCTATTATCAAACTCAATGAAGTTTTTGATTTGCTTATACTGTTGGTCATTAATGATTGCCGGAAATCGTTTCGACTTGATGCTGATTTTCTTCCCCAACTTGCGCAGAAAACGCTGGGTATAAAACTGATTGCCGGGCTTCATCAACTGCAGAACGCCACTATAGAGATCACAGGGAACAGAAAAAGCTACGGCGCACTTAACAGCTGCCGGAACCTGTTCAGGTGCTTCTGCCAATACCCGCAAGGTCAAACTACCGCCCATGCTGAACCCCACTAAAACAACCGATTCATACCCCTTGGTGTGAACAGCATGTTCAATTACCCGGCGCAAATCACTTGCATCACCATGGTGATAGAATCTGGGTAAGCGGTTGATTTCACCACTACAGCTTCTGCAGTTCCACCCAAGCGCATCAAAACCGGCGTTGACAAAGATCGAAGCCATACCTGTTACATAGTGCCGGTGTGCATCCCCTTCTAGTCCATGCGTAATAATCACCAACTTATTACTGGCTTGCGGCGCCAGTTTCCAGTCCAGATCAAGAAAGTCTCCATCCGCCAGCTCCAATCGCTCACGGGTACTATAGTGAAACTTCACCCGCCGGAATAAACTGGGCCAGATGGTCTCCCAATGGCCATTGAGCATCCAGAAGGGAGGTTGAAAATCTAGGGGTGTTTGGATGGGCATGTATCAAATTGAATTACAAAGTTAATACGGAATCACTCGATAACTTCAGCATGCATTCGCCGGGACTTTGCCAAGAGAATTTTTGTGAAAAATGCCAACCAGCGACAGAATTAACTACCTTGTCAATTGCCAAGATTTAGCATCATGAACAAACATCCGCTGGCACGACTGCTACAGCCACTTTCCTTCTTCAATACCCGAAGAACCAGAGAGATTTTTAATGTGAACCCTACCAGTCAACCCGTAAGAACAGAGGCAGAAGAAACTGATATTCATGTTTTTGATTTCAATGCAACCGAACTGACAGAAACCCATTATCCGGCAGTGGCAGACTGCTTTAAGTACCGAGACAATGATAACATAACCTGGATCAATATAGATGGTATCAGAAAAGCAGATGTAGAAGCCATTTGTCATCATTTCAGCATACATTACCTGATAACAGAAGATATTTTAAGTGTAGGACAGCGCCCAAAAATGGATGAGCTGGATCCGGTATTGTTTTGCCTGTTGAATATGCTGTATTTCAACGAAAAAAACGGATCGGTAGAAACAGAACAAATCTCATTGGTGTTGGGGAACAACTTTGTAATCAGCATCCAGGAGATTCCCGGAAAGGATGTATTTGGCATGCTGCGGGAAAAATTAAAATTACCCGGCAATAAATTGCGCACCAGTGGCGCTGATTATCTGTACTACAGTTTATTAGACCTCATTGTCGATCATTATTTTGTAGTGATGGAGAAACTCAGCACACGAATCGAGGAGATTGAGGAAAGGGTTATCCGCCGCAGCGATAAGCGTTCATTGGCTGAAATCAATAACCTTCGTAAAGAGTTATTTGTACTTAAAGGAAATGTGACGCCGGTCAGAGAACTGGTCAATGGATTTATTCGCTCAGAAAGTGACCTACTGGAAGAGAAAAATACCAAGTACTTTAAAGATGTGCTCGATCACATCATTCAAGCCAATGACATGGCAGAAAACCTGCGCGATCTTATGATGAACGTGCAAGATCTCTATATCAGTCAGGTAAATCTGAAAATGAATGAGGTAATGAAAGTAATGGCCATCGTAACGTGCGTACTGACACCTGCCACCGTTATTGGCGGCATATTCGGTATGAATTTCGACCGCATTCCACTCTCCCAGCACCCGGCAGGCTTTTATTATACCTTGCTGGTGATGGCAGCAACCATGACTTTATTTCTACTCTATTTCTGGAGAAAACGCTGGCTCTGAAATAAACAAGCTTAGAGTTCTATCAGACTGTTGGTCGTACCGAAAACATTCGATATCTCTCCATCACCCTGGGGTTCATTCACCCACTCGCGGTTGTTCACGCGATATTTAAATTCATGACGTGTATTTTTCGGTAAGTTCACTTCTACCGAAAAGCTGCCGTCTTTCTTTTTCTTCATTTCAATTCCGTTCTCCCAATCACCATTCAAACCAACAACGGCTGCCTGTTCCGCATCAGCCCCTTCGATTGAAAATTTCACTTTAGAATACTCCTTCGTTTTGTACAAGGTCTTTTGAATCATTGTGTACTTTTTACACTTAATACCCAAGTGTAAAAAAGGTAACCCACCCTATCTATAAATGATAGTTTATATAAATGTATACCGTATTGATAAGCAAATAAATGGAAAGTGAATAGCCCCTCACCCAGTCAACTATTTTTTTCTTGCCGCAGCAACAAAGTCTACCAGTCCGCTGAAAACCTGTAAGTGTGGCAGCGTTAAGATAGCGATGCCCATGAAAATATATCCCATGCTCGAATTGAGTTGCCAGTCGGCAGAAAAAAAGAAAAGCAAAGCGCCGATACCGGCAAGTGCCAGCACAGAAAAGGGCAAGGCCTTTTTAATCAGTTCGAACCATCCGTTGGAAGTTGGCGGCAGCGCTAATTGTTGACGAATCAGATCAAAAGACAGCAACGAATGCCAGCAGCCAAAATAAAAGGCAAAGCCAACATATAGCGGCATAACATACAAGAACACACACCAAAAGAGTGTTTGTGCCATCCATCCAACAATGAGTTTGGGAGATACGCCCAGCATATACTGGTAGATAGGAATAAAAACGAGCAGGGCGAGTATGCCGGCAAAAGATAGGGTTGCATACAGGGCGCCGTTTTGCAGCCAGTACCCCGCTGGCAGTGCATCTTTTGTCAAGAGCTCCAATACAGGGGCTGTATCATTGATCTGAACTGTGATGATAAATACGATGAAGCATAATCCTTGCAGCGTGAAGAGAAAAGCATTCATCCAACCCGGCCGGTGAAAGGGCCAGTCAATCTGACCGAAATGATAGGCTGTCAGAAAAATAAAGATCAATAAAGCAATAGACGGCATCCAAAACCAGATAATACCATATATCAGCATATTCAGCAGGTAACGAAAAAAGAAATGAAATACAGAGAAGCTGTTTTGCTGTAGGTTGGCACGGGATTGTTCCACATAAAAATCAAGTGATCCGTGGGGTACTCCTGTGGCAATAATCATAACGAGAAAGAAAATCCATTGGACAGCGGGTGGCGGTGAAAAAATCGAAACCCAGGCTGCTACCAAAAGAGCTGCCAGTATGAGTTGAAACCGAAGTTGTCTGAGCAAAAGTTGCATCATGACTTGGGATTAAACAATACTGAAAGGAAATGCAATTTAGGAAGTCGCGAAAAAATAATCACTTCCTCCTCTAATCGTGTTGATTCATCTAGGAAGCTAAGAATCCGCTGAATATGATTTTTCTTGAATAAACTGGCAAAGATGCCCGGTAACTGTTGCGGATATCGTTGTATCAGTGATAAAAATAATCGGTCGTAGAATAAAAATCTTTTTGAAGATGGCGGAGGCAAAGCCGGCGTTTCTTTTTTGAGGAAAGCCAGAATTTGTTGGGTATGCCGCATGACGCGAGTAAAAGAGTAACCGGTGGAAGCTTTGATACAGCCGGCTGCCGTTCCAATCGGAATAATTCCTGAATGGGGCGGGAAGGATTGCGGTGCTGGCAATGACATCGGTATTTTTCCTACTTCACGGGCTACAATCTGATAGTGGCTGGTCCATTTCTCTTCAATATAATTGCGCAATAACTGTTCGTAAGTCGCCTGACCGAGTAAATCGGCTGAAAAGAAAGTACATTCAACGAGGGCATGTCGACTACTGTATGGCAGCACATAATGGAAAAAAACTTCCTGGGCCGCATCAGCATGGGAGAAGTCCATCAAGGTAGCGGTAGACATATCAAATACATCGGTATCAGTAATGATCTCCCATCCCAGGAAATGCTGCCACAGGGTTGGGCGGGGAGGGTTTTGACGCAAGTCATTCGAATGAAAAATATAATCAGCAGTTAGGGTTCTTGATGGTGTAGTAACCTGGCGGAAACCCTCATTTATCGCCAGGAAGGATACCGGCTCGAAGAGAAAATCCACCCGGCTGTCTTGCCGGAGAAAAGCCATTTGTTCATTATAAAAATCGGTGCTGGAGATATACTGGTAGCACATGTCAGGCAGCTTTGACTGCACTGATGTGCCATTGGCCTGAAATGCGATTTGTTGCCAGCGATTCTTTACCAGGTGTTGATATGGATGCTCTTCGGCATACCAGAAACACCAGGTCTTTTCCTCATGTTCAGCTGCTGCCTCAATGATCAGCAGCGAATCAAGGGGCAATGAACTTTCCTTCAACAGAGCTGTGGCTAATTGCAATCCCGCACAGCCCGCTCCAACAATAATATATTGATAATGGTCACGCATGGGTATAAATGAATAATGGGTACCGGGGTACCCATTATTCTTATCAATCGGTTAAGAAAGGACTATGAATTAAGCATCTTTTCTGCTCAAAGCATAAATAACCAGACCGAAACCAATTTTGTTAACGGCATCACCGATGTTGTAGATGATATCCATGTTCAGGTTCAGCGGAATTTGCATACCGAACAGACCACCAGGTGTACCTACTATGTAACCCAGTGGATAAATAGCCCAACCTACGAGCACGAACCAACCCAGGCTCTTGTTAGCCGATGCTACTGCAGGACTAGCAGACTGAGCGAGCTTGGCTACGTCACCGAACCATACCAGGTATACGATGTAGAAATAGGCAAGACCGGAAATAACACCCCATAATACACTCTGATCTCTGTAGATGGTCTCACCGAGGTAGCCGGTAACCAGCATGATAACAGAAGCAAAAATGAGTTTCCACATGAGAGAGGTAGTACCGCCCACTTTCTTAGTGATGAGATAGAACTCAACACACATCAGAGGTACAGTCAGCATCCAGTCAACATAACGGAAGAATACGGG
>CAYUXJ010000004.1:0-113864 GCA_964448845.1 uncultured Sediminibacterium sp.
TGATTGATAAGTGATTCAACACCGCCCAGGCTTTCCGCCAGCGAAAATAGGTGCGTTGAAGAGAGCACGCGTGTTACGTTTTCAGGTCGGTTGTCTTTTAGTTCAAAGCTCATCATGCCACCGAATCCGTTCATTTGGCGTTGGGCAACTTCGTAGTTGGGGTGATCGGGAAATCCGCACCAAAATACTTTTGCGATGCCGGGGTGCGCGCGCAGGAAATGGGCGATTTTTTCTCCGTTTTCGCAGTGCCGCTGCATGCGCAGGTGCAAGGTTTTGATACCGCGTAATACCAGGAAGCAATCCATTGGTCCGGGTACGGCGCCACAACTTTTTTGAATGAAGTAGAGTTTGTCGCGTAGGGTAGTATCGTTCATTACCAAACAACCTTGTATCACATCGCTGTGCCCGCCAAGGTATTTGGTAGAGGAGTGCATGACAATATCTGCACCCAGTGTAAGTGGATTCTGCAAGTAAGGAGAAGCAAAAGTATTATCTACACAGAGCAGGGCACCTGCCTGTTTGGCTAGCTCGGCTGTGGCTGTAATGTCTGTAATGCTCATCAGTGGATTGGTGGGAGTTTCAATCCAGATTAGACGGGTTTGAGGAGTGATTGCTTGGGCTATGTTGTTGATATCGGAGGTGTCTACATAGGTGAAACGTATGCCGAAGGGGGCAAAAATTTTCGAAAACAGTCGGTAGGTACCTCCATACATATCATTGGGTGCAATCACTTCGTCACCGGGCACCAATAGTTTAATAACGGCATCGGTTGCCGCTACGCCACTTGAAAAAGCGAGTCCATATTGACCATATTCCAGGGCAGCGAGTGCTGTTTCCAGTGCTTGTCGTGTTGGGTTTTGGCTTCTTGCATATTCAAATCCCTTGTTTTTTCCGGGGGCTTCCTGCACATAGGTAGAAGTTTGGAAAATGGGTGTCATGATCGCCCCGGTGGATGGATCAGGATTTGCTCCGGCATGCACATAAGTGGTAGCTGTTTTCATGCAGTTCATTTTTACAAAGATGAGTTATTATAGTCAACAAAAAATAATCAGCTTTTTTCCGGATGATTGAGTTCATTCATTGCGAATGATTTCAGTTCAGGGAAAAATTGCCGGTAGCGTTGCTCGAATTCAGGGTAGCAGTTCTCAAATAATCTGAATGCAGCATCAGCGGCATCAAAATAGCGTGCTCTGCGGGCAATACCCCGAAAACTTTGTTCGATTTGTTGTTTGTGGCGGTAGTTGAACAGCCAGTTGTGTTCGATCATATAGGGCAGTACACGCACAAAGTTATCGGGCAAGGTTGTGGAACGGGCATGTAGTTCTGTATATACCGATTGGGAAAATTCGTGCCATCCGTTTTCCGGTTCTTCCTTTTCATCGAGGGCGAGAAAGTGATCATACACAATATCGATTAATGCACCAGCATACGGTCCGGCGGCAGGGTAGAGTAACTTTTTGGCTTCCCGCGTTAGCGGATGCAAATCTGTAAACCGGTCAATCGCTCGGTGCAATCGGATGCCCCGCTGTATATCGGGGGTATAATTATATTGAAGATTACCTTTCACAAAATCACTGATCATATTGCCCGTTAGAATTTCCGGGTCACCAAAAGACAAGACTGCATGTGCGAGAAAGTTCATGCTATATATGGCTTATGCGCATTTTTTCTGTTCAGTCAGGAAGTCGCGTAAAGTAATGAAATCTCCATATGGCCGGAGGTCATCTATCAGTCGGACTAGTCTGGCTGTGAGGGCTGCGCCATCGATGCGGTGGGTGTACCTGGGCAATCCGTAGTGGCTAATATCGATGAATTCCCAGGGGTGGAAATAAAGACAGCAGTAGCCATCATGTTTCAGTGTTTGAATAACGAGTTGTTTATACCAGTTGTAGGGGAAATTTTTAAAACTCAGCCAGAACAATGGTATGCGAAGGCGGGGGCTAACGGAAGCGGGTATTCTTTCGATGCCTGCCAAGGTGGAAGTCGTGCGTGGTGAGCGGAGGTGGTTATACTTGCCCGGTATCCAGGTGGGGTGAATAGAAGAGTCGTAGGTATAGCCGGCAGCAGCCACCAGCTTCATATCGATTGCTTTCATTCTTGGCATACGCAGGCCGGAAATGGGTTGCCCGATGATTTTTTCCAGTGTTTCTTTTGATTCTAGCAGGTGCTCATTGCTAAACCAGGAATGGTAATAGGTGTGTGAAGCGATTTCATGTTTCTGGGCAAGTATACGGATGGCAGCAGGATAGGTGCTGGCAAAGAAAGCAGTCGTGAACAGGGTGCTCGACACATCTGAATGGTCCAATAAAGGCAGGATGGCATCCAGTCCTTTTTTTCCGGCTTCCAATTGTTCAGTGAGGGTTATGGAATGACCAAATTCTAGCGGCATATCAAATTCTTCTACATCGAAACTCAGCAACACATACCTGTTCTTCATGGCAGGTTGGTTTCTTTGACGATGTAGTGCGGCCTGTTCTTGCCCTGCATATAAATTTTTCCGATATAGATACCGATGATACCTAAGATCATCAGTTGAAGTCCGCCAAAAAACGCCACGGTAGCTATAATAGAGGCCCATCCTGAAACGGCATGTCCATAAAAATAGCCTATAATGGTATATGGAATAAAGATGAGCGAGCAGAGTGAAAAGAAGAGTCCGAGGTAGGCAGCGATATAGAGTGGTTTGGTACTGAATGACGTGATACCTTGCAAGGCAAAGCGAATCATTTTTTTCAGCGAGTATTTGGTCTCACCACTTTGTCGCAGACGGGAGGTATACTCAATCCCGACCCTTTTAAATCCCATCCACTGTATAAGTCCGCGTAAAAACAAGTCGGTCTCATTGAATTGTCGAAAGACTTGCACCGTTTTTTTATCCATCAGGCGAAAGTCTGCGGTGCCGGGATGTATTTCAATATCGGAGAGGTTATTGATTACATCATAGAAGAGGCGGGAAGTTTTCTTTTTCCAGAGGGTAATGTCTTTGTGGTCATTGCGAATCGTAAAAACAACATCATTCCCGGCCTCCCATTGTTTTATTAGTTCGGGAATCAGCGAGGGTGGGTGTTGAAGATCTCCATCCATGGTAATGACGGCATCGGCATCGGCTCTATCGAGACCTGCTTTGAGGGCATTTTGGTGGCCGAAGCTTTTCGTAAGGGAGATATAAAAAATATGCGGGTGCAGGACTGATTGTTCACGTAAGTAATCTAGCGTTCCATCTGTGCTGCTGTCTTCTACAAAAATCAACCGATGCTGATAAGGGAGTGTATGGCATACTTCCTCCAATTCAGCTATTAAGATTGGCAAGTTGCCTCGTTCATTACAAACAGGTATTACGATGTCGATCGTCGATGGTTGCTCTGGTAAGGACATTCCTACAAAGGTAAAGCTAATTTTTAATGTGCTCCTTTTAGGAATGATGACGGGAGCGGAATTGCTGCAGCATGCGGTGAAGTCCGGTTTCTATGGAAACTGCGGGCTGCCATTGGAGGAGTTGATTGGCCAGTCGGATATCGGCTACAGTATCCATGATTTCATTTTGGCGGCGAATATTTTCGCTATGAACGGGGTAGTCTTTTTTCTCCAGTAGGTTGATGATTGATATAATTTCCTGCACGCTATAACTTTTTCCGGATCCCAGGTTGATGATATGCAATCCTTTGAGCTCATTAGTTGAGAGGAGTGCCCGAATGAAATCATCAATGTGCAGGTAGTCACGTTTGGGTGCCAGGTCTTTTACAAAGAAGGCCTGTTGTTCAATTGCCTGTTTTACGAGTTGAGGGATGAGGAAGGAGTCATTTTGTTCTTCTCCATATAGGTTGAAGGGGCGAATAATGGTGATATTGATACCATAGCATTGGTGGTAGAAAAGACAAAGGTCCTCAGCATTTTTTTTGCTGAGTGCGTAAGGATTGGGGGTATGCAAGGTTGCTGTCTCCGGAATAGGCAAGGAAGCAGGGTTGCCATAGAGATAAGAACTGATGTATACCAATGATGCATTATTTTTTCTGCAGTATTCGAGTGCTTGTAGGGTACCGATGGTATTGGTTTGAATGAATTCGGTCGGATAAATCCAGCTTTCAGGAACAAAGGTGCGGGCTGCCAGATGAAATACGATTTGATGAGGCCGCAGCTTTTGCCAGGTAGAGGGATCTGATATATCACCATCAGCACGGGTAAGTTCAGTGACCAGATGATGATTACTGCGAAGGTTATCGGAAAGTGCTTTGCCGATAAATCCTTTAGCGCCGGTTATGAGCACATCAGGCATATAATATTTTCTCTTTCAGCTGATCGAATTTTTCAATGGCTTCGAGGTAGTCATCGGGACGACCGATATCAAGCCAAAGTCCACCATATTTTTCTACCCGAACGGGCAGTTGTTCCTGCAGCAGTTGCAACATCAATTGGTCAAATCCATAGGGGCTGTTAGCCGGAATTTTGTCAAGTGCCTGCCTGCTGACCATATAAATACCCATACTTACTTCATAGGTAGTTTCGGGTTTTTCTCTGAATCCGGTCAGTTGACCATTGTTGGTATCTAAAACGCCATAGTCAATTTTATCTCTTCTTTCATGTGAGCAGATGCTGAAAACGGCTTCCTTATTCAGGTGATTGGAAAAAAATTTGCTGTATGGCAGGTCGGTCAGAATATCCCCATTCATAACGAGAAAGTGATCTGGCAGGTTGCGAATAAGCTTGAGTGGTCCCATGGTACCCAGGGGCTCATCTTCAAGTGAATAGTCAATAGCAATATTCCATTTACTTCCATCACCAAAAAAAGCAGCAATTAATTCTGCCTGGTGGTTGACAGCGAGGGTAATTTGATCGAATCCCTGCAGTGCCAGTTGTCGAATGATGACTTCAAGAATCGGATATTCACCTACAGGCATGAGTGGTTTGGGCAGCACAACCGTATAGGGCCTGAGCCGCTTTCCTTTTCCACCACATAAAATAACTGCCTGTTTTTTCATAACTGAATTACTGTGAAGTTACCGGAATGCCTGCTCAGATGGCATAATTATTCGTTTTATAATGTGACAGGTTATTGGCATCTGTAAACCATTCAATGGTTTTTTGTAGTCCTTTTCGGAAGCCTGCTTCACCGCCATATGCCGGCTGCCAACCCATTCTTTTCTGTGCCTGCTCATAGCTGGCGAATAAGCGTTCTACCTCACTCTTGTCGGGTCTGATTCGATTATTATCGGTGATGAATTCGACAGGAGCGTCCATGAGTGTGGCAATCATTTCGGCTGTTTGTCCGATACTGATCTCGAAACCACTGCCAAGGTTGGTCACCTTGCCAATTACTTCCTCGGCATTGAGCGCTTTGATAAAACCTTCTACGGTATCTTCCACAAAAGAAAAGTCCCGAGTAGGAGTGGTTGCACCCAGCTGAATTTGTTTTTTACCTGCTGCAATTTGAGAGATGATGGTAGGTATTACGGCGCGGGCAGACTGCCGTGGGCCATAGGTATTGAAGGGTCGGATGATGGCAACAGGTGTTTCGAAGGAGGCATAAAAAGATAAAGCCATCTGGTCAGCACCAATTTTACTTGCCGAATACGGCGATTGACCTTGCAGGGGATGCTCTTCCGTTATTGGAACGAACCTGGCAGTGCCATATACTTCGCTGGTAGAAGTATGAACTACTTTTTGTACGCCCAACTCGCGGGCCGCCTGTAAAATATTGAGTGTACCCTTGATATTGGTGTCAACATACGTATCGGGGGAATGATAAGAGTAAGGGATGCCAATCAGTGCAGCCAGGTGCAAAACAGCATGGCAACCTTCCATAGCTTTCTTTACACCATGGGGATCTCTGATATCGCCACTGAACACTTCAAATTTTCCTGCAACATCAGCGGTACAGTTGTTTAGCCATCCCCAGGAGTTGAAAGAGTTATAATAGACAAAGGCACGCACATCATATCCCCTGCGCACCAACGTTTCTGTCAGGTGTGAGCCAATGAATCCGTCTGCTCCGGTTACAAGTACTTTCATACGATTTGATTTGGTCGGAGTTGATTTTTACTAAAAGCAATTGAATAAATTTCTTTTAATAAAAACACCCAGATAATACAACAAGGCAGGGCTTTTAGTGAATAGGCCTGAATAAAATTCGTTCGAATATACGGAGGAACGATATCGGTTGGCGATAGAATAGTGAATAAAAAAAGAAAAATTACAAGGGCAATTAACCATTTTTTCCATGGAGTTGGCTGTAATGAAAGCCAGATACCGGCACCGGTAACAGCGAGAACAAAACTCGGACTTTCGGATGCAGAGCTAAAAACAACCACAGTAAGCAGCACCAGGGCAAGGTATCTGAGTTGGAAAGCAGGGTTAATCCATTGATGCAACTTAGCTAAGGGAATTAACATAGACAGTCCGGCAGCAGCCACCAATTTGAATTCCGGAAAATCATACCAGCCAAAGATTCTTCTGATCATTCCCATAGCTGAGATGTCTTGCATACCGGCATAGGTAGAATTGAATACGTTCTGGTCATTTCGTTTCAGAATTTGCTGAAACCATTCCTGATAAGTTTGCAGAATATACTCATAGCTCGAGTAAAGCATGGGTAATAGGAATAGTGTCAGCATCCAGCCAATATAGGAGAGTACGAATTGTTTTTTGTTTTGGGAGAAGAAGAAAAACAGCAGACCGGCTATGCCATACACTTTACTTAGCGTGCCTGCTGCTATGAAAAGAGTAGCCAGCCAGTCTTTTCCATTCAGTGTAAAAATAAACGAGAAGATGATAAAGGCGGTCAGCAGGGTATTGAATTGAACATTGTGGGTTGCGGTCATCATTTCTATGGCGGCTATAGATACAATCAATAATCTTTGATGAATTGTTACTGGCAGTTGATGAATGGCTATCAGTAATGTAACTGCCCCGGTCATAGCCCACAGCCAGCAGCCCAGGTAAACGGGAAGCACTGCAAAAGGGGCAATGATCAGAGAGAAAGCCGGACCATAGTTGTTGAATGACTCGTATTCATTCGGATAGAGAATAAAGAGATTTTTGAGTTGGGTAACATGATTGAACACTCCCCGATAGATAAGAAAATTATCAATAGAGCTCATGCCCCTTGCTATTTCAGCTGTTACTGCAATACACGCGAGTAATAGCCAAATCAAATTAGCCAGGTAAAATTTTTTTCCCGGCAAAACTGTGATTTCATGATAAAGCCAATGAATGTGTTTCGTTCTCATTGTTATCTCAGGGTGAGGTGGGAGCATCTTTTTGGAAGAAGATCATTATTGACACACCTGCCGGGAAGCGGATACCTCCTTTCAGGCAATGGTAATCGAGGTGAAAAATGCCAGATAAAATTTGATTGAGCCAGCCACCTGTGCCCAATACTTCATAATCATATTTGCCCACGGGTTTTTCTTTTTTACCCAGCAATTTTTGAAATATATTCATCAGCCAACGGTAGGTGGCGATAGGAAGGAAAAGGAAAGAATTATAATAAGTCTGATAGATAACTTTTCCCTGCAAGGGCCGGAATAAGTCGGTCAGTTGCGACAAAGTATATCTTCTGAAGTGGTGGTTAATCAGATCATGGCGGCTCCAGAGAAATTGATAAGCCGGAACCGTGATAACGATGTGCCCGCCCGGTTTGCAAACACGCCAGAGTTCCTGTACTGCCAGTTGATGGTCTTCCACATGTTCAATCACATCGAGTGCTGCCACCAGATCATACTGATTCGCTTCGAAGGGTAATTCCAATATCGATCCTTGCTCGATAGGGGTAGACAGGTAGGTTTTTGTGAATTGGGTACATGCTGCATCATATTCTATGCTCATGACCGACCCAAATGCTGTGAGCATATCCGATGTGGCTCCGGTCGCAGCGCCTACATTCAATGAGCGAATATTCACGGGCTGTTTCAAGAGGTGGCGTATGCGCTCAGCCAGGATCTTTTTTCGGACCAAAAACCACCAATGCTCTCGCTCCAGGTGATAATATGCTTTGTAATAGGCCTGATCCATATAGACTACCGGAGGTATCTCCGGCTTTACCTGGCTAACAGGACCGGGATTACAAAACTACTGAAATTTGAAAGCCGCTTTCTTATCAGCTACATGCCTTTTTGAAAGGATTATGCAGAAAGCCGATTAAAAAATTAACTTTGCGCCTCAAATACAGGAATTATGCCAAAAGGACCCATTTCACAATTCATTGAGCACCAATACCGGCACTTCAATGCTGCCGCTCTTGTGGATGCCGCTAAAGGTTATGAAACACATTTGCTGGAGGGGGGAAAAATGCTGGTGAGTCTGGCGGGAGCCATGAGTACTGCTGAGCTGGGGATCAGTCTTGCTGAAATGATTCGGCAGGATAAGGTGGCCATCATCAGTTGTACCGGCGCCAACCTGGAAGAGGATATCATGAATCTGGTTGCACATAGTCATTATAAACGGGTTCCTCACTATCGTGATCTCAGTCCGCAAGACGAATGGGATTTGTTGGAGAGTCACTATAACCGGGTAACGGATACCTGTATTCCGGAGGAAGAAGCTTTCCGTCGGTTGCAGAAGCACATTCACCAGGTATGGAAGGGAGCAGAGGATAAGGGTGAAAGATACTTCCCCCATGAATTCATGTACCAGATGTTATTGAGTGGTGATTTGGAGCAATATTATGAGATCGACCCTGCCAATAGCTGGATGCTGGCAGCTGCGCAAAAGAACCTGCCAATAGTCGTTCCGGGTTGGGAAGATAGTACCATGGGAAATATTTTTGCGTCTTATGTAATCAAGGGTCAGCTGAAAGCTTCCACCATGAAGAGTGGTATTGAATATATGGTATGGTTGTCAGACTGGTATCGTCAGAACAGCAGCGGAAAGGGCGTTGGATTCTTCCAGATTGGTGGTGGTATTGCCGGCGATTTTCCGATCTGTGTAGTACCGATGATGTACCAGGACCTTTCCTGGCATGATGTTCCTTTCTGGAGTTATTTCTGTCAGATCAGTGATTCTACTACTTCCTATGGTTCTTATTCCGGCGCAGTGCCCAATGAAAAAATTACTTGGGGTAAATTAGATGTCAATACGCCCAAATTCATTGTGGAGAGTGATGCCACAATAGTCGTTCCTCTGATATTTGCTTACTTGTTGGGACATTAATAAACGGGTTCTTCCATAAAAAAAGCCGTATTCTGAGGAATACGGCTTTTTTGTTGTGGTTATTTTTTTATTAGCGACTTCCCATATTAAGTGGGGTATCGCGCTTCAACATATTATCGCGATTCGCCATTTCCCAGCTGGTATGAAAGATCATTTTTACCCGCTTTTCCATCAGGGGGAAATTGATTTTGTCAACGGTATCAGTTGGTTTGTGGTAATCAGACAAAAGCATACCATCGTAGAAGAATAGAATAGGTACTCCTTTGCGGGCGAAGTTGTAGTGATCGCTTCTGAAGTAAATTCGGTTTCTGTCTTTTGGATCATCAAACTTATAATCCAGTGTCAGTCCGGTATATTTATTATTTACACCCTCATTGATGATGGGTAATTCTGAACTCAGTTTATCGTGTCCGATTACATAAACATAGTTGAGGGTATCGGCTGTTTTTCTTTCCGTGTCAACGCGTCCTACCATATCGATATTCAGGTTAGCCGTGGTTTTTTCCATGGGATAGATGGGATGGTCGGAGTAAAATTCAGAGCCCAGCAGGCCTTTTTCTTCACCACTCACTGCCATGAATGCAATCGTTCTGCGGGGACCTTTTCTCTTGCCGGCTGCTGCTGCAAATGCTTCAGCCATCTGCATAACAGAAACTGTTCCAGAACCATCATCATCGGCGCCGTACCAGATCACATCACCTATTTTTCCCAGGTGGTCGTAGTGTCCGGTGATGAATAAGTATTCATCTTTTTTATCAGTTCCAGGTAAGATACCTATCACATTGCTGCTTTCGAGGGCCTCACTGGTTTTTTTGGCTGCAATTTTTGTTTCGGCAATGTATGTGCCTTTGGGGAGTTCCTTCCATTGAGCGGGTGTCAGGGTAAAAGTTCTGCCTACGAGTGCAGAGGCTACTTCGCTTGAAATCATGGCTGCAATAAAGCCGTTGTCACTATTGGTTGCCGCAGCCGGGGCTTTGATGCTCATTCTGCCTTTCAGTTGGCTGGGTGTTTTGCGTGGAAAGTCGGATGAAACCATCAATATGCCTGCTGCCCCCAGGTTACGTACGTAACTGATTTTGTTCATGGCAGGTGTGTTCATTGCAGTTCCATTGCCGGCTACGTCAGCAATCAATACCAGTTTGCCTTTTACATCGAGGCCTTTGAAGTCGTTCGTTTTGGTTGCTGAATCCACTGTGCCATTGCCTACAAAGACTACAGAACCCTGGTTCCAGTTAGTGCTGGAAACCATTGACATAGGAAAATAATAATCTTGGTCCCACTGATATGTCTTTCCATTGACCATCAATTTTTTTTCAGTGAGCATATCCTGATAAACATTAAATGGCTGCCGATAGCTGTCGCCGTTGCCCGGCTTCAGTCCAATTTTCTTAAAATGTTCTTCAATAAAAGCGGCGGCTTTTCTTTCGCCTGCTGCTGCTGTTTCTCGGCCTTCCATTTCAGGACCTGCGAGAATAGTTAATTTTTCTTTTAATCCATCGGCTGTAATAAAGGAAGCATATTTTACTGCATCCTCCGGCTTTTGGGCAAGGGCTGTTAGTGACAGCAGGGGTAGTAATAAACTCAGTAACTGTTTTTTCATTTTGTATGAATGGTTAAGATGAACAGGCAATTTTATTAACGCGGTTTTCATGGCGGCCGCCCTCAAACGCGGTAGTCATAAAGGTGGTGACCATGGTTTTAGCTTCCTCCAGGCTGACAAAGCGCGCGGGAATACAAATGACGTTGGCATTATTATGTTGTCGTACCAGGGAGGCGACTTCATTCACCCAGCACAGTCCGGCACGAATACCAGTGTGTTTGTTGGCAGTCATAGCTACTCCATTGGCACTTCCACATAGAAGTATGCCGAATGCCGCTTTCCCTGTTTCAACCAGCGTGCAAACCGGATGGGCGAAATCAGGATAGTCGACGGAATCTTCACTGAAGGCACCCAGGTCTTCTGTGGCAAGCCCCTGTGCAGATAGCCAGCTGATCAACTCTTTTTTATAGGCAAAACCAGCATGGTCTGCACCCAGGGCGATGGGTAGTTGTTGGGAAAAAATTGGTGTCATGGCTGCAGGATTCCCCGCTAAGATAAAACATTAGCGGCTGCAGATAAGAAAAAATACATCACCGGATGAGCAGGCTAATTAGCTCCACTCTTCTTGCTCTTTTTCAGTTTCTTTATAGACGCGCTCTGATACCAGAATACTCAGTTCATAGAGGAGGAATAGGGGTATGAAAACGATTAATTGGCTCATCCAGTCGGGACTGGGGGTAATGAAGGCAGCTACTATCAGAATGATTACCACTGCATATTTTCTGGTGGAGCGCAATAGGCTCGGACTAACAATACCGACGCGGGTGAGGATGTGTGCCAGCACCGGTAATTCGAATGCCAAGCCGCATCCCAATATGATATTGGTCAGGTTGTCTATGTAGTCGCTGAGGGTGGGAAGTGTGCGGATGGTACCTCGACTGCCCAGTTGAAAGCCTGCCAGGAAGTTAAAGGTGAAGGGGCCCAGCAAGAAATAGCCAAAAGCTGCACCCAGAAAAAAGAAGAACGACACCCAAAAAATCACATAACGTGTGTTTTTGCTTTCGTTTTCCTTCAGTGCCGGCTTCACGAAGAGCCAGAATTGCCAGAAAATGAAAGGGAAAGCTACAATGATGCCGCCGATGAGGGCCATAGATATACTGCCCAAAAACTGACCACCGAAAGTGTTGCTTTGCATGTTCACTTCTACCGGGGGCATGCAAAGCGTTTCGCCCAGATGTGCCCAATGACTAAAACGGCATAGAAAACGATAAGATATGAAATCAGGATTGATTGGTCCCGTTACTACATAATCAAATATCCAGTCGCGGTAAATAAAAATGACGATTGCCATTACCACAATAGCCAGGACAGCTCGAATAACTCGAGCCCGTAGCTCTTCGAGGTGATCAATGAAGGTCATTTCAGCAGCTGCTTCCTGCTTCTTATTGCCAAACAACGCCATATGCTAGATAATGAGGGAACAAAGGTACGTCGATGTAATGAAATGCCCGAAGGTAGTAATCAGAGCACCTTCATTTTCACTTTTTCTATACGGGTATCGCTTACTTCCAGAATTTCAAAACGATACCGGTCTATGATGATCTGCTCTTTTTGTCTGGGGATGGCTTCATTTCGCTGAATGATATATCCGCTCAGCGTTTCTGAGCCGCCATGGGGGAAAGTCAGGCCATATTTTTCATTCAGGTAGTCCAGTTCCACCCTTCCGCTGAAAGTATATTCATCGTTTTCCAGCTGATCATTGGCTTCTTCCACATCATATTCATCCTGAATTTCACCAAAGATTTCTTCCAGTAGGTCCTCCATGGTGACGATGCCGGCGGTTCCGCCGAATTCATCAACGACCCAGGCGATGCTTTTTCTTTCTTTGGTAAACTTATTCATCAGATCCGGAACACTCATTGCTTCCGGTACAACGATCATCGGATGTAATATGGACTGAATACTGGTCGGTTTGTTGAATAGGTCCAGCTGGTGTACATAGCCTACAATGTTGTCGATGTTGTCATCATAAATGACCAATTTACTCAGCTGGGTACTAACAAACTGCTGCTGCAGGGTCTCTATTGGCGCATGCAGTTCACAGGCTTCTATCTCCGTTCTGGGTACAAGGCATTGTCTGATCTTCACCATCGGCAGGCTGAGTGCATTCTCGAATAGTTCTTTGTTTAGGTCTGCGTTTTCTTCGCTCTGCTCTTTTGTTTGCTGAAAAAAATGCTCCAGGTCTATTTTGGTAAAGGCTTCATTGCGCTCATTCACACGCACATTAAAAATATAGCGCAGGATCCACTGTGCAACATTGACCAGCAGGTTGGTAACCGGTTCGAATAATGAGTAGAAGAAATGAGCGATAACAGCAAAAGCGGGAAGTAGCAGTTCATTCTTAGCTCGAAAGATGGCTTTGGGTAAAAATTCACCTAAGACCAACACGACCATCGCTGAAAGCAGGGTATCCAGTATGAGTTTAAGATAGTCATTCTGAATATGCCAGGGAAGCCATACGGTGCGTTTTAGTAATTCTCCGAAAAGCAGACCGTAGATCACCAGAAAAAGGTTCAGTCCGACAAGACAGGTGCCAATAAATTTCGCCTGGTTTTCTATGAAGCCGGCCAGTATGATGCCTCTTCTGCTGCCTTGTTTCTTTTTAAGTTCAATGGCAAATCGATTCGCTGTGACGAAGGCAATCTCATACCCGGCAAAGAATGCGATGAACAGGAGGGAAATGAGTAATCCAGAGATGATGGCCAATTCTGTCATGAACGTGGGGATGCTTATTCACAAATATACAACACTGTTCTGGTAGCGTTTATTTCCTGCGCGCTTTTAAAATGGGGGCTGGCGTGGGTGGAGGTGGGGGTGGGGGTGCCGGTTGTGCTGAGCTGTCTTTGTAAGATGTATAGCTTTTGTCTTCGATTAAAAACAGTGTGATATCAGTCATGTTTTGGTTAGAGGTCATTCCTTGCAGTCCTACAAAGTAATCACTTCTATAATTTTTACTGAAGGTGAATTTTTTGTCGGTGTAGAATTTCTCTGCTATCTGGTCCCACCATAGCTCGTCTGTGAAAAGAGTGTCACCGAAGATATTTGTTACCACTACATTGTTTTTAAGCAGCACTTTTTTATCATTTTCATTATATATGCCGTACTGGGCATCGAGCCAACTTTCTATTTTATTACTATCGTTAAAAAAATCAACATGCAGACTATTAGGAAACTCTGATTTTCGGGGACCCTCTCCCTGGTAGCGAATGATTTTTGGAGCAGTCAGGTGTGCTTTTGCTTTTCCTTCGAGACTAAGGTAGCTGTCGATTGAAGTGCCAATTTCAACATTGGTAGATTTGCTGGCCATTTCTCTTATCTCAGTCAGGTCGTTCTCGCAGCCCGTTCCTCCGAAAATAATTGAGCACATAAGTACGATTCGACAGCCTCTTTTTTTCATGACTTCAAAATTCGGTCAATTTTTCCAATTTGCCTTCACCCGGGCAGATTGGTTTCGCAGATGGCCTGCAGGCCGCGGAAGAGTAAATATGGGTCGCGGTGCATGGGATGTAGCAGCAGCGAGTCGAAGAAGAATAGGTCACCGCCGGTAATCAGTACCTGAAGTTCATTGTATTTGCCGCGGTAAGCATGTATGATTCCATCAATCTCGGCAGCCATACCTTGGATAACGCCGCTTTGCAGATTTGTCAAGGTGTCGTACCCCACCAGTGGAAATCGTTTCACTGGTGCTGCCATGGGTAACAAGGCGGTTTGTTCGTGCATGGCACGGAAGCGCATATTCATGCCCGGGGAGATGCTGCCACCTAAAAATTGATGAGCTGCATTGATGAAGTTATAGGTAATACAAGTACCCAGACCAATCGCCAGACAATGTTGATGCGGAAATAAATCAACAGCAGCAGCGCAAATGGCCAGGCGGTCAGCCCCAATCGTTTCGGGTTTTCCAACAGGGGTTGTGATCGGAAGCTGGCTGGCATGATTCAGCAGATGGAAGCGTCCATAGCTTGCGAGGAGATCGTTTATCTCAGGGGGATGATTGATGACAGACGACAGAATTGTTTTGTCGGGTCGTACTTTTTCGAGCAGTGGGTGCAGGTGTTCCGGTCCGGGTCCGGCTAACACTACTTCTTCCAGAAAAATGCGTCCGGAGAAAATACCTGCCTTCAGGCGGGTATTGCCAAAATCAAAGCAAATGGTTGTTGCCATACTATTCATTTATTCCGGTTCCCATCCTTTCAGCTCCCTGAAATGTCCGTTAAGGTTGATTCTTTCCTTCAGGTTATCCAGCTCCGTCATCATGGGCAATGTGGACTGAATATGTCGCCTCAGGTATTCCAGTCGTTGCCACTCGTCGAGCAGCTCGAGTAATTCATATTCCTGCTCCAGTGAAAGTCCGGCATGGTGTGCCAGGTCATAGCTGCAAAGTTGCTCATCCGGCAGGCGAAATTTTTTAGATACGTTCAACCGGCGATGCAGGTCTCGAATGCCCAACAACACGGTGGCCAGCAGAACCGGGTTAGATTTCATACGGTTAGCGGGGTAATGAACAATTGCGCCACTATAAAGTTTGTCGGGCACAGTTTTAACAACTTCCAACATTCTGAAGAGTCGGTCACCCTTGATTCGTATGTCCATTCTGCCGTCCTCATAAGTTTTCACTACTTCTTCCAGTTGAACGAGGGTGCCGGTTTCCTGCACCCGGTTGCCAAAGACAGCCGGGATGCCGAATGAGCGGCTTTCTTGATGACATTCCTGTATGAGTTGGCGGTAGCGGGGCTCGAAGATATGCAGGTTGAGTAGTTCACCCGGAAATACGACGATACCCAGCGGAAAAAGCGGAATGAAATTGGTCATACCAGTTAAAATAAATTACGGCCAACCCCTGCGTTGCATAGGCAAGATGCAAAAGTTTTCGGTTCTTTGCGCAATAATTCTCTTGTTTATGCTGATTTCTGGCTTTACTATCATCCGAAATGCCGTTCTCAACGACTATCCGGTGGTGGAAGCGATTCGCAGCATATTGCCCCTGGTGGATGAGATGATTGTGTTGGTGGGCGATTCAACCGATGCGACAGAGGATCTGATACGAGCCATTGGTAGCGATAAGATTAAAATTCACCATTCAGTCTGGGACATGTCACTGCGCAGCGGTGGAAGGGTGCTGGCAGTAGAAACTGATAAGGCAGCAGCCCTGATTCGTTCTGATAGTGACTGGGCATTTTATGTGCAAGCCGATGAGGTGATTCATGAGCAATATCATCCTGCTATCCGGCAGGCCTGTGCAGAGCAGCTTAGTGATAAGCGTGTAGAGGGCTTGCTTTTTGATTATGTACATTTTTACGGCACCTACGATTATATTGGCGATAGCAGAAAATGGTATCATAAGGAAGTGCGGATCATTCGCAATGACCGTGCCATCAAGGCCTATAAAGATGCACAGGGATTCAGGAAAAATGGTCGCCCCCTCAAGGTCAAACAGATAGATGCTTCAGTGTTTCACTATGGATGGGTGAAGAGTCCGGAGCAGATGATGAAGAAACAAAAAAATGTAAGTCCTTACTGGTTGGGTGATGAGGACATGAAGCGGGTGCTTGCAGACCCTGATGTATGGGATTTTGAATCATTCGATTCACTCGAGAAGTTCGCCGGTACGCATCCTGCCGTTATGCAACAGCGCATACACCAAAAAAACTGGCAGCTTGACCTGGATATTTCAAAGAAAAAATTTTCGCTGAAAGACCGACTGTTATATTCTTTTGAAAAAATTACCGGCATCCGACCCTTTGATTTTCGGAACTACCGTATTATTCGCTGATGTTTTCCGGTTTGCTCTCCCTTTCCTGTATATACCAGGCTGCGGCGCCTATCCATGCATGGAGCCAGACGCCATATTGAAAACTTAAGGTACACTCTACCCAACAAGATGCTATGATCACCAGTGTCCAAGCAAGTGTGCCGCTGTTGTTTTTTCGATAACCCTGTAATGCCGGAAAAAAAAGCCAGGTTGTAAAGAAAATCATACCGAGTAGTCCGGCGCCCATCCACCAGAATAGCCATTGATTAAAGGGCCATGTAAATGGAAGTGTTTTTCCAGGATATTGTTGCGAAAATGCAGTTTGCAAGGCGGTAGCAATTCCTGCCCAGCCTTGGTTGCTTGTACCTTTTTCGGTTATGGCGTTCCAGGCTACAGCATTCAGCAGGCGGCGGGCACCATCGGAATAATTCAGCCGATCGGTTTGTGGCGAATAGTGTTGCCAGTCATAGACCATATAGGCCCATTTTTGCTGAACTGTCGGGAATAGCAGGTAACTAATAAGGGCAAGGCTCACAATAACAGCTATTGAAACCAATAGTCGCCGGATGCGAAGCCAATTGTTTTTAGCAGGCGCAAAAAAACTGCAGGTAAGCACACTAATGGCGGCACCCATCCATGCTGTTCTTACTGACATGAAAACTATGGCTGACAACAAGATGAAAAGCAGGCTATATTTTATTTTTTTAGAAAGTTGTTGCTCTTGCCAGGTCAGTAAGCCTGTGCCACAGAGAAAGATACCAAAGCGAACATGATCGGTATCCATAAATGTAGGGAGCGACTTACCTGCGCCGTAAGCCTCGAACCAAACAGTTTGTTCCAAACTATAGGCAGCGAGTGCATAAACAATACCTGTCAATGCGGCCAGCTGGCAGATACGACTAAAATAGCGTAGCAACTTTACTGACAAATTTGCCAGGGAAAAAAAGGCGATTGGATACATGATCAGCGTGAGCAGGTAGTCAAAGTGTCGGCCGGTAAAAGGTGATTGCCAACAGCCAAGCAGTGCCAGGGGGATAACCAGCAAACTCCAGCTTCGCATGGCATCGGCGTTGTGTTCACGGCGTCGCCAGTTCATGATGATCCATGCCACCCAGCCCAATTGTGAGAGAGAAAGAAGTGCCCGACTGAAGAGTAAGCCGCCCATCATCAGTACAAGAAGTACGATTGGAAGGTTGTCGGAAGCATATTTTACACGCAGTTGTTTCAACATAACTGGCAGGTGGGAAGGGATGTCTTTAACAAGCAGATTTTAATAACTAACGGGTATCGCCTAAATTTACGTCAAACGATCGGCATGGACTGGCAATTTCTGCTTTCAGATTTGGCAAATGGTTCTTACAAATCATTGGCCAGGGCGATTTCGCTGGTAGAGAACCGGTCAGAGGGTTATTTGTCGTTTTTACAGCAGTTGCCGGCTGGTAAAGCATTAATTACAGGCATTACCGGGGCGCCGGGTGCAGGAAAGAGCACACTCTCCGACGCGCTCATACATCAATGGGTGGGACAAGGAAAAAAAGTGGGTGTGATTTGCGTAGATCCCTCATCGCCTTTTCATTTGGGGGCATTGCTGGGCGACAGAATTCGTATGAGTGCCTGGTACAATCACCCCCAGGTATATATTCGTTCACTTGCAACAAGAGGTTCGCTGGGTGGATTACATCCTCAGATCATAGAGATCAGTGCTATTCTGCAGGGAGCCGGATTTGATGAGCTGCTGATAGAAACGGTCGGTGTGGGACAAAGTGAAATTGAGATTGCGGGACTGGCAGACACAACGGTGGTGGTGCTGGTGCCGGAAGCCGGCGATGAAGTGCAGACCATGAAATCGGGACTTATGGAGATTGCTGATATTTTTGTTGTCAATAAGAGCGACAGACCGGATGCAGATCAATTGGTAAAAAATCTTCGGGGCATGCTCGCCGGCTCCTTTGTTCCGGGTATTTGGGAGATACCCATATTAAAAACAGTAGCAACCCAACAGGAGGGCATCGGCGCTTTAGCGGAAGCTATTTGGCAGCATCAGCGTTTACAAAAGGCACCCGAGCGAAAAAAATGGCTGCTGGCAGAAAAAGCGTATCAGTTAATTAGTCGTCATCGGATGCGTGATATCAGCAAACAGCAACTGGTTGAAAATATTTCATCTGAAATGGTTCGACCAGGATTCAATTTATTTCAGTTTCTTTCTCAACAACTTCATTCTTGATGCAGGATTCCCGGTTGCATATCTGGCTGGATGCCGAGCGGATGAAATATCCGCATACCGGCCTCTTTCATTTTTGCCAGCAATTGGGTACCGCATTGGTCGCAGCTAAATCGGTAAAGGAAGAGCTGACATTTTATCTTCCCTCGAAATGGGATGGCTATTTCGGGACAGATGTAAAGTATGTTCACCAGCAGTTATATCATAAATGGTTCCTGCCTGCATTTGGAAAAGTTGATGTTTGGCATGCTATGCAACAAGACAGTGACTATTTCCCCCGCCACCGGGTGGTGCCGACAGTTTTGACCGTTCATGACCTCAATTTTTTACATCAACCCGGGAAGAGCAAGTCAGATATAAAAAATGCCATTAGTCGATTGCAAGTAAGGGTAAACAGGGCACAGTATATTGTTACCATTTCCGAATTTGTTTTGCGCGAACTACAGGCGCATCTCTCATTAAGGGATGTTCCTACTTCAGTCATTTACAATGGCTGTAATTTTTCAACTGTTCTGCCGGAAAAGCCACGCACAGCCCCAGAACGCCCCTTTCTTTTTACCATTGGAACCGTGGCTGCAAAAAAAAATTTTCATGTGTTACCTGCTTTATTACAGAACAATGATGATTTGCTGATTATAGCGGGCGTTACACAAGAGGAGAGCTATCTCACTAAAATTAAAAATGAAGCGCGTCGGTTAGGGGTAGACGGCCGCGTTGTTTTTGCTGGTGCTATATCTGAAGCAGAGAAGCACTGGTATTATACTAATTGCAAGGCCTTTGTTTTTCCTTCTTTGGCAGAAGGTTTTGGCATGCCTGTGCTGGAAGCCATGTATTTTGGGAAACCCGTATTCTTATCTACGCATACTTCCCTCCCTGAGATCGGGGGCAGCCTGGCCTATTACTTTGATTCCTTTGATCCGGCGCACATGCAGGGGATATTCGAAAAGGGGTTGCGCGATTATGCTGATACCCATCCTTCAGCGGATATACAGGCGCATGCAAGTAGATTCAGTTGGACCATCGCAGCCAGGAAATACCTCGAGATTTATCATCGTTGTGCACGTTGACCTCACTTTATTTTTACAAACATTTTCAGGCAAAAGAGCCACTTACGAATGGCAGAACGTCGTTTCACTGCAAGCAACCATTTACTGTACCTGAAAAAACAAAAGAGACGTAAAAAGTTAGAAGCAAGCGAGAAATCCCGATAAGATCGATTTAGTTGTTCCAGTGCTTTTTTCTCAAAAGAAAATTCTGCCGGGCAGGTGGCATAAAATAAAGCCATTCTTTCCCGGATATTCGACACTTCCTTTTCTTTTGCTGCTGCTTGTTCTTCTCTGTCAATAGAACGGCTACTACCGGTAGCTGCACCAATTAGATTGCCGGGGTGTTGCCGATATTCCACCAGCACCTGATCAACATAAACAATACCTCCCCGGTGAGCTGCCAGAAACGCGATCCACCAGTCATGCGGCAAAACTGTTGGGAAGGGCAGGGCACTTTGCAGGATGCTTTTTTTGAATAGCATGGTGTTGCCATAGATTCTACAAAATACTGCTTGCTCCAAACAACTAGTGTAGTTATGGCATCTGCTGATGGTAGAAACCCTTTGTCCGGTTGGGTGTAAATCATCGTCGCAGATAGAAGAGTCACAGTAGGTCAGTGCGGCTTCACCCAGTGATGCGAACTGTATGGCGAGTTTTTCCGGATGCCAGTAATCGTCCTGATCACAGAGGGCTATCAATGATCCGGAGGAAAGGGTGATGGCTCTTTCAAAATTTCCAATATAGCCAAGGTTCTCCTTGTTTTGGTAGATGCGAATATTACTGTGAATAGCCCCATAAGATGCTAGTAGAAGTGAGGTGCCATCAGTGCTGGCATCATCACAGATTACAATTTCAATTGAAGGGTAAGTTTGCGACAGAAGGCTGTCTAGCTGCTTGGCAAGAAATTTTTCGCCCTGGTAGGTGGCCATTACGACCGATATCAGCGGTTGATTTGCAGCCTGCATGAATGCAATTGAAGAATTGGTTGAATGAGTTCGAACGCTATAAAGATAATCAAAGGAAGTATTTCTTGTATCAAAGTTACCAATGCAGCGATTAAGGGGGTATCTGTATCTTTATACCCATAATCGCCGTTTACATGCCTGTTTCTGTTGTGCTTTGTACATATAATGGTGCCCGCTTTTTAGCAGAGCAGGTAGACAGTATTTTACAGCAAAGCAGTCCGGTATCTGAATTGATTATTTCCGATGATGCTTCTACCGATGATACCATGGAAGTTGCACGTATGTTGGCTGCAAAAGACAATCGTATCCGGCTGATTGCCCTATCAGCCAATATCGGAATAACGGCTAATTTTCAGCAAGCCGTTCTCGCGGCTCAACATGATTTGATTGCGGTTGCTGATCAGGATGATTTATGGCATCCGGATAAGATGGCGCGGTTAATACAGGCATTTGACTCGGATGCTGTTTTGATTTATTGTGATTCTGTCAAGTTTTCCGGAAGGCCGCCGATGGATGCGATCGCTTCAACTAAAAATCGTCGGGTGGAAGGTTCTGATCCACGGTTTATTGGCATTTTTAATACGGTGAGCGGGCACAGTATACTTTTTCGTAAGCGACTATTGACGTCTGCTTTCCCCTTGCCTGCCGGTGTATATCCCGATTGGTGGTTGGCAGTGGTTGCCATGGCGGCAGGTCGGGTGCAATTTCACCCTGAGGTATTGGTGTATCATCGCGAGCATGATAACAATATGACGTTGCAGCGCAATTTTACAGCGGAGCAGCATCGGCACCGATTTCGGCAAACCCTTGTCAGGCACTTGCAAGCATTTCGGCACATCAAAGAATTATCCAAGGAGGAGCGGCAGTTTTTTCAGGAAGGGTTTGACTACTGGCATCAATCAATAGCGCATCGGCTGAATCCCGGACTCTTCGGTTGGCTGATACGCCATCGCAAATGGGTTTTTGCCTATAAGATCAGGCGTTGGCCGATCATTTCGGCCATTAAAAATAGCTGGTTGCTCAGCTTTCGTTTTCAATCGTAATTGTTAGATCAGGATTGTTCCTCGCTGATTACTTTCTTTTCATTCTTCCACCAGCGCCAGCCCAGGTAGCCCACAATCACAAAAGGGGCGAGTGCGAGGTAGATGATTGCCGAGTTGAGTGCGGCGGCAGGTCCTTCACCGAGCTGGGAGGCGGTTTTGGTGCAAATGGAGCATTGTGCGGTTACTGTTTCGGTATAGAAAAGCAGGAAAAAAATTGTTAGCATGTACAGCCGGAACTTCATTGGTGGCATTTGAAATACAAAGGTAGGCAGAAAGCAGTATTAGCCGGTTTTTCATTACATGTGATCAATATTCAGTATATTTCTGTTCAACTTTTTATTATGGAACCCAGAAGATCATTCCTCAGAAAGGTCGGAGCCCTGGCAGGCGCCTTTTCTGCCGGCAGTTTATTTCAGCAGGCACATGCTGCTGAGTGGGAAAAAGCCTCACGCAGGGTGAGCCAGCTAAGTGCCGAAGCGGTGGCGGCCGATGAAGATTTTTGGATGACGATTCAGCAGGCTTATACCGTTAATTCCAATCTGGTCAATTTGAATAATGGTGGCGTAAGTCCGGCACCCCGTGTGGTGCAGGAGGCTGTTGAGCGATATAATCGCTTATCGAATGAGGGGCCATCCTATTACATGTGGCGGATACTGGATCAGGGCAGGGAACCGTTGCGGCAGAAGCTGGCGCTGTTGGCGGGTTGTCCGGAGGATGAGATCGCTGTGAACCGAAATGCGACGGAGGCGCTCAATACGGTCATCTATGGCATCGATCTGCAACCGGGTGATCAGGTAATCGGAACGCTGCAGGATTATCCCAATATGATACAGGCATGGCGGCAGCGTGCGTTACGCGATAAGATTGTTTACACACAAATAAGTTTTGATTTTCCGATAGAGGAGGATGATACAATTGTAGCTGCATTTGAAAGAGCGATTACCCCCAAAACAAAAGTGATACATGTTACACATATCATCAATTGGGTCGGACAAATTCTGCCGGTGGCGAAGATTGCGCGTATGGCCCGTGCCAGGGGTATCGAGGTGATCGTAGATGGCGCCCATTCATTTGGTTTGATTGATTTCAAGATTCCCGATCTGGAATGTGATTATTTTGGAACCAGTCTGCACAAGTTTCTAAGTGCCCCCATTGGCAGTGGTATGCTTTGGATACGTAAGGATAAGATCGAAAAAATCTGGCCCCTTACCTGCAATGATAAGCCCCGCAGCAGTGACATAAGAAAATTTGAAACCTTAGGTACACGGAGCTTTCCAATTGAACAGGGGATTGGTGAAGCCATTAATTTTCATCAGGCAATTGGCAGCAAGCGAAAAGAAGAGCGCATCCGTTATCTGAAAAATTATTGGACGCTGCGTGCAAAAGAGATTCCGGGGGTTAAGATACATACTTCCTTCAAGCCGGCATATGCCTGTGCGATTGCCGGCGTCAGCCTGCAGGGAATGACACCTGGCGAATTAGACAGCGCATTGATGAGTCAATTCAAAATACACGCTGTTGGCATCGTATGGGAGAACATCTCTTGTGTAAGAGTGACGCCGCATGTGTATACGCGTCTGCAAGACCTCGATAAACTCGTGGGTGCACTGGAAGTGTTGGCAGCTAAGAAAAATAAAAGCAGCTGATCCGTAGATCGGGCTGCTCTATTCGCTTCCGTAAGAAGTCAATTCATCCCCTGTAATCAGGATGCCTTTTCTTTCTTCTTGGTAGTAGTTGTGCCTTTGTGGGGCCTTGATTTTCCAAAAGAACCTTTGAAACGCTTTCCTTTGGCTGTTTTTTTGTCTCCTTTTCCCATGACTATGTTTTTGGTGAGTTCGAACTGCAAAAATAAAAAAACCCCGTGATAAACGGGGTTTTTTAAAATTTGGTCAGAAATTAGAGCTTAGCGCTCAATTCTTTACCGGCTTTGAACTTGGCTACTTTCTTAGCTTTGATCTTGATAGTAGCACCAGTTTGAGGATTGCGACCGGTACGGGCAGCACGCTTCGAAACAGAGAATGTTCCAAAACCTACCAGGGTAACTTTGTCACCCTTTTTCAGGGTCTTTGTAACAGCGGTTACAAAAGAATCCAGGGCAGCATTGGCCTGAGTTTTAGATACGCCAGCATCTTCTGCGATCTGCGCGATTAATTCGGCTTTGTTCATGGAAGTTTATTTAATGGTTTTAATAACGAGACAAAATTATTCGCTTTTATCAATCAGCAAAATATTTTTAATATTTTTTTGTTTCGCTTGAAACCCTTATCAAATATGGATTTGAGCGTTAGTGGACTAAAAAATAAATTGTTAATGTGTGAGTATAATTGCCGCAAAGCTAATGCAGTAAAGGGTTTCAGCGAAATTAACGTTTTGAATATTTTTTTTAAAACGATTCGGAAGTGGATGAAATCGTTTATTATCAAGCGTTTTTTAGCCAGGAAAGTATCCACATTCAATTCACAACTTCCAAAAGGGTTCGGAAACTGATTGCTTTTTCACCCCAGTGCTTCCGGGTTTCTTCGCGTAAAGCGGGAGCATATTTTTCCAGATAAGCTTCATAGACGTCTCTGCTTTTGGCCAGTAATTGTAAAGAGTAGGTAATTCCTTCCGTTTCGTCGTGATCTTTCAATCTCAGTAGCCGAAATTCCAGAAAGCATCCAGACGACATGATACCGGGAATATGCTCTTTTTGCATCCAGTTGAGCCAATCGACAGCTATGGGGTGTGATACGAGGGTAGTTATGTTGTAAAGATGTTGCATCTGGCTTTTTTAATGTTCGAAGGTAAGCGCGACTGATATCGGACAATGATCACTGTGTTTGATGTCGGGAAATATGGCAGCATCTTTCAGGTTACCACCTAAACTACTTGTAACACATATATAATCAATCCTCCAACCCTTGTTTTGTAGTCGAACAGAGGGAAAACGCTGACTCCACCAGGAATAAGCGCCGGTTTTTTCAGGGTGACAATATCGAAAGCTATCAACCCAGCCTTCCCCCAGCCATTTGTCCATCCAGGTTCTTTCTTCCGGTAAAAATCCGGAAGATTTTTTATTACCCTTGGGGTCATGGATATCGATTTCGCGGTGTGCGATGTTGTAATCTCCTACCACGATCAGGTGTGGATGGGTTTTGCGCAATTGATGCACATAGTCGTTGAATTCCTCCAGCCACTGGTACTTATACGTTTGGCGATGATCGCCACTGGTACCTGAGGGGAAGTAGGCATTGATGAGGGTGAAATGAGGGAATTCGGCCATGATTACCCTGCCCTCTTCGTCGCTGATTTGTGCTCCCTGTCCATTTATCACCCGCAAGGGTTTTATCTTAGTCAAGATGGCCACCCCACTGTATCCTTTTTTTTGTGCCGAAAACCAGTATGTTTCATACCCCAGTGCGTGAATCGCCGGTACATCAATGTTCTCTTTTTCTGCCTTTATCTCTTGCAGGCAAACGATTTCAGCGGGGTTGGTTGCCAGCCAGTCGAGTAAGCCCTTATTGATGGCGGCTCTTATTCCATTCACATTATAACTGATGATACGGATGGTTGACATGGTGTGCTAAATATCAGTGAGGCAAGTTAGTTTAAAAATTAATTTTCCCGGCTTCCTGTTAAGCAGGAATTTGTTTACAGCAGATCAATCACCGGTGATGTAGCCAGCAGCAGCAATAGATTCATCATTACGGGTTCTACGACTGGATCTTTTATCATTATTTGTTCAGGTAAGTTTTTTCCTTGCAGGCGCATGATAAGCCGGTCATTTAACCAAATATCTTTCCAATAATTAAAATTGCCTCGTATGCGGATAGAAAACGACTGCCCAAGGATGCTGCCTGTCATTTGTAGGGTTGTCTCTAATTTCATTTCCTTGGGTATCAGGTCAAAGTTAAATAGGGAGGCAGTGTCTGAGCCATTGTACGAGCGATTCAGCGAGATATAGTCATTTTCATTGAGTTCGGGTTTTGCTTGAACCACGAACCGGGCAATGGTATCATTTTGATGGAGGATCAAGTGCATGCGCTTCTGCACCAGCGGAAACGCTCCTTGGCTCACAGTACTTTCATTTGAAATACCGAAAAAGAGTACCTCATAACTTTTATCATTCAGCACATCCCGCAGTACATGTTGCAGACAGATGAAGTCGGTCTCTGTAATTTTTTTTATTAGTCGCAGAGAATCAAATACCCATTCCGGAAATCCGGGTTGTTTTTTGCCATTCACCCGAACGGCCTTGACTTCCGTATCGCCGTTACGTAAAATTTGTATTCCTCGGTCAGACAGAAATCGGAGGGATTTGTTTTTTATTTCCGGGCGAATAATTAAGTGCTTAATATGGGGTGATTGCTCAATGAAATTGTTAAAAAAATAAGCCGTCGGTACTCTTAACTCTATGAAGGAGGTAGTGTTATTTTTTTGAAACAAGATTTTCATGCTTTGGTTCATCGCTTCGCGGAAGCCTCGAACAGTGGTTGCCAGGTGATAAGGTTGTCCGTCGGCCAGTAGTCCCTTGAAGGGAATGCCAATGGCAGGCGATTCTGCTTGTGTTAGTGAAATGTCTATCTCATTCTTTTCTATCAATTCGTTGCGGTGGTTCAACAGGTAATAGGCGATACGAATAACAGAAGCCGATCGGGCTGCCATAACTGAGTCATTAATATAATCGGCGGCAGCAAAAAAATTGATGGGTTGAACTTCGATCCAATCCATCCACATGTGCAGTACCTGGTTGTTAGCATCTTGTACTTTAAGTGTTTTATTCTTTTTTAGTTCCGCTAAATTTGGGTAGTTCACCGGTAAGGTAAGCGAGTCGGCAAGTCGCCACCCCCTTTCATGGTACAATATTTGCTGTAATTGACTTGCCAGCGATTGTTGGAGTGTCGGATCTTGAAGATAGCGCATCATCGGACCAACTGCAGAGTAGCACCGTAGTTCCTCCAGTCTGACTCTCTGTTGTGCGGATAGGAGTCCGGCGGATAATAGCTGCACTATCAGACAAAAAATAATTTTGTTAAGGTGAGTAACCATGTGATGTAATATTACACCATAAATACAAATGAATTCATATCCACTAAACATAAGTTATGACTAAACTTGAGCGCATTATTCCTGCCAAAAAAAGGGTTTTTCTGGAAGGTCCCAAGCCGAGGATCAACGAGTTTTTCTTCGCCTGGGATGTATTTAAGCAGTTCATCAAAGGGTTTAGAGCACTTCACTTTCTTGATCCCTGTATTACGGTCTTTGGTTCGGCTCGTTTTGGAGAGGATCACCCCTATTATCAGGCTGCCCGGGAATTTGGAAAGGAAATTGCTGCCCTGGGGTTTACCACGATGACAGGTGGCGGGCCCGGTATTATGGAGGCAGCCAACAGGGGGGCATTTGAGAACAATGGAACCTCGGTGGGATGTAACATCGAATTACCCTTTGAGCAACACCCCAATCCATATATGCACAAATGGATCACGTTTAACTACTTCTTCGTTCGGAAAGTGATGTTGGTGAAGTATTCGTATGCGTTTATCATCATGCCTGGCGGATTTGGCACCATGGATGAATTATTTGAAACACTTACGCTGGTTCAAACTAAGGTCATCAATGATTTTCCCATGGTACTTTTTGGAAAATCGTATTATGAACCGATGCTGGAAGCAATTGATACCATGATTGAAAAGGGTACTATTAGTCCGGAAGACAAAAAGCTTTTTCTGGTAACGGATGATGTGAATGAGGCTATGCAGTTCGTACAATCTTATATCAGGAAGAACTACAGTGTTCAGCCGCGCAAACGGCTTTGGTGGTTATTTGAAAAACGCTGATTGATTTTTGGGCAGTTTTTTCCGGCCTCTACACCCATATTCCGACCTCCAAGTTGAAAGCCTTCGTTGTTTTGTTTCTAAACAAGCTATTTTCAACATGGGGTATTACCGGTCCAACACCACATTTTCCCATTGCGTCAAAAATGAAATGTTGGTTACGTGATGCATAGAGGCGCCATCTCGTTACCAGATTGAACAATAAAAAGTACACACCCTTATTAAAGAAATAAGCAGCTATTTTTTCACTTTCGAGCGGGTAGATTATATTATTCTAAGTTAGGGCGCAACCATCGCTCTGCTACCTGCAGGGGCATGTTTTTTCTACTTGCATAGTCTTCCAGTTGGTCGCGTTGAATTTTTCCTACCCCGAAATACTGACTTTGCGGGTGTGCAATGTACCAGCCGCAAACAGAGGAGGCGGGATACATCGCCAGGTTTTCAGTCAGTTCTATGCCCGTTTGTTCAGTTACAGATAAGAGGGAGAACAGGTGATATTTTTCAGTATGATCTGGGCAGGCAGGATACCCGGGTGCAGGGCGGATACCTGTATATTTTTCTTTAATCAGTTCATCATTGCTGAGTTTCTCCTCCGGGTTATATCCCCACCAGGTGGTTCTGGTTTTGTGGTGCAAGGCTTCTGCAAAAGCCTCTGCCAGGCGGTCGGCCAGCGCCTGCAGCATGATTTTACTGTAGTCGTCATGGGCAGCTTCCATCTTTTTAATGTGTGGTTCAATTCCATGTATAGTGACGGCAAAGGCCCCGATAAAATCTTTATATCCTGAGGTGTCGGGGGCAATAAAATCAGCCAGTGATAAATTCGGGTGTCCGGGTGCTTTTCTTATTTGCTGTCGCAGGAAAGACAGGCGAACAGGCGCTTGGTTGTTTGGATGTACCCATACATCATCCCCTTCACTGTTTGCTTCCCAGAAGCCAATGACACCGTTAGCGGTTAGCCATTTTTCATCCAGCATCTGGTCCAACATCTTATTGGCATCTTCATATAAACGGGTGGCTTCTTTTCCTACAATGCCATCACTCAGAATATCAGGGAAAGAGCCGTGGAGCTCCCAGGCGATAAAAAATGGTTTCCAATCGATGTAAGCACGAAGTTCTTTCAGGTCGAAGGCATCAAAGGTTTTTATGCCGGTGAAGGAGGGTTGAACCGGCTGAAAATTTTTCCAATCGATTTTACATTTGTTCTGTAAGGCATCGGCGTAGGGCAGGTATTCTTTTACCGGCTTTTTATTGTCGAAAGAAACTTTTAGCTCTTCGTATTCTTTTTCAATGGTGCCGAGAAATTGACTTTGTTGGTCTTTGCTCAGCAGACTGCCTGCAACGGTAACGCTGCGCGACGCATCAAGCACATGTAGAACTTTGCCGGGATATTCGGGGGCGATTTTTACGGCTGTATGCATGCGTGAGGTGGTGGCGCCGCCAATCAGCAAGGGCTGATTCATACCCCTTCTTTTCATTTCCCTGGCAATGTGAACCATCTCGTCTAATGAAGGGGTGATGAGCCCACTCAATCCAATAATATCTACTTTCTCTCTTTGGGCTGTCTCTAAAATTTTTTCTGCCGGTACCATTACGCCCATATCAATAATGTCATACCCATTACATCCGAGTACAACGCCAACGATGTTTTTTCCAATATCGTGTACATCACCTTTCACGGTGGCCAGTAAAATTTTGGCGGCAGCAGTAGACTCTACTACAGCTGCGTCTCCGGCCATCTGGCGTAACTTTTTTTGTTCTTTTTCTGCTTCAATGTATGGGGTGAGTACCGCCACACTTTTTTTCATTACCCGGGCACTTTTTACAACCTGTGGCAGAAACATTTTTCCGGCGCCAAAGAGATCGCCCACAATACCCATTCCCTGCATGAGTGGCCCTTCGATTACTTCGAGCGGCGTGGCATAAGCTTGTCGGGCTTCTTCGGTATCTGCCTCTATGTACTCGGTGATGCCATTGATCAGGGCATGAGCCAGGCGTTTTTGTATGGGTTCATTTCGCCAGGCTTCATCTCTTACTTGTACTTTGCCCTGGGTCTTTACTGTTTCTGCGTAGCGTATCAGGGCCTCTGTTGCCTGGTTGCTGTCGTTGTTGCGATTTAGAATTACATCTTCACATAGTCTTTTCAGTTCTGGTTCAATCTCATCGTAAACAGATAGTTGTCCGGCATTCACGATGCCCATATCCATACCGGCACGAATGGCATGGTAAAGAAATACCGCATGAATGGCTTCACGCACTGGTTCATTTCCACGGAAGGAGAAGGATACATTCGATACGCCTCCACTGACTTTTGCCAGGGGGAGATGTTGTTTGATGATACGGGTTGCTTCGATGAAGTCTACGGCATAGTTGTTATGTTCCTCGATACCGGTAGCAATGGCAAAAATGTTAGGGTCGAATATGATGTCTTCAGCAGGGAAGTCTGCCTGGGTCGTTAACAATTGATAGGCCCTGGTACAGATATCTACTTTTCGTTGCAGGGTATCTGCTTGTCCTTGTTCATCGAAGGCCATCACAACTACGGCTGCACCGAAGTCGCGGCAGATATGTGCTTGTTCTAAAAATTTTTCTTCACCTTCTTTGAGTGAGATGGAGTTAACGATACACTTACCCTGTATGCACTGCAGACCGGCCTGTATGATCTCGAATTTAGAGCTGTCGATCATGATCGGAATGCGGGCGATATCGGGTTCGCTTTGCAGCAGGTTGATGTATTGTGTCATGGCAGCGACACCGTCGAGCATGGCGTCGTCCATATTCACATCTAATATCTGTGCACCACTTTCTACTTGTTGTCGGGCTACTGAGAGTGCTTCTTCGAGTTGGTTTTCTCGGATGAGTCGTGCAAATTTCTTCGAGCCAGTCACATTGGTTCGCTCGCCAATGTTTACGAAATTGGTTTCCGGTCGAATAACGAGCGGCTCCAGTCCAGATAAACGCAGGTAAGGATGTATTTGATTACGGCTCATGGTTGATAAGGTCAGGCGGTCAGTACTTTTGGTAAGGGGCGTGGGGTCATATTTTTTACTGCCTGGGCAATATGGCGGATATGATCGGGCGTGGTGCCACAGCAACCGCCAACGATGTTGACAAATCCTTCTTTTGCCCAGTCTTCAATGAAATGAGCTGTTTCGTGGGGTTGCTCATCATATTCGCCCATGGCATTTGGCAGACCTGCATTTGGATAGGCGGAAGTATAGCAGGTAGCTATTTGTGATAGTTCTTCGATGTGTGGGCGCATTTCTGCAGCACCCAGGGCGCAGTTCAGACCAACACTCAGGGGTCTCGCGTGCATCACGGAAATATAAAATGCCTCCAGTGTTTGTCCGCTCAGGGTTCTGCCAGATGCATCAGTAATCGTTCCGCTGATCATGATGGGTAATGGTGGCACGCCTTTCTTTCTGAAGTAGCGGTTCGCTGCAGCGATGGCTCCTTTGGCATTCAGGGTATCGAAAATAGTTTCAATCAGTAAGAGGTCTACTCCGCCATCTATCAGGCCACTGATCTGTTCTTCATAGGCGCTGACTACTTCTTCAAAGGTAACAGCACGGAAGCCGGGGTTATTTACATCGGGTGAGAGGCTCAGGGTTTTATTAAGCGGACCGATAGCGCCGGCAACAAAGCGTGGTTCGGCATCGGGTTGTTCTGAAGTAAACGCCTGGATGGCTTCCCGCGCACAGCGGGCTGCTGCTACATTGAGTTCATAAGCGAGTGACTGCATTTCATAGTCAGCCATGGCAATGCGGGTACTGCTGAATGTATTGGTCTCGATGATATCGGCACCAGCCTGCAGGTATTGCAGGTGAATGCCTTTGATGATGTCGGGTTGGGTGATACAAAGCAAGTCATTGTTGCCTTTTACATCGGTATGCCAATCGTGGAAGCGCTCACCGCGATAATCTTCCTCTGTCAGGCGATGTCGTTGTATCATGGTGCCCATAGCACCATCGATTACCAGAATTTTTTTTAAAAGCAGTTCTCTTATACCCATGGTCAAGTAATGGATGATCCTATTTTATTCCATTACTAATAACGCTGAAGATGCAGAGGCAAATCAGACAATCCCAAACGTTTATTAGTTCGATATTTCCCGGGAGGGGAAGCAGCGACAGGCTGAACAATAAACAAATCCACCTGAATGTAGGAGCAAAGGTATGTTTTACCAATGGTTTTTCAAATTCCGGGGCTTATTGGTACTGGCAATTGACGGTGATGATCACTTTCTCGGTTACATCGTCTGCCTGTATGCCGAAATCTTTTACGGTCACCGGGAAGCTGGCTTTAGCCAGTGGTTTGCCGTTTTTCACCGAAATGCTGCCGTTAGCGCTTACTTTTTTGGTGACACCATGCAGGGTGAGGTCACCTTTTACCTGTACAGGGTAAGTGCCATCTTTGGTAAAATTGACAGTACTAATATTGGTGATGCTGCCTTTGAAGTCGCCGCGGGGGTACTGGTTGCTCTGCATGTATTGGGTATTAAAATGGTCTTGCATTTCGGCCATTTTGAAGCGAAAGCTTTTTACCAGCAAGCTGAAGCCAAGAGTGCCATTATCGCTCAGGCGGCTGCTCACTTCATTATTGATGGCTTTCACATCTTCATCTGTCGGAGATTGAAAAATCACCTGGCCATTGCGGGTGCCAAAAACCTTTTGTGCGGTTGCGGGCCGGTATTGAAAAATGGCTAGTGCTGTGAGGAAGGAAAAAATCAAATATTTCATAAAGACAAGTTTATTTTACTAAGACACCTTCATTGATAACGACACTCGCATCGGGGATGAAGCCGGTACAGATGCCTTTGAAAACAATGGCGTCGCCGGGTTGCAGATTGCCCGGATCGGCTTTAAACGTACAATTGATGGTGAAGAAGGGGTCATTGGTAGCAATATTCACCACTTTTTGTCCCTCCTGGTTGGTGCTGACATCTGCCACTGTTCCTGACAATTCAATGGCTTTGTCCAGATAAAGTTTGTTGGCAGCGGCTTCGTCATTGCGGAAAGCATCGAATAATTGTTGTGCCGTGAGTTGTATTCCTGTCTCTTTGGCAACATCGCGGTGTGGCTTATTGAAGATCCAATAGAGGAGTCCCAATCCGGCAATGAGTCCGATACCGCCGGCTATCAATAATACTTTTATCCATTTTTTCATGTAGCTATCTGATTAAAGGCAGTGCAAATTATTTAATTGCGCTAAACTATGGGGAGAAAAATTGTTAAAGCGGTAGGAGCGGTAGCACCAATGGATTACATCATTTTACATACTGCTGAACGGGGAGTCGGTGAGCGATGCTTCGGGCAAGGGTCATTTCGTCGGCAAATTCCAATTCGCCACCGAAGGAGATGCCACGGGCGATGGTGGTAATCTTACAAGGCAGGTGGGCAATTTTTTTCTGTATGTAGTAGATGGTAGTATCGCCTTGTATGTTTGGATTCAGGGCAAAAATTAGTTCATCAACCTGTTCTTCTTCAATTCGCCTTACCAATCCGGTAATATTCAGTTGCTCGGGCCCAACCCCATCCAGTGGCGATATAATGCCACCCAAAACATGATAGGTGCCATTCATTTGTCCGGTATTTTCAATACTGATCACATCACGAATGTTCTCTACCACACAGATGAGTTGTTTATTTCTGCTGTTTTGTGAGCAGATAGAGCAGAGTTCTCCATCACTTATGTTGTGGCAGCGGGAACAAAACTGAATTTCACGTCTTAGTTTGGCTACAGTATCGGAGAAGTGGATGACCATTTCTTCTTCTTGTTTGAGCAGGTGCAGCACCAGTCGCAGGGCGGTTTTTCTTCCAATACCCGGAAGTTTTGCGAAAGCGGCAACAGCGTTTTCCAGTAACTGGGAGGGGAGCGGCATAGTGAAAAAGGTTCTCTTGCTATGGGGTAGTTAAAGGTACAATTATATTTTCAGCGACTAGAGTTGGATGGTCATTTCATTGTCCCAGCCTGACCTTACAGACAATTCTTTCGGGATTAAAAAAACAATTTCGGGGAGCTTTTTGTTGCCGGGATATTGTCCGGGATCCCATTTGCCATTACCATTGGTATCGTATAAAATCCGTAGTTCATAATTCCCGGGATAAAAGAGATTTTTTCTCCATTCGTTAGAGGTGATGGGGAATGCATCTATGAACTTATCTCCTTCATACAGTTGAAGCACGGGTCGCTTACTGAGGGTTAGGTTGATAAATTTGATGCGGATACTGCCATAGTCTTCCTGTTTTTTAGTGGCAATCTTGAGGGTGTCATTTTTTGTTAGGGTGGCACCTGTTGAATCAGCCACCGATTCTTTCTTGAGTAGTAGGAGGAAGTTTTGTTTTTCTTTCAGCGGATATTGGAGGGTAATCACTTTTCCGGAAGTGTCTGTTAGCAATGTCACACCAGTTATTGGGCGAGAAAGGGTATCACATAATACAATACCGGTGGTATCTAGTTTGCTGATCTTCCTTGGAAAGCGCAGTTGAATAGGCTTTAGTAAATCTTGCCGACCATTTTCAACGCTGGTTGTATAGCGTAGGCGCTTATCATCTCTGTTTGTAAGGGTTTTAGCTGCCGGTTGAGCGCTGCTGGCCGGGGCTGTTGGCTCTAGTGCCTTGTAGGCATAGAGTGTATCTGTTTGTCCTTTGCCCGGAATAATGGTGCGAGGTAAAAAAGCAAACAGCTGTGTACTATCATCGTATTTTTTATTGAAAGCACTTTTTACGACGAATACCTGAAAACTATCTTTCGGTAAAAAAGAGAATTTAAATTCTCCTTTTCCATTCAACTTGGTATAATAAGGTGGTTTGAGTCGGAAGATGGCAGTATCTGATAGATCTTTGTGTAACACAACCAATAACGTTGAGTCAGCTTTTCCGCTTGCAGCGAGTAATACCTTGCCGCTGTAGGTGGCCGTGTCGAGACGTGGACCTGTTGAAAAAGTATAACTGAAGTTGCGGGCAATATTATTCTCGTTAACATCGCGAATAGCATCTCCGAAGTGAAAAGAATAAGTAGTGTTGCCCAGGAGGCTATCTTTTAATTTTATGGTTACGTTCCGCAGTTTATAATCAACTTGAGGCTGGGAATTCATGGCCGGGTTCACAACCAGTTGCTGGAAGATGTCGTTTACGCTTACATATTCATTAAAAGTGAGCGTTATCAACTTAGGCCGAACATTCAGTGCGGAGTCTTTTGGCAGCGATTGCACCAAAACAGGGGGGAGCGAGTCTCTGGGTCCGCCAGCGGGGGGTATGATGTTGGCACAGGAACCCATCATGAGCCAGCTTGCCAGCAGGGGAATTACCAGTAAAAAGACACATCCGGCACCAGCCGGCAAAATTTTTTTCATGCTCCACAAAGGTAGCAGTAAAAAGATTGTGAGAGCAGGCTGCTTAAAACAGAGTATTCGACTATATGTGTGGGTTGTTTGGTGTTAAATTCGAACATATCCACTCTGTGGGTGTTATGTTATTACACAAACTCACCTATGTCAGCTACCTATTCTATAAAAACCATCATTCGCATGCCTGTTACGATGGAGAAGGCATGGGATTTTTTCAGTCGACCTGATAACCTGCAAGCCATTACGCCCGATCATCTAGGCTTTCGCATCATTTCACAGCACCACGGTGAGAAAATGTATGCCGGTCAGATCATTGAATACAAGGTAAAGCCGCTGTTGGGGATACCGATTTATTGGATGACCGAGATTACCCAAGCGGCGGATCGGCAATACTTTATTGATGAGCAGCGGGTTGGACCATACAGTTTATGGCATCACCAGCATCATTTTCGTGCGATAGCGGGGGGTGTTGAAATGACAGATATTGTTCATTACAGGCTTCCGCTCGGATTTCTGGGGGATATTGCGCACGCCATATTTGTCAAGAAGCAATTACAGCACATTTTCACTTACAGGACTGAACGGGTAGAAGCTATTTTCGGCAAATGGGTGGAGCAAGGCAATTAAGTTCCGCGTTTATTTCAGTTCGGTCAGCGGACTTACATTATTTCCTTTGTCGATGCTAACAACGAAAGCTCTGCTGCCATTGGTTTCCGGATATTGATCTAATTGAATTGTGATTCGGTTGCGCTGCGGAAATACTTCGATCAGTTGCGCATCGATGAAGCGTACTTCTTTTCCCGGCGCAACAACCAGCAACCCGATGCCCTTGATTACTTCCTGGCCATTGTATACTACCTCATAACTGCGTCCCTCTTTTTTTGTCACCCGTGGGGCATCCGGACTGCTATCATCGATCCAGGGCATGGCGGGAACCAATGCGGGATATCTGTAATAGTTATTTCTCAGACTGTCGCACCATCCATTGGGATTGTTATCAAATGATTTACTGCTGAAATAAACACTTCCCTGTGTGCTGCGGTAGCTGCGCAGTTCTTTGATTTGTGCCGGCAATTCGTTGGGGTTTTTCCAGCCTGCATTGCTGCCGGCACGATAAAATCCCTGGCCGATGTATAACTGACGTCCGTAGCTGTTGTCATTCCACCATTTCAATAAAACGGAATAATCGGCCAGTGCGTGCCCACGTTCCCAATAGAGTTGTGGTACCACATAATCAATCCAGCCCTTTTGCAGCCAGAGAAGAATATCAGCATATAGGTCATCGTAGTTCGTTTGTCCGGCTTTGGTATTGCTTCCCATCGGATCCTGGCTTAGGTTGCGCCATACACCGAATGGACTGATACCGAATTTTACTGTCGGCTTAACTTCCCGAATCGCATGGTGCAGGTTTAGGATGATGCTGTCACAGTTGCTGCGTCTCCAGTCGTCTTTATTCATACCCTTACCTAACTGCTGAAATGTTTTTTCATCTGGAAATTCCTTATTGGGAATGCGATAGGGATAAAAGTAATCGTCCATGTGCACTGCATCGATGTCATATCTTTTTATCAGGTCTTTCACTACGGCAACAGTAAACTTCCTCACTTCGGGTAATCCCGGATTGAAATATTTCTTATCTCCATACACCAGAAACCAGTCCGGATGTTGTAGGGTTGGATGATTGGGAGCAATAGATGAGCGGGTGATATTGAATACGGCCCGATAAGGGTTCAGCCAGGCATGAAATTCCATTCCACGCTGGTGGGTTTCTTTGATCATGAATTCCAACGGATCATAGTAGGGTTCAGGTGCCAGTCCCTGCTTGCCGGTGAGGTATTCACTCCAGGGTTCCAGGGTAGATGGGTAGAAGGCATCTCCGGAGGGTCTTACCTGCATCACGATTGCATTCATGCCATTTTTCTGGTGCATATCGAGTAATCGAATGAAAGCGGCTCGTTGTTCCTCCGGTGTGAGTTGTTTGCTTTTTGGCCAGTCAATGTTTTCAACGGTAGCCACCCATACACCCCTGAATTCATAATTGGGAGAAAGGGGTTGTGCCAGAGAAGAAAAAAAGCAAGAGATACCCAGCATAGCAGCGAGTAGATTCAATGCGCAAGACGACCGTTGTTGCATATATGTCTGTTTCATGATAAAATTAATTTCCCCAAACCTGAAGCCCCTCGCTGCAGTTGGAACAGATATCGATGTTTTTCCTGCCCTGCATAAGTTGTTGGCGGAATTGCCGATAAGGTTCGCTGTGCCATACTTCCCTGAAGGGTTGTTTTTTCAGGTCTCCCAGGCGATGTATGGCATCTTTATCAAAACAGCAGGGTACCACCAATCCATCCCAGGTGATCACATTGGCATGCCAAAGCTTCCAGCATTTATTTTGAAGACCGCTTTTAACACGGGTAATGCCCTGTTTGTCTTTTTTGTAGCGGCTGTATTTATTGTTTTCAGGAATCAGTTGGTGTGGATCGTTTTCATAATCGTACACCTGTGCTGTTTTAAATCGAACCTGGTCTACGCCTATTTCTTTACCCATCTGTCGCACTTCCGCCAACTGGTGCTCATTTGGCTTTACGACCAGGAACTGGAAAAATACAAATGGGGTTTTGCTATTTAGTTGTTGCTTCCAGTGAACGATGCGACGGGCGCCTTCTAACACTTTATGTAATTGTCCGCCTACCCTGTATTGTTCATAGACATCCTGCGTAGTGCCATCGATGGAGATGATCAGTCGGTCGAGACCGCTCTCTACTGTTTCCTTTGCTTTTTCATCGGTCAGATAGTGTGCATTGGTGGAGGTGGCTGTATAAATGCCTTTATCACGGGCATAGCGAACCATTTGAAGAAAATCAGGATTCAGGTAGGGCTCGCCCTGGAAGTAGAAAGTCAGGTACGACAGTTCCTGGTAGATGTCATCTATGGTTTGCCGGAAGAAATCCTGTTGCAGCATGCCGGTTGGTCGGGAAAAAGCCCTTAGGCCGCTGGGACATTCGGGGCACCTTAGGTTGCAGGAGGTGGTGGGCTCAAAAGAAATAGCGATGGGCAACCCCCACTGAATGGGCTTTCCCGTCATCTGCGAAAGGGAATAGGAAGCATATACTTTAGTGGCATTCCACCATCTTCGAAAAGTCATCTTCGACAACCAGTTGATGCTGTCGTTCCAGTTTATATATGCCATTGGCGTAAAATTAAGATTATCGTCTCAAAAGGATGGCAGCAATGGTTTTAAATATTACTTTTTTAATCCCTTCAGAGAATATTCATAAAAATCCTAACTTGTGTATATGAACAGTGCTTCAGATAATTCTACCTGTCAGAGTTGCAACCAGCGGTTTAATTCAGTTTTTTGTAAGGCGCATGAAGACCACATCAATCAAATTAATGAGCAAAAATCTTGCAACACCTATAAAAAGGGACAGGTTTTGTTTAATGAGGGAGCCCGGCCACTGGGTGTATTTTGTGTCAGTGATGGTAAGGTGAAGCTTTCTCATATGGGTGACGACGGAAAAGATCAGATCATTCGTTTGGTGAAGGCTGGGGATATATTGGGGTACCGCGCCCTGCTCAGCGGGGAAAAGTATAGTGCCAGTGCTGAGGCACTGGAAGATACCCAGGTGTGTTTTATTCCACGCGACTTATTTATTAAAGTACTCAAATTAGATAGCAACCTGGCTTTTGAAATGATGAAGTTGCTGAGCGATGAATTACACAAAGCGGAGATTAAGTTGACCCATTTGGCCCAAAAGCCCATCCGCGAGCGGCTGGCGGAAACCCTGTTATTCATTAAGGAAACTTATGGGTATGAGGCAGATGGGGTTACATTGAACGTGCGTTTATCGCGTGAAGACATTGCTAACCTTGTGGGTACTGCTACTGAGTCGGCTATTCGCCTGTTGAGTGAATTCAAAAAAGATGGTATGATTGAATTGGAAGGAAAAAAAATTAAAATCATGCAGCCCCGTGAGCTGCTTCTTACTGCCAATTTGCAGGATTAGTCTCGCTTATCGTCTATTTTTTATGCGGTTTTCATCTGTTTGTTCGCAAAGATGACAAATGTCATTTGTTGACAGCCGTATTCTTATTTATTTGCCTCCGAATGCAATACAAACATGCATCCATTGTTCAGGTATGCCATCCAGTTTTTGGAATATACAGCTGGGAGATGTTATTCCGCCTTCCCTCCTTTGTACGCAAATCGAGCGTGAGTGCCACCCTGAGTTGCTTGCCATTTGTAATAACATTGAAGGATATTTTTTGGTGCATGCTGATTCTGAACTGACCGATACCACATCTGAAACGGTTCAGCTGCTTTTCTCGAAGTTGGAGGATGAGATGAAGCACTTACTCCTCAAAGAGAAGTCCCTCCTTTTTCCTGCTATACAAAACAGGCATCGAATGTTCGTGCTAGCTCCCGGTGTGTGGAAATATATTGTGCTCACCCAGCATAGTATTGCCGCATTGTTACTAAGACTTCGGATGTTGTTGAATCATTTTCAAATAATACCTGCCTGGAACAGCGATTGGAGTAATTGTGTGCAGCAGTTTTTTCAACTCGAAAAAAAAGTGCATCAGTGGATTTTTGTGGAGCAGAACATACTATATCCCGCCTGTATTCAATCATTCAGTATACATTGATCTGCTATGGAAAAGAAACAACTAATCGGCTCTGTTATCGGCTGTTATCACTGTGGTGAGGAAGTGGGTTCGGAAGCCATTACCTGGCAAGACAAGTCTTTTTGTTGCAGTGGCTGTAAAATGGTATATGAAATACTGGAGCATGCCGGCATGTGCGACTATTACAGTCTGGATAAAAATCCTGGCAATCAACTAAAAAAAATTCGGGCAGATCATTTTGCATTTTTAGATGATTTGAAAATTCAGCAAGGATTGATTCGGTTTAAGAATGAAAGCCAAAGTCATGTTGAACTCTACCTGCCTCAGATTCATTGCAGCAGCTGTCTTTGGCTTTTAGAAAATCTGAACAGGCTGAATCCAGCTGTTATCAGCTCACAGGTACAGTTCGAGAAAAAGAAAGTATTAATCGTATATAATCATGGACAAGTATCATTACGCAGGCTGGCCGAATTACTCACAGGTATTGGGTATGAGCCGTATTTCAGTTTACATGATCTGCAGGCAACATCCGCTCCGGTAGACAGGTCAAGAATTTTTAAATTAGGTGTTGCCGGTTTTTGTTTTTCCAATATCATGTTGATGAGCTTCCCCGAGTATTTTGGTATTGACGCACAGGAAAAGACTTTGCAGCAGCTTTTTCGGTTTGCTAATCTGTTTCTAAGTCTGCCGGTATTTTTTTATAGTGCCAGCGATTTTTTTCATAGTGCCTGGGCCGGCATCCGGACTCGTTTTCTGAATATAGATGCTCCAATTGCTTTGGCTATTCTGGTAACATTCTTTCGCAGCGTTTATGAAGTAATTACTCAAACAGGCGGGGGCTATTTTGATTCTATGAGCGGCATTGTATTTTTTATGTTGCTGGGCAGGGTTCTGCAAGACAAGACCTATCGTCAACTCAGTTTTGACAGGGATTATACCTCGTATTTTCCTATGGCTGTTTCGGTGGTCAGGCCCGGGGGAGTAACTACTGTTCCGCTTCCGGAGCTGGCGCTGAATGATACGGTTTTGATACACTATGGTGACCTGATTCCGGCAGATGGAATTTTGACGCGGGGCAAAGCGCTGATTGACTACAGCTTTGTAACGGGTGAAAGCATGCCTGTAGAAAAAGAAATGGGTGAGATTATTTATGCTGGAGGTAAGCAATTAGGCGCCAACATGGAGTTGCTGGTCATACGCGAAGTCACACAGAGTTACCTTACTCAATTATGGAACCGCCAGGAGGAAAAAAAGAAGGCGAAAGAAAAATATTCTTTTGTTCATACCCTTAGCCGTTATTTCACCTGGATTGTATTTGCTATTGCACTTGCTGCAGGTGTCTATTGGTTCTTATTCGATGCATCCCGGGTATTGAATGCAGTTACTGCCGTACTCATCATTGCTTGTCCCTGTGCCCTGTTATTGAGTAATACATTTACCAATGGTAACCTGATCAGAAGACTTGCCCGCAATCGGTTTTACTTGCGGAATGCACAGACACTGGAAAATCTGGCAGCTGCCGACAGTATTCTTTTTGACAAAACGGGAACTTTGTCTACCGGCAAATTCAATGAGGTTGCTTATCACGGTGAGCCACTTACCTGGTTACAGCGGAAATATCTCGCCAGTCTGGCAGCACAGTCTACCCATCCACTGAGTAAGGCCATTGTTAGCTGGGCTGCTGTTGGTCAGCTGATGCCTGTAAGGTCGTACAATGAAATTCCCGGCAGCGGTATAGAGGGTTTGGTCGGCGATGAATTATTGACCCTGGGTTCAGCACGGTTTGTTTTAGGAGCAACCCATCCGCCATCTTCATTTTCAGAAGTTTATTTTTCCTGGGAGCAGCAGGTGTTGGGTAAGTTTACTTTCAGCAACGAGTACAGGGAAGGGCTCAATAGCTTAATCGGCGATTTGAAGAAAAAGTATGCTTTATCTGTAGTCAGTGGTGATCAGTCAACCGATCAGTTGCTGTTACAGCATCTGTTTGGTCGTGAAGTACCGCTGTTGTTTGATCAGCTGCCAATGGATAAGCAAGAAGTTGTAACCCGTTGGCAGGAAAAAGGAAAGCGGGTGATCATGGTGGGGGATGGATTAAATGATGCCGGTGCCCTGCTGCAGGCCGATGTTGGTATTGCTGTAACTGATGACAGCAATCGCTTTACCCCCGCCAGTGACTGTATACTTGCTGCCGATGCATTATCGCGCTTGGGTGATTTCCTGCGGGTGGCCCGGGCCAACAAAAAAATTGTTTTGACAGCTTTTGTGGTTTCAATCATCTATAACCTGATTGGACTCTTTTTTGCGGTGCAGGGCACCCTGCATCCAATGATAGCAGCAATTTTAATGCCCCTGAGCAGCATGAGTATTGTACTGATCTCCTTCGGACTGGGCAACTGGTATTGTAACCGGCTTCAGCTAAAATAATTTTTTCCAAAAATGACTTTTGTCATAATTCACTTCGAGCACGGCTTTTAGTTTTGTTTTCACAATTGACTGGTATGAGTGTAATTATTTTATTACTGATAGCAAGTATATCGATTGCCGGACTTTTCTTGCTGGCCTTTATCTGGAATGTCAAAAATGGACAGTATGATGATGAAACGGCCCCTGCCATCCGGATACTTTTTGACGATAAAAAACCTACTGCCGGTAATTCCAACAACATGCGTGAAGAAGTCACGACAGTAAAAAAAACTGAAAACATTTAATCCTTTCACAGATATGCAAGTAGAAACATTTTATTATGACAATCGCATTGTAAAAAATTTTGCATTTGCCACCATGCTTTGGGGTGCTGTGGGTATGCTTGTCGGACTGTTGGCAGCCGTACAAATGTATTTGCCCGCTGCTAACTTTAATTTGCCGATTACCACTTTTGGCAGAGTAAGGCCCCTTCACACCAATGCGGTCATTTTTGCTTTTGTTGGCAATGGCATTTTTATGGGCGTTTATTATTCTCTGCAGCGACTCTGCAAGGCGCCGATGTTCAGCAAAACACTTAGTGCGATACATTTCTGGGGTTGGCAGCTGATTATCGTTGCTGCTGCAGTGACGTTATTGGCCGGATATACTACCGGTAAGGAATATGCCGAATTAGAATGGCCCATTGATATTGCCATAACGTTGGTATGGGTAATATTCGGGATCAATATGTTTGGTACCATTTTGCAACGACGTGAGAAGCACTTGTATGTTGCCATTTGGTTTTTTATTGCCACCTGGATCACCGTTGCCATGTTGCATATCGTCAACTCATTTGAGATGCCTGTCAGCCTCTTCAAGAGTTATAGCTGGTATGCCGGTGTGCAGGATGCGTTGGTGCAATGGTGGTATGGACACAATGCGGTGGCTTTCTTCCTAACGACCCCGTACTTGGGCATTATGTACTATTTCCTGCCTAAGGCAGCCAATCGTCCGGTATATAGTTACCGTCTTTCCATTATTCACTTTTGGGCGCTGATATTTATTTATATCTGGGCAGGGCCACACCACCTTTTATATACGGCCTTACCCGATTGGGCACAAAGCCTGGGCGTTGTATTCAGTGTCATGCTCATAGCTCCCTCCTGGGGTGGTATGTTGAACGGACTGTTTACACTGCGTGGTGCATGGGATAAGGTAAGAGAAGATCCCGTATTGAAGTTCATGGTAGTAGCTATTACTTGTTATGGTATGGCAACTTTTGAAGGGCCATTGCTCAGTCTAAAGTCTGTCAATGCGATTTCACACTTTTCTGATTGGACGATAGCGCATGTGCACGTGGGTGCATTGGGATGGAATGGTTTTCTGACATTTAGCATTCTCTACTGGTTACTACCTCGTTTGTATCGTACGCCGCTTTATTCCATCCGTCTGGCGAGTACGCATTTTTGGATTGGCACAATCGGTATTGTTCTTTATGCCATACCTATGTATTGGGCGGGCTTTACGCAGGCGATGATGTGGAAACAGTTTACGGAGGAAGGTACACTTGCTTTTCAGTTCCTGGAGACGGTGACGCATATTTTACCGCTCTATGTAGTAAGAAGTGTAGGGGGTTTATTGTACCTGATAGGAATGTTTATCATGGTGTACAACCTCACAAAAACAGTGAAGGCTGGCAGTTTGCTGGCAGCAGAGGAAGCACAGGCTGCCCCGCTGGCAGATAATGAGGTTATTTATGGAAAAGAATATTGGCACAAATGGATCGAAAGGAGGCCGGTGCAAATGCTCGTCTTCAGTTTTGTACTGGTGGCCATCGGCGGATTATTGGAATTGATTCCTACATTTTTGATCAAAAGCAATATACCAACCATAGCGGCTGTTAAACCGTATACACCCCTTGAATTGCAGGGCCGGGATCTCTATATTTCCAATGGTTGTTATGTATGTCACTCTCAGATGATTCGTCCTTTCCGCGATGAAGTGGCCCGTTATGGTGAGTACAGCAAGGCAGGGGAGTTTGTTTATGATCATCCGTTTCAGTGGGGAAGTAAAAGAACAGGTCCGGATTTGGCTCGTATTGGCAACAAATATCCTGACAGCTGGCATTACAATCACATGCTGGAGCCGGGCAGTATGAGTCCGGGCAGCGTGATGCCGGCCTATTCCTGGATGCTGGATGATGTTATTGATACGGCATCTACGCCTGCAAAGATCAGGGCCATGCAAAAATTAGGCGTGCCTTATCCGGAGGGGTATGACCGCATCGCCAATGCTGATCTGATGAAACAGGCAGAAACAATCAGGAGCCATTTGGCGGCTGATAAGATTAAAACACCAGCGAATCGGGAAATCATTGCCATGATCGCCTATCTGCAACGCATGGGAACCGATATCAAATCTATGCCTGCCACTGCGGCTGCACAATAAGAATCACTTAAATAGTATCGTATGAAATTCATTCATTATCTCGAAAGTATTACCGGCGTAGGCGTGTTAGGTATGATCTCATTTTTCATCTTCTTCCTGCTATTTTGTTTCATGTTACTCTGGGCATGGAAGGCCGATGAAAGGTTCATCGATGACCTGAAAAAAATTCCGCTTCAGCCCTAATTCACGACCAGAAAATTTAGTGTATATGAAAAAGTTTTTTAGAAAATGGTTCAAACATGTTGTTATCCTGCTATTGGCTTCATTTCAGCTAATGCAGCAATCGGCCTATGCTGCGGGTGCGCCCATACCTTCAGAAATGAGTAATCCCTTGGCGCAGTTATTGGTGGGAATTATTGTCGCCTTGTTACTGGTCATTGTATTATTGGCGTATGTAGTAATGGGTGCTGCTGAACTCTACCTTGATCGCTACAAGGAGTTCAGGCAATCTAGTTCCGGGCAGGCACCTACCCGACTATTGTTATTTGCCTTTGTTTTGGTCGCTGCTCCGGCCATGGCACAAAGTGATTCGTCTGCTGCCGCGGTTGTGCCAGCGCTGTCAGACACTTCCCTCTATACCTTAATAGCTGTAATTCTTGTTGAATTGGGTGTCATCTTTTATTTACTGATCAATTTACGTTCCTTATTATCGAAAGAAAAGGAGGTAGTTAAAGCAAGAAAGCCTTCTTTTAGTTTTGCTGCCTGGTGGGATCAATTCAATCGGTTTCGTCCGGTGCAGGAGGAGGCGAATATTGATCTGGGGCATGATTATGATGGCATTCGTGAATTGGATAATCGGCTTCCACCCTGGTGGTTATATGGTTTCTATGCCTGTATTGTATTTGCTGCCATGTATTTGTATCGATACCATGTGTCCCATACAGGTGCACTTAGTGCTGAGGAATACCAAATAGCTGTTACCATTGCTGCAGAAGAAAAAGAGGCCTATCTGGCTAAGGCAGCCAACAAGGTAGATGAGAACACAGTCGTTTACCAAACTTCCTCCGACTACCTTGCGGGTGGGCAGAAAATATTCATCGCCACTTGTGCAGCTTGTCATCTTGCAGATGGTGGTGGAAGCGTAGGTCCTAATCTGACCGATGATTACTTTATACATGGGAATGGCATCAAGGATATATTCAAGACCATTAAATATGGTTATGCCGAAAAGGGTATGAAGAGCTGGAAGGATGATTATACACCCGCACAGATGGCCCAACTTGCCAGCTATGTTAAATCGCTGCATGGAACAAAGCCGGCTAAGCCAAAAGAGCCACAGGGAGTGCTGCTGGAGAATAATGCGTCAACAGCAGCGGATAGCACAAAAGTTCAAAGTGGTCTCTGATCAGCTGTTTATATAAATGCTGTGATAATTGTAAAGACAACTTAAAAGTAGCAGAAGAGCCATGAGTCAGATTGTACATCATAATGAACCGCTCACTGAAAGTTTTCGAGATAGAATCGCTACCGTAAACGAAAAGGGAAAGCGAAACTGGATCTATGCTTATCAGCCTTCGGGAAAATTTTATTCCATCCGTTCCTGGTTGAGTGTGGTCTATTTTTTGATTTTCTTTGGCCTCCCCTTTGTTCAGGTCAATGGACGACCATTGTTTCAATTTAATATTCCACAGGCAAAATTTATTCTTTTTGGTAAGATTTTCTGGCCCCAGGATTTTTTCATCTTCGGCATTACCATGATCACTTTCATATTTTTTATCATTTTGTTTACCGCAGCATTCGGTCGACTCTTCTGTGGCTGGGCTTGTCCGCAAACGAACTTCATGGAAATGATGTTCCGCAAAGTCGAATATTGGATACTGGGTGATGCGCCCACACAACGCCAACTGTCTAAGGCACCATGGACGCAACGGAAAATCATGAAGATAGCTGCCAAGCACTTGGCCTTTTTTTTACTTGCTTTCATTATCGCCAACTTCTTTCTCTCGTACATCATTGGTATGAAAGCATTGGTTAAGATCATTACTGAGCCGGTGCAGCAGCATGTGGTGGGATTTATGGCACTCTGTGTTTTTAGTTGGGTGTTCTATGCTGTATATGCCCATTTTCGGGAACAGGCCTGTACCGTTGTTTGTCCATACGGTCGACTGCAAAGTGTGCTCCTAGATAAAAATTCAATGATCGTTGCTTATGACTACAAGCGCGGAGAACCACGCGGCCACCAGCACAAGGGGGAGGTTGCAATAGTAGGTGATTGCATCGATTGTCATCAGTGCGTAAAAGTTTGTCCGACCGGTATTGATATCAGAAATGGTGTTCAGATGGAATGTGTCGGTTGTACGGCTTGCATTGATGCCTGTGACCACATTATGGAGCAACTCAATCGGCCGAAAGGACTTATACGTTATGCTTCGGAAAATACCATCGCACACAGTCAGCCCCTTCGTTACACCACCCGGATGAAGTTCTATACCGGGCTCTGTTGTTTTTTATTACTCGTTCTGGGTTTTCTGCTTTTTACCAGAAAAGATATTGATGTGACCATTATACGAACTGCTGGCATGCTTTATCAGGAAAGAGGAGAAGATAGTATTTCCAATCTCTATAACGTCAAGTTGATTAATAAAACTACCCGGGAAGAAAAAATAAAAATAGCGCTTGAAGGAAGAGCCGGTAGAATACAGATGATTGGAAAAGAAGAGGTAACCATTCCGGCGGAAGGTCAGGCAGCAGCTTCTTTTTTTGTTGTGCTGCCGTTGGAAGAAATTCATCAGCGAAAAACGGCTGTCAAATTAAGTATTGGTCAGGGTGGGGAAGTTGTTGCCAAGCCAAGTACTAGTTTTCTGGGTCCACTTGGAGAGGAACATGGTGATTAATGATTAAAAAAACGTCTATGAATTGGGGAAAATCTTTGTTATTGGTCTTTGCACTCTTTGCTGCCTTCATGGCGTATCTGGTCTATAGGGCTTCCGGAACACATTTCGATCTGGTGTCGAAAGAATACTATCGGGATGAACTAAACTATCAGGATAAAATTGATGGCATGCGCAGGGCTGCGGCGATCAGTTCAGCATTGGTTACTGTTAATGCGGCCAAGCAGTTGTCAATTCAGTTCCCTGTTGAATTAAGCGGACAAACCATTGATGGAGAAGTATGGCTCTATTGCAAAACCAATGCAGCACTCGATTTGCACCTGCCCTTGGTTGCGGATACGGCTTTATTCAGGCAAGTGGATTTAACCGCGCAGCCTTTAGGCAAGTACCTGGTCAAATTACACTGGAAGGCCGCGCAACTTTCTTATGATATGGAACAGGAAATAATTTTACCCTGATGTTACCTGCTACTTTTTTATTGACAGCATGGGTGATGGGATCGATCAGCAGCTTGCATTGTGTGGGTATGTGTGGTCCGCTAATTATAAGTTCGCCCTGGCTACAACGTGCCGGGAATAGCAAATGGGCCGGCTGGACTGCCTATCATGCGGGCAGGCTGACTACGTATTTGTTAATTGGTGTTCTGTTGGGTATCGTGGGAAGGAGGATTTCGCTTGCCGGCTGGCAGCAGGGGTTCTCCATAACACTGGGCATCGTATTGATCTTGTCTTTCCTCCTGAGCCGTCAAAAGCCATCGCAGCTTACTATACCCCTGCTGCAAACCATGCAACAGGGCCTCTATCGTTTTATTGGTAAAAACTTGCGGCAACCCGGCCTGCCTGCCGTTTGGTGGATGGGCATGGCTAATGGACTATTGCCCTGTAGCATGGTTTACATGGCTGCCACGGGCGCCATGGCAGCCGGCAGCGTTAGCGGGGGTATGCTCTTTATGGCCGTCTTCGGACTGGCAACCGTGCCGGCACTGTTGCTGCTCGCAGAATTGGGCATTCGTTTTCGCCTGAAAATCAGTGGAGTTATAGGCGTTTTTACCTTCGTCGTAGGGATATTATTGATAATCAGGGGCTTGAATTTAAACATCCCCTTCCTGAGCCCCTACCTCATTACCGGCACGGCCGGTACAGCCATTGATTGCGGGTATTGATTTAACAAATAATTGCTGTTGAGATTGAAGCAGTCGCATCAAAATTGATGTAACTTGCTACTACTCCCTTTTAATTGTATGCTGCTGATTTTTCAGCCGTATGAACCCAAAAAGGAAAGAATGTTTTTCTCATAAGCAGTTAGTTTTGGTTGAGGTCCCGATTTCTATCGGGACCAATTTTTTTACTGCAAGAAGTACTTCCTTCCCAGCCAATAACCCAGTACACAACCGATTCCATCCGCCAGTACGTCTGCTAGTTCGAAGGCCCGACCTGAATTCATCCAGCGTTGAATGAATTCAATCGCTAAGCCATAAGTTAACCCCAGCCCTGCTATAATAAGGAACCACCTGTTCCGATCAGCATTGGCAATACGCGTATATAAAAATGGCCAGTAAAAAAGGCAACACCACAAGGTGAATATCACCAGATGTACAATTTTATCTGCATGAATCTTAGCCAGCCAGGGGTATGCAGGAACAGTTGAGCCGGGAAGCGTGAACAACCAAATGGTAAAGCCCCACCACAGCAGTCCTGGTATAAAATAGAGGAACTGTATCTGCCGGGATGCTTTCAATCCATTCATGATTAGCCCACCATCGCAGCGTAGGTCTCGCTGTTCATCAGTTGATCAATACTGGCAAGATCTGCAACGGTCATTTTAATCATCCAACCATCACCATAAGGATCCGAGTTGACGAGTTCGGGTTGCTTTTCCAGCAAAGGATTGACAGACAAGATGGTTCCCGCTACCGGGAGGAAAAGGTCACTCACGGTTTTCACCGCTTCCACCGTACCAAATACTTCGTCTGCCGCCAGGTTTTTTCCGACGGTAGCGATATCGACATACACAATATCACCAAGTTGGTGCTGTGCAAAATCAGTGATTCCAATGGTTGCTTCCGATCCTTCGATGCGGATCCATTCGTGTTCTTTGGTGTAGCGGAGTTCTGCGGGATAATTCATGTTAACAAATTAAATGTCTGCAAATATTGTAAAAAAATCATTCGGTTGATTTTTCTTGCCTAATGCTGTTGCTCAAAGTACAATAAAATATGGTCTCGGATAAAGTTTTCCTGTTCCGGTACCGACAATGCCGGCAACTCTTTCAATTGGGTAAAATGGGGCCACCCTTCGTCATCACGCCCATCTTCCCGATAGTAGCCACTGCTCTTCAAAATCCGACACATGGCTACATGCATCAGGTCTTGTTTTTGCTCTTTGCTAATATTTTGGTTGAGAAACCCTGTTTCCTGAATGCCTATCAGAAATAGAATGGCCTCCAGATCGGGTTTTTTCCCAAATCTTTCTGTCAGCTCACCCTCCAGCTTCCACCAGCGTTGTTGTATGTCATCCTGCATGAAACTCATAACTCCGCAAAGGTAATCCGCCCTTCTTCCCCCGGCAAAAGTTATCTTTGCGAAAAATTCCTCCCATATGTTACAGGTGAGTGTACTGAAAAATGACCCGGGCAATGCCAAAGAGCGACTGCTGTTGAAGGGCTTTCAGGAGACGGGCTGGGTAGATACCATCCTTGAGCTGGATGATCGGCGCAAAAAAACCCAACTAGAATTCGATCAGAATCAGTCGCAGCTGAACCAGGCTTCGAAGCAGATTGGGGTACTTATGGGTTCCGGAAAGAAAGAGGAGGCTGCTACATTGAAGGAAGAGGTAGCGCAATTGAAAACTACACTCGACCCCCTGAAAGAACAATTGCAGCAACTGGAAAAGCAACTGCAGGATGCGCTGGTATTATTGCCCAACTTGCCCGCCCCCCAGGTGCCGGCAGGAAAGTCGGCTGAAGATAATGAAGTCGTTCGTTCGGGAGGTGCAGCACCCGCATTACCTGCCGATGCAAAACCTCATTGGGACCTCATACAAAACTACCGGCTGGTCGATTTTGAAACCGGCGTCAAAATTACCGGACGTGGCTTTCCCCTCTACATCAACAAGGGCGCCCGCTTACAACGCAGTCTCGTACAATATTTTCTTGATTTTAATACCGCAGCAGGTTATACTGAGTACCTGCCCCCCTTCATGGTAAATGAAGCCTCAGCCTTTGCTACAGGACAGTTACCCGATAAAGAGGGGCAGATGTATTTTATGGAAGCAGATAATTTTTATCTCATCCCAACCGCTGAAGTGCCAGTAACCAATATTTACCGTGACGTAATCGTGAAGGAGGAAGAGCTACCCATAAAAATGACGGCCTATTCTCCCTGCTTCAGAAGAGAAGCGGGCAGTTTTGGTAAAGATGTTCGTGGACTGAACCGTGTACATCAGTTTGAGAAGGTTGAGATCATTCAAATCGTTCAGCCTGCTCAGAGCTATGCAGTGTTGGAAGAAATGGTAGCACACGTAGAAAAGCTGGTGCAGTCACTTGAGCTGCCTTACCGCATCCTGCGTTTGTGTGGGGGTGATATGGGTTTTGCGAGTGCCCTGACCTATGATTTTGAGGTGTATAGTGCAGCACAGGCTCGTTGGCTGGAGGTAAGTAGTGTCAGCAATTTTGAAAGTTTTCAGACCAACCGCATGAAGTGTCGCTATAAAGATGCCCAGGGGAAAATGCAACTGACACACTCGCTGAATGGCAGCGCCCTCGCTCTGCCGCGCATACTGGCCTGCTTACTGGAGAACAATCAGTCGGCAACAGGCATACAGATACCTGCAGTATTGCAACCTTATTTCGGCAGTGAACGGATTACCTTACCCTAAAAAACAGGTGATGTTGAAACGATGGTTAAAAAGAGCCGGTTATTTTTTGCTCTTTGTATTTGTAGTACTCAATGTGATGGTAGCCAGTCATGCCTATCACTTGACGCATTTTTTTGCTGATGCACCTCGCCCGGCACGTATGGAAACCTTGAGTCGCGGTGAAAAAGCCAAAGCCATACTCTTGGGTGTACGATATCCGAAAAGTAAAGTGGTAGATAGTTTTCAGGTACCCCACCGCACGATTCAGCTCACAACAGATGACGGAATTGTTTTGGAAAGCTGGATAGCACCGATTGCTTCATCCGTACCTCGTGGTACGATATTGCTTTTCCATGGACATGGCAGCAATAAAAGCGCGATTATTCGTGAGGCCACTGCCTTTCATGCGATGGGCTGGCAGGTGATGCTGACCGATTTCCGGGCACATGGTAATAGTGGCGGAGAAGTATGTACCATTGGTGCCAATGAAGCGCTTGATGTAAAAGCTGTTTATGAATATGCCCGACGTGAGTTGGGGGAGAAGAATTTGGTCATCTGGGGTATATCCCTGGGAGCATCTACGACCTTACATGCCATGGCATCGTATAAAATTCGTCCGGAGCGGCTCATGTTAGAAATGCCTTTTGCCACCTTACATGATGCCGTAAAAGGCAGATTACGCACGATGCAGTTGCCGGCAGAGCCATTGGCTACCCTGCTTACTTTTTGGGGTGGCATACAGCATGGTTTTTGGGCTTTCAACCTCCAGCCGGCTTATGACGCAAGTGCAGTGAGCTGTCCGGTTTTATTGCAGTGGGGGTTTAAAGATCCACGGGTGACGGAGCAGGAAACAACTACCATCTTTGCTCAGTTGGGCACGAATCGCAGAACACTGATGAAGTATTTTCAAAGTGGGCATGAAAGTCTGTTGAAAAAAGAGCCGGAAAAATGGCGAACCGTTGTTGGCGACTTCCTTCGGTAACCGGCAAAAAAAACACCCCCTAAAAAGGGGGCGTCAACTACAAGAGAAAAAAAGTTATTACCAGTTGCTCAGGCGAATGCCAATTGTATACGGATACTGCTCCATCCGTGTATATTCTTTTTGTAAAGTGTTGAGGCTATATGATCCGTATAAGCGAACGGGACCTAATCCGATTTCGCCGATGGCGGCCAGACGCCAGGGCTGCATAGCGAGGTTACCCTTATACTTCTGTTTGCCTCGTTCAGCGCTAATTTGTTTATTCCTACTCGCCACCAGATAACCCGCACTAATACCTGCACTCATGATGAGTCCGCGGCTGGAGCCAGGGCGGGTGCTGATATTAATCATCAATGGCACCGTAATGTATTGTGCAAACAATTTGTTTTTGGTGAATCCGATGGTGTCAACGAATGCCGAGGGTTCGGGTGAGGGACGAAAGCTGATGCGGCTGTCGTAACGGAAATTATACATCTCCCAACCCAAACCGTATTTCAGGTTGAGTACCTGTTTGCTGATATTCAGGCGCTGCATGAAAATCCAGATATTCATGTTGCTGGATCTGCCTGTATTGAGGGCTGTAGTGGTTTCGTTCACACCGGGATCTCCGGGACGCGTAAAGGTCAGGTAGCTGCCCTGTCTCGCTTGCGGATAATTCGTCTGGTCTCTGTAATTAGCAAACCCCAGGTCAAAGGCCCACCAATTGGTAGAAATATTTTTATTCTTCTTGGAGGTCTTTTTGATATAAAAATTCGCATTGCCACTGCGATCTTCTTTTTTCTCCACCTCTGTCGATGGCGGGTAACGAATGATCATAAACCCCCCTATATGTAAGGTGTCGGGTTGGCTGAAACTGCTATCTTGTTTGGCCTGGCCAAATGACAGCTGACTTAAACATAGGAGTCCACTTAAAAGAATGATTCTGTTCATATTCGTTTTTACTTAATTATTGCAAAGGTTGTTCGGTTGAAATAGTAGAATTACTTATTACATTATTACGTTGTGTAGGTGTTTTAAGCAGGGCTCCCAGTTTTCTCCAGGCACCCCTTATTTTTCCTTCGCGTATCTCCATTGTTCCAATGGTGATGGTTTGGCGCTCGCTTTCAGTATCCAATTCGCGGTAAATAACTTGTTTTTCCTGTGAAACAGCCGGCGTAGCTACTGAGACTGGCAAGGTTTCTACGCTGGCGGTTGCTTCAATAGGCGGATTTACAAGACTTACTTCAGCGGTTACCGGAACGGCTGGAGTCGTAATTGCACTTATCAAATTTTCTTTATCTGTCGTTGTTTCTTCGGTGCTCATGGGTGAGCTGAGGGCTCTTTGTTGTCCGGCGTTTTTCACTTGGCTGATCGCAATATCGCTCGAAGCAATATCGGCTGTTGGCGCTTTTGGTGAGTTGCTAACGACAGGTGATTGTAGAGGTTGAGCCGTACTGCCTTCCCGACCAGCGGAAGGAAGCACATCTGATGGAGGTGTCTTTGGAATATTTGTAACTTGAAATGCCAGCCAAAGAACTACGGCAGCTGCAGCAAAGCGAACAATCCGTGGCAACCAGATGATCCTTCTTTCTTCGGTTTGTTTAAAGAGGAGATGCTTATCGGGACAAGCAACAACGGGTGCTTCTAGTACAAAGCCACGTAATTGGTGCACTAACAGAGCTGATGCGGCATCATCGTTGATGAGTGAAAGTGTCGTTTGCTGGTTGGCGGCACTCATTTCGCCGTCAATAAATAACCAGGCCTGTTCTTCCGTCAGCACAGCAGCCTCTTGCTTCAAAAGAGCTGTCTTGTCTGGCATTACTTCATCCGACGCCGATAATTTCAGTTGTTGCCAACTCTCCCACTCCGATTGTAATTCCGGATGGATGGCAATAAATGCATGCAGTGCTTGCGATTCCGCTGGAGACAAATCCCCGTCGGCGCTGCGCATACAAAACATCTCAAAATTATCGTGGTTGATCATGGCTTTTATCTGTCAAATACCTGTTCTGAACTCACTAATAGGGCACGTAATTTCTGCCGGGCCCGGTGCAGGTAAACTTTCACCTGGCTCTCTTGCAGTCCTGTTATTTGTCCGATCTCCTCATAGCTATACCCCTCATAATCTTTCAGCAAAACCAGACTGCGTTGCACTTCATTCAACTGAGAAAGTGCTGTGTGTAATTGTTCCTGCAGTGCTTTATTGCCATAGAGGCTGGCTGTTTCCTGCTCCGGTAAGTTCTCGGAATAGCTCATTCTGCCACTCTTGCGATGATAATCAATTAGGGCATGATAAGCAACGGTGAAGAGCCAGGATTTTGCCCGAATCAGATCTACCTTCTCCCGGTTGACCCAAAGTTTTTCATAGGCAGTTTGTACAATATCCCTTGCATCTTCTGTATGTCGAATGTTTTTTACAACAAATCGGAACACATTGTCTGCGTGTAAACTCACCAGCTCATTGTAGTGCTTTTCCGTCATCCCGGCAGCCGTTATTGGTTATATGTAAAACGCTCATAGCCTGTATAAGTTACAGGTAGCAGCACAAATTTCAGATCTTCTTCTAACAGCAAGGGGGCTTCAGGTATAAGCGGTTGTGGGCTGGGCTAAGTGGAACGCGTATTTCCCTGATCAGTATTCGATTACCTGTTCCTGAATTTGTTCCGGAATTTCCCTGAATTCATATTGCTGGTTCCGCAGACGGGGAACAAAACCCGCTTCACGAATGGCTTCCTGGATGGATTTGTAGGTGAATCGGTGGGGAGCACCAGCAGCACTTACCACATTCTCTTCCAGCATGATACTGCCAAAATCATTGGCGCCGGCATGCAAGCATACCTGGGCAGTTTGTTTTCCAACAGTAAGCCAGCTGGCCTGAATGTTCAGCACATTGGGCAGCATGATGCGGCTGATGGCGATCATGCGAATATATTCATCGGTCGTGGTGAGATTTTGTACCCCCCTGATTTTGGCGAGCAGGGTGTCTACATCCTGGAAAGTCCATGGAATGAATGCCAGGAAACCCTTGGCATGCGCGGGTTTTCGGCTTTGTACTTCCCGGATCCGTTCCAGGTGAATGAAACGTTCTTCCAAAGTTTCTACATGGCCGAACATCATGGTAGCGCTGGTCGTGATGTTTTGCTGGTGGGCTTCCGCCATAATTGCCAGCCATTCATCTGCCCCACATTTTCCGTTCGATACCAATCTACGCACCCTGTCAACCAGAATTTCCGCTCCTGCCCCCGGTAAAGAATCTAAGCCGGCAGCATGTAGTTCATGCAACGCATCGCGGTGACTGATTTTGTCGATCTTACAGATATGTGCCACTTCCGGTGGTCCCAAAGCATGAAGTTTAATAGTCGGGTACTCCTGTTTCAGCTGACGAAACAGATTGGTATAGAATGCCAGTCCCAACTCCGGATGGTGACCACCTTGCAGTAAAAGCTGGTCGCCACCATAGCGAATGGTTTCTTCAATTTTCTTGCGGTAAGTAGGCAAATCAGTGATATAAGATTCAGGATGCCCCGGGATACGATAAAAATTACAAAACTTACAATTCGCCACGCAAACATTGGTCGTATTCACATTTCGGTCGATCTGCCAGGTAACCTGACCGTGTGGCACCTGTTTCTTTCTCAACTCATCGGCAACGTGCATTAACTCAGTCAGGGGTGCCTGTTCAAAAAGGAACTGGCCTTCTTCCTTTGTCAGGAATTCGAAATCCAGGGCGCGTTGGTAGAGATCGGCTAATTGCATGGCATAAGTATGGGCCGCAAAGTTAAGCAGCTGTAAGGAAAGCAGCCCTGTGATTTTTTTTTTAACACTCCGGTTCAAGATAATGTTATGCATATCCGGTATATTACATATATGAAGTGCAGCTGTGTATTGTTGATAGCTTTTTTCTTTTTTTCAGGGTTAGTTCGAGCCCAGGAGGAATTTGTTCAGCCGCAAGCCACCCTCATCACCCGATTCCCGATTTTTCAGCTTAGCGGGGGAATAGTACTTGTGCAGGGCCTTCTGGCAGGACATACCGATACCCTCAACTTTGTGCTGGATACCGGTAGCGGGGGTATTTCCCTCGACTCGGGTACAGTGCAAAAGCTGAAGCTGACCCTTACACCTTCCGGTCGCATCATTCGTGGACTCAATGGACTTCGTCAGGTGGCTTTTGTAAACAGGCAGACCCTACGATTGCCGGGTCTCGACGTAGAGAACCTTGATTTTCATGTCAATGATTATGACTTGCTCAGTCGGGTATATGGGGTGCGAATAGACGGAATTATTGGCTATAGTTTCCTGCGTCGCTACATTGTGAAAATTGATTATGAGCAAGATATCATAGAGATTTTTACCCCCGGCGGTTTGAAGTATCCACGGGGCGGTTTTCTGCTTAGGCCACAGTTTACCACCCTGCCTGTTCAGTCTGCCATTATCAGCGACCATACACCAATTACGGGTCGCTTTATTTTTGATACCGGCGCCGGTCTCAATATGTTGCTGTCGGAAGATTTTGTTTCAGATAGTTCTGTCTTCAGAAAGGGTAGAGTCTTCTATCCTACCCAGGCAGAAGGATTGGGTGGAAAAAAGCAGATGTCCATTAGTTTACTACGAGAAATACGCATTGGTTCATACAGGTTTCGGAATGTACCGGTTCACGTATTTGCTGATGATTACAATGTGACGGCATACCCGCAAATGGGTGGACTGATAGGGAATGACCTGATGCGACGCTTTAATATCATCATTAACTACCCGGATCAAATTATTCATATTCGTCCTAACAAACACTACCTTGAGCCTTTTGACTATTCCTATACCGGACTGGCATTTTATTTATACAATGGACAGGTACGGGTAGAAGATATTATGCCCGGATCGCCTGCTGAAAAAGCCGGTTTTAAGTCGGGGGATTATATTTTCTCGGTCGACAGAACCATCACCCGGGATATCCGCACCTACCGAAACATGTTTCAAAACAGCCTGGGGCGGGTGCCGGTAATGGTGATTCGGGATGGGAAACCACTTTTGTTAACGTTAGATGTAAAAGATATCCGAAAACAGCGGCGCAGGTAAAAAAAGGTTTTTCAGCTGAAAAGCCGGTACTTTGCAGCCATTGAGATAAATGTAAGCAGATCGTATGATTCATTTTGACAGGTTCATGCTCGATAACGGGTTGCGCGTGTTGGTTCATGAAGACCATGATACCCCCATGGCTGTAGTCAACGTGATGTACGATGTAGGCGCCCGGGATGAGCAGCCTGAAAAGACCGGGTTCGCACATTTGTTTGAACACCTTATGTTCGGCGGCAGCAAAAACATTCCCGATTACGATGAGCCCTTGCAGCGGGCCGGTGGGGAAAACAATGCCTATACAACCAATGACCTCACCAACTATTATTGTCAGTTGCCCGCAGAGAATATTGAGACTGCTTTCTGGCTGGAAAGTGATCGCATGATGGAACTGGCATTTACAAAGAAGAGCCTGAACGTGCAGCGTAAAGTAGTTTGTGAGGAATTCAAAGAGCACTACCTCAATAAGCCCTATGGAGATATCTGGCACCGCATGCGAACACTTTGTTATCAGGTGCATCCTTATCGCTGGATGACGATAGGGCAGGAACTGAGTCATGTGGAACAAGCATCGATGGAAGACGTGCGGGCATTTTTTTATAAACATTATCGTCCGGTGAATGCGATACTGGTTGTGGCGGGTGCGGTAAAGACAGATCAAATCAAATCTTTGGCGAATAAATGGTTCGGTGGAATTCCTTCGGGTGAAAAGTACAGGCGTTCATTGCCGGCTGAACCCAGGCAAGCGGCAGCTCGACACCTGGATGTATATGCTGATGTGCCCGCCAATGCCATGATTATGGCCTGGCACATGGATGCCCGCCTTGAGCCAGGCTATTATGCCGCCGACCTGATAACAGAGATACTGGGTGGTGGAAGCTCCTCTCGCCTGTATCAGGCATTGGTGAAAGAACAAAAGATTTTTTCAGCACTGGAAGTACATCATTTCGGCAGCAGCGACAAGGGATTGCTGGCACTTGAATCGAGGCTGGTAGATGGTGTTGAACACGCTGTTGCACAGGCGGCATTGGAAGCAGAACTCGACCGACTCTTATCTGATACGATACCTGCAGCTGAGCTGGAAAAAGTAAAGAATAAAACAGAAAGCATGATTGTGTTTGAAGACATGAGTTTAACCAATCGTGCTTCCAGTCTTGCCCACTATGAATTACTCGGAGATGCTTCGTTGATGAATACAGAGCTCAACAGATACCGGGCCGTAACTTCAGAAGACATTGTATCGGCTGGCAAAAGTATTTTCCGAAAAGAAAACAGCAACACATTGTATTACCATGCCGGCAAGTCAACACATGCTTAACAGAAAACAGCCACCCCCCATCAGGAATGCTGCCGAAATGGAGTTGCGGCTGCCGCCCTATCATCAGTTTACCTTGCGTAATGGTGTGCCGGTTTATACAGTCGAGGCAGGCTCCCAGGAAGTAGTACAGGTTGAATTACTTTTTTTTGCCGGCCTATGGTATGAAGATCATCCGATGCAAGCGGCTACCACCAACTTTTTATTAAAAAACGGTACCCGCAACAAGACGGCTTTTCAGCTCAATGAGCAAGTTGAATATTATGGGGCTTATTTACACCGTGGTTGTTTCAATGATGTGGCAAATATCACCCTGCACTGTTTGAATAAGCACCTTACCCATCTGTTGCCCGTGTTATCTGAGATATTGACGGAAGCTGTTTTTCCTGCGGATGAATTGGAGATCTATAAAAGTAATCAGCTGCAACGACTTAATATCAATCTAAAAAAGTGTGATTTTGTTGCCAATCGATTGATGGACGTTTATCTGTTTGGTGCTGACCATCCTTATGGTCGTTATACCACCGAAGAGGGCTATCAAGCAATACAGCGTGAGCAGTTGATATCATTTTACGATCGCCACTATGTTCATGGCTCTTGCATGGTGCTGGTATCCGGCCGCTTGCCGGCTGATCTGCAGCAGCAGTTGGAGTCTTGTCTCGGGCATCTGTCATTAACGGGGGTTCGTCCTACAGGAACAAATCATGGATTACTTCCTGCGCAGCAGCGAACCCATCGTATCATAAATGATGAGCAAGGTATTCAAGGGGCGATTCGAATGGCGCGTTCCTCCCCCAACCGAAAGCATCCTGATTTTGTCGGCATGCAGGTGTTAAATCACCTATTGGGTGGGTTTTTCAGTTCGCGATTGATGAGTAACATACGTGAAGACAAGGGATATACTTACGGCATTCATTCTTATATACACAGTCATTTACATGAAGGTAGCTGGCACATTAGTACAGAGGCCGGGCGAGAAGTATGTGAAGCAGCGATTGTTGAGATTTACAAAGAAATGTCTTTACTCTGTAAAGAGCAGGTAAGTAGTGAAGAACTCGACAATGTAAGAAATTACATGTTGGGTGGATTGATGGGTGACCTGGATGGACCTTTTCAGATCATGTCGCGCTGGAAGACTTATTTGTTGAATGAATTACCCGATCATTATTTTGATGAGAGTGTTGCATCTATTCGTGCGATGACGCCACAACGGTTGCAGGAGTTAGCTAATCGGTATTTAGATCCTGCAGCATTCTTTGAGTTGGTGGTGGTGTAATTTCATCCATCCCCGGCAGCTTTTTTCCTACAATTATTTTTTGTTTTATTTATTGTTATCATAAATGTTTTTATATATTTGAGTATACAGTGTGTTCTTCAAACTGGCGTTGCCCCCCCCTCAAAGCCGAACGACACCTGATGATTGTGTGTTTCTTTTGTTTCTTGTATGTATCGGTTCAAAAACAATAATGGAGACCAGAAACCATTTAAACGGGGCGAATCCGAAAAGCCAAACGAGTAGGAAAAAAATCAAAGTTTATGAGAAAAATCTTTTTTTTGGCGTGTTTACTGGTATTGACCTTTGCCGGAAAAGCACAAGATGTGCGACGTACGTTCGGCGTTGGATTACAATCATCTTTTCCGTCCTTTGGTGTCAGTTTAAAGTATGGGGTCACTGAGCGCTCAGTTGTTCAAGCAACAATAGCTCCGTTTGGATCTTCTTTCGATGGGGGATCAATTAAAACTAATTTCTACGGTCTCCGTTATTTATACAGGTTTCCTGATTCTGATCAGGGAAGCATTTCTATTGATCCTTATTTGTTTGCTGGTGGCGGATTGATTCGGTATGTGGAAGACTTTACTGCTTTTGGATTAGAAAAAACATCAGAAAATATGTTTGGCTATAGTGGTGGAGCAGGTGCCGAGTTTATATTTTTAGGAAAGTTTGGTGTGTCTGCCGAAGTAGGGTATGGAAAGATGAATTTTTCTGGCGGGATAGCTGTTAATACTTTGTTGTTTGGTGCTGGTTTACATTTTTACATCAACTAAGAAGAATCTTTTTTTAAGACTGAATGGAACACCCTGACAGGTGTTCCATTTTTTTTGAGGGGGTTAGAGATGCAAGTAGCGACAGAGTCCCCACCACCATCTTAGTGGGTACAGTCATGTGAACTTTCTTATCAAACTAAGTTTAGGAGGTGCTGACAAAGATGCGTATCTTCATTGTAATAAAATTGAAAGAATTGTAATTCGAGCGTACATGTCGAAGTCTGTCAGTGCATTTCGCGATTACAATTTATTTCAATTCGTCTGCTGTCAAAACCCTTGTAATGCGTTTTATTTTAAAAACTCTATCGACGTCAGTAGCTGTGCTTTTCGCAGCCTATGTTTTGAAAGGGGTAACTGTGCAAGATGTGCCCACGGCAATATTGGTAGCCGTGGTATTAGGATTACTCAATAGTTTTATTCGGCCTATACTGGTATTGCTGACCATACCCATTACCGTTGTTACATTGGGGTTGTTTCTGATTGCTATTAATTACTTTATTGTTCATATGACCACTCGTCTGGTACCCGGCTTTCAGGTCGACGGTTGGTTGCCTGCCCTGCTTTTTTCTATCATTGTCAGTATAGTTTCTTCCATTATTGAAGCCATTGCCGGCTCACCCAAGGAATCCTGACACCCGATTTCCCTTTTCATGCTGTTTTTCTATCGAAATTCCACTGATTTGCTGTCCGGAATTATGCGAATCGCCTGATTTCTGTTTAGAATTCCGTTTTTTTCTCGTCATTTATCCTTTTATTTTACCGTTCATCCCTTTTATTATCACACTCGAAAGGGCATAAAATTTCATAAGTAATTGAATATCAATTCATAATGCAATCTACACTTCCTTCCGAAGCCGATTACTGAATAAAAGAAGGTACTATGCTTTGCAAAGTACTATAAAAACACCTTATCTTTGTCTTGTCAAACTGATAGAAACAAATTAAAACATCAACAATAAAAACTTACAGTTATGAAAACAAATGTTAACTCAATCGAGATCACAGAAAAAGGTCGCATCCAGTTAGAATCAACCCTGGTGCCAGAGTCAGTAACCGCTACCCGCAGCGAGTCATTACAACCCCATGTATTTGGTGTTGCTGACCTCTGGAAGTTGGAGAGAAGCAGAAGAACCCGCGGTATGCGTCGTCACATTGTTCTCTAAACATTCTCTTCTAAAGATTTAAAACTATTTGTATGGACATTCAGAATACCCAAAGTCAGATGCGCAAAGGTGTGTTAGAGTTTTGTATTCTTTCCATCGTTCGTCAGGGGGAGGTTTACCCAAGTGATCTGGTGGAAAAAATGAAAGTAGCCAACCTGCATATACTAGAGGGCACCCTGTATCCCTTACTGACACGACTGAAAAATGCAGGGGTGCTCACTTATCGCTGGGTTGAAAGCAACAGCGGTCCCCCCCGAAAATATTTTGTCATGACTGATCAGGGACTTCAATTCTACAAAGAACTCGAAGCCACCTGGCAGGAATTGGCCAACGCTGTAGCGACATTAACCAGCAAAGAAAATCCGGAACCCATTTCAACCAACCAAACCACCACTTCTTTATCGACTGAAGACGGTAAAGAATGACCTTAAAAAAATCATCATGAAAAAGGTAATCAACATCAATTTTCAGGGCAGGGTGATTCCTATAGAAGAATCTGCTTTTGAACTGCTGAAAGCATATACCGACAGTTTGCGTCGCTGTTTTGCCCAGGAAGAAGGGAAAGACGAGATCATCAATGATATTGAAAGTCGCATCGCTGAATTATTTGGTGAAGCACTTAAGAAGGGAAGTGTTTGCATCACCGATGACCAGGTGAATGCCATTATAGATAACATGGGTCGACCCGAAGAGCTGGAACAAGGTACTGCCCAAAGCGGTGCAGGTGCACAATCATCTAATGCACATCAGGCAGGCAGTGAACCAGGTAGTTTTACTCCCCGTGGCAAATTTTTCCGCGACGAGAACGACAAGATAGTAGGTGGTGTTTGCAGCGGTATAGCTAACTATCTGCATATTGATCCTGCCATCGTTCGGGTAGCATTTGTGCTCGCGACAATTGGTTGGGGAACGGGTGTTCTGTTATACATTGTTTTGTGGGTTGTTCTTCCGGGCAGCAAGATGCAACCCGGGGCAAAAACCAAGCGACTCTTTAGAAATCCGGAACAAAAGGTAGTGGCCGGGGTAGCCAGTGGTATCGCCAGTTATTTAGACATTGCGGTATGGATTCCAAGATTGATTTTTGCCTTACCGCTGATTCTGGGAATTTTCACTTCTCTCATCAATACGCTTTTTGATGTATGGTATTGGAGCAATGAACCCATTTCGCACATTGTCTTTTCCTCATTCGGAGGAACATTCTTAATTGTTTATCTCGTACTCTGGGGAATCATACCTGAAGCTAGAACTGCTTCGGAAAAATTAGAGATGCGCGGGGAAAAAGTAGACCTGAACAGCATTAAAACTACCATTCAGGAAGATTTGCAGGCCTTCGCTGTTCGTGCTGAAAAATGGGGAAAGGACGTAAGTGATAAAGCGCAGGATTTTGGTAAGGATGTATCTCAAACCGTAACAACCACTGCACAAACTGCTTCCTCTTCAGTTACTCCTGTTGCTAAAAGCGGAATAAGTCACATAGGTACTGCCATAGGTATTGTGTTCAAGGCCTTTTTCATGTTCTTTTTCGGTCTATTTGCTTTTGTATTATTGATTTCACTGGTAGCCATTCTGATTGCAGGAACCGCTGTCTTCCCGTTGAAAGATTTTATATTGGAAGGCTTCACTCAGCAACTGCTGGCCTGGCTTTTCCTGCTGCTATTCTTTGGTGTACCCATCATTGCAATAGTTACCAGTTTGATTCGCAGAATGATGGGCGTAAAAGCAGGTAACAAATACATTGGGTATACATTTTCCGGACTTTGGGTAATTGGTCTGATCACCGGTATACTGCTGGCTGCTTCTATCAAAAAGGATTTTATGGTGAAGGTGCGCGCCACAGAGGAGAGCACATTGGTTCAGCCATCTAACAATAAACTACTGGTGCGCCTGAAAGAAGCCAACATCTCCCGACTCTTTAGTCCAAATATTAAATTGGATGGACTTACCAGATTGGCTGGTGATAGTATTCAAATAAGCAATGTCAAGTTGATAATTGAAAAAAGCACCGATTCATCGTATCACCTGAATTCCACTAAAATCAGTTATGGAAGAAACGATGACAAAGCCGCTTCAACACTGAATTCCATGGAATTTGGGTTTGAACAAAATGACTCAGTGCTTTTACTGGACAGGGGTATAATATTGCCTTCCGGCTCCAAGTTTCGTAACCAGCAGATGGTAATTAAACTGAAGGTTCCTGTTGGAAAGAAAGTGGTGGTTGACCGTTCCATCAAGAGAAAATATTTTTTCTTCCATATTAATGAATTGAGATATGATGATGAATGGGAAGAAGAAGTAGGCGATGACAACTGGAGAAGTGGTGTGGAATACGTTATGACAGAAAATGGTTTGGTAAAAACCGGAAATATAGTTGAAGAAAAAAATTGGGAGGAGAATGATGAAGAAGATTTTTCTTCGCCTGATTCCCGCAAAAGCCGTCGACAACTTGAACGTGAACTGGAAAAAAAGAACAGGGAGTTAGAAAGATTGAAGGAAGCGCAGGAAGGAGCAGGGGAAGGAAAAAAAGTGACCATGAACAATGATCCGGCGCAGGTGAATTTCTTTGCCCGAATGACAGCTGCTTGGCAAAGGGTAGTTCAGATACCAGGTGAAAGCGCCACAGCTGCGGCCCTCCTCTTCGCCCATAAAATGATGTAGGTTTGGTTTTTTGATTCAAGGGGGCTTGTCTGAAAAGACGGCCCCTTTTATTTTTATAGCCCCTGCGCTTACTGTATTTTTGCAGCAAAATTCAGCACGAATGAAAAATACCCCGTTCACCCACCTGCACATCGCACTCGGCGCAAAAATGGCAGCTTTTGCAGGATACAATATGCCCATTAGTTATAGTGGCATCAACGATGAGCACCTGGCGGTGCGGAAGCAGGCAGGCGTATTTGATGTGAGTCATATGGGGGAATTCATATTAAAAGGACCAGCGGCACTTGATCTCATTCAACGAGTGACAAGTAATGATGCGGCTAAATTATCGGAAGGGCAGGCACAATACAGTTGTTTTACCAATGAACAAGGCGGCATCGTTGATGACCTGATTGTTTATTGTTTAACGCCGAATCAATCGTACATGCTGGTGGTAAATGCCTCTAATATTGATAAGGACTGGCAATGGCTGGTGCAACATAATACCAGTGGGGTAGAGATGCACAACATCAGCGACAAAACCTGTTTGCTGGCTATCCAGGGGCCTGAAGCTAATAAGATTGTTCAGCAACTCACTGAAACGGAAATCATGAACCTCAAGTATTACACTTTTGTCAGAGGTACAGTTGCCGGCGTACCAAATGTGATTATCAGTGCAACCGGTTATACGGGTGCAGGCGGCGTGGAGATTTATTTTGAAGATGCCGGCGATGCTGCCGTAACCATTTGGCAAGCCCTGATGGAAGCAGGTAAGCCGCATGGATTACAACCCATCGGTTTGGGGGCCCGCGATACTTTGCGCCTCGAAATGGGCTATTGTTTGTATGGCAATGATATCAATGATACCACTACGCCCTTGGAAGCTGGTCTCGGCTGGATCACCAAATTCACCAAATCCTTTACGGCACATGAGATATTGGCTGCTCAAAAAGCGGCGGGCGTTACGAAAAAGTTAGTGGGCTTTGAAATGATTGATCGCGGCATACCCCGCCACGACTATCCCATCCAGGATGAAGCAGGCAATACCATCGGCATAGTCACCAGCGGAACACAGTCCCCCTCATTGGGCAAAGCTATCGGCATGGGTTATGTTGATACTTCGCATGCTGCCGAGGGAAGTATCGTTTATATCTTGATCCGGCAACAGCCGGTGAAAGCCATGGTGGTCAAGCCGCCCTTCCGCGCTTAGTGTCTACTCAGTCGTTCCTTTGATCGGCCAGCGAATTTCTTTTTATGATCAGCACCTTTTCTTTATCAATCAGCATGTAGCCGTATTCGTAGCAGAAAAAGTATTGTCTCCCTTGCCGGTTGGTGTAGGTATGGGTAAAGAACTGGAAGCGAAATCCCTGACTAAAGAGACGGTACTGCGGCGCCCTTGTCATGAAATGTTTATCTCGCAGGAAGCCTTGCAGTATCTTTCTGTTCTTGCGCAGATTTTGATTGATGTTGCGCACATAGCTGTTGGTTTCACTGTACATTCGGTTGTTACATACGTTCCTGCAATACTCGTTACAGAATTTTTTATCTGACCTGCCACGCAGTGGTTTCTGGCAGGTGATGCATTTTCTCTCTTCCTCGTTCATAAAAAATTGTTTTCAGATTCGGTTGTAAAATACCTGGGCGGGACCGTTCTGCGACCCGTATTTATACGTGTGAATGATGCTGGTTATTAAATGTCCACAAGCGGTTGCTAAACACTTACATCAGCTTATAAGCGGTTATTATTCTTTTTTCGCTCTTCCACAACAGCACTTTTGTGTTGTTCGTGCAGCCCATGCTGCCATTTAAAAAAAACATGTATATGAATCAGGTAAAAAACAAAGTCCAATTAATCGGACACCTCGGGCAGGATCCCGACATCAAAACCATCGGTACCGACAGAAAAGTTGCTAACATGAGTTTGGCCACCAATGAGCAGTATAAAAATGCCCAGGGTGAAAAAGTTACAGAGACGCAATGGCACACAGTCGTTGCCTGGGGTAAACTGGCTGAAATTGCAGAAAAGTTTTTAGCCAAAGGCACAGAAGTGGTGGTTGAAGGAAAACTCGTGAACAAACAGTACACCGATAAACAGGGTGTGAAGCGCTATGTAACCGAGGTACAGGCGAATGAACTGCTGATCTTGTCGAAAAAATAATCAGTGCTTGCCGTGGCTGCAGGAGCAAGGAAACAGCCTGCCCTGCCGAAGAGTAGAATGACTTGCCGGGCTGTTTATTGGATGGTTAGTATCTTTGCTGCATGTCATCACAACCCCCTGCTCTTCACACGGTTTTATCACCCCGCCTGCTCGATCTGTATAATATTACAGGCGCCGTGGTGGTAATCATTGATGTTTTTCGTGCTACCTCCACCATTGCCACTGCTTTATACAATGGGGCAACACGTGTTATACCTGTCGATTCGGTAGACCAATGTATCCGCATTGGAAATGATACAGGCGGTATCACCGCCGGAGAGCGCGATGGTAAAGTAATTCCCGGACTTTCCTATGGCAATTCCCCGGCAGAATATCCCCGCTCATTTATTGAAAACAAAACATTGGTGCTCACCACCACCAATGGTACCCGCTTGTTGCATCAATCACTGCAAAATGGGGCCGCAGACGTTATCACCGGTTCGTTTCCGAACCTCTCAGCGGTTTGCGACTACCTGCTCGGTCAAGACTTGCCGGTATTTTTAGGTTGTTCCGCCTGGAAAGACAGGATAAATATTGAAGATGCCCTTTTTGCCGGTGCTGTTATCAGCCGCATTAAGCATCAGTTTACCATCCATTGTGATAGCAGTCTGATGGCTGAAAATCTTTATTTACAACAACGGGATGTGCTGCCCGATTTCGTGCGCCAAACAACCCACTGGCATCGGTTAGCAGCATATGGGCTCGAAAAAGATTTGTTGTACTGCATCTCTCCTGATGTGGCGAATGTGCTGCCGCGCTATCAAAATGGTGAGCTGCTGGTACACACCTGATCTTCTTCAATCAACCTGCTTAACTTGTTAACATCCTCACAAAGGTGATAGCCATACATCCTACTTGATAGGTCTTAGCGTATCCCCCGGCTATCTGTGTTTTCACCTTTACCTACCACGCAGAAGCAATGGAACGGTATTTTTCCACAAATTGTTAAATAACCGCCTTGCATTGCTGAAAAGACCGAAATACCTTGGGAAAGCCTGCTGCTTTTCGTTACTTTTGCAACTTGCCTTTTTTGAAGATAACCGGACAATCGAAGGGTTTCCGGTGGTACCGAAAAGTGTGAAATACTCCGCGATTTATGGCATTACCCTACCTGATCAAACACATACACAACAACGGTACAGATGAAGTAATCCGTCGCGGTAAAAGAATTCATGCCCTAAACAACATCGAACTCGTAGAGTACGACGATCTCTCCGGACATGTGGTCATGCGCGTGAAAGACGATGGCTACACCACCTACTATAAAATACATATCTACAAGTACAAAGATCCTACGTCGCTTACGTTGCGCTGTACTTGTCCTTACAACCTCTCTGAAATCTGCCGCCACAAGGCGGGCGCCTTATTTTATCTGCAGGATTTGCTGGATAAAAATATGCTGGGAGACCAGGAACTTGAATATGACCAGCGCCATACGGTGGTAAAGATGAAACAGCTGGAGCTGAAAATGATCCGACTTTTTTCATCACCTGCAAATTTTGAGGCAGCAGAAGATTTTCTTCGCACCGGCAGAGCCCTGGTACTGGAAGCCAAAGATGAATGTGTTAAGGCAAGGGTAGATTGGGAAGGTGTTTCCTTTCAGGTACTCATCAAGAAAAATGAGGAGCGCAATTTTGATACCAGTTGCAACTGCCGCTCTGAAAAAGCACATCCATTGTGTTTACACAAGAGCATCGTATTTCTTCAACTGCTGCGTAATCATGGTGTAGGCTACTTTGATACCATCCGTAACCTCGATAAAGAAAAAAATAAATTACTGGCGTTGTATGGGTATTCTCTCAATGACGACCTTACCGGGAAATTTGAGTTCACTTATAACCAGGGAAAACCCTTTTTACGATTGCTGGATCCCTCGATTCGTCGCATAGCACAAGTTCCCGCAGGTAACAGTTCTGCTGAAGAGGTTGCTACTGCACAACCTGCTGAGAGGAAGGTGGCTCCTATGGCAGAGCCTGCTTCTTCTAATGCTGCAGCTACACCAGAACAACAACAATTGGGGGTTGTGATTGCTTTCGATAAAGAACAATTCCAACCGGTACAATTTATTGGCATTGCCGGCGACACGGATGATGAAAAGACCCGTTATATTTCCAAGGTTACCCGTCTGGATGTTACCCGATATGTGAATGCCGAACAGCTCAGCGATACCGATAAGATAACACTTGAATTATTGCGGAAGCTACAGCCGGGGGAGGTCAGTAAGTTCATTGATAAGAACTCGCCTTTTGCAGGTATCTGGGAAAACATTGTGCATCAACAGCAGGAAGGATTACCGGATGAAACATTTGAACTGATGGTGGAATATCTTTTTCCCCGATTGCGTCAATTATTTCGCCACCTAGCTGAATCACCCTTTATCTTCCATGTACCCAAGGGGAAAACTTTCACGACGGCGCAACTGAAAAAAATGGAGATCTTACCCGATCCGGTTGTGCCCGAATTCACGGTGCATTATGCCAATGGACAGTATGAAGTCGCTTGTAAGGTGGCTACACCGGAGGGTTTATTTTCAGTAGCAGAAAATGGCTGGAATAGTCCGATGTTCTTCAACAAAGCAGATCGATTCTACCTCTGGCAGAAAAAAGAAGACATTACCCAGGTTGCTCGTTTTTTACCCAGTGGCACTTGGGTGATACCTGCAGCGGAATGGCCGGCAGCCCTGACGGAAACGATTATTCCGCTTTCCCGTGAATACCGAATGCATTTCGGTAATCTGCCCCGCGAAGAAGTAAAAGATGAGAAGCCTCTCATGAAAGTGGTGCTACGCGAAAAAAAGGAGAACCTGCTGTTCCAGCCCGTTTTTAGTTATCGTGGATATGAGGTGAAGCCGGGCGATAAAGAACAAATTTTCTTACCGCTGGCCGATCGACTTCTGGTAATCAAGCGTCAATTAGCCGCCGAGCGGGCTTTCTATGACAAGATTGCATCTCTGCACCAGGGCTTCTTTAAAACCGATGACGGCTTATTGGCATTGAAAGGCAGTGAAGTGCTAAAGAATAACTGGTTCTTCTTATTTGTCGATGCAGTGCAGGAACAAAACATTCCCATTCACGGACTGGAGACCTTAAAAAATTTCCGCTTCAATACAGCTAAGCCGGCTACTAAAATCTTTATCAGCAGTCACACCGACTGGTTCGATGCAAAAGTGGAGATTAGCTTTGGTCATCAAAAAATAACCGTCGATGATGTGAAGAAAGCACTGGCGAACAAGCAACAGTTTGTTCAGTTGCAAGATGGCTCTTTAGGCATTTTACCCGACGAATGGCTGAAAAAATATGCACTGCTGTTCCGTGTCGGTGATGGCAAGGCGGGCAACATGAAGTTGAGTAAATACCACTTCAGCGTTATTGAAGAACTATATATGCAACGGGATGAGCAAGAGTTGTATTTCCAGTTAGAGGAAAAATATGAGCGACTGCGTGAGAATCATTCCATTGAACCCATAGAACCACCGGCTCACCTAAAGGAGGTCCTTCGCCCTTATCAGGAAAGTGGATTTCAGTGGTTGAATTATTTGCGGGAAGTTAAATGGGGTGGAATACTGGCCGATGACATGGGATTGGGTAAAACCATCCAGGCACTTAGTTTTCTGCATCACCTCAAACAGGTGAATGGCTCACTGCGCGCCCTCGTAGTTTGTCCGACCACCCTTTTATTTAACTGGCAAAATGAAATCGTAAAATTTACGCCCGGACTGACCTACTATGTTCACCATGGCAGCACCCGCACCAGAGATTTTCTGCGCAAGACTGATATTGATATCATTATTACAACCTACGGCACGCTGCGCAGCGATATCAGACAACTGGTGGAGTTATCTTTCGACTATGTAGTGCTGGATGAAAGTCAGGCCATCAAGAATCCCAGCAGTAAAGTTACCCGTGCTGCAGGACTGCTGAAAGCGGCCAACAGGCTCTGTCTCAGTGGTACCCCATTACAGAATAATACTTTCGACATCTTTGCCCAGATGAACTTTTTGAATCCGGGCATGCTGGGGACTGTAGAAATGTTCAAACAGGAATTTTCTATACCCATTGATAAGTTTGGAGAAAAGGAGCAGAAAGATCATCTCCGTAAATTATTGTATCCGTTTATTCTGCGCAGAACGAAAGAGCAAGTGGCCCGTGATTTGCCCGAAAAGCAAGAGATGGTGCTGTTTTGTGAAATGGGTGAGGAGCAACGAAAAATTTATGAGGCTTATAGGAATGACTATCGCGATAGAATCCTCGGCATCGTAGATGAGCAGGGCATACAGAAATCACAACTTACCATTTTGCAGGGTCTGATGAAATTGCGGCAGATCTGTGACAGTCCGGCCATCGTTAAGGAGGAAGAACGTTATCCCAATCACTCAGTTAAACTAGAGGAGCTGGGAAGAGAGATAACCGAGAACATCAGCAACCACAAGGCACTTGTTTTTTCTCAGTTCCTGGGTATGCTGGCACTGATAAAAGAGAAAATGAAGGAGCTGGGTGTCTCCTATGAGTATTTTGATGGAAGTAGCACTGTGGCTGAGCGCGAGCGGGCCATCCGTCGCTTTCAGGAAGACGATACTTGCCGCGTATTTTTGATTTCGCTCAAAGCAGGAGGCGTGGGCTTGAACCTGACAGCTGCCGACTATGTTTATATCGTTGACCCCTGGTGGAACCCGGCGGTTGAGCAACAGGCGATCGATCGAACGCATCGCATCGGTCAAACAAAAAATATTTTTGCTTACCGAATGATCTGTAATGATACAGTGGAAGATAAGATCCTCAAATTACAGGAACGGAAGCGGAGCCTGGCACGCGACCTCATCGCCGACGATGAAGGATTTGTGAAGAGTCTCACAAGAGAAGACGTCGAGTACCTGTTCAGTTAGCCTATCCTATTTCTTTTTTATTTCGGCAGCAGCAATTAAGGCAGTAGGGTCTTTTACGAATTCGGCCTTACATTCCGGAGAACAAAAGCCCAGTACATTACCCTGGTAATGAGCGGTATCTGAAATACCAGCCGTTACGGGCATGCCACATACAGGATCTTTACCATTATTTACCATTGCCACATCAAATGAAGCAGCAGTAGTGCTTTGCATGGTGCTATCAGTGCCAGTCGATTCTGCCGGAGCAGGAGGAGTCGTTTGACAAGCAATCAGCCAGCAAAAAGTCATAACCACAAGCGAACTAAACAGTAGGCGGGTGTTTGAATTCTTTTTCATCATCATCATTTTTTTGGGAGGGGTTAGCGTATAAATACTTACAACTATAAAGGTACCCCAAAAATGGTTTAGGCTGTGAATAGTGGTATTTTAAGGTGGGGCTGCCCCATTTGTCTCTTCAGAGGCTGAATTCACCGATTTTAAGGTTTCGAATACCAACTATCCTACTAGTTTTCCGTTAGAATGTAAAAAGTAGTCACTTCGGGGCAACTCATCGTACCTTTGCAGCCTGCTGAAAAAAACATTATGCGCATTTTATCCATTTTTATCCTGCTCGCTGCTATCCAACTGACTGCTTCTGCTCAAACGGTAGGTACGGTTAGGGGTAAGCTGGTAGATTCCGTTAATAAGCAATCTCTTAAAGACGCTACGGTGGCGATTTTAGATGCGCGGGATTCTACACTGGAGGTTTTCGCACTGGCGGCGACTGATGGTAGTTTCAGCATCACCAACATACCCTTTGGTGCCATGATTCTGCAGGTGAAATTTTCCGGCTATGAGCAGCTTGAAAAGAAGTTGAATTTTTCCAAAGAAAATGCGGTCTTGAACCTGGGCAATATTTACCTGAAAGTGGGCTCAACTACTTTAGGTGAGGTAACTGTTACTGCTTCGCCGGTTCAGATGAAAAAAGATACGGTTGAATTTTCAGCAGGGGCTTTCAAAACCAAACCCAATGCGGTGGCAGAAGACCTATTGAAAAAAATTCCCGGCATGGAAGTCGATAAGGATGGTAACATCAAGTCACAGGGGGAAGCAGTTCAACGTGTACTGGTAAATGGAAAAAGATTCTTTGGCGATGACCCAAAGATGGCTACCCGAAACCTGCCGCCCGATGTAATCGACAAGATTCAAGTATTTGATGACCAAAGTGATCAGGCTAAGTTTACGGGCTTTGACGATGGGAACCGGGTGAAGACCATTAATATCACCACCAAAAAAGATATGCGTAAAGGTTCCTTCGGGCGCATGGTAGCCGGAATTGGTTCTAATGAGCGTTATGATGAAAGCATTAACCTGAGTGTCGTGAAAGGAGATCGCCAGATTACTTTTTTAGGCCAGGCAAATAACATCAACAAGCAAAATTTCAGTCAGGTTAATCTGGGCGGTGGCCGAGGTGGTGGCGGAGGTGGCGGCATGGGGGGTGCCATGGTAGTATCCATGGGTGGCGGCGGAGGTTCTGGTGGAGGTTCCGGTACCGGCAGCGGTATCACCTCTGTGCTTGCTGGCGGTATCAATTACCGGGACGCCTGGAGTAAAAAAACAGATGCCTATGGCAGCTATTTTTACAATCGACCTTCTACCTTTATCGCACAGAATAGCAATTCCCAAAATATTTTCAATGCGGATTCTTCTATCTATAATAATTCACAGTCTGAATCCGATACCCGGAATGAAAATCACCGCTTTACCTTTAATCTCGAAAGCAGGATAGATTCCAATAATACTTTTATTTTCCGGCCCAACCTTGCTTTTCAAAATAGCCAGCCTACCAGCATTTCGTCTAATGTCACAACAGCCGGCCCGAAAGGCAGTTTGATCAACCAGTCTCAATCGAGGAACGCTAGTTTTCGGAGTGGTTTTAATGTGGGAGGTTCTTCCTTGAGTTTCCGTCATCGATTCGCAAAAAAGGGACGTACCCTTTCTTTTGAAATGGGCTTCTCCGGCAGCCAAAATGAAGGCGATGGATATACCTACTCTGTCAATACATTCTACCAACCCTTCCTCCGTTCAGATACCATCAACCAATACTACCGCGACTCAAGCAAGTCCCTTTCGCTGAACCCTTCCGTTTCATTTACTGAGCCGGTAGGTAAAAAGGGTAATAAAATGATTGAGATCAGATATAGTTATGCTTATGTGAATAATGAAACCAGGAATTCAACCTATAATTTTAATGCAACTTCTAATAAATTCTCGCAGTTTGACAGCTTGTTCAGTAACTCCTTTGAATTTACTTCTGCTGCGAACACAGTCAGCCTGAATTACCGTGTTCAACAAACCAAGTACAACTTTAACTTTGGAAGTGGTGTTCAATTTATGGATATCAATAGCCTGAATACGACTAAAAATGTGCTGGTGGCTCGCAGCTTCGTGAACCTGACTCCGCAAGCCAACTTCACCTATAACATTACCAAAACATCCAGCCTGCGGATGTTTTATAATGGTCGTACCGGGCAACCTTCCAATACACAGCTACAACCCGTTCTCACTACTACCGACTCGGTAAACTTTCAGATTGGTAATCCCAACCTGCGTCCACAGTTCACCAATAGCCTCCGCGTTTTGTATGCCTCCTTCGATCCTTTTACCCAGCGTATCGTTTTTGCCACTGTGAACGCTGTTTTGATTAACCATGACATACAAAATTCAGTGACAACCTTGCCTACCGGCGGAAGAAAAACTACTTATGTCAACTTGAACGGTACTTATAATATTTCCGGTTACTTCAATTATGGTTTCCCCATTAAGAAGCCGAAATCTAACCTGAATCTGCAATCCACCGTGTCTTATAACCAGAGTCAGTCATTATTGAATGGTATCAGTAACTATACCCGTAATACCATACTGGCACAGACAGTTAAGTGGACTACGAACCTGAAGAAAAATTTTGACATGAACCTGAGTACTTCCTATACCTATAATCCGGTAAGGAATACACTCTCTCCCAACCAGAACACCAACTTTACTGCCTGGTCAATGGCGGCAGATTTTACTCTTTACTCTGATAAGGGTTGGATCATTGCCAGTGATTTCGATCTGACGAAATATGGTAATCGACCTGCGGGTTTCAACACATCGGTATTCCTGATTACACCATCAATTGCTAAGCAGTTCCTGAAAAATAAAGCAGGTGAACTTCGTCTGAGTTGTTTCGATGTGCTGAAGCAAAACCTGGCTATCAGCAGTTCCGCCAGCGCCAATCAGATCGTCAATACCCGAACCAATAACCTGACACAATACTTCATGCTCACCTTTACATATAACCTACGCAACTTTGCCGGACAACAGTCGATGATGCGTGGCGGTAATATGATGATGCGCGGTGCAGAAGGCATGCGTTTTCAGATGCCAGGAGGTGGAGGAAATAACCGACGCGGCGGATTCTAGTTAACGGTTGTTTGGGAATCGTTCAATACACTTCAATCGTAAGCTCCTATTATAGCCCACAAAAAAAATGGCTGGCATTTTATAAATCTTCTTTATTTTTACGCTTACAACACTAAGCTCAATAGCAGTGAACTACATAAAGGCATATTCTACTCCTACCTCTGTCATGGCTCAACCTGCTGACAGACTGCCTGCTGCTGCTCCCTACACATTGCTCCGACTCCGACGTGGATGCTGATAGGACGAGCAACTGGCAATTGCCCCTATCAGTGAATCTTCTCCCGGAAAGCAAACTTGCCTAAGCGGCAATATTATTTTTTTTACTCAATCAAAGAAAGTACAAGTTGGAAAGTAACATCATTATTCGGATCGCCGAAGGCGCCGATATACGGTATGCTGCTATCATCACTGCAGAAATGGAATCTTCCGCCAAAGCCAGAGGAACCGGTATTGCCAAGAGAAGTCCTGAATACATTGCCCAAAAAATGGAAGAAGGAAAAGCAGTCATCGCCGTTTTATCTGATGGCACCTGGGTTGGCTTTTGTTACATCGAGGTTTGGGGGCACAATGCATTTGTTGCCAACAGCGGACTCATTGTAGTTCCTGCATTTAGAAAAACCGGGGTTGCCAAGCAGATCAAACAATGCATATTCGACCTCTCAAGAAGAAAATATCCGGAAGCCAACATATTTGGTTTAACCACAGGACTCGCAGTAATGAAAATCAACAGCGACCTTGGATATTTGCCGGTAACCTACAGTGAACTCACAGATGATGAAGAATTTTGGGCGGGCTGTAAAAGCTGTGTCAATTATGATATTTTAATGAGCAAAGACAGGAAAAACTGTTTATGCACAGCAATGCTCTATGACCCGAAAGATCATCCCGCACCTGAAGAGGCAGCCAAAACATTCACAAAAAAATCAAAGCTGTGGGAGCGATTTATGAAAATCAAACAAAGTCGATTGCTAAAGCCGTTCCGGAAAAAAGAAGGTAATCGACAGCAAACAATCCCCCGGTTCTTAAAAGCAATCTTACCATTCATACTTCACCTGACCGGAAAGTAATCACCGACTTAATCCTTATACATGTCAACCAACCCATATTTAGAAAATATCCCTGCCGGTTCAAAAGTAGTACTCGGATTCAGCGGAGGACTCGACACTTCATTTTGTGTGAAATATCTAACAGATGAAAAGCACCTGGAAGTGCACAGCGTCGTTGTGAATACCGGTGGCTTTACAGCCGCCGAGCTCAGTCAAATAGAACAACATGCCTATGCTCTTGGCGTAGCTTCCCATACAACTGTCGACGCCGTTACTTCCTATTACGACAAAATACTTCGCTACTTGATGTATGGCAATATATTGAAAAATAATACCTACCCGCTGAGCGTAAGTGCCGAGCGACTCAGTCAGGCACTGCACATTGCTGAGTATGTAAAACAACTCAATGCCGTTGCCGTAGTACATGGCAGCACAGGTGCCGGCAATGACCAGGTTCGGTTTGACATGATCTTTCAGATCTTATTACCCGGGATTAAAATCGTTACACCCATACGTGACTTACAGTTGAGCAGGGAAGAAGAAATCAACTACCTCCAAAAAAAGGGAGTGAATATGAATTTTGAAAAAGCAGCTTACTCAATCAATAAGGGACTCTGGGGTACCAGTATCGGTGGTAAAGAAACCCTCCAAAGTAAGGGTATGATTCCGGAAGCTGCTTGGCCTACACAAGTTACAGCGAGCGAATCACGTGAAGTGGTGCTTTCTTTTGTCCGGGGTGAACTAAGTGCTATCGATGATCAGTGCTTCGGGCACCCCACCGCCGCCATACAATATTTGCAATCCGTTGCTGCCCCCTTTGGTGTGGGCAGGGATATTCATGTAGGCGATACCATCATCGGTATCAAAGGTAGGGTCGGCTTTGAAGCAGCTGCTCCCATGGTCATACTGAAAGCACACCATGCACTCGAAAAGCATGTACTCACTAAATGGCAACTTAGCTGGAAAGATCAACTGGCACAATTTTATGGCAACTGGCTACATGAAGGACAGATACTTGATCCTGTTATGCGCGACATTGAAGCTTTCCTCGAGCATTCCCAGCAATACGTGACCGGAAAAGTATTTATTCAACTCCACCCATACCATTTTCAGGTGACAGGTGTTGAATCAGATTTTGATCTGATGAGCAGTCGCTTTGGCAAATATGGAGAGATGAACAGTGGCTGGACGGGCGAAGATGTTCGGGGCTTTACACGCATCTTCGGAAATCAAACTGCCATCTATCATCAGATACATGCATCTCAAGCTACAGCAACCGATTAAAAAAGTAGATAACATGGAAAATAAACTCAACAAGTCAATATTCAGCGCTGGTATCATCGGAGCTGCCGGATATACCGGCGGCGAGTTAATCCGTTTATTGCTTCATCATCCTGCAGTTACGCTTCGCTTCGTACACAGCAATAGTCAGTCGGGCAGACCCATTCATCTGGTGCATACTGATCTTATCGGGGAAACAGACCTTGTTTTTACTGATATTACTACAGAACCAGTGGATGTGCTGTTCTTGTGTCTGCCCCACGGTGAGGCCAGGCAATGGCTTCATATCAACTCAATAGCCGCCACAACCGCTATCATTGATCTGTCACAGGATTTTCGCCACCACGCCAACGCAGTGATAGGTGACAGAACATTTGTATATGGACTGCCGGAATTACAAAAAGAGAAGATTGTAAAAGCACGTCAAATTGCCAATCCCGGATGCTTTGCCACCGCCATTCAACTTGCTCTATTACCCCTCGCTGATGCAGGCATACTCGGTGATGTTTATACTACAGGCATTACCGGATCGACCGGGGCCGGACAAGCACTCAGCCAGACAACTCATTTCAGCTGGCGCTCCGGTAATATTCAATCTTACAAGGCATTGCAGCATCAGCACCTACAAGAAGTTCAGGAAAGTTTACAACAGCTTCAGGGTAATGACGGCATGTATGTTCATTTTGTTCCCTGGCGGGGAGATTTCACGCGGGGTATATACTGCAGTTCAATCCTCGATGGCGGTCTGCCGTTAGAAGAAGTAAAACAACTCTATCGTTCCTATTACCAGCATCATCCATTTACACAATTAAGCGATGAACCCATTCATCTCAAGCAAGTGGTGAATACAAATAAATGTTTGATACAATTAGAAAAACAAGGCAATAAACTGGCGATACATGCTACCATCGATAACCTGTTGAAAGGCGCCAGCGGACAGGCCATACAAAATATGAACCTGATGCTTGGGCTCGAAGAAACAGCCGGTCTTAAGCTGAAATCCTTGGCATTTTAAAACAATGAACATGAAACTATTTGATGTATATCCTCTTCAGCCGGTGACTATTGTGCGCGCTCATGGTGCATATGTTTGGGGTGATGACGGAACTCGATACCTTGATATGTATGGCGGTCATGCAGTTATCAGTATCGGACATACCCATCCGCATTGGGTAAAGCGAATCGAGCAGCAACTTGAAACGCTGGCATTCTATTCCAACTCCGTTCATTTGCCCATACAAGAGGAGTTGGCTGACTTGTTGCTGAAAGTGACAGAAAAAAAAGATTATCAGCTTTTTCTCTGCAATAGCGGTGCAGAAGCCAATGAAAATGCTTTGAAGCTGGCATCTTTTCATACCGGCAGAAAAAAAATCATTGCATTCCGGCAGTCGTTTCATGGTCGAACTTCACTTGCAGTAGCGGTCACCGATAATCCCACCATACTGGCCCCTGTTAATGCAATCGATCATGTGATTTTTTTGCCATTTAATGATGAGCAGGCACTGGAAGATTGTTTTAAGCAACATGCCGATTCTATTGCTGCAGTAATTGTAGAAGGCATTCAGGGAGTTGGGGGTATTCGGGTAGCAGGAGATGCGTTTTTACAATCCATCCGACATCATTGTCACCTCCATGGTGCAGTCATGATAGCTGATGCTGTACAATGTGGCTACGGCAGAACAGGACAATTCTTTTCACATGATCATGCCGGCATATCCGCAGATATATATACAATGGCCAAGGGAATGGGAAATGGATTTCCCGTCGGGGGATTATTAATCGCTCCACATATCAAGCCCCGCCATGGTATGCTCGGAACTACTTTCGGCGGAAACCCGCTCGCCTGCGCAGCTGCATTGGCTGTTTTAGAAGTGATGCAGCAGGAAAACCTCATGCAGAATGCAGCTACGATAGGCGCCTATTTATTCAATCACCTAAGCGCAATACCTGAATGGCAGGCAGTTCGGGGACGCGGACTGATGATTGGATTTGATCTGCCTCCGGCTTTCGCCAACCTGAAAAATACACTACTGACAAACGCTCATGTGTTTACAGGCGAAGCGAAACCGGCAACCATTCGATTGCTGCCGCCACTCTCACTTACCCAGGAACAGGCTGACTCATTTCTGCACAAACTTCAGCATGCCATAGAAAACAATATGCATTCATTCACCCAATAATGTAAAGTCATGCAACAATTTATTTCAGCTGCAGACGTAAGTAATATAGATGACCTGATACAACAGGCGCAACAGTTCAAATTGCATCCAACGCTTCATCAGCAACTGGGTCAGGGAAAAAAGATTGGGTTGCTTTTTCTGAATCCCAGTTTGCGCACGCGCATCAGCACACAAGTGGCTGCCCGCAACCTGGGACTGGAACCCATTATATTGAATATTGATAAAGAAGGCTGGGCACTTGAATTTGCTGAAGGTGCCGTGATGAATGGTACTACTGTTGAACACATCAAGGATGCCGGCCCCGTGCTTGGTCAATATCTTGATGTTCTCTGTATCCGAACCTTTCCGAGTCTCGTTAGCCGGGAACTTGATTATAGCGAACAGATACTTAAACAGTTTATCTTATATACAGGAATTCCAGTAGTGAGTATGGAAAGTGCCACTTTGCACCCCCTGCAGTCCCTGGCTGATTTGATGACGATGACCGAAGTGATGCAGGCCGCAGGCTGGCATGGGATAAGAAAACCAAAAGTTGTATTGACCTGGGCGCCACACATAAAAGCCCTCCCGCATTGTGTCGCCAATAGCTTCGCACAATGGGTGAATGCCTGGCATCAAGCCGACTTGGTGATCACACATCCACCACACTATGAATTAGATGAGCAGTTTACAAGTGGGGCAACTATTACGCACCACCAGGAAGATGCACTCAAAGACGCCGACTTTGTCTATGTTAAAAATTGGAGTGGCTATGCTGATTATGGAAAAATACATGCAGCACACACTGACTGGATGTTAACAGCTAAAAAATGGTCGCTTACAAGACAGGCAGGTGTCATGCATTGCCTGCCCGTAAGAAGAAATGTCGAACTCAGTGATGAGATCCTAGATGCGCCTTGTAGCCTGGTGACCCAACAGGCAGGTAATCGGGTATGGTCCGCACAAGCTGTACTGGCTTCTATTTTAAATAATCTATCAATCCAATGAAAGAAAAACTGACCATCATTAAGATAGGGGGTATGATCATCGATCATCCGCAACGACTGCATCAATTGCTCGATCAGCTTGCAGCCCTGGCTGGCAAGAAAGTGCTGATACATGGGGGCGGAAAACTGGCTACGGAGCTGGCGGAACAGATGGGCGTAGAGCAAAAAATGGTTGATGGCAGACGTATCACAGATACTGCCACACTCAAAATAGTAACGATGGTCTACGCAGGATTCATCAATAAAAATCTGGTGGCATCGCTCAATGCCAGAGGTTGTGCTGCCGTGGGAGTAAGCGGTGTAGATGGAAAGCTTATACAAGCGCATATCCGAAAACATTCCACCATTGACTTCGGATGGGTGGGTGATATAGATACCGTCAATATTGATTTGGTCACCTCTTTATTATCCGGTCAATACTTACCTGTGATTGCTCCCATCACGTCGGATACTTCCGGGCAATTGCTCAACACCAATGCAGATACCATTGCTGCCGCAATAGCTGTTGCCATGAGCAGACTATTTGAGGTCGAGCTGGTATATGCTTTCGAGCACAGCGGTGTTCTGCGTCATCTGCAGGATCCGGATTCGGTCATACCACAAATCAATTCTTCTCTTTATCAGCAGTTGCTGGAAGAGCAGGTGATCACCGGTGGAATGATGCCAAAACTTCAAAATGCATTTAACACACTGTCGCAAGGCGTTGAAAAGGTAATCATTGGTGATGCTGTTCAATTAACTGATCTGCTATCGGGTAAAGTAGGAACAACTATAATTCATGAATAACAAAGAAACAGCCATAGTAACAACCGGTGCGATCGAGTTGCTGCAGTCGCTTATTCAGATACCCTCTTTCAGTCGACAGGAAGCAGCTACTGCTGATCTACTCCTTGCTTTTTTGCAGAGCAAAGGGATTGAGGCACATCGTCACCTTCATAATATCTGGGCCACCAATCGGTATTATGACCCCGCACTTCCTACCATCCTTCTGAATTCACATCATGATACCGTACGGCCCAGCGAAGCTTACACCCGCGACCCATTTGATGGGAAAGTGGAGGGAGATAAGCTTTTTGGACTGGGAAGTAATGATGCAGGAGCATCACTCATAGCACTACTCTATACATTCCTTCATTTTTATGAACAGAAAAACTTATTCTGCAATTTGCTCTTTGCCGCCACAGCAGAGGAAGAGATCTCTGGTGCGGGGGGTATTGAATCTTTATTGCCCCTATTGCCGGTTATTGCTGCTGGCATAGTAGGTGAACCAACCAAGATGCAACTCGCTGTGGCTGAGCGCGGCTTACTGGTGCTGGATGTATATGTTGAAGGTAAGGCCGGACATGCTGCACGCAATGAGGGCGAGAATGCTTTGTACAAAGCACTTCCGGATATTAACTGGTGTAAACAATTTCAATTTGAGAAAACATCCGACCTATTAGGGCCGGTACAGCTGTCGGTGACAGGTATTCGTACAGAAAATCAGGCACATAATGTAGTGCCTGCATCCTGCCATTTCGTTGTCGATATTCGCGTGAACGAATGTTATACACTCGAAGAAGTGCTGGCTATAATACGCGCCAACATACAAGGGCGAGTCGAGCCACGATCTCTCCGTTTAAAGTCATCCTTTATTGCAATGGATCATCCGTTAGTAAAGGCCGGGATGGTGTTGGGTAAAACTTGTTATGGATCCCCTACTACCTCTGATAAGGCACTAATGCCATTTCCTGTTTTGAAAATGGGACCGGGAGATTCAATGCGCAGTCATACGGCTGATGAATTTATTTTTTTGAAAGAACTGCAAGAGGGAATTCATACTTATATCCACTTACTCAATCAGGTATTATGAAACTATGGCAAAAACATACGACAAAGACATCCGCTCTGGTGGAGGCATTTACAACAGGTCGTGATAGGGAAATGGACCTATACCTGGCACCTTATGATGTGCTGGGTTCATTGGCACATGTAAAGATGCTCACATCTATACAACTTCTTACAGCAGAAGAGGGCGACATGCTGACTAAAGAGTTGCGCCGCATTTATCAGCAAATATTGAATGAAGGAATTGAGCTGCCTGCCGAAGTAGAAGATATTCATTCTTATATGGAGCTACTGCTTACGCAGTTGCTGGGGGATACCGGAAAAAAAATTCATGCTGCCCGCAGTCGGAATGATCAGGTACTGGTTGACATTCGTCTTTTCCTGCGACAGGAGGTAGAGGAGATTGTACAGGCTACTGCCTCCTTGTTTGAGTTGTTGCAGCGGCAGAGTGAGCAGTTTAAGCATCATTTGATGCCCGGATATACCCACCTGCAGTTGGCTATGCCTTCTTCCTTTGGACTATGGTTTGGTGCTTATGCCGAAAGCCTGGTGGATGATATGGTGGCACTGCAGGCTGCTTATCAGGTGATCAATAAAAATCCACTGGGCTCTGCCGCAGGCTATGGATCTTCTTTTCCTGTCAATAGAACACTCACCACAGCATTGCTTGGCTTTGATACGCTTAATTATAATGTAGTGTATGCCCAGATGAGTCGGGGAAAGTCTGAGCGAATCACGGCTGCAGCAATAGCCAGTCTCGCTGATACACTAGCACGCATAAGTATGGATGCTTGTCTGTTTCTTAATCAGGAATTTAACTTCATCAGCTTTCCGGCGGAGCTTACTACTGGCTCCAGCATCATGCCACATAAAAAAAATCCAGATGTACTCGAATTGATCCGGGCACATTGCAATCGGTTAAAAGCACTTCCCAATGAATTAGCGCTGATAAGCACTAACCTGCCCGCCGGATATCACCGCGATTGGCAGTTGATGAAAGAACATCTTTTTCCGGCCTTCCAAAACCTAAAAGATTGTCTTCAAATGCTGGAACGCATGCTTGCTCAGGTAACTATTCGAGAAAACATCTTAGAGGAGGAAAAATATAAGTACCTGTTCAGCGTAGAAGAAGTGAATCGGCTGGTACAACAGGGTATTCCATTCAGGGAAGCTTACCGGCAGGTGGGCGACAGCATTGAGCGGGGTGAATTTGCACCAGCAACAGCAATACATCATACCCACGAAGGCTCTATCGGGAATTTATGCAATGACCAGATACGGGAAGAAATGCACAGGGTAGTGGCCGGATTCCCCTTTGAAAGGGTCAACAGTGCCCTGAAATCATTGTTGGCAGGGTAGCCATCATTTTGCCTGCGCTGGTTTCTTTCAAAAGTTGTTTCTTTGCCTCATAAAATGGTCAGTACATGAAAAAAAGTCTTTTGTTTGTTTCTGTTTTATCGATGCCTGTCCTCTTGGTTGCTCAGGTGAAAAAACCTGTTGTAGCAGCGCAAAAAGCCAAGCCGGCAGTTGCTACGCCCATGGCTGCACTTAAAACCATGTCGGATAGTGTCAGTTATTCGGTAGGAGTAAAAATTGCACAAAGCCTGAAAACACAGGGATTTGATGACTTGAATTTCGAAATGATAAAAAAAGCATTCACCGATGTAAAGAATGGTGCCAAGCCTTTTTTATCGGAGGAAGTAATCAATAAATGCCTGGGCCAATACCAGGAGCAGAAAAACGCAGTACGCATTCTGGCTAATAAAAAGGAAGGTCAGGCATTTCTGGCTGCCAACAGCAAGCGCCCCGGCGTTGTAACGCTGCCCAGTGGTTTGCAGTATGAAGTGCTTCGTGCCGGCAAGGATACAATTAGACCTACCATCGATAGTAAGGTTCGGTGTCATTACCATGGCACCCTGATTGACGGCAAACCTTTTGATAGTTCTGTTGAACGTGGTGAGCCCATTACATTTCCCTTGCGCAATGTAATTCGGGGTTGGCAGGAAGGGTTGCCATTGATGACCGTAGGCAGTAAATGGAAATTTTTTATTCCTTCTGAACTGGGATATGGTGATGCCGGCACTGGTGGTCCAATCGGTCCGGGCGCTGCATTGATTTTTGAGGTAGAGTTATTGGGTATTGAAAAGTAACTGATCACGTATTTTAGCCAAGAAAAAATTCCAGAGAATGAATCAGTCTTTCGTAGACCGTATTGAAAAAGAGATAGAAGATATCCGTCAGGCAGGACTTTTTAAGCAAGAGCGCATCATTGCCAGTGAGCAGGGAGCAGAAATTCTGGTCAACGGGAAAAAGGTGTTGAACTTTTGCGCCAATAATTACCTTGGCTTGTCTTCTCACCCACGTGTTATTGAGGCGGCTCATAAAACCATTGATAGCAGGGGCTTTGGCATGAGTAGTGTTCGCTTCATTTGCGGCACACAAGACATACACAAGGAATTGGAAGAAAAATTGTCACGTTTTTTAGGTACAGAAGATACCATTTTATATGCGGCTGCTTTTGATGCCAATGGAGGCGTATTTGAGCCTTTGTTTCAAGAGCAGGATGCCATCATTAGTGACGCCCTTAATCATGCCTCCATCATTGACGGTGTTAGGTTATGTAAAGCACAGCGCTTCCGATATGAGCATAATAATATGGCAGATCTGGAGGAAAAATTAAAAGAGGCCGCGGGCTGCAGAACAAGAATTATTGTTACAGATGGTTCGTTCAGCATGGATGGTACCATTGCACAACTCGATAAGATCTGCGACTTGGCTGATCAATATGATGCTGTTGTGATGACTGATGAATGTCATTCCTCTGGTTTTATCGGAAAAACCGGCAGAGGTACCCATGAATATAGAAATGTGATGGGTAGGGTAGATATTATTACCGGTACCCTGGGTAAAGCCCTGGGTGGTGCCAGCGGTGGATTTACCTCTGGCCGAAAAGCCGTTATTGAAATGCTGCGTCAACGTAGTCGTCCCTACCTTTTTTCCAATACGCTGGCACCCAGCATCGTTGGGGGGTCAATTGCTGTGCTCGATATGTTAACCGAGACAACGGAGTTGCGCGATCAACTGGAATCTAATACGAAGTATTTCAGAAACCAGATGACGGCAGCCGGATTCGATATCAAGCCTGGCGATCATCCCATTGTCCCCATCATGCTCTACGATGCCGTACTTTCCCAGCAATTTGCAGCTGCCCTGCTGGAAGAAGGGGTTTATGTCATCGGCTTCTTCTTCCCGGTTGTGGCCAAGGGCCAGGCCCGTATTCGGGTTCAGCTAAGTGCCGCTCATACCAAAGAACACCTGGATACGACCATCGCCGCCTTCATTAAAGTTGGTAAGCAATTGGGGGTACTGAAATAGCCGTTTTCTCGCATAGCGGCAAGCGTTATTAGCCGTACCTTTGCGAAAATAGTTGCTTCATGATGACTGGTATGCTTCGCAAGCTGACAATTTCGCTCTCTTGTGTTTCCCTGCTGATTCTTTCAGGCAATATGGCCTGTTCCCCCAATAATGTTTCTATTGACAAATCTTTGGGTAGCTTTTTTGAGGCTGCCGGAGTGGAGGGCGCTTATGGAATGTTTTATAATGGCGCTGGCACTTTTACCCTCTATAATGTAAAGCACTATCGGGATGCTGCTTTTTCACCTGATAAATCTTTTGAGCCGGTACTATTTATTGCCGGATTGGAAACAGGAGTAATTCCAAATGAACGTGCTTTGATAATCATTGATACACCGGCAAGTATTCGCCTCTCTGCTGATACGGCCCTGATGCAATCCAACCCGCTGTTTTTTTCAACAGTAGCCCGCACCATTGGCAAAGAAAAATTACAGTCCGTTCTGGATACCCTTCAATATGGGTCTAAAAAAATCACCGGAGCAGTTGAGCTGGCTGCCGATTCACTGACTGTTACCCCCGATGAACAGCTTGGACTGATTAAAAAACTATATTTCAACCAGCTGCCCTTTCAGAAGAGAAGTCAGGAGATTGTGAAAAAATTATTATTGAAGGAAAATAATGCGACCTATCAATTGGCATATCATTTATCGCGAACCACCCGGGCAGATGGGATTACTTATAGCTGGGTGTTGGGTTGGGTGGAAGAAAACAAGCACCCCTATTTTTTTGTTATACATACAAAACGAACCAAAGGTGTTGAAACACCGGAAACACAAATTGACCTATTAAAAAATATTTTACGGCAGCAAGGGTTTCTGGCTGGAAAGAAATAGCGTTCAGGGAAGCAGAACCATCGCTCTTTTCAGGTGTTAAAGTATAATTAATTCAACATGCAACTGTATTGTAATAGTTTAACAACCATCACGCGTCTTCGTACGAAAGAAGTTTCCATAGGTGGTTTGCTGATGGGCAATGGTCATCCAATCAGGGTGCAAACCATGACTACTACTGATACCATGGATACCATCGCCACAGTGGAGCAGTCTATTCGTTGTATTGAGGCGGGGGCTGAATTGGTGCGCATTACGGCCCCCAGTAAAAAAGAAGCTGAAAATCTCTTGGTCATCAAAAATGAACTCCGGCGTCGTGGTTATAATACCCCATTGGTTGCGGATATTCATTTCACACCGAATGCAGCTGAGATTGCTGCTCGCATTGTGGAAAAGGTTCGTGTGAATCCCGGTAATTATGTTGACAAGAAAAAATTTGAGCAGATAGATTATACGGATGCAGAGTACCTGGAAGAAATTGATAGAATTCGCGAAAAATTTACGCCGCTTGTTCGTATTTGTAAGGAGTATGGAACAGCTATGCGCATCGGCACGAATCACGGCTCGCTGAGCGATCGTATCATGAGTCGCTATGGCGATACGCCGATTGGCATGGTCGAAAGCGCCATGGAATTTTTACGCATAGCCCGCGATGAAAACTTTCATCAGATTGTACTTAGCATGAAGGCCAGTAATCCGCAGGTAATGGTACAGGCATACCGTTTGCTTGTTCAGCAGATGTTATCTTCTTTTGGTGAATGTTATCCCCTGCACCTGGGTGTGACAGAGGCTGGCGATGGGGAAGATGGAAGAATTAAAAGTGCGGCAGGCATTGGAACCTTGCTGGAAGACGGCATCGGTGATACCATCCGTGTCAGCCTAACGGAAGATCCTGAATTTGAAATACCGGTATGCCGTGATTTGGTGAAACGATATGCTTTGCCCGAGCCGGATGCCACGGTGATTCCTTCGATTGAAAAAATGCCGTATGATCCCTTCTCTTATTCCCGTCGATCGACTTTTGCAGTCGGTAACATAGGTAACCAGCAGGTGCCGGTAGTGGTAGGTGATTTGAGCCGGCTCGAACAAATACAGCCCGGAGACCTGAAACGCGTAGGTTATACCTATGATGCAGCTACAGATAAATGGAACATATCCGATACGGCTGCCGACTATATTTTTACCGGCCATCACCTGTTGAATTTTGAATTGCCCGGCACCCTACGTGTGATGGTTTATCCTGCTGCCTGGCAGCAGGTTGCCAATGACCCTTCCTATGTTCCGCTATATAGCAGCAGCGGATATTTATCTGCCGAGCGAAAGAGCGATCGAATGAATATAGTGATGTTAGATTGCTTCAGTGATGCGGTTGACATCAATGATTTTACCGGGCTAGATGAGTTAGCTAATGATGCTACTGTTGTGCTTGCCTTGAGTAGTCGCTCAAGGCATGCCATGCCGGCTATTCGGCGCATGTTCATCGAGCTTATGAATAAAAAGGTGAGGAACCCCGTGATACTGCTTTGTGACAGTGGTCATTTGACGACCGATGAACACCTGATTCATTTTGCAACCGAATGTGGGGCACTGTTACTGGATGGAATGGGTGATGGCATTTGTTTAGGTATGACGCCTGAAAGCTATGCCATTGCCAGCAAGGAACAGCCCGCTACCAGCGGCAGAAATTATGTGCAATTGACAGGTCCCGAAGAGTTTATGAATGCCACTGCATTTGGCATCTTACAAGCTACCCGTACCCGCATCTCTAAAACTGAATACATCAGTTGTCCCAGTTGTGGACGTACCTTATTTGATTTGCAAGAAACAACTGCTCGCATTCGTAAGGTTACGCATCACCTTAAAGGGGTTAAGATTGCGATTATGGGTTGTATCGTAAATGGTCCGGGTGAAATGGCTGATGCTGATTTCGGTTATGTCGGAAGTGGTCCCGGAAAAATAACACTCTATAAGGGAAAGGATATTATGAAGAGAAATATTGACAGCGAAATAGCTGTCGAAGAGCTGATTAATCTATTGAAGGAAAATGGAGCCTGGATAGAGCCTGCCGGTGTTTGACCGGAAATGGGCGTCTACCAAAAACAGCAGCTATGAGCAATCCAACTAAAACTGATTTCCTGGTAATCGGTTCCGGCATCGCCGGTCTCACTTTTGCAATTAAGGCCGCTCGTCGGTTTCCCGATAAAACAGTAACGGTCATTACCAAAACACAGGCGGATGAAACCAATACAAAATATGCCCAAGGGGGAATTGCGGGCGTTTGGGATGCGGCAACCGATAGTTTTGAGAAACATGTCACTGATACGTTGATTGCCGGTGATGGATTGTGTAATCCTGCCATTGTCAATCTGGTGATTCATGAAGGTCCTGAACGTATTCGGGAAATCATCAGTTATGGAGCTGAGTTCGATAAAAACGATACCGGCGATTATAGCCTGGGTAAAGAGGGCGGACATAGCGTCCATCGTATCCTGCACTATAAAGATGTAACGGGTAGTGAAATGGAGCGGGCACTGCTGGAGGAGATGTCGACCTTGCCCAATATTCAATTGTTGCATCATTGTTTTGTTGTTGACATCATCACCCAGCATCATCTTGGATACCTGGTTACCAAGTCTAGTACCGATATAACCTGCTATGGTGTTTATGTGCTGAATCTTACTACCGGCGAAACAGAAAAAATTCTTGCGCGGTTTACACTCATGGCTACCGGTGGTTGCGGTCAGGTGTATCGAACAACTACAAATCCGCAAATTGCCACAGGTGATGGTATTGCGATGGTATACAGGGCCAAGGGTCGGATAGAGAATATGGAGTTTATTCAGTTTCATCCAACTGCATTATATGAGCCGGGTGTATCTCCTTCTTTTCTGATCACGGAGGCTGTTCGGGGAGATGGTGGCATCCTGCGCAATAAAAACGGTGAGGCTTTCATGTCGCGCTATGATGAAAGAAAAGATCTGGCCCCCCGAGATATTGTCGCCCGTGCCATCGACAATGAAATGAAAGTGTGGGGAACTGAACATGTTTTTTTGGATTGTCGTCATATGGATGCTGAAAAATTTCAGCAACATTTCCCGAATATTTATGCCCGTTGTAAAAGTATTGGCATTGACGTTATGCAGCAGCTGATTCCTGTAGCACCGGCTGCACATTATAGTTGTGGAGGAATAAAAACAGATGAGTGGGGCAGAACCTCTCTTCTCAACCTGTATGCCTGTGGCGAGTCTGCCAGCACCGGATTGCATGGGGCCAACCGGCTTGCCAGTAATAGTTTATTGGAAGCCATGGTTTTCGCGCACCGCGCCTATCAAAATGCCGCTGAACTAATTGATACCATTGATTGGTGCGACGATATACCCGACTGGAATGCCCAGGGAACAACCGATCCGCGAGAAATGATTTTGATCACTCAGACTAAAAAAGAGCTGCAGCAGATCATGAGTGACTATGTGGGCATTGTTCGTACCGATGAGCGCTTACAGCGGGCAATGAAACGATTGGATTTATTGTATGAAGAAACAGAGGCGCTGTATAGAACGACAAAGCTTTCCCCTCAGCTCTGTGAACTGCGTAACCTGATTACATCTGGTTATCTTGTAGTGAAAGGTGCACAATTCAGAAAGGAAAGCAGAGGGCTACATTATAATACCGATCATCGCGAAAAGAGTCCTTTACTTCAAAACATCATTCTTTAATGAATTGAATCATTGGGCACGGCATACTTTGTATCTTTGCCTGGTCGTTATTCCTGCAGCATGTACTACTTCTACTACATTTTATTATACCTGCTTTCACTGTTACCCGATCGTTTATTGTATTTCATAGGCGATGGGTTTTATGTGTTGGCTTATTACGTCATCGGCTACCGTAAAAAAGTTGTGATGAGTAATTTATTGATTGCCTTTCCAGATAAAACAGCAGCAGAAAGAATACGTATTGCTAAAGACTTTTACCACCAGTTTGTCAATACAATGGTCGAGACGATTCAGCTTATTGCTATGTCTGACAAACGGTTTGATCAACGCGTAACTTCGAATGTTGAAGTACTTAACCGTTATATTGACGCAGGAAAAAATGTGCAGCTCCATACAGCTCATTTTTTTAATTGGGAGATGATTAACCTCGGCGTAGCTCGAAAAAGTCTTTTCCCTTTCGTAGGTGTGTATATGTCCTTCACCAATAAATCTTTTGACAGAATCATGTATCAGATGCGGAAAAGATTCAATACCATTTTGATTCCCGCTGCTGAATTCAAAGATCGTTTCCACGAATACGTCAAAGGGAAATATGCACTCGGCCTGGTTGCTGATCAGAATCCTGCAAGAATTGATAAAGCATACTGGGTATCTTTCTTCGATAAGATAACGGCATTTACTTCGGGTCCTGAGCGGGGGGCCAGAGCAAATGATACAGTAGTTATGTTCATCAGCATACAACAATCCCGACGTGGTCATTACCACTTGCACTATGAATTGATAACCGAAAATCCGGCATCATTGCCTGAAGGGGAACTTACAAAAATGTATGTTCGATACCTGGAAGCTGCCATCAGAGCCAATCCTTCCAATTATTTGTGGAGTCACCGCAGATGGAAATGGGCATACAATCCGGCTGACCCTGCTCAGCGGTTGATTTCCTGATAGAAGTAGTATCACGTGTTTGAAAAGTAGGGAACGATCAGTTCAGCACTGCTGGTTCTTTTACGATGGTGATCTTATCCGACAATTGTGTAATCGCATTCCATCCGCCGTTTACGTTGCGGATATTATGAAAGCCCTGTCGCTTGATTAGAGACGCGGCGATGATGCTGCGATAGCCTCCCAGACAATGCACATAAATATTTTGTGTTTCATCTAAGTCTGCCATGGCGCCCGGATCTTTTAGGTGATCGAGAGGCAAATTAAGTGCGTCTTTTAAGTGGCCATTGGCAAATTCGGTTTCTTTCCGCACATCAGCTATGACCAGATTGGGGTCGAATTGCATATCCATCACGAGTTCATCCGCATCTACATCAATAATCAAATCGACGAGCTCCCCCGCCTGCTGCCAGGCTTCGAAACCACCCTCGAGGTAGCCAATCATTTTATCAAAGCCGACACGTGCCAGCCGAACAATTGTCTCTTTTTCTTTGCCCGGTGAAGTGACCAGCAGAATAGGTTGACGGAAAGATAAGAGGCTGCCAGCCCATTCCGCGAAGCGGCCATCTAATCCTATACTGATGGAGCCGGGTATAAATCCGCCGGGGAACTCTTGTGAAGGTCTGGTATCGAGAACAATAACATCATCTGTCGCTGCTAATTCTTTGAATGCTGCTACAGACAATGGACGCAATCCGGCGGTCAATACTTCATCAAGACTGGAATACCCCTGCTTGTTGATCATGGCATTAATCGGGAAATATTCGGGTGGAGCTGCCAGTCCTTCAGTTACCGCTTTGATAAAATCTTCTTTTGTCTGCGGTTGAAGTGCATAGTTGCCCTTTTTCTGATCTCCAATGGTGCTAACTGTTTCCGGTCCGAGGTTTTTACCACAACTGCTGCCGGCTCCATGTGCCGGATAAACGATTACATCATCCGCCAATGGCATTATTTTAGATTGGAGACTGTTGAATAGCATGCCTGCCAGATCTTCCATGCTAAGTACATTTTCTTTTTGTGCGAGATCTGGCCGACCCACATCGCCTACAAAAAGGGTGTCGCCTGTAAAAACCGCTTGGTCTTTGCCTTGTTCATCTTTCAAAAGAAAACAACAACTTTCCAGGGTATGACCCGGTGTGTGTAATACTTCTAAGCGGATTTTTCCAATTTGAAAAACTTCTCCATCCTGTGCGATATGAACAGGATAGTTCGTGCTGGCAGAAGGACCATATACAATTGTCGCACCTGTAGCCGCTGCAAGATCAAGATGACCGCTGACAAAGTCAGCATGAAAATGTGTTTCAAAAATATATTTGATGGTTGCATTCCGCTCACGCGCCAGCTCCAGATAAGCTTCAATATCTCTTAGCGGATCGACAACCGCTGCCTCCCCATTGCTTTCAATGAAATAAGCCGCCTCACTTAGGCAACCGGTGTAGAATTGACGAACAAACATGGTGGTACTTTTGATAGAAAAAATACAGAGGTTACCCCCATTTCTGGTGGATAAAATCTTACCACAAAGTTACTAAAAAATCAGGCGATCAGGGTTTCAACAAACTTCACTACCTCAGCTAATCTGTTATAATTAACAGAATAATAAATGAATTTTCCATCCCGGGTAGTGCTTACAATTCCTGCCCTGCGAAGGATGGCAAGGTGTTGCGATGCAACAGATTGTTCCAGCCGGAGTTTCACATAGATTTCTGTAACAGTCATTTTCTGACTTTCATCCAGTAGCTTGATGATTTGCTGACGCAACTTGTGGTTAATGGAGCGAAGTATAAGGGCAGCCTTTTTCGAATGCACGAAGTCTACTTTTACCGCGACACTTCCGTTCATCAATTCAACTGATTGTAATGATTGGCTCATAACAACGATTTAAAGTTTTTTGGGGGGTTAAACTTTCTACCTATAAAGTTATATATTTTTTTGATTTTTAATATATATAAAAATAAATTAAATGTATAAAATTAAGATATACTTTTTTGTGTACTGAAAAAGGGCTTCAAATAGAAGGGTTCGGCATACGCTAGGTTTACCGCTTCCCCCCCCCGTACTACCCCAAGTGCCAAACTGGCCAAATCGTCGGCATCGTAACTGCCAGTTGTTTGAATTGTGCATCCCGGGGGGAGCAGGGGCGCCAGCTTATTTACCCCATTGCCTGAATAAATGACCGCGGCACCTGCTGCCCACGCCAGCAAAGAATTTTCATCTGCAATCAGCGCAACAGGTTCCTTCGCCAGCGAAAGGTCGGGCTTATATAAGGCAGTGAAAACCTCCATCCGCCTGGCATCAATCATTGGACAAAGCAGGGTGTTGTCATCTATAGTCAGTCCTTGCTGCTGGGCACATTTCAAACTGCCGGCTGCCATCACCTGCAGGGTAGATAAAGTATAAAGAGGTATATCGAGTGCATAGCAGATACCCTTGGCAGATGATAATCCCACCCGTAACCCGGTATAGCTGCCCGGACCATTGACTACTACGACGCCTGTCAGCTGCTCCAATTGGATATTGGTTTCCTGACAAATGTCTGCAATGGCTGTTTGAACAAAGGAAGCATGTTGCTGGGTAATGGGATTGACCCGGAAAGCCAATAATCCGGTGGACTGCACGAGTGCAACATGGGCTTTCTCTAAAGCGGTATCAATCACCAACAACAATGACATAACATCCTTTTTTATACCTGGGCAAAAATAGGTTGGCAGGTTCACTGAAATGTAGTCAATTTGCTGAATATTTCATTGCTATGTCAAAACAAGTCATCAACACACTCGCAGCACCTGCCCCCATCGGACCATACAATCAAGCCATACAAGCCAATGGCTTTGTTTTCGTCAGCGGACAGGTAGCCATCATTCCCGCGGCAGGCGGACTCCAGTTGGAAAGTATCCAGGCAGAAACACACCAGGTCATGAAAAACCTTACCGCCATTCTGGAGGCCGCAGGCACCAGCTTAGATAAGGTGGTGAAGACCACCATCTTTCTCTCAGATATGTCTCTGTTTGCTGAAGTGAATGAAGTGTATGGGTCTTATTTTACTGAAGCATTCCCTGCTCGTGAAACCGTTGCTGTAAAAGGGTTGCCAAAAGGAGTCAACGTTGAGATCAGTGTGATTGCCTTAGGTGCCTGATTTTTCAGCAGCCACATAGCAGGTGGTAAACTGATGTTGCATGCCCGGTGCCAAACTAATCAGCAGCAGATGATTATTGAAATTATCCGGTGCGCCGCTGAGGTTCTCCAACGCTACACTGTTTCTGTCATCAGGTGTGAAAACCTGTAAAACAGGAAACGATTTATCTGGCAGCAGGGTCAATACAATGTCCTGATTGCTCAATACACAACGTTGAAAAGCCGGTTCATCTTCCGACCAAACGAAACCATTATCCAGGTGAACACCTGCCAGCGACATGCCGTGTAAAAACCGGTCATCTTTTATCAGTTGTCCTGTTGGCAATAGCTCTGCATCATATTCCATTCGACGATTCGTGTTGAACTGAAGTACCCAGTCATCTGATTTTCCACCTAATGTAAAATAGGGATGCCAGCCCTCTGCCATTGGTATTTCAAAGGCATTCTGATGCCATAGGGTACTCGTAATACTTAACGAAGCACCTTCCCTCAAAACCCATTCCAGCTCAACCTCATAGGGGAAGGGGTAGCCGGGATCGGATCCGTTATAGGATCCCTTCAGGCGTACGCTCGCACTTATTTCATCCGCATGGGTTGATGTTATCTCAAATGGAGTATCATACATTAACCCATGAATGGCATGTGCCCCGAGAAACTTTTTTTGAACCTGATATGTTTCCCCCAACCAGGAATATTGTCCGTTTCTGAGCCTGCAAACAAATGGACTCAACCTGGCACTTTGAAAGGCATTGCCAATTTTCTCTTTGGCTGCTGCCAATCCCTCAAAACCCCATACCAGGTTAAAGGGTCTCCCCTTCACAGGTAGCTCGAATCGATTCAGCACCCCCCCCAGGGAATAAATTTCTGCCGATATGCCCTTATCATCCTGCAGTGTTACTGCTGCTAACTGCTGTTCATGATGTATAGAAACTGAAAATGCCATATCCGAAAATAAACAGAAAAAGACAGGGAGGGTGGAAATTCGGCTATTAAAAAACTAACAACCGTTAACGTGCCCGTGAAAATAGTATTTTTGCCCTTCAATAACCTTCCATATGGCCTATATCCCTCAGCATCCCATCCGCATGGTCACATCGACCAGTCTGTTTGATGGCCATGATGCATCTATTAATATCATGCGTCGCATTTTTCAGTCCAAAGGGGTTGAGATCATTCATTTGGGTCATAACCGCAGCGTGCGGGAGATTGTTGAGTGTGCCATACAGGAAGATGTGCAGGGCATAGCTGTCACCAGCTACCAGGGGGGCCACCTAGAATTTTTTAAATACATGAAGGATCTGTTGGATGAATGGGGATGTGGGCACATAAAAATTTTTGGTGGCGGCGGCGGCACCATTCTTCCCACTGAAATCGAGCAGTTGCACCAATACGGTATCACCCGTTTGTATAGTCCCGACGACGGCCGAACAATGGGACTTGAGGGGATGATTGAAGATGTGATACAGCATTGTGATTTTGCATTACCAGATATAGATCTTGCACGACCAGCATCTGATAACAGGAGCGCCGTAAAAAAACTGGCCCGATCGATTTCCATGGCCGAGAAGGGAACACTTGCAGGGCCTATTCCAACAGTAGAACGCATCATACCCGTTATTGGTATAACCGGAACCGGAGGGGCAGGGAAAAGTTCGGTGACTGATGAATTGGTGAGAAGATTTTTACTACAGACCACCGATAAGAAACTAGCCATCATTTCAGTTGATCCTTCCAGGAAGAAAACAGGTGGTGCTTTATTAGGCGATCGTATTCGCATGAATGCCATTGATCACCCGCATATATTTATGCGCAGCATGGCAACACGCAATGATAACAAAGCCCTCAGCAGTCATGTACCCCAGGCGGTAGCCCTGTGTAAGCAGGCAAATTTTGATGCCATCATTGTTGAGTCTGCCGGTGTAGGCCAAAGTGATGCCTCCATTGTGGAAGGATCGGATGTAAGTATATATGTGATGACACCGGAATATGGTGCCGCTACACAACTGGAAAAAATCAATATGCTTGATTTTGCTGACCTGATTGCCATCAATAAGTTTGATAAGCCGGGGGCAGAAGATGCAGTTCGTGATGTAAGTCGTCAGTTTCGCCGCAATCACCAGATCTGGGATGAAGAAGCCGATATACCGGTTGTTGGCACCATCGCAGCTCAATTTAATGATGCGGGGGTAGATGAATTATTCGCCCGGCTTATGCTGTTGGTAGAGAAAAAAACCGGCATTCGTTTAACATCAATAGATGCCGCATCGATTCCTGCCTCATCCGGCATGTCACGCGTGCAGATCATTCCTGCTGGCAGAACCCGTTACCTTTCGGAGATCACAGATACCCTGGCAACCTATGATCGCCTGGTGAATGAGCAAGCTACACTTGCTACCCAATTGTACCGGCTGGAAGGCGCCCGTGAATTGCTGGCGGACTCGTCGGAGCATATATCTGCATTAAAAATACTGCAAGAAAAAATCGAGGAGAACACCCGGCAGTTATCGCCAGAAACGACCGAGCTGGTCAGCAAATGGCCCTCACGGGTTGAGCAATATGCCGGTGCTTTCCTTTCATATAAAGTTCGCGGACAGGAATTCCGTCAGCCGCTTCAGTATACTACGCTGAGCGGATCGACCTTATCGCGCGTTGTATTGCCCCGGTTTTCAGATTGGGGTGATATCGTACGGTGGCAAATGCAGGAAAACTTGCCTGGTTATTTTCCCTATACGGCTGGAGTATTCGAGCTGAAAAGAAAAGATGAAGACCCGACCCGCATGTTTGCTGGCGAAGGCCCCCCTGAAAGAACCAATAAGAGGTTTCATTATCTCTCGCAAGATCAACCCGCCATTCGGTTATCAACCGCATTTGACAGTGTTACCTTATATGGTGAAGATCCTGCTATGCGTCCGGATATCTATGGCAAAGTAGGTAACAGTGGTGTTAGCATTGCTACCCTGGATGATGCGAAAAAATTATACAGTGGCTTTGACCTCTCAGATTCGCGCACTTCTGTCAGCATGACCATCAACGGCCCTGCGCCCATATTGCTGGCATTCTTCCTGAATGCAGCCATTGATCAGCAATGTGAACAATGGATCACGGAGCATAATCAGTGGGAGCGTGTTGAGCAATGGATGCGTGAAAATCTTCCGGAAGCCAAACGACCCATTTATTCTGATACGCATCAGCCAGGGGTGTTGCCGGAGGGGAATACCGGACTCGGGCTGCGTTTATTGGGAACCACTGGTGACAAGGTATTACCAAAAGCGGTATACGATGAGATACGTGCACGCACACTGTCGCTGGTAAGAGGCACTGTTCAAGCAGATATTCTAAAAGAAGACCAGGCGCAGAATACCTGTATCTTTTCAACCGAGTTTGCTTTACAGTTGATGGGTGATGTTCAGGTTTATTTTAGTGAGCACCAGGTAAGAAATTTCTATAGCATCAGCATCAGTGGCTATCACATTGCTGAAGCCGGCGCCAATCCGATTACCCAGCTCGCCTTTACGCTGGCAAACGGGTTTACGTATGTAGAATATTTCCTCAGTCGGGGTCTTTCCATTGATGACTTTGCGGGAAATCTTTCCTTCTTCTTTAGCAATGGCATGGATCCTGAGTACAGTGTGATTGGTCGGGTTGCCCGCCGCATCTGGGCCAAAGCCATTCGGCATAAGTACAAGGGCAACAGCCGCTCACAAAAATTGAAGTATCATATTCAAACGAGTGGGCGAAGTCTGCATGCGCAAGAAATTGACTTCAATGATATTCGCACTACCCTACAGGCGCTGTATGCCATCTATGATAATTGTAACAGCCTGCATACAAATGCCTATGATGAGGCCATTACTACTCCAACTGAAGAGAGCGTAAGAAGAGCCATGGCCATACAGTTAATTATTAATCGGGAGCTGGGCACTGCACTTACTGATAACTTTATTCAGGGTAGTTACATGCTGGAAGCCCTTACCGATCTGGTTGAGAAAGCTGTTCTGACTGAGTTTGATCGCATTTCTGAGCGCGGCGGTGTTTTGGGTGCAATGGAAAGAATGTACCAACGGCATAAAATTCAGGAAGAGAGCATGTATTATGAGACGAGGAAACATTCGGGTGAATTGCCCATCATTGGCGTAAACACCTTCCTGAGTAAGAAGGGCAGTCCTACCCTGATACCAGATGAAGTGATTCGCAGTACACCGGAAGAAAAAGACCAGCAGATTACTAACCTGCATATATTTCAGCAGCGTAATGCATCAATGGCAGCGGCAGCACTGAAGCGATTGCAGGAAGTGGCTCTACAAAATGGTAATTTGTTCACTGAATTGATGGAAACCGTTAAATATTGTTCCCTTGGGCAAATTACGGCCGCCTTGTATCAGGTAGGCGGACAATACAGGCGGAATATGTAATGCCAGGTGTTCCTCATATCAATTCTTAACTGTAATTTTGAGTATGCGCTATTGTTTTTTTCTCAGCCTGTGCTGTTGTTTGATTTTTTCCGGGTCATTCGCACAACCCGGTCGTCGATATGATTCTACCCTGAAGTTGGGCAAGGCCGGATTTAAGATTTCCTGTAACAATAAGGGAGTAGAAAAAAATAACCTGACCATTGCCCCCGTTGGATTTGAAAATACTGCCCGCGATGTGACATTTGAGGTAAAGGGGCGCGTTAACAGGGCAGAGGTAGATGACCTGAATATGGATGGCTTTCCCGACCTGATTGTATATGTGAACCTGGCCGGCGACAAACCCAAACTCAATATCATTGGCGTTAGTTCCGATAAGAACCAGGGCTTCCAACCCATTTATTTTCCGGATATTTTAGATGACCCGAAGATTAAGCCCGGTTATAAGGGCAATGATGAATACTATCTCATGGAAGGTAATCTTGTCCGGAGATTTCCGCTCTATGCAGTCGAAGACACGGCTCGTTTAACCGGCATGTACCGCCAGGTAATGTATCGGGTCATGTTGGGGGAAAGAGGAGAACTGAAGTTCAAAGTAGCCCGTAGTTATGACTATGCACGTCAGCAGTAATGCCTCTGAATGGCTCTACTTTAAATTTCGATGAACACGATTAGCCCTTCCTTTTTTGGCGTAATTTTATAGCAATATGTTTGTCTCGGGATTCTTTGACCGGATGCCCGCATCTTTTCTATCATCAGATTTTTTACAATGAAAAAATTAATTACTGCCGTAGGCTGCTTGCTGCTCTCCTGTACGCTTTTTGCTCAGGAAACCACAATAGGTGCAGATGCTAATCGGGTGACCTTACCCAATGGCTGGAGCCTCTCGCCTGCGGGCAGAAGTTTACCACTGGGTGATTTGCCCCTGAATATGGTGGTCAATCATGCCGGTAACCGCATCGCCATTGCTAACAATGGCCAGAGTATCCAAAGTATTCAACTGATTGATCCGGCCAATGAGAAAGAACTAGACCGGGTAATTATATCACGCAGTTGGTATGGACTTGTTTTTAGCGATGATGATAAAAAACTCTATGTGGGCGGTGGGCATGACAACCGCATCTTAATTTATGGCACCGATAATGACCGTCTTCAATTGATTGACAGCATTCAGTTGGGAAAGAAGTGGCCCAACCGCATCGGTCCGGCAGGCATGGCTTTAGATGATGAGCGAAAGCTATTGTATGTGGTGACCCGGGACGATCAGCAATTATACATAGTGGATCTGAATACCCGACAGGTATCCGCGAAGTATGCATTGGGCGGGGAAGCATATACCTGTGTACTCTCACCCGATAAAACTGAACTTTACATCAGCTGTTGGGGATGCGATCGCGTGTATGTTTTTCAAACGGCCACAAAAAATATTGTGGCTGAAATTCCGGTAGGTGATAATCCGAATGAATTGCTGTTAAGTAAGAAGGGCGATCGGTTACTGGTAGCTAACGCCAATGATAATTCTGTTTCTATTATTGACACAAAGGGGCGTCGGGTTGAAGAAACATTGCAGACCAGCCTGTATCCCGAAGCTCCCAGTGGTTCTACTACCAACGGCATGGCATTCAGCCGCGATGAAAAAACCTTGTATATCGCCAATGCAGATAACAACTGTCTGGCGGTATTTGATGTTAGCAAGAAGGGTCAAAGCAGGGGAAAAGGTTTTATCCCGGTGGGGTGGTATCCTACTAAAGTGGCTGTAATCAAGAAGAAAATTTTTGTAACCAACGGTAAAGGATTTAATTCCCTGGCCAATCCGTATGGTCCCAATCCATTTGGCAACAGGCAAATTGTGTTGCACCATGAGGGCGATCCCAATAAGCCTTCCGGCGTACAATATATTGCCGGCTTGTTTAAGGGAACCATGAGTATGCTTGAGGTACCCGATGTCAAGTCACTAGAATTATATACTGCCCAGGTTTATCGAAATACTCCATACAGCAAGGAAAAGGAATTACTGGCAGCCGGTGAGCCCGGTAATCCCATACCGCAGAAAGTAGGTGAGGTGAGTCCGATTAAATATGTTTTCTATGTAATCAAAGAAAATAGAACGTATGATCAGGTATTGGGTGATATGAAAGAGGGGAATGGAGATCCTGCACTGGTTCTGTTCGGAGAAAAAATTACGCCGAATCAACATGCCCTCGCTCGCGAGTTTGTATTGCTCGATAATTTTTATGTAGATGGTGAAGTGAGTATGGATGGTCATAACTGGACCATGGGTGCTTATGCTACTGATTTTCTGGAGAAGAACTGGGTGAATAGTTATGGGGGCCGTGGAGGAAGTTATGACGGTGAGGGTAATAGGGCCGTAGCAAATAACAAAGGAGGCTTTTTATGGGATCATTGCAAGAAAGCGGGGGTTACTTATCGGACTTACGGCGAGTTCACCAATAAAAATCGACCTACCATCCCATCGCTGGAAGGTCATATCTGTCCCTACTTCCGCGATTATGATAACTCTTTTCCCGATACTGCGCGCTTTTATCAATGGAAGCAGGAGTTTGATTCACTGCTCGCTGCCGGTGCTGTTCCCCAATTCAATAGTGTTCGTTTTGGCAATGATCATACAGAAGGATTGAAGAAAGGAAGACCCACCCCCTATGCACACGTTGCCGATAATGATCTGGCAGTTGGACTCTTTGTTGAGCACTTAAGTAAAAGCAGCATCTGGAAAGAGACAGCGATTTTCATCATCGAAGATGATGCGCAAAATGGCGCTGACCACGTCGATGCCCATCGCAGTACTGCCTACCTGGCCGGCGGATTTGTTAAACGTAATTTTGTTGACCACACACCTTATACTACCTCCTCCATGTTACGCACTATGGAACTGATACTGGGTATTCCACCGATGACACAATATGATGCAGCTGCCACTCCTATGTGGCGATGTTTTACACCGACAGCCAATTCGGCTTCATTTACTTGTCGTTCCTCAACTATTAACCTGAAAGAAGTGAATACAGCCATGAATGAGTGGCAAAGGCTTTCGGAGAAAATGAATTTTGCTAAAGAAGATGATATCCCCGATCTGGAATTTAACAGGGTACTCTGGCATGGATTGAAAGGATCAGATGTTCCTTTCCCCGGACCCCGCAGGGCAGCATTTTATCGACCGGTGAAAAAACTAGATAAAGACGGCGATTGATTATTACCTGCCGGAAACGATGATGATACGTGTCGCTTCGCGGAAACTATTTTCGTCGTCTCTAACCAGGACGAGATAAATACCTGATGCGGGTTTTTGTCCTTTATAATTTCTGCCATCCCAGGTGGCCTGCCCTCCCTGCGAACGAGTCTGATACACCAGGGTTCCATTCAGCTCCGTTATTTTTACAATGCTATTCTCTCTTAGTCCGCGAATGGCTATGACACCATTGTAGTCTGGTGGTACGGGGTTAGGGAAAACCAGTATTTTATCTCCCGCCTGTCTGGGCTCCGTGGCCGTACCCCGATAGCTGCAGATACCCAGGTCGGTTAAGATAAATACTTCTCCTGTTAATGGGTGAATGCCAATTTGTAAAACGTTATTCGAGAGCAATGGACTATTCACTGCAGTGAAACGTTGCAGCACTTCTTCTCCGCTTTCAGAAAGCAGCCACAACCCATTTTTTGTTCCTACCCATTTTCTGTTGACTCCATCTATCGCTAGACATTGTACAGATTCATCCCGCAGTAAAAATCCGGCAAAATTTCCTTGCTTAACAATGGGACGAAAAGCATCACATCCGGCCGCATTGAAAACTTCCCCCGGACAACGAATGATGCCAATGCCCTGGTCTGTTCCAATCCAAATGTTTCCGGTGCGGTCCTTCGCTATTGACAGCACATTGTTGGAGGGAAGATTACCCTTACCGTTGCCGGTCTCATATTTTTTCCAGCGATCATCATTTAGCACATCGGGATCTCCTGGACGATAGCAAATAAGTCCATTGTTTTTTGGTGCAACCACCCATACTTGTTCATTGTCATCACAAAGCAGTGGACCCGCTGCCAGTTCATTCAATACAAAGGGTATGCTGAATGCCTGCCATTTGCCATCTGTTTTTCTTACGTGTAAATTGGAGGGGGCACCATAATTACTTACCCATAATCTGTTATTCGCATCAAATGCCAGTCCGCCCACCCGAAAACTACCTGGGTCACCTGCGGCAGCCTGTAGCGTGCTATTTCCATTCTTATAAATAACCGGCGCCCCGCTGTTTTTGAAGTGAACCAGTCCGCCCCCATAACTTCCAGCCCACACCGATTGATCCACCGGGTCTATGGCTACGGCAATAAAATCCAGCACTGAATCAAGCGAGGGGGTGTTGAAGAAACTGCGCGATGACCATTCACCATTGAAAAAATAAACACCATTGCGATTGTATAAATAATTCCAGGTTTCATTAACACTACCGGCAGCGAGAATCATACGATCAGTAGTACTTGCAATAGCGCCGGTGGCTGGTCCGGGAGGACCATTGGGAATAAAACGTTCGACAGCCGGACTATGTGAAGAGAGTCCACCAAACTGATCTGCTACCCATAAGGTACTTCCCTCCAGCCAGGCAGATCTGGGTAAGGAGATGCTCCCTGCAGCAGTCGTAGTTTTTTCTATCTGTCCGTTGGTATTGAGCTGAATCACACGGGCACTGCCACTGGTATTGCGCTGAGAAATCAGTAATCGGTTTGCTGCACTGTTGATGCCGGTGATCTGCCAGTTGCTGTCTCTGTATAAAAATTGCCAGCTTGTTCCCGACTGTATCAGCAGGCTGTCATTCTTTAGCACGACCAGTTGATTATTTACAGTGAGAACCCCGCTGATAGGGCCGCTCGATAAACCGTTACTGCCACTCACCATTTGCCAGGAGGCAAAATTCGAAGGATTGGGGGCACTCGTTGCAATCTGCAATAAACCATCTTCTGTGGCTGCATAAAAAATATTATTCAGTCTGGTGAATCCATTCACACGGGTTTGATTACCTCCGCTCCCGATGACCCAGGTATCCTTTATCTCATATTTTGTTAAGTTAACAACGATAACGCCCAATCCAGTACTCAAATAAGCCAGTCCGTTGTCGCAAAAAATTTGGTTGATTGTTTTGTTGCCTGGGAAATTACTGCGTTGAATATCACCCATATTTTTTATCGTGCCTTTGGTGTTCAGCACATCAAGATTACTGTTGTTATAGGCAATCAACAATTGGGAGGTGGTAGCATCCCAGCCGATGGCTGCTACACCAATGTCATTGAGGCCTGATGCTTTGCTGTAACTTGAAATTTCTTTGTCGGCATCTAAGGCGAAAATATGAGTTGCTGTAGCAATATACAGCCGGTCACCTTTTACCACTTGTCGGGTATCGGAGAAATTGAGGTGATCACGCCATTGACCGATGGGGGGCAGTGCGGGCTGAGCAAAAGCAGATAGGCTAACTGACAGGCAAATCAGCCAGCTGCATAAGAGTGTATGGGTTCGATGTCCATGCATGAATAAAATTACAAAGTAAAAGGCGGTTAAACGTTTTTCACTTTAAGAATGCATGGTACGTTTTATTGCCAGTCGGTTGATCAGCCACATGGCCGCCAGTAACAGTAAGGCGGTTGCTAGGGTAAGGGAGGATAAAAAGGGCGTTATAGTTACCGAGCGCTTGGCCAGCCAAACCTGCAGTCCCCACTGCATGGCAGCAACCAGCCCGCATGCAATTATAACCATAGCTGCTTGTGGCGGGAAGAATTTTTTCAGCAGAAACGCCGACAGTTGTCGGGGGGCAGTACCCAACTGCAGCAGCAGACGAATTTCATCACGACGGCCTGTGATATTGAGCTGAATGAAAAGCGATAATACCAGGAGGGCAAAGACCAGTAGTAATAAGCCGGATATACCGGTGATGCCGGCTATCCAATTCACCAGTTGTCGGTATTGACTGAAGCGTGTTTTTTCCTTGTCGGTTTGAAGCTGATTCTTTTGTAAGAATTGATTGAGTGATGGCGAGGAAGCATCTCCGGTTTTTATGATTACGCGGGATGGCTTTCGGGTTTCGCCTGTTGTAAAGCGACTATTGGCCCACTGCATAAAAGATGCCGGTACAATCAGTGACTGTATGCGATCACTTAGTCCAACCACCTTGCCTTTTAGATACATGGTTTGTCCCCGGCCGGTAATGCCTATGTTGAATTGTAATAGTTGAATGATTTCCGGACTTAACTGAGGCAGTTGTTGCGCAAGGGCAAACTGAAAGTTATAGAGGTCCAGATAAAGCGAGGGTATGATGACAGGTACATAGGGATCACCTTCTTTCCAATTCCAGTTGGCCGGTAATGCATCGATAAAATCAGCCGGAACTGATTCGAAGGAGGCGTCGGTTTGAAAGGGAAACTGACTGCTATTGATACTTAGTGTTGCCTTGAAATATGCAGGTTGTACAATGCCTACTGAGGTCACTTCAGGTAGTTTTTTAAGTTGTTCTATTTCTTCCTCCGCCAGTGTAGGTTTGTTCAGGTTATTATTGTTGAGCTGCCGGTTAATAATCAGGTATTGTGTTCCCGCTTCGCGGGAAGGTTTGCTTTCGAGCAGTTGGGAAAAATTAATTTGTATCTGAACGGCCAACAGCAGTAATATGGCAGCGATCAGTAATCCGACACTGCCTATCCGAGCTCGCCAGCTGCCGCTGCTATTGTGTAGCAGTTTATTCATCAGTTGCGATAGTTCGCGTACCATAGGATTTAAAGTTGTAACTGATGGTGGTAAGGAAAATAGTTGTCGGGTTCCAGATCAAGTAAAATGATTCCGGCATTTTGCTCTTTTGCAACTGAGCTAATCAACGCAATGGCTTTATTTCGATTGATGTTATCCAGGTGGCTAAAGGGTTCATCCAGTATCAGCCACTGAAAGGGCTGTACCAAGGCCCTGAGTATAGCAGCCCGCTGCTGTTCTCCATAACTGCAGGCGGCGGCGGGCGTATCTAATAGCGTTTCTATCTCCAGCTGCCCGGCCATGTCTTCTATGGTATTATTACGGAGGGGATGTCGGGGTAAAAACTTTTTTAATTCGGTGTTTTCACGGATAGAAAGTTGGGGGAATAAACGGAGATCTTGAAAAACGACTGATAAAGACTCTCTCCTCAAAGTGGCCAGCTCTTCGGAGTTGCAGGTCAAGGGGTTGTAAGTGCCGATTTGAATGGTGCCTGCATAATCATAACGGAGTCCGGAAAGAAAATGTACCAGGGTTGTTTTTCCTCTTCCGCTGCGGGCAGTGATTTTAATGCATTGTCCGGCGTTGAGCGTAACATCCTTTCCCCAGATATCCGATGCTGCTGCCATTGGTTTATCCTGCAGCGGTCGGGGCATTAGATGGTGCAGCCGGATATCCATCGGTTACTTTTTTTGTGTGCTCTCATCCGGCTCGGTAATGGGCAATTCAAACAAGGGTCTCAGCCAATTTAATTCTTCTGACAGCGCTGACACCATTTTGGTAAAGGTTACTAAGCTATTGGTTTTCGTATCCTGCATGGTTATTTCCAGGTTACTGTGGGCCGACTTGCCATCAAAATTGTCACTGACTATTGTCATTTCCTTCACGGCGGAAGCAATGATATCGGAGGCACGATGGAAGGAATAGCTTTCATCAGCAGGTGTAAATCCCCTAATGGTAGATGCCATATTGATGTAGAAAAGAGCAGAAGCGGAATTGTATGACTGAAACGGACTTCCTGCCAGGAATTTATTTTTCTTGCCTGCTGCAGCCAGATATTCTGCATAAACGGTAGAGTCGCTGGCGATGAAGAAGTTGTTGTCATCACCCATAATGAATACGTTCAGCAGACTATAATCGGGCGCAGATCGATATACATTGCCTCTCTTCACCAGCCATCCGTTTTTTACACCAGTTTCCATTAATTTTTGATAACTGGCTTTCTCCCCAACCGGTAATCTTACCAACAATTTGCCGGTGGGCATGCCACGCTGCAGTGATAATTCATCTTTTCGCTTCATTGGATCAGGAGCCTGCATAAATAAGTCAGAAGCTACTACTGCTAATTCACCTTTGAAAGCTTTCAAAATTTCATCGACGGTTAATCCGCTCTTACTTAAATAATTATCGGCAAATGATTTGAGTTCAAGTTGCTGAAGAAGGCCTCCGATAAGCGCCGGTTGAAAAGAAGCCAGGGCCAGCATATTGATCTCGCCCTGCGGGTAATCATTCACCAATGACCAGTTGACGACCGGACCGGCATACTGCCGAAACAGACTACCTAGTAAGGGGTTTACATAATTGGTCGATTGTATGCGCATTTTCCCCTGCTCAAAATGCACGGTTGCCGCCGTATAATTGTCTTTTAACAGCTCCTCCAGTTTGGGTAAGTTGAGCGGACTGTTTTTTAAAGTTGCGATGGAACTATTGCTGGAGGTAAACAAATAGCCGTCGGCTTTTTCTTTGAACATTTCTGTGAAGGGTTCAACCGATGCCATGGATTTGTCCAGCGCTTGGTTGAAAAATTGAGCCACTTCAGCTTTGCTTTCATTTTCGATATTGGGTTCCGCCGGCATTTTAAAAATCATTTCCAGGGTATCGTACACAGGTTTTGGCTCATGAAAATAAAATGTGACCATCCCGATTTCATCGTTCCAGCTTATTCTGGCGTTTTGCATCTTAGAAAAAAATGTTTTAAAGGATTTTTCCTCCTGCACATTAAATTCTTTCATTAGCCTCAACGTCGTAGAATCGCTCACCATTTTTTCACCCTCATTCGAACTTATGATATTGATGGAATAGGCGATCGAGTTATCAGCCAAGGTTTTTGATTGTACAAAGCAGATCAATTTTTCCATTTTCAATTCTACATCACTGGGAATATGTGTGTATACCGTAAATGTGGTATCTCCAATTTTTGTTGGGTTAGATTTTATATACTGCTGGTTAATGAGTGATGTTAAAAGTGAATCGATATTCAATTCACTCTTTTTTAATTTGTCCTTCAGCTCTTTAACATTCACTACAGCCACTAAGCTGGCATCTTTTGGAATGTAAGCAGCCTCTTTTAGTGATTTACTTGAGCAGGCAGTCATGCATACCAGCCAGGCAGGTATTAACCAATAGAGTAGGTTTTTTTTCATGAATTGAAAGATTGAAATAAAGATAACTCAAAAGTTGGAGCTATGCTCCATCTTGCTATCGACGGATTGACTCATAAATAGCATCCTGTATCTGTGAACGAATATTTAATTGGCTGATCAGATTGTTACTGCGACTTGGATTGACCCGGTTTGACATGAATATATATTGCAAGTTGTTCACGGGATCAGCCCAGACACCAATACCGGTAAAGCCCGTATGTCCGAAAGTTTCAGGAGGTGCATTGCGGCTGGGATAAGGATCTTTTCGTGTGGCATTGTCTTTCTCCGGCTTATCGAAACCAAGTCCGCGGCGACTGCTTGTGCTGCCGTAAGAAGTGAATAATTGTATGGTAGCGGGCTTCAGCAGCTGTGTGCCATTGAGTGAGCCGCCGTTCAGCAACAACTGATACAACTGTGCCAAGTCATAAGCATTACTGAAAAGTCCGGCATGACCTGCAACGCCACCCATGAGCGCTGCGCCTTCATCATGTACATCTCCTCGCAATGCCTGGTGACGGAAATAGGCATCTGTTTCAGTGGGTACTACTTTCATGGAAGGAAGATAACCGGAGGGCTTGAAACCGGTACTGCTCATCTGCAGTGGACGGTAAAAAGTATTGGCAACATAATTATCTAAGGTTTGTCCACTCACCGCTTCAACAATGTTTCCCAGGAGAATGAAGTCATTATCGCTGTAAACATATTTCCCTGCAAGGCCCAGCGGACTAGCAGCAATGCGCGCGCGGATAGTATCTTGCCAGTCATTTCTCAGGTACATATTTTTTGCTACGCGGTAGCTGTGTTCGCCATCTTCCTGGCTGGTAAAAAAGCCAGACTTAGGTTGTTTGGTAGCGGAGTCTACCAGCTCTTTGTAAAATGTGATGAAGGGGACCAGTCCGGCCTCATGTAAAAGAATTTGTCGAACGGTTAGGTTGGCCTTATCGGTTCCTTGGAGCCAGGGTAAATAAAACCCCAGTGTTTGCTGCAGATCAACTTTACCTTCCTCGTATAATTTCATCATGGCAACCGTCGTGGCAGATATTTTTGTTACGGAGGCAAGGTCAAATACTTTGTCAGTCGTCATTTTTTCTTGCCTGCTTAGGTCGGTATGGCCAAAAGCTTTGTGATAGATGATGGAACTGTTTTTAGCCACCAGTACAACGCATCCCGGGAAAGCGCCCCGTGCAATGGCGGATGTTGCAATTGAATCTATTTTCATCAACGACACACTGCTCATGCCTACTGATTCCGGAGTTGCAGGTGCCAGGTAAGGATGCCAGCTGATACCGGTGCCGGCAGGGAAACTGTCATTAACGCTCACGGGCAGTTGTCCGGAAGCAGCCAGTTTACCACTGAGGATGTCTAATGTTGCCTGTTGTGTGAAGGTATCATCTTCATAACAAGCCAGGAGATTGCGTGGTTGCTGTACGTATTGAATTGCATAAGGATTTCCAAAAACGAGTGTGATGTTCCGATAGCCCTGTAAGGCATTCAGCAGATATAGGCTTGGGTCGCTGAGACCAAACCGATTCGCAGGCCTCCGATTAAAATTATGTAATCCGACAATGATCTGGTCATAGTTGCCTGCTTCAAGATTCGACAGTAATTGAGTTGCTGCTGCGCTGTCTGTTTTTTCTATGGCTGTCACAGAGGTTTGATCATCCATCAATTGCTTCCCTATGGTTGCCTTGCTGCCAAAGAGGTAAACATCGGCATGATAGTTGGTTCTCATTGCAGCTGCAATACTGTTTTCGCCAGGCGCACCTATACTTACATAGGCAATGCGCTTATCCGTTTGAAGCGGGAAAGACAATGGATTATCTTTTTTTACGACTGTTATACTTTGCTCACTGATTTTCTTACGGATAGGATCGGTAGTGGCGTTCAGGTCGTTCACCAGACCATCATATACTATGCTGTCTACTTTGTTTAATCCGAGGTGATATTTTGCCAGTAAAACTTTTTTCACTTTTTCGTTGATGTCGTTCCAGCTGAGGTCGCCCTTTTTTATGGCTTCCCGCACCGCGGCAATGGTTCCGGGTACATCACCCGGTAAACAAAGCAGGTCATTACCTGCAATGATGGAACGAAGGGCTGCTTCTCCTCTCGGGTAATATTTACTTACGCCCTGCATTTCCAGCGCATCGGTAAATGAAATACCCTTGAAACCAAGTTCATTTCGCAGCAAACCATTTACGTGCTGTGGCGATAACGAACTGGGTAAGTGCTCCGTACTGTCTATAGCAGGAACAGAAAGATGTGCCATCATTACACTACCTACGCCGGCTTTGATGAGTTCACGAAATGGGTACAATTCTAATTCTTCCAGCTGGTTGCGTGATTTATTGATTACCGGCAGGTCTTTGTGTGAATCAACACTTACATCTCCGTGTCCGGGGAAGTGCTTGATGGTAGCCATAACACCCTGCTCTTGTATTCCCTTCACAAACGCTACTGCCATCTTCGTCACACGAAATTTATCTTCTCCAAAACTGCGATCGTTGATCACAGGATTGAGGGGGTTATTGTTGATATCAACCACCGGAGCATAATCGACATGTATACCCAGCCGCTTACATTGTATACCCACCGCCTTGCCGACTTCATAAATGATGCTATCGTTTGATCCGGCACCCTGCATCAGTTGACGGGGGAAAGCGGTAACACTATCAAGACGCATACCCACCCCCCATTCAGCATCAATGGAAATCATCAGGGGTGTTTTGGCGATGGACTGATAAAAATTGGTCAGTCGGGCTTGTCTTACAGGTCCTCCCTGAAAAAAACAGAGTCCGCCCACATTGTATTTGCTGATCAGTTCGGTTACTTGTGCAATATGATCGGGCCCCAGATTGCTATGGGCGCGAATGATCATGAGCTGAGCAATGCGCTCATCTTTTGACAAGTGCCGGAATTGTTTTCTAACCCACTTTTTTGCAGCGGGTGTTACTGCATAAAAATCCTGGGAAAAGGAAAAAAGGCTGCAGCAGCAGAAAAAAACAGCCAAGAGGGACGGAGTAAAACGCATAACAGATTTTTCAGTTACACAAGGTAACAATTCCCTCTTTGAATGAGGACGCAAAAAAGAAAAAAACTGTTGTTTAGCGGAAATGGATACTGGCCGGCACCGGTCAATTATTCTTCGGTTGCTTCTTCTTCAGCGGCAGGTAAAACCGGCTCGATCTGATGGCGGTCGAGCAGTGCATACCATTTCACCATTTTCCGCAGATCGCTGGGGTATACCCGGTCAAAATCGATGCTGGGGAAGGCTTTCTGGAAATAAGCTTTCACTGCTTTATCATCCTTTTCGTTCGGCAGGGCTTCCGTTGATTTTTTCATGGCGATAAAAACTTCCGCCAGGTTAACGTTTTCACGTGTAGTATATACTTCAATGCTTTCCAGGTGCGAGAACTGGTGCTGCCGGCTGCTGATAAAACGGGTCTGCTGGTCAACCAGGGAGCGGGCAATGGCTCCGTCAGTTTTGCTACCCACCAGCTCAAATAAACCGGGTAAACCGGATACTGAAATCAGTTTGCTATATTCCATGGTAAGATACTTTTCGGAGGTGCAAGGTAAAGATAAAAAAACAGAGTGCCGAATTCGATGCCAAGTATTCTCCATCCCGGCTTTTTATCATTTAGGAAGCTGAGAGCGCCACGGGCTTTATCAGACAAGTGCGGATTGGTTCATAAAAAAATACTAACTTAAGCGCAGGTAATAAAAAACCAGTTATATGATGAAGAAGATGCTATGGCTGCTGCTCCTATTTACTCCGGGTACGCTCTTGGCACAAACACCCGAAGAAAAGCTGGCCTCAGCCGGAATTCAATTACAGCCGGTGACTAATCCGATTGCCAACTATGTGCATGTGGTCAGAACAGGTAACCTGCTTTTCTTGGCGGGGAAGGGACCTGTATTGCCGGATGGGAAATATGTTACGGGCAAATTGGGTAAAGACCTTACCATAGAACAAGGGTATGAAGCCGCTCGATTAACCGGCATGGCTCAACTCGCTGTGTTGAAGTCTTATCTGGGAAATCTCGGAAAGGTAAAGCGTATCGTTAAGGTTCTCGGCTTTGTCAACGCCATCCCCGAATTCACCGATCAGCCCAAAGTAATCAATGGCTTTTCTGATTTAATGGTGTTGGTATTTGGGGAGAAAGGCAAACATGCCCGCTCGGCAGTAGGCACTTCCTCTTTGCCCATGGGTATGGCAGTTGAAGTGGAATTAGTGGTAGAAGTGGAAGACTAAACATTAGGAGGGCTCTCCGGTTGTAAGGGCTGCCACTAATCTGGCCTGCAGTGTGACGGCATCGGTAAAGCCACGTGCGAGCAAACTAAAAGAAACTTCGCTGTGTTGCAACAATACGCAGGGATAACCGGTTACCTGTAATTTCTTACAGGTAGCAAAATCTTCATACGCCAACTGGCGGTAGTAGGGATTGTGTAGTTTTTCATAAAACACTTCATCTGCCAGTGCATATTTTTCAAGTAAGTGTCGGTACGCCTCATCGTCTGTCAGGTCTCTTCCTTCCCAAAAAAGTGAAAATTGCAGGTCGGCCGCCCATTCCAGTTGTCGATGCGGATGGATGGATCTGAACACAGCCAATGCTATTGCAGGTTTTTCAGAGTGCGGGAACCAGTCGCTTAATTCGGGCTGTTCAATGTGCCAACGATAATCTGAACCAAATTGCACTCCCGTGGTGGCTTCTACGCGGGGTAATGCCGCACGGATATAGGAGGCCGTAGCACTGATGGGTACAGGCTTTTCAGGTAAAATCATTCCGCCAGACAATACTTCTACCGGTAATGCAGGAAATTTTTCACTCAGTTGCCGGATGACCGGACTGAAACCATAGCACCAGCCACAATAGGCGTCATAACAATAAATTAGGGTGGGCGACATACGACAAAGGTAATGCGGCTGTTCCAGCAGGATGGCAAATCTTTAATATCTTTGATCTCTCGTTTTGCATTCACCCTGATTAAATACCAAGAGCATGCCCGGCTATGAACTTTTTGGAGAAGAGGAAAGAAAAGAAGTCAATGATGTTTTATCAACCGGAATACTGATGCGCTATGGGTTCGATGGACCCCGCAAAGGTATCTGGAAGGCGAAAGAACTGGAACAGGCCATCTGCCACACTTTCGGTTGTACTTATGCGCAATTAACTTCCAGTGGAACAGCGGCACTCTCGACCGCATTGGCTGCCCTGGGTGTGGGAGCCGGCGATGAAGTAATTATGCCCACCTTTACGTTTGTGGCCAGTTTTGAAGCTGTGTTGAGTATGGGCGCAGTGCCCGTTTTGGTGGATGTAGATGATACCCTGACACTGGAACCTGCAGCTGTTCGGGCTGCTATCACGCCCCGAACCAAATGTATCATGCCCGTACATATGTGCGGCAGCATGGCAGACCTCGATCCCTTGCTGACAATCGCCCGCGACAATGGCATCAGTCTGCTGGAAGATGCGTGTCAAAGTATTGGAGGTACTTATAATGGTAAGGCACTGGGTACCTTGGGTGATGCCGGCACATTTTCTTTTGACTTCGTGAAAATGATTACTTGCGGAGAAGGTGGTGTGGTGATGACCAACAGAAAAGATCTTTTTGATAAGTCTGATGCATACACCGATCATGGGCATGATCACCTGGGTGTAGATCGTGGCGCTGACCTGCATCCCTTCATAGGGTACAATTATCGCATCAGTGAATTGCATGCAGCTGTAGGATTGGCACAAATCAGGAAGCTGCCTCATTTTCTGGAACTTCAAAAAAGAAACCACGCGGCCCTCAAAGCCCACCTGGAAGCTATTCCGCAGGTAAGTTTCAGGAGGGTGCCGGCAGCCGGTGTCGATAGCTGCAGTTTCATCAGCTGGTTTTTGCCGGAAGCAAGGCAGACCGAAGCACTCGTTGAAAAACTAAGGGCACAAGGCATACTGGCAGGTAATTTTTATTGGTACCAAAATAACTGGCATTATATCAGAAAATGGCATCACCTGAAACAGGCGGCTTCCTTGTTCCCCCTATCTGCCGTACAAACCGCTGCCTTGCAACAACTCGAACATACAACATTCCCCGCCAGTGATGCCTGGCTTAGCAGATGTATTTCTACCTCCGTTTCTCTTGCCTGGACGCCCGAGCA
>CAYUXJ010000004.1:113964-117259 GCA_964448845.1 uncultured Sediminibacterium sp.
GAAAAAGATGCACCCCCAGCAGAATTGCTTCAGTGGAAAGAAATCAACATGATCAAATTACTGAAGGAAAATGAACTGATGTTTTTTGTTGAGAATGATTTTTACCATCGCCTCGCCGGCAAACAATTCAATCAAGCGCAGCAAAAAGAGATAATCAATGCCATCAGGGAGTACGCCGAACGCTTTTCGATTCGCTGGATCGATACAACTTCGACGGCGGTATAATGTAATTACGCTGTTTTCCCTCCAGCCAATTCACCTGATCAACACTCCCCAACCTGAACCGAAAAGGAACACCGGTTTTCTTTTCCAGCAGCCATTCATTGCGGCAAAAAAACGTTAATCCTTTGCTATAATTATTCTCCGGAATCAAACGGATTGGCATACCAATACTGCTGTCTTTCTGTACCGGCGCGATAGTGGTTAATCCCGGCAGCGATTGCCCCCGGGCAATGGTTGTAATAAATAAAATCAATAGGATTAAACTGAGCGCTTTCAAAAGGGGTTAGTTGATTTGATGTAAATTTACACCGAAAAAACACAGCAGCTCTCAGCAGGACGGTTTTTCCCCGGCTGAGTAAGGTTGCTGATTAAACCGTTGAACCTCTAACATGTCCCTTAGTCAGTCATTTCAACAGAAACTACTGCAGAAGCTTTCCCCCCAGCAGATTCAGCTCATGAAATTGCTGCAGGTTCCTACGGCCAACCTCGAAGAACGCATTAAGGAAGAGATGGAGGAAAACCCTGCCCTGGAGATAGAAACCGAAGGGGAGGGTGATGAGTATGAAATGTCGGAAGATGAAAACAACGATTCAGATAATGAAAGCGAGGGTGAATATGAATCCGAGGAAATAGAGGAGCCGGATGTGAATGAGTATTTATTAGATGATGACGGCGAGATAGCTGATTATAAAATGAAGGATGATCATTATCCCGAAATGGGAGATGACAAGGTGATACCTATTCGCGCAGAGATTGGTTTCCAGGAACACCTGATGAATCAATTGGGTTTGCTGGAATTTAATAAACGCGACAGAACCATAGCCGAACAAATCATTGGGAGCCTCGATGACGATGGATACCTTCGCTCTGATATCAGCTCATTGGTCGATGACATGGCTTTTCGGCAAGGACTGGAAGTGAGCGAGAAAGAAGTAACAGACCTGCTCTTACAAATACAACAATTTGATCCCCCCGGAATAGCTGCCCGCTCACTGCAGGAATGTTTGTTACTTCAGCTCAAGCGGAAGGAGTCTGAAGGAGAATCTGTGAAGCAGGCCATTCAGATTCTTAGTAAATACTTCGATGAGTTTTCTAAGAAACACTACGATCGGATTCAGCGCAGCATGGGTATCACGGATGTGCAGCTGAAAGAAATCATTGCTCAGATAATACGGCTGAACCCCAAGCCCGGCGGAAACTTTTCAAGCAGCACCCAGGCAGAGAACTTCATCATTCCTGACTTTTATATGATCAACAACAATGGGAAGCTGGAGTTAACCCTCAATAGCCGCAATGCACCGGCACTGCGCATCAGTGAAGGTTATCGTGATATGATGAAAGAATATGAGCGGGGTAGTAAGAAAGATAAGCGGCAAAAGGAAGCAGTAACTTTTATTCGCCAGAAAATTGATGCAGCCCGCTGGTTCATTGATATGATTCAGCAGCGGCAGGCTACTTTACTGAATACCATGGCAGCTATTCTTAAGCACCAGCAAACCTTTTTCCTGACCGGCGATGAGACAACCCTCCGGCCAATGATATTAAAAGACATCGCAGAACTGACCGGACTAGATATTTCGACTGTAAGCCGCGTTGCGAACAGCAAATTTGTACAAACAGAATTTGGAAATTTCAGGCTTAAATACTTTTTCAGTGAATCTCTGAGTACCGATAGCGGTGAAGAAGTAAGTACAAAAGAAGTAAAGAAAATTCTCAATGATCTAGTAGATGCCGAAGATAAACACAAGCCGCTAAGCGATGATTTGTTGACTGAAATGTTACAGCAAAAGGGATATAATATTGCGCGCAGAACAGTTGCTAAGTATCGCGAGCAATTAAATATACCGGTAGCCCGGCTTAGAAAAGAATTGTAATATGTCAACTGCTGATTCTACCATACCCTCTCCCGCATCTGCAGCCGAACCGAAGTCGCTTTCTCAACGGATGTTGCGCCTATTCGCCCACCTGTTATCGGTATTTTTCCATCCTTTATTCATTCCCACCTATTTGTTTTTGTTGCTGATGCAGGTGGTACCGTATGAATTTGCCGGTATTACCCCCTGGCAACTGACATTGCGCTTGTTCTCTGTTTTTTGGTGGACAGCCTTCGTGCCTGCTTTTGCCATTTTTCTGCTCTGGCGATTACAGTTCGTCAATAGCATCATGTTGCTTACGCGGAAAGAACGTATTGTGCCTTTTATTATCGTTATGTTATTTTACTGGTGGCAATACTACCTCAGTCGCCATTTTGATAACCAGCCCATCGTACTCCGCTTTTTCTACCTGGGTATTTTTCTCTCAACAGTAGTCGGACTTATCTTAAACAGTTATTTAAAGATCAGCCTGCATGGTATGGCCGCGGGTGGCGCTGTTGCCGCTATTGTGCTGTTTTCCTGGTATTATGGTCTGCCACTTTGGGTGTATATCCTGCTATCTACCCTACTTGCCGGACTGGTTGCCTCCGCCCGTTTATTGATCAGCGACCACAGCAGTCGAGAAGTTTATATCGGACTACTCACCGGTATGCTCTGTCAGCTAATAGCATATTTCTTTGCTGCCGGATAATGAATTGGACGGTCTTCCTTTAAATTTCAGCACAGTCCCTCCCTTTTTATTCTTTTCTTTGCCTGTATAATATATTATTATGTGGTATTCCCTGGGCAGATTCATCATCAAAAACCGGCTGGCCATGCTTTTGTTGCTGGCAGTTATAACGGCTTTTATGGGCTGGAAAGCATCCAAAGTGCAATTGAGTTACGATTTTACGCGCGCTCTACCCACAGATAATCAGAAGTATCGGGAGTACCAGCAGTTCCTACGCACATTTGGTGCCGACGCGAACACAGTGGTGGTAGGCATCCAAACGGAAAAGATGTATGAGCCGGCTTTTTTCAATGCCGTAAGCGATTTACATCAGCGTTTAAGAAAGGTACGGGCTGTAACAGGCGTTTTATCTGTTCCGGAGGCGGTTGGATTGACCAATGATACGACTGCCGGAAAGCTGGTGCCTGCTCGTCTATTTCATGCACCCTATAATAATGCTGCAGAACTCGACAGTGCCCGACAGGTATTC
>CAYUXJ010000004.1:117269-152824 GCA_964448845.1 uncultured Sediminibacterium sp.
GAACCCTGCTCTATAACCCCGCAACCAAGAGCTATCTGATGGGCATCAGTGTGAATAAAGATACGATGAACAGCAGCGGCCGTACTCGTTTAATGAATGATATTCTTGCTGAATTACGCATTTTCGAATCGGCTACAGAAACAGAATTGTATGTAAGCGGATTACCCTATATAAGAACCATAGTGGGAAATAAGGTGAAGGCCGAAATGAACTGGTTCCTTATTGGCTCCCTTGTATTGTCGGTAGTTACCCTCTTCTTATTTTTCTGGTCGTTCAGTACCACACTGATGAGTCTCATCGTAGTAGGCATGGGCGTTATCTGGAGTCTGGGTACCCTCGTGTTATTTGGTTATAAAATTACCCTTTTGACCGCCTTGATTCCACCACTGGTAGTGGTTATCGGCATTCCCAATTGTATTTACTTCCTGAACAAATACCACACTGTTTATCTCGAAACCCGAAATAAAGAAGAGGCGCTGGTTACTATGGTGGGAAGGATGGGTGTTGTAACTCTTTTCTGCAATATTGCTGCTGCTATAGGCTTTGCTGTATTTGCCCTGACCAAAAGCGATCTGCTGAAAGAGTTTGGCGTAGTGGCTGGTATCAATATCATGGCTTTATTCTTCGCCTCATTACTTTTTATACCCGCAGTGCTGAGCTTTTTACCTCCTCCTGCTCCCAAGCACGTGCGCTACCTGGAGAGTCCCTGGCTGAAACGTCTCCTGGTAAACATTGAGCGGTGGGCTTTTGAACATGCGAAATGGGTGTATGGCATCACATTGGTTGCATTAATCATTGCTGTTGCAGGAATTTTCAGAATCAAGAGCGAGGGCTTTATTGTTGATGACCTCCCCCGCAGCAATAAAATTTATACCGATCTCAAGTGGTTCGAGAAGAATTTCGGTGGCGTAATGCCCCTGGAAATTATTGTTGACGCTAAGAAAAGAAAAAGTGTGATGCGGATGAAGACCATCCAAAAAATCAATGAGTTTTCCGCCTATATTGACGAAGATTCTACAACTGCCCGCCCACTCTCTTTTGTTGAAGGACTCAAATTTGCCCGTCAGGCCTACTTCGATGGCGATAGTAATAGTTATGACCTGCCAACTGAGACAGACCTGGCTTTTATAGGGCCCTACCTGCAATCTTCAGAGTCTGCAAAGGACACGGCCGGTGCCAAGGGGGTTGCCGGATTACTTAACAATTTCATCGATAGCAACCGACAGATGGCACGCATAAGTGTTAACATGAAAGATATTGGAAGCGCAAGACTGCCGGTATTATTAGATAAGTTTCAGCAAAAGGCCAATGAGGTATTTGATACGACTGCCTATCGGGTAACATTTACTGGCAGCAGTGTGAGCTTTCTGGAGGGATCCGGATTTATTATACGCGGACTAAAGGAAAGTATCATGTGGGCGTTTTTGTTGATCTCGCTATGTATGCTTTATTTATTCCGCTCTTTCCGGATTTTGATCTGCTCGCTGATTCCCAACCTCGTTCCCCTGGTGATTACAGCTGGTGTGATGGGCTGGGCCGGCATTGCTTTGAAACCTTCTACGGTACTTGTTTTCAGTGTTGCACTGGGTATCGCCATTGACGTGACCATACGCTTCCTGGTTAATTTTAAGCAGGAACTGATGTACCATGAGCACAGCACATCTGCCACACTGGTACAAACCATCCGGCATACAGGCATTAGTATTCTCTATACTTCTATGGTACTGATTGCCGGTTTCATCATTTTCTGCTGGAGTGATTTTGGTGGAACCAAAGCACTGGGTTGGTTGACTTCTCTTACACTCGTAGTGGGCACCCTGACCAACCTGGTTTTATTACCCGTGTTGATCTTAAGTATTGCGCCCGGCGGGAAAAAGAAATAAATAAGTACCGAATTACTTCAGTACCGATGCCAACACTTTTTCCAGGTCATCGCCCCGCAATTCCGCAGCGATGATCTTTCCGTTCGGATCTATCAGAACGTTGTAAGGTATACCCTGAATCTGATACAGGGGCACTACTATGCTCTCCCATTGCTTCAGGTCACTTACATGGGTCCAGGTCAGGTTATCTTCTTTGATAGCAGCGAGCCAATCTGATTGATCAGCATCCAGTGATACGCCAAGAATCGTGAAATTCTTGCCGGAGAATTTTTTGTAAGCAGCTACTACTACCGGATTTTCTCTTCTGCAGGGACCACACCAGCTGGCCCAGAAGTCTACCAATACATATTTGCCACGAAAGCTTTTCAATGAGATCATTTTTCCAGATGGATCTGGTAATGAAAAGTCGGGCGCTTCTGTGTTGACAGAACTTTCTTTTGGTGCAGGTGCCTGGGTGGTTTGGCTGAGTAGCTTCTTAACCCGTTGCAATCCCCTATGGTCGGGATATTGATCCAGACTCAGTTTTGCCAGTTGTTGTAACTCTTCCCGATTCATCGTTCGCGTGGCAATTCCGATAACGTACATGCGGGCAGCCGGACTGCCGGAGCTCCTTATAAATTTACTGATTAGTTCATTCATGTCACCAATACGTCGATCGCGCTCCTGCGCGCAAGCGACCTGCATACTATCGGAAGTGGTTGATTTCTGTAAGGAATCTAACCGAATGAAGCAGGCTGCCAGTCCCGAATCTTGCTGGCGATAATTTTCAAATAAAGTGTGTAGTTGGTCGCTGGCTGTTGAGCCCTCTACTTTATAGTGGGTATAATCTTTCAGGTCAGCAACTAATTTGATATTATTATTATCATTGATGATAATAAAATCAATACCACCTTCGATGGCCACCCGGTAAAGTCCTTCTTCCTTTCCTACACCCCGCAATACAAAATTACCTCGCTTGTCGAGCGTGGCAGAATCGATGGTGAGGGGCTGTTTATCTTCTATGCTCAGCTCCTGTAAAATGATTTTCTGCTGATTGGCATTTTTTATTTGGCCGCTTACTGTGAATGCGCCAAATTTTTTTTCCTTACAGCCCAAGGCCATTAAGAATGCCAGTAAAATGAGTGTCGATTTTTTCATGTGTGAAGGGTATGGGTGGTTGACTATTTATTAAGTTGTTCTTCTAATAAGCGGGTCACTGCTTTTGGGTCTGCTTTTCCGGCACTTAATTTTTTTACTTCTCCCACAAACAAGCCGATCAATCCCTTTTTTCCTCTACGATATTCCTGCACTTTGTCGGGCATTCGCTGCAGTACTTCTTCAATCCAGCCTGTTAAAACTGATTCACCGGCTGTTTGCATCAGGTTCATTTCGTTTGCCAGCTCACGTGGATTTCTGTTTGTGCTGATAACAGCAGGTAAAAGTTTGGTAGCCGCCAGCGAGAAATTCAATTCACCTGTTTCTACTAATTGGATGATATCCGCTACATCTGCTGGTGAAACCGGCATCGATGCAAAATCCGTCTGGTTCTCATTCATCCATTGTTTGAGCGGGCCCAGCATCCAGTTGGCTATGGCTTTGGTGTGCGGACAAATCAATCTTGTTGTTTCAAAAAACTTTGCTGTATGCGCATCTTCGCTCAGCTGTCGGGCATCATAGGCAGTAAGTCCCTCAATTTGCAAAAATCTTTCTTGCAGTTGTTGTGGTAATTCCGGCATCGCTGCTTTTGTGCTCGCCAAAAACGCATCTGAGATTTCAAATGGCGCCAAATCCGGATCGGGGAAGTAGCGGTAGTCATTCGCTTCTTCTTTATTGCGCAGCGAAAAAGTAGTTTCCGAAGCTGCATCAAAGCTCCGGGTCTGTTGTTGTATGGTCTCCCCCTGCTGTAATAATTTTGTCATTCGGGTAATCTCGAACTCGATGGCTTTTTTCAGGTGACGAATCGAATTCAGGTTTTTCACTTCAACTTTTGTGCCAAGTGTTTTCGTACCTGCCGGACGGAGTGAAATATTGGCATCACAACGAAGACTTCCTTCCTCCATATTGCCATCAGATACTCCCAGCCATCGCACCAGTTTTCTGATTTCAGTCAAAAACTGGGCGGCTTCTTCTGCAGAGTACAGATTCGGTTCCGTTACTATTTCAACCAGGGGTGTTCCCGCTCTGTTGAGGTCAATGTAGGTGCGGCTTGGGTGCTGGTCATGCAGACTCTTTCCGGCGTCTTCCTCCAAATGGATGCGATTCAACTCTATTGATCGAGTTCCGGATGATGTGGTAATCATTATATTTCCACCCTTGCCTATTGGACTGGTATGCTGCGATATCTGATAGCCTTTGGGCAGATCCGGGTAGAAATAGTTTTTTCGGGCAAAGTAATTGTTGCGCTCGATGGAACAATTACACGCAAGTCCGAGCTGGACGGCCAGCGCCACAGCCTGTCGGTTTGTTTTGGGTAAGGTACCCGGATGTGCCAGTGAGATCGCGCTTACCTGCGTATTCGGCTCCCCACCAAAAACGGAACTGTCACCACAGAATAATTTGCTATGGGTAGATAACTGGGCATGAATTTCCAGACCGATTACCACTTCATATACAGGGGATGGCGCCATACTTCACAAAATTAGCCATCCTTGCTCACTCCCTGCGCAGAAAACACTTGAATTATCATAGTCCCATCACTTTCTGCATATCCTCCTTGGAAATCATTAGCATACCTGCCGGTTCCAACCGTCGAAACAGTTGTTTCCAGTTCTTATCACGGACAAAAATCTTCTTCAGCATGGGGAGTGCTTTCGCTACTTGCTTATTGTTGCAAAGCGCAACTGCTGTCCAGAATTGCATTTCCAGGTTATTGGGGAATAACTGCATGGCTGCATTGTATTCGTTCATGGCCTCTGTAATGTCTTTCTTCTCACTGGCAAGGTTGAGGTTATTCAGCTTCTCATAGGCGAGGTCTCCACTGTTCATGTGATCATATGCCAATTGCATGTTGTATAATCGCCGTAATTCTTCCAAGGGTTGGGGCGCATCATCGACCCTCAAATCGACTATGGTTTTATCCCAGGGTAGCATGATACGGCCGGGCACAACCAGGAGGGCTGCTGATTGCATACCCCGAATATCGCCACCCGCTGCTTGAGCCGCTTCCAGTGATAACAGTATACGTTCCACGAAGGGTAGTTGCTCACTCATCATAAAGGCTTTCTTCATGAATTCACACACCGAATCGCCTAGCATCATGTTACTCTGTACACTGAAATTCTTTCCCTTGGCATGCTTGGCTACCTGAATACATTTTGACCCCGTATGTACCGCTACATTTCCTTTTGTGTCGAGAATGGCTACTTGTCTCATTTCTCGTGAACTATCTATTTTCAACAGACTATCCAGTGCCTGCTGCGGTGTGTAGCCCTTCCTCAACATGGATAAGGCCATCGGGCCATAAGATTTATTGACGAAAGACTGGGTAGCCACTACACCAACACCTGCTTCTGCCCAGGGAACCAGGGTTCCTACACTGAACCAATGGCTTTGAACAGCTACTGCCATATCTCCGGTTTTTTCATCCCGGGCGACAATCGAATAAGTATGTGCCAGCGGTTCTTTTTTCAGATAGACCTGCGCTGAAAGAGTTATGCCGGAAAGTAGCAGCAGGAGAAGGAAACTGATATTTTTTTTCATAATGAGCCAAATAAATTCGATGTTGAAATGTGATACATTCTATAAACGTTACATCTCTCTCTACATTGTATGGCTCAAAAAAAGGAAGGGCATGTCGTTCAGACATACCCTTCTACAGATTGTTTCTTCTAATTAGGTTGTGTCAGAGATCTGCTGTCTTTAGTTTTTTGGGAAACTTTAAATCAGCTTCCATTTTTTTGCCGGATCTTTCGAACACCACCTTCCAGTTGTCTCCCTCCTTTAGGTTAGATTTCAGGTTCCTTACATCATCTACATCTTTCAGGTCTTTCCCATTAATACTGAGTAATAAATCATCCTTTTGCAGTCCTGCTTTTGCTGCCGGCGTGTTTTCTTTTACTGAGGATACTTCAACCCCCCGACCTTTTTCAGTATCCATTAAGATCAGACCCAGGTTGGGTTTGGCCCCCCCGTTCCGATCTAACAGATCCCACAAATTTCCATCACGAAAAAATTGCATCTCTATTGTTTCTGGTAATTTTCTTTCAGCAGGCTTATTAGGGGCCAGCTTCGCCGAAATGGTTTTGGCTTCACCATTGCGGAGATAGTCAATGTTGATTTTATCTCCCGGCTGGTATTTGCCTACTTCTTTATAGAGATTTTCCGGATTGGTAATGTTATAACCATTGATGGCAGTAATGATATCATCTTTTTGAAGCCCGGATTTTTCGGCGGGTGTACCTGCATTCACTTCAACTATGCGCGCCCCTTTTTCATCAATTTCTGTTGCCACACCCAGAAATGCCTTGTTTTCTTCCGGCAGGTCGAAATTGGGCATCCTGTATTGGGGCTGCCTGTTTAATAACCTTTCTTCCAGGTTTCTTAGTTGTTGTTCGGGTGATTCGTTGCGATTTTTCTTCCAATCGATTTTCATTTGACCGGGCTCGAGCATCGTGATGGTGGTATCGCCATCACGTATGATAAGGATTTTGGAGGGACCCTTGGGGCCACCTGGCGGGAGTGGAGGCAATGGTGGTTGTGCAGCGGTAGTCATTGTAACCATTACCAGGGTAATGGGCAGTAGGTTAAGAAGGCGCATAGTGGTTGGTTTTTAATGTACGAAATGTTTAGTACATCAAATCTAGGACATTTACAATGTACGAAGCCTTTCGGATTTGTTAAAATTTTGGAAAGGATTAGGTTAGTCCAGCTTGCTCCGAATGGAATGGATTACTTCTTCCAGACGCCCTGCATCTTGTCCACCAGCAGTCGCAAGGGTAGCTACCCCACCACCCCCTCCTTTAATCAGAGGGGCAACATCTTGTTTGATTAGGCGGGCGGCATCTAAATTTCGGCTGGTAACAGTTGACTCATCGATCATAATCGCTACCTGTGCCTTACCATCTATATGGGCGGCCAATACGACCAGATAATCTGTTAATTGGCCTTTGAGCTGGAAGCAGATCTTTTTCAGGGCATCGGCCTGACTAATTTCTACTACAGCACCTATGAAAGTAGTACTACCCACTTGAACCCCCTGTTGCAACAATTGGGGTACCAGTTGATTGAGCTGGCGGGCTTCAAAGCCTTCGATTTTTTTCTTGAGTTCGGTATTTTCCTGTTGTAATTGTTGTACGGCGCGTAAAACTTCAGCTGGGTTTTTCAGGGCTGCCTTGATTTGTTCGAGGGTGGTTGCTTCCTCGTTCATAACCTGAAGGGCTGCGCTACCGCTGACTGCTTCTATTCGCCGAACACCGGCAGCGATAGCAGATTCATGTCTGATCTTGAACAACCCCATTTCACCTGTTCGGTTCACATGCGTACCTCCGCACAATTCAATGGAGAAATGAGGGTCCATGGTTACCACCCGCACTCTTTCTCCATATTTTTCTCCAAATAATGCCATGGCGCCAACTGCCATTGCCTGGTCTTTCTCCATTTCCTCAATTTGTACAGGCATATTGATTCTGATCTTTTCATTTACCAGCGATTCGATGCGTGCAATTTCTTCCGCGCCGATTTTGCTGAAGTGAGAAAAATCAAATCTTAATTGTGACTCGTTTACAAGGCTACCTTTTTGTGCCACATGGTGACCGAGCACTTGACGAAGGGCAGCATGCAGCAAATGCGTGGCACTATGATGCACCGTGGTCGATTGGCGGCTGATCGTATCAACCGCTGCCAGCACGGTCGCCTGTGGATTGACAGGTAACTCCTCTGTGATATGCAGTGTGAGGTTATTCTCCTTCTTGGTATCTATTACCTGAATGATATCTTGTCCGAAAGTTAAAGTCCCGCGGTCACCTACCTGTCCGCCACTTTCAGCATAAAAGGGGGTAGCTTCCAGCACCAGCTGATAAACTTCTTTTCCTTTGGCTTTTACTTTTCTATAGCGAACCAATTGAGTAGGCAGAGTCAGGGTATCATATCCAACGAATGCAGAAACGGCATCTGCTTGCAATACGACCCAGTCTTCTGCATCCATCTGCGTAGCTGCACGACTGCGATTTTTTTGTTGCTGCATTTCCTGCTCAAATTCCTGCTCATGAATGGTTCTTCCCTGCTCGGCAGCAATGAGTCGGGTAAGATCGGGTGGAAATCCGAAGGTGTCGAATAATTCAAAAACCAGTTTGCCGGGAATTTGTCCTGCATGTCCGGCCAGTATATCATCCATTCTTTTTAAACCTTTTTCCAACGTACGCAGAAAAGCTTCTTCTTCTTCACGAATTACTTTGGCTACAAAGTCCTGTTGCTGTATCAATTCGGGAAAAACATGCTCAAATTGATTGGCCAGCAAGGGAACCAGCTGATATAGCAAGGGGCGCTGATAATGAAGACAGGAATAGTAGTAGCGAACAGCTCTGCGCAGAATTCTTCTAATCACATAGCCGGCACCGGTGTTGGAAGGTAATTGTCCGTCTGCGATGGTAAATGAAATAGCACGAATATGATCTGCCAATACCCGAAAGGCAACGGCCTCTCTGCTGTCACCGGCATCATAGGTTCGCTGGGTAATTTTTTCTACCGTTGCAATGGTTCCGCTGAAAACATCGGTATCATAATTACTTTGTTTACCCTGAATTACGCGCACGAGTCTTTCAAAACCCATTCCGGTATCAACGTGTCGCATGGGTAAGGGCTGCAATGTGCCATCTTTGAGTCGGTTGTATTGAATAAAAACATTGTTCCAGATCTCTATTACCTGCGGATGGTCTTTATTCACCAATTGGCTGCCCGGTATTTTTTTTCTTTCTTCATCAGGCCGGCAGTCCACATGAATTTCTGAGCAGGGTCCGCATGGTCCGGTATCGCCCATTTCCCAGAAATTATCTTTTTTATTGCCGAATAATATTCTTTCCTCGGGAACCAGTTTTTTCCATTCTGCCAAAGCAATGGTTGAAGGGGGTATTCCTTCGGCCGAATCACCTTCGAACACAGTTACGTATAGCCGGTCTTTATCTAACTGATATACTTCTGTCAGTAACTCCCAACTCCAGGCAATGGCTTCGGCTTTGAAATAGTCACCAAAACTCCAGTTACCCAGCATTTCAAACATGGTGTGGTGATAGGTATCGACACCTACTTCTTCCAGGTCGTTGTGTTTACCGCTTACACGCAGGCATTTTTGGGTGTCGGCTACCCTGGCATAAACTGGTTTTTTGTTGCCCAGGAAATAGTCTTTGAACTGATTCATCCCGGCATTGGTAAACAGCAAGCTGGGGTCATCTTTTACTACAATGGGGGCAGAGGGTACAATATGATGCTGTTTGGACTTAAAAAAGTCTAAAAAGTGTTGTCTGATCTGGGCACTGGTCATCATCCGAGAAAAGTTTACGCTTCCTGTTAGGCCGTTAGAAACTATATTTGGGGCTGTTTTTGGTAGGCAAAGGTAAGGAATTGAAGCGGGAGAAAGCTGTCCCAAGTGGAAGGCTGCTCTCAAATCCGATGTTTTAGTTCCTGATGCTGCTCAAAGGGCTATTGACGCATGAAAAAGGTCAAATATTATTTCAATACCCACACGCTCCGGTATGAAAAACTGGAGACACCACTGCGTGTGCGGTTGTTACAGGTGCTGGGGTTCATTGCAGCTTCAATTGTGACCGGACTCTTGATCTATACCATTGCTTTTAGATATTTTGCTTCTCCCCAGGAAAAAATTCTTAGACAACAAAATGATGCGCTGCAGGAAAACTACGCTTTGTTGATGGAGCGAGTGAACCAACTGGAGTTGCAGATGGATGAAATTGAGAACCGGGATAACAATGTGTACCGCACCATATTTGGCGCTACGCCCATTCCCGATAGCGCGCGCGTTAAAGAGATGGAGCGACGCAAGGAAGTTAAGTTGGTACAAAGTATGAGTGAAAATGCATTGATAGAGGGCATCAATAACCAGCTCAATCGACTGGCCTTGCTGGAATCATACCAGATAAAATCATTTGATGAGATCACTCGCCTGGCGAAGAATAAGGAAATTTGGCTGGCTTCCATGCCATCGATACAGCCGGTGAGCAATAAAAATCTTACCCGCATAGGTTCAGGTTTTGGATATCGTATTGATCCGGTATATAAAGACCGTCGGCAACACAAAGGGATTGATTTTGCTGCCCCCATTGGAACACCGATATACGCCACGGGTGATGGCAGGGTGGTGGATGCCGGTTTCAGTACCGGTGGTCATGGAAATAGAGTAGTGATTAATCATGGATTTGGATATCAATCCTTGTACGGACATATGTACCGCATCAAGGCAAGGGTCGGAGATCAGGTGAAGCGGGGTGAAGTGATCGGGTATGTGGGTAGTACCGGAAAAAGTACGGGACCGCACGTACACTATGAAGTACTTCATAATGGAGTACAAGTAGATCCGATTTATTTTTTCTATAACGATCTGAGTCCGGCGCAGTTCGATCGGATATTAAAGCTGGCAGCGACCAGTAACCAGAGCATGGATTAATTGTTGGCGAACAAAATAATGTTCGAATTGTAAATAGTTGAAATAAGAAACCAGTGGAACCCGGCATCAGAAAATACCTGATTCGAATTTTGAACACCCTCGGCATCGGTCTCCTGTGGATGGCTATCAACTCCACGGCCGGCATCATGTTCGGTTATGGGTTGGTAGAAGACAGTTTCCGCATGGGAAATGTAATATTTTATAGTTGGTTTTTCCTGAGCATGCTGCTGTTCTCCTGGTGGGTGTATCGCATCTGGCGCACCCCAATTTCTTATGAGGAATAAAATTTTCTATTCTTTTGATACTTCTCTAAACGATGCTGATCCGGGACTGTGGTATACTATGTGAACCTTAGTCATGGCTGGAGGGGATTCTTGTCCGTTGTACACAGGCACTTTAATGAAGGAAGTTTTGTGGTTTAGATAGTCAATGAGAACCACCCAAATTCCATCTCTGCGACAATATGCATGTGGTTTACTGATGTTCACAAAAAGCACCCCTTTTTCTTCTTCTTTAAGTAGATTCTCGCTGACAAAGAAGAAATTTATTGTAAAAGTAACCACCTCAAAATGGAGTGTAATCTACATCTATTGAGGAGGTTATTCTAAACATCTGATGGATACATTGAAGTCTATAGCATTAAACATACTGAAACTGACGGAAGCTAATCTTTCATGCAGCGAACGGAATAGCCATCCATCATATTATTGGGTTGAATAAAAACAATGGGAGTGTTGTAATTCATATAAAAACTCCATGCCTGAAATCTTGCAGTGTTGTAATCGGCACCCGGAAAATCTAGTGCAGGCGATGAGGTCCACCAGTAACCTTGATTGCCCAAGTCCCGAAACTCCCCACTATCGTTGATATATCCTCCCGGTAATCCGTTAAATATTTTATTCGTTCCATTGTCTTTTTTATCTCTATCATTGGTGCCAATTATCTTTTTCATAGCAAAATGATCTACCCCTAAACTTTTGTGCCATTCATTCAATTCATCATAATTAGGTATGTGCCATCCTTCTGGTGCTAGTCCTCTGGCATCATTCACCGCATACCAGTTATATAGCTTTCCATATTTTTTTCCGTTGTTAGCATCATCATAATAGTAACACCAAACCGGCTCTCCTCTTCTGGAAGCAGCAACCCATTGTTCTGCATTTCGGGCCCGAGGTATCTTGTCACCATTTCGAAACCGATCAACATTTAAATTTCCCTCCATCCAAATCCATTTTTCCTTATTTTTCGTTTCCTGCCCGACATGATTCGCTTTTTTTATGGAGGTAGTGACTTCCCTATTCATTTTTTCGAAAAAATTTTCAACCAGTCTTACATTTTGTGTCGCAATGATCACTGCCAAACCAGTTATTAAATAAGTGTTCATAAAGGAGGTTTTTTAGGTAAACAATCGGTTATAATTAGAGTGCTTTGGCTTCACGTGGTCGGTGTAAGAAATCAAACGGCTCCTATGGAATCCTTGAAACGCTTCTTGATCTACATATGACGATAAAACAAAATTCGTGCCATACAACACAGGGACGTAGAAAAAATTATCAGCTCTTCTTGCCATAAGCAAGAAATATGAATGTGAAAAATAGGCGATTGTGAAAAAGTATATGTACTTACAACCCTTTGATTTTTCTGTTGATAGTTGAGGGAAACGAAATAGAGGGCTTAATAATCTGCAACAACGAAAGTGATGGACTGTTTTTTCCGAGACTTTACTTTTGACAAACCTTGAAAAGCAGGAATCCATTTTGTTCCTTTTAGAAACATTCTTTTCGCTTCTTCGGCAGTTCCGTATCCCGGATCATTGTCAGCTTTTACATCACTAATACTACCGTCTCTATTAACGATGAACGAGACAATTACTGTATATCTTCCAGGCAAGGCCCTATTCCTAGATGTTAAGTCTCTATCCAGATTCTGCTCCAGGTATCTTGCCCAACCCATCACCCCACCCGGAAAACTTGCCGGCGTCTCAACAATAGTATGCACCGTATCAGCGGGGTCATGGAGTAAAGATGAAACAGAATCTATTTTCGTGGTTATTTCTATAGCCCCTTTATTGCCCTTTTTTCCATATTTTAATGTTGCCTCTTCCGGAGTTAAAATTTTTACTTCATCTATCTCTCTGGACATAATTGACTCAATGAACTTTGGGCCTTTTGTCACCTTTCCATCTATAAAAACTATTTTTTCATTGTTTGTCAATACATCATTCATGCTGAGAGGAGGTGGAGGTTTCGTCGTGTCTATTCCTGCCGAAAAAAAATTGTCTAATGAAAAATAGATTTTTCTCCCTATTCTTTCATTCGCATGTGTGGTCAATGAAAAAATCGAAAAGATAAAGAGTAGTATGGTGGGTAATATTAATCGCTCAAAAAAACTAAATCTTGTGTATTCGAATGTTCTAGACATAGAAAACTATTTAGATCATTTTATTATTCAGGCACCAGTTAAATGAAAGAAACTGTTGAGGTAAATGTTGAATAAAAGATAATTTTTATCGGCTATCCTTCCCTAATTAATTTTTTCCATCCAGTATCACCGGCGTCTTTCCTCCATTCATAATAATCACCTTGGAATTGGGTGAAGTCATCAATCCTTTCAGTGCCTGTATCTGTTCATACTGTAATTGCTTATCACCCAGTCCGGAACTGATGATGCGCTGATAGTCAGCGATACCCTGTGCTTCCACCCTTTTTCTGTCTGCTTCTTGTTTTTCTTTTTGCAAAACAAACTCCATTTTCTGGGCATCCTGTTCAGCTTTGATCTTTTCTTCTATCGATCCTTTCACGGTTGTGGGCAGGGTGATGTTGCGTACCAAAAGCTGTTCAAGTATGAGCCCGCGCTTCTTGAAATCATCTTCGATGCTCTTGAAGATCTTGGACTGAAAAATGTCGCGCTTGGTCGAGTACAGATCTACAGCTGTAAAGTAAACTGCATTGTCACGCATCTTGGTCCTGGTCAGTGGACGAATGATCTTATTCTGATAGTCCACCCCAGTTTCTCTTACCAATCGGGGAGCTTCCGAAGGAAGCAGTGAATATAAGACGGTGAGGTCGATGGTTACTTCCAAACCATCGGCAGTTAATACACGAATGGCATCATCTCCATCTTTCTCTCCTTCATCATGCACGCCACTCATCGTATAGTTCTGTGTTTTGATATCCAGTTCCAATACATCCATCAATGGATTGATAAGGTTAAGTCCACTTGGTAATACTTGCGTTTGTACTTTACCAAATAAGGATTGCACACCGACTTTGCCGGCATCAATTTGTTTGATAGATGACCAGAGAAGTCCGAAAACGGCTATGGAAAGTCCGCCCCAAAAGAATCCATTACCCATACCCGACAGGTCCTCGTTTCTCTTCTTCAAGACCTTCCCAACGAGTGCCAGAATTAATCCGATGATGATCAGTATCATATATTTTTTTTAGTTTGAATTGGTAAGACAAATATAGTATCAACTACTGTGATCGGCCACGATCTTCCACTGTCCTTTGATTTTTCTGAGCCAAAGGGTAAAAAATCCTGTTGGACGGTCAGTGCGGCGGGTAAGAATATATTGTCCCAACACGAATCCATGTTCATCAGACAGCTGCTGCAGCGAGAGTAGGTTGAACTGTAGCTTTCCCATCACCAGGGTATCGGGATAGTTTTTTCGGTAATTATTGAGGGTGGTGGTATAGCCGTAAACCGGTCCGTTTCTACCAACGAATAACAGACTGTCACTGTTCCAATAGCCCTGCATAAAGGCAGACAAGTCTCCCCGGTTCCAATCCTGCGATTGTTGCTGTAAAATGCGCCTGGCAGCGTTTTCAAATGATTCCTGTGCTTGTGTATATAAGCTGCAGCCCAACAATAGTAAAAGAAAAATTCGTTTCATGGCTTTGAATTGATGCTGTTAATGTACGTTAAAAAATGACAGTGAAGTTTAAGATGTGTCAACATCGGTGTACTGATTTTTACTGCGTAAATTTGGTGCTTTACGCTTCTATACTGAAAATCCGGTCATGTCTTATCTGATACATTTGCGCAAAGATCCTGTTATGGCACCGCTGTTGCGGGAAGAAAAAATACTTTACCCCATCAAAAGGAATATTCCTGCCTATTTGATGTCTGCGATTGTAAGTCAGCAACTGAGCACCCGTGTGGCAGCCGTCATCTGGCAGCGCATCTGTGCAATCTATGGGGGGCGAACACCCCGACCGGAAGAAGTTGTGACAACGCCTGATGCGCTCTTGCGTGCGGCCGGATTAAGCAACTCGAAAACCTTGTATCTCAAGGAAGTGGCGCGGTATTTTATGGAATACCCGTTGAGTCCGGCTCAGGCTGCCCGTCAAACAGATGAACAATTACTGCTGCAGTTGACGGCCATCAAAGGGGTAGGCACCTGGACCGTACAGATGTTTTTAATGTTTGGGCTGGCCAGGCCCGATATTTTTGCTCCCGGAGACGGTGGCATCCAGTCTGCCATGATTCGTCTGTATAACCTGCAACACCTGAATAAAAAGGATCTTGTACGTGAAATGGAGCTGATCGCTGAAAACTGGCGCCCCTATCGCACGTATGCCTGTCTTCATTTGTGGGATTGGAAAGACGGAAAATAAAATGTTGGCAGCTTGTTAAAGAATTTTTGAGTGGGGGGCGATTAAACTTGTTTAAATGGGAGCGGTCTAAATTTACAGGAGAGCCGACTTAAATGAAATCCATGCATCCTGAAGATTCTATTTTGCTGCAGTGGTACGATGAACCCGCAACGCGGGAAAAGGGCTTTACGGCACTGGTAGCTAAATACCAGCAACCTTTGTACTGGCATGTAAGAAGAATGGTCATTAACCATGCCGATGCAGATGATGTTTTACAAAATATATTCCTCAAAGTATGGAAGGGACTGGCAAATTTCAGGGAAGAAAGCAACCTGTATACCTGGCTCTACCGGATTGCTACCAATGAGTCACTTAGCTTTCTCGCAAGGGAAAAAAGAAGGGGGGTGGTGAATATGGATGAAGAAGGGGTTAATCCGGCAGCACAGGCGCAGCTGAAAGCTGACCCGCATTTTGATGAAAAAAAATTAGAATGGAAATTACAAATGGCCATACAACAATTGCCTGAAAAACAAAGAGTTGTTTTTAACTTGCGGTATTTCGATGAAATGGGTTACCGGGAGATGAGTGAGGTATTGGCAACCAGTGAGGGGGCCCTCAAAGCCAGCTACCACCATGCCGTAAAAAAATTGGAGGAATCGCTGCGGAATAGTTAAACTTATGTCCCGCCCAGTCGTCTAAACTAGTTGATATGGAACAAAGAGACCACATAGTAGAAGAACTAAAAGCATGGGCTCCCGATGCCCGCTGGCCCGGCAAGGATATGCCTTTTCATGTTCCCGCCGGCTATTTCGAAGCCCTGCCGGAAAAAATACTTGAGCAAACAGCTCTCTTTTCTTTGGTTGGGACAGATCATCCCTATGAAGTTCCTGCAGGTTATTTTGAGCGATTGCCAGAGCAACTGCTGGCTCGCACCAGAAACTTATCTGCTGAAGAACCAAGCGCCTCAGGAAAAATAGTGTCCCTCTTTTTCCGGAAGATTATGCATTATGCCGCAGCCGCCCTCTTGGGAGGTGTTTTGGTAACCGGCGCTTTTATTTTTACAGATCAACGTCGCGGGGGTAGCCAGGCTTCAACCGAATTATCAAATATTACCGCTTCTCACACCGTTCTATCTCCGGAAAACGATTTATATCAGGATATTTCAAGAAAAATGCAGTCACTGAGTGATGATGAAATCAATCGCTACCTCGAGGAGAATACTTCCACAGAAACACTGGAGTGGCAGCCGGAAGAACTTAATTGATTATATGCAACAGACTATACGAACATACTTTTTCAAGCAGCTACTGATACCGGCACTTCTGCTGGTGGGGGTGACTGTTGTCAATGCGCAGAGAATCCCTCAGGGCGACCGGATGGCAAAGATGCAGGGACTGAAGATCGAATTCATCAACCGCTATCTGAAACTGACCTCTGCTGATTCTGGTTTTTGGCAGGTATATTACCCCTATGTAGGTGAGATCAGACGGGCTAAATTTAATAGTACAGATGACGTGATTATGGCGGAAGAGCAGATTCTGGCCATTAGAAAAAAATATCAACCTGAGTTCAGGCGAATCCTGGGTTCTGAGGAAAGGGCTCAGAAAGTCTATACCATTGATCGGGAATTTGCTAAAATGGCCCGGGAGGAAATGCAAAAGAGATCAGGTCGATTGAGACAACAATAATATTACCGGGCATACAAAGGGGTTTGTATATCATGGTAGAATAGAAAGGTTCTGTTGTCGGCTGCTGCTTCCTCCCACCATTTTTTTCTTAGTTCCATGGCCTTTCTGCCATCGAGGTCATATTTAGCGATGAACTTATTTTTCAATTGGTGTAACTGGGGTGCTTCATCGCCGCCGAAAAAAATAATTTTTCCAGCTGTATGAATGCTGAATACTTGGTGGTATTTGCTGTGGCCGCCACTCACTTGATAATGTATCGACTGATCTATCCATCCTTCATCATTTTCCAGCCAGCAGACACGGCTGTATTCCTCCAATAGTTGAACATATTCCTGCTGGTAGGAGGCCGATGTATTACTTATGGCCAGCTCAAATTCTCTGCGCTGACAATAATAGCTGGCATAGGGGAAACTGATAAAACGTTCGGTGCCATTCTTACTGAGAAAACTGATACCCCCTGCATGATCACGGTGTAAATGACTCAATAATACCTTGGTAACTTTATAAGGTTCAATACCGGCTTGCTGCAAATTGTGGTGTATGACAGGTACCCCCGCTTCATCACAAAAACCCAGTCCGGTATCCAGGAGTATCACATCTTTTTCTGTAACGACGGCGAAGGGTTGTATTTCAACCAAAAGACTGCCCCTGCTGCGTTCTTTCAAAACATCTTCCCCTACTGTAAAAGGAATAAATTGTTTGGTGGCATCAATGGTAAAACTGCCTTCTGATAGGGGTATGATTTGCATGGTGCAAAGCTACTGCTTGACTGCCTTTATCGCAACACCATTTGTCTGTCTGCGTCGAGCCGTAGTAAAATGAACAGTAAAATGGTAAAAGTCAACAGTGAAGATCCTCCATAACTGATCAGCGGAAGGGGGATACCCACAATTGGAAAAAGTCCAATGGTCATACTCACATTTACGGCAATATGGAAAAAGAATATACTCGCAACGGAATACGCATAAACCCTACTGAAAGTACTTCGTTGTCGTTCTCCCATTTGTATCATCCTGAACAATAGAAAAAGATAGAGCCCCAAAAGCAGCAAGCAACCCACAAAACCAAAAGCTTCTCCCAATGAAGTGAAAATAAAATCAGTATGCTGGGCGGGCACATATTTGCCCCGTGTTTGCGTTCCTTTCAGGAATCCTTTTCCAAAGAATCCTCCTGAGCCAATGGCGATTATACTCTGCCGCACATTGTAATCGTCGGGCTTTTTGATGCTTTTGTCTTTTGCCTTTTTGGCTGATTTTTTATTCAGACTACAGTCATAATCTTTTCCTACCATGCTATAGATGCGCGTGCTTTGATAGCATTCCAGCACATGATTGAATATATAGGGAACCAGTAATCTTTGTGTTCCAACGCATAAAACCCAGGCCGCAGCTACAATGGTAATGATGCGTTTGTTTCTGCGGATGGCTTTTCGCAGCGCATATAAAATGATAAGTGCCAGCAGGGTGAGTATACCGGCCAACAGATTTGGTTCAATAATGAGAGAAGCAATCACCATTACCCCAAAGGAAATCGCGATGACCAAAATTTGGGCAGGCATACCTTCACGATACATCGGGATGAGGAAAGCAGTATATACCAGTGCTAAGCCTAATTCATGTTGTAAAACCGACAATACTGCCGGTAGCAATGCAATGGCAGCAGCTAATAATTGCGAACTTATTTTTTTAAAGATGGTTTCCGGACGTGACAGGTATTTCGCCAATGCCAGTGCAGCAAAAATCTTACACAATTCGGCCGGTTGCAAATTAAAGCCCCCGCCCAGTGGTATCCAACTTTTAGAGCCATTGATGTTCTTGCCAATCACAAAAGTAGCCAGCATGAGAAGTATGCCTGTGATATAACTCAGATTGGCTAGTGCAGTGAACAATTTACTATCGGTCAGCACGATGAACATCCCAATCACTGCACAGAAGCAGGCGAAAAGAATTTGCTTGCTATAATTGGTTTTTCCATTGAAGAACGTTCCTGCCAAGCTATCTCCGGTTCGGTATTCGACCATAAATATGCACAGGATGCCGATAGCAACCAATGATCCGTACAACCAGACAATTGTCCAGTCAATTCCTTTGGCGAGTGTATTGTTTTGTGATGATGCCATATCAGGTGGTCAATATCTTTTTTCTTTTTTCCGCTGGTACAGGTAATAGGCCCTCACCGGTCTTATGTTTTTTTGCAGGGAGTGCAGGAGGCTGTTTTTCATCCACAGGTGTTGCATGAGTTGCAGTAGTGACTTTTCCCTGTGCTGCTTTTTTTATTTCTCTTTCCTCTCTTTCCAGCTTTCTGCGCAATGAATCATTTTTGTTCATCTCCTGCCGCATCAGTTTAGGAATCAGATTTTTATTCACCATCATTTCATATTTGTCCTTCCTCGCTTTGCCAGTAATGGAATCTTTCAGGTATTTTTCCATCAACAGGCTGGCGATGGGCGCAGCTGCCCAGGCACCTTGCCCTGCGTTTTCACATATCACTGCAATAGCAATTTTTGGATTGTCTTTTGGGGCGAAGGCACTGAAGAAGGAATGGTCTTGCTGTTTTTCTACGCGACCATTTATATTAGCATAATTTTCAACGGTGCCGGTTTTTCCGCAGACAACAACACCCGGAACAGCCGATGCAGCTGCAGTTCCTATTTCCATTACTGCCTGCAGAGCATTCTGCTCTGCTTCAAACACCTGTGCGGGGATGCGCTTATCTGCCCATCTTTTTACTTTGAATGATTGTAATAGTTCATCGGTATCCCCCCCTTCGATAGAGTCTATAATATGGGGTGTATAAAACCAGCCCTTATTTGCAATGATGGCCATAACATTTGCCATCTGTAACATAGTTGTATTCACTTCGCCCTGACCAATTGCATTCGATATGATATTGCAGGGGAAGAAGCGATTCCCCTTATTCTTTTTTCTGTAGTAAGCTGAGGTTGGCAAAAGACCACCTCTTTCAGAGGGTAGATCAATGCCCAATCTCGAACCCAATCCGAAAGAACCGGCATATGTATTAAATACATTCAGGGCACTATCGGTTGTTTTGTACCTGGGTTGATCTAGTAATCTTTTAAAAACCGTAGAGAAATAACTATTGTCACTATGTGCCACCGCTTCTTTGAAGGCAAATGTGCCCTTATCCAAACATTTTGGCTTACCGGTTCCACAGCCGGTGAAGAAGCCCGGACAGCTAACCGTGAATTTCTCGTCAATCACGCCTTCGGAAAGTCCAATGATACCAACGATGGTTTTGAAGGTAGAACCCGGTGAATAGTTATTTTGTATGGCCCTGTTATTAAAAGGTTTGCGTGGGTCATTCAGTAGTTCGGCAAAATGTTTTCTGCGTTGACTACCCGTTAGGTAGTTCGGGTCAAACGTGGGCGCGCTCACCATACATAGTATTCCACCGGTCTGCGGATCGATGGCTACCACACTACCTACTTTATTGGTCATCAACTCTTCTGCCATTTTTTGTAACTCTACATCGAGGGAGGAGAACATATTCTTTCCCGCGACTGCGGCCGTATCGTACATGCCCTTTTCATATTCCCCCTGCAGTCGGCTTTTGTTATCGCGTATATAGTTTTTTACACCCCGACGGCCCATCAGTACTTTTTCATAGGTTCGCTCCAGTCCGGTTCTTCCGGTATAGTCACCCATTTGGTATCCCTCGTCTTTATGAACACGCAGGAAGGTAGTATCTACTTCATCGATGTACCCCAGCAGATGGCCGGCAGCATGATAGGGATAGTTCCGCACAGATCGCTCATTCAAGGAAAATCCATTGAACTTGTAGAGATTTTCATTTAGTCGGGCGAACATTTCAGGAGAGAGCATGGGTTCAAAGATGCCGGGTCTCACCATGCCTGTTTTATTGATCACATTCCGCATCCGTTTCTTGTATTCAGAAGTATCAATTTGTAACAAGGCGCAGAGTCCGGCCGTATCATTGCCCTTCGAGTCGGCGGGCACTACCAGCAGATCATAAATGATCATGTTCTCTAATATCGGTTTCCTCTTCCGGTCGAATATGATACCGCGATCGGGATAGATGATTTTTCGATAGACGGCATTGCTCTCTGCTGCCAGTTTATACTTGGGAGAAAAAAGTTGAAGATTAGCCAGCTGAATCACAATAGCCAGTACGACGGCTGCAAAAATGATTTGAATGATTTTACCCCTGCTTTGGTTGAATACCGACATGATACCTCTTTAGAAAATAATAAACCCGATGTACAAATTTGATGAAATGAACCTCATCTTTTATCAGTCCCCGAAAAAAAATTCTTTTTTCTACTTAATTGCCAGCCCTCAATCCTTCCCTGCGGGGAATCAATGGCTCAGCAATCAGTATCAGTAATAGACTGATGGCGGAAGTGCCAAGCACTTTGCCAATGAAATACAGGAAATGCCCAAACTGGAGCCACTCGATCAGCACCAGACAGCTGTGGTGAATCACGGTGAGAAGTCCGGCATACGTAATGTAGGGCACCCACCCCATTGTTTTATGACTGGGTTCCTTGTAACCGGCTTCCGCCGTTTCCTGCGCCAGCAGCAGCTGCAACAGAAAAGGACGCAGGAAAGCAATCAGCAGACAGGGGGAAGCATGCAGACCTGGCGTACCGGTAAAGTAGTCAAGTGATAATCCGAATAAGAATGCGACCAATAACAATGCTATTCGACTGATGCCAACAGGTAGCCAAAGAATAAAAAGAAAATATAAATATGGAACAATGAACTGATGTAGGGGCGGAATGGTATTCAGCACAAACACCTGCAGTAAAATCAGCAAGATAAAACGTAAGATATGTTTGATGATCGGATTCATTGTCTGACTGGGGTAGTTTGTTCAAGGTTCGTCTGTTCCTGAAAGAAAACATTGTCAATCAGGTAAACATATTGAATGCTGAAGAAGTTAACGGCAGTCTTGATGCGTAGCGTATAAAAATTACTTTCTGTATCAGAACCAATCTTGCTTACCGTACCAATTGGCAACCTGGGAGGGAAATTGGCAGAATACGTGCTGGTAAGAACAGTATCACCTGGTTTAATTGCCGAGCTCTTGGGAATATCGGTGAGGATGAGGTAACTCGGATCAGCTCCATCCCATTCTAAGCTTCCTGCCACACCATCTTTTTTCAGCATCGCACTTACCTTGCTCTTGCGATGCAGTAGACTCATGATTCGACTGATATTGGGTCCGACCTCTACCACCACCCCCACAATTCCTTGGGTGGAAGCAACTGCCATACCTTTTTTCACCCCTTGCAGGGCCCCTCGCTCAATCGTCAGATAATTATATTGAAGCGTTACCGTGTTACCTATGACATGAGCCGGCAAAAAGCTGAATTTTCTGGCTCTGCCGGATGAATCCCGCATCGTGCTGTCAGTCATCGTAATCTGTTTGGCAACTGTGTCGATGAAATTATCTTTTAACAGGTTGCGGAGTTGCGCGTTTTCTTCTGCCAACAACCGATTTGTTTCTCTTAGCGCAAAATATTGCGTCACACCGCTGTACTGTCGATTGATTCGACCGGTCACCTCATTCGCGGCAGTGGAGAAAAAAGTATCATGACTTTTACTACTCCTGCTCAATAATACGATGCAAACAATCTGCAACACCAGAAAGCTGATGAAAGTGAAATAGCGCTGTATGAAAAGAAAGATGTTTCTCAAAGCCCCTTACTGAATTATGGCACAATATACAAACGGAAAACGACAGCAGACGATTCTGTGAGCAGGTCACAACGATGCTGCTTAACGCATGATGAATGGGAAGCGTTGGTAATTTTTCAGGGCAAGACCGGTACCACGTACTACACTCTTCAGTGGATCATCCGCAACGTGCACAGGCAATTTAATCTTGGCACTGAGTCGCTTGTCCAGTCCGCGCAGCAGTGCACCACCACCCGTTAGATACAGTCCTCTCTTGTAGATATCAGATGCCAGCTCAGGCGGTGTTGTTTCTAATGCTTTGAGTATGGCTTCTTCAATTTTAAAAATACTTTTATCCAGGGCCTCTGCAATTTCCTGGTAGCTGACCATGATCTGTTTAGGAATACCGGTTACGAGGTCTCTTCCATTCACAGGAATATCATCCGGCGGATTATCCAGATCTTTTAAAGCCGCCCCCACATTTATTTTGATTTGTTCAGCAGTGCGTTCTCCAATCAGCAGACTATGATAACGCCGCAAAGCTTCCATGATATCAGCTGTAAATTCATCACCTGCAATACGAATACTCTGGTCACAAACAATACCTGCCAATGCAATGACAGTTATTCCGGTAGTACCACCACCAATATCAATGATCATGTTTCCCACCGGTTCTTCTACATCTATGCCTATACCCAAGGCAGCAGCCATGGGTTCATGAATCATATAGACTTCTTTCGCACCTGCCTGCTCGGCACTATCGCGCACCGCTCTTTTTTCAACCTCTGTGATGGAAGAAGGAATACAGATGACCATTCTCCATGCCGGTGGAAAAAGTGGCTTCTTCGGATAAATCATTTTGATCAGCTCCCTGATCATTAATTCAGCGGCATTGAAATCGGCAATTACCCCATCTTTCAAGGGACGAACTGTTCTGATGCTCTCATGAGTTTTTTCATGCATCAACAAAGCCTTTCTTCCTACCGCCAACACTTCTTTCATGTTGTTGCGGTTAAGGGCAATGATCGAAGGTTCATTCACCACAACTTCATCATTGTGTATGATTAGGGTATTCGCCGTACCCAAATCCATCGCTATTTCCTGTGTAAAAAAATTAAAAATCGACATGTTCTTTTTAGTATTCTCTGTTCTATTGTAGAATGAATACAAAGGTGATTGAAAATAACGGAATAACAAAGTGCAAACCCTTATTTTTCGGGCATTTCAGGCGATTGTTGTTTAGCCTGGAAATTCATACCCAATGTCTTTCCGGTAATACATGCCCTGGAAATGCATCTGCTTCAAAGTTGTAGTGGCATGCTCAACGGCTGAGGCAAGGGTCTCTCCAAACGCGGTCACGGCCAGCACCCTGCCACCCGCAGTCACTATGTCTTCTCCGATTTGTGCTGTTCCTGCCTGAAATACGAGTGCCTGGGTATCCGGCGGTAGTGTGTCGAGCCCCTCGATCTTTCTGTTTTTGGGGTAATTGCCGGGATAGCCCTCACTGACAGCCACGATGGTAGCACCTTTCTTGTCGAAGTATGCAATATTGGCATCCGCCAATGTACCATTGTCCATCGCTGCCAGCAGTGCGACCAGGTCGGTTTGCAGCAAGGGCAGTACAATCTCCGTTTCCGGGTCACCCATACGGCAGTTGTACTCAATCACCCAGGGTTCACCCCCCACATTCATCAGCCCAAAGAAGATAAATCCTTTATAGATAAGGTTTTCAGCCCGGATACCCGCAATGGTAGGCTCAATGATACGTTCCGTAACCTTTTGCATGAAAGCATCGTCAACAAAGGGTACCGGACTAATACAGCCCATGCCGCCGGTATTAGGGCCTGTATCGCCTTCTCCTACCCGCTTGTAGTCTTTCGCATGGCCAATGATCTGATAACTTTCCCCATCGGTCAGCACAAAAACGCTGACTTCAATACCCGAAAGAAAGGATTCGACCACCACCGTGTCGCCTGCCCGACCAAATTGTTGCTCACGGATCATTTGTTCGAATGCCTTGAGTGCCTCATCATGGGTGGCAGCCACTACCACCCCCTTCCCCGCTGCCAGACCATCTGCCTTAATCACCACCGGTAAGGGCTGGTGTTGAATATATTCTTTGCCCTCTTCGTAATTACCCGCGGTAAATGTGGCATAAGAGGCGGTAGGAATGCCATGGCGTTGCATGAATTGCTTGCTGAAAGATTTACTTCCTTCCAGTTGCGCCGCTGCGCGGGAAGGGCCTACCACTATGATATGGCTGGTAGCTTCATCCGCCTTGAAAAAGTCATAGATTCCATTCACCAGCGGTTCTTCCGGACCTACCACGAGCATATCAATACCTTTCTCAATGCATTCCTGCCTGATCGCAGAAAAATCATTGACACCTACCGGCAGGTTGGTGCCCAATGCCGCCGTTCCCGGGTTACCGGGCGCTATCCAGAGTTGGCTGCAGTGCGGACTGGCAGTTATTTTCCAGGCCAGCGCATGTTCTCGTCCACCCGATCCTAGTAGTAAAATATTCATTCCAAATCTGTTTGCCGCGAAGGTAATAAGGGTTGATGGATTGAAGCCCTGTTTATGCAGTTTCTTCCACTCCCACGTATCTTTTTTCCGGAAGGTGTCGGGCAATCAGCAGGAACAATACTGCATTCACTACCATGATACCCGTAAACAACCAGAAATAGCGGGCCCCCGTGTATTGCGCGAAAAATCCACCATTGGCAATGCTGTTGTTGACCAAACTAACGAAGATGTTCCCCAAGGAGATACCCAGCAAATAAAGGGCACTCATGGTACTTTTCATTGACTTGGGCGAATGGGTATAGGCATATTCCAGACAGGTTACAGATACCAGCACTTCCGCTGCGGCTAGCAGCAAATACGCCAGAATTTGCCACCATACGGATGGCTTATTACCGAGGTCAATTTCTTGCTGTATGAGGGCAATGATCACAAAGGAGGCGGCTGTTAAAAACAAGCCGGCACCAATCTTTTTTAATGGAGTAATGATGAACCCGGCTTTCTCCATGGCCGGAAATATCCAGTAAGTGAAAACCGGAATCAGGCTCAGCAAAAAGACTGGATTGAAAATTTGTACCGTCTCAGTCAGTAGCTCAATGCCAAAAATGCGGCGGTCTAACTTGGCGGCCTGTAATACCCACTCCGCCAGGTTTTGGTCCCACAGCGCCCAGAAAACCGGCGTAAAGGCAAAGACCATTAAAATGCGGTAAACCGCCTGAACACCTTCTACTGCCTGCGCTGAAAAATGGTGCCTGTTTTGGATACGAACCCAAAAGCTCCCTTCATTCGCATTGGCTGCCTTCGATCGGAAAAGACTTCTATAACTTTCTACCAGCACTGCCCAGGTAATGGACATGAAATTCTCTCGCTTATAACCGGAGGGCGGAACCCGCACATATTTTTTTCTGCCCAGCCAGAAAATAAAAGTCGCCAGCACCATCAATACACCGGGTATACCAAAAGCCAGCTTGGGGCCCCAATGTTTATAGACCAGCGGAATCAAGGCGGTTGATACAATAGAACCCGAATTGATGGTAAAATAAAACCAGCCATACATCTTACTCAACAGGTGCTCATTCGACTTGTCAAACTGGTCACCAACGTTGGCAGAAACGCAGGACTTAATACCTCCGGCAGCAACGGCAATGATGACCAGCCCCCAGGAGAACAAAGTCAGGTTATTGGTGTTCATCGCCAGCATCAGGTTGCCACAGGCATATAATATAGATACGTAGAGTATTACCTTGTACTTACCAAAAAACCAATCTGCCAGAATTCCTCCCACCATCGGCATGAAATAGGCCACAAATACGAAAAGGTGTGTGAGTTCATTCGATTTTGCTTCTGCCACAGTCTGCAAGGCCGGGTCGGCAGTAGGATTATAAAATTGCGCTACCAGAAAAGTGGTCATAATAGCACGGATGCCATAAAAGCTGAAACGCTCGGCTGCCTCATTACCAATGATGTAGGGAACCGCCGGCGGCATACCCGTTTTCTTCACTTCTTGCTGCAATTCACTCATATGTCGTATTTTGGGACTGAAAGATATCGGAAAGATACAGCGGAACTTTATTTTTACCGCTGGTGTTTTTCTTCCTGAAAAAAAACCTGCTATGGCATCAGAAAAAAAATCATTCCGGCCCTACATTGCGCCGGAATCTAACATGAAAGAACTAACCGTTAAGTCTATTTTAATGGGAAGTCTGTTTGGCGTCATCTTTGGTGCCTCTACTGTATACCTCGCATTAAAAGCCGGATTAACAGTTTCCGCCTCCATACCGATTGCCGTTATTGCCATCACTTTAGGACGTCGCTTACTGAAAACGACCATCCTCGAGAATAACATCATTCAAACCACCGGCTCTGCCGGAGAGAGCATCGCTGCCGGTGTGGCATTTACCTTGCCCGGCTTCCTGTTTTTATCTTCCCCCACCAGTGCGGAATATTTTAATTACCTCACCATTCTGATTCTCGCCATTGTTGGGGGCTTGCTCGGAACCCTTTTAATGGTGCCCCTGCGCAAGGCCCTGATCGTTAATGAGCACGAAACACTGCCTTACCCCGAAGGAACCGCCTGCGGTGATGTACTGAAAGCGGGTGAAAAGGGGGGCGACTTTGCCAAAACAGCTTTCTGGGGATTGGGGGTAGCATTTGTGTATGCCCTGTTACAGAAAGTACTGCATGTGATCGCTGAAACACCCTATTATGCTACTCGGCAGGTAAATAAATTTTTCCCCTCTGCAAAAATTTCAGGCGAGATAACCCCCGAATACCTCGGCGTCGGCTATATCATCGGTTGGCGCATAGCCGGAGTGTTGGTAGCCGGTAGCGTACTGAGCTGGATGGTATTGATACCGCTATTGAGTACCCTGGTACCGGGAGAAGTGATTGCCACGCAACTCGCAAAACTTGGCTACCTCGCTGATATCACCCGTGCCGGTGGCAAGGGGGGATGGGATCCGATTACGAAAACTTTTGGTGATTATTCCAGTGCGATCTACTATGCATATGTTCGCCAGATAGGTGCCGGTGCCGTGGCAGCAGGTGGTGTCATCACGCTGATAAAAACCATTCCCACCATTGTTCAATCCGTAAAAGGAAGCATGGCATCGTTGAAAGCAGAAGGCGACGCATCTGCAGCTGCTGTTGCAAGAACCGATAAAGACCTGAGTTTAAAAGTGGTAGGCTTTGGTAGCCTGGGATTGGTTGCCCTGATCACCTTTCTGCCACAAATTCCCGGCGATAGCCTGGTGCAAAAATTACTGGTGGGCGTGCTCGTTCTTTTATTCGGCGCCCTATTCGTTACGGTAGCCAGCCGCATCGTAGGATTGATCGGCTCTTCAAATAGTCCGATCAGCGGCATGACCATCGCCACTGTGATGGGTACCAGTCTGATTTTTTTGGCAGTGGGCTGGACGGGTCAGGCATTTGAACCACTGGTATTGGTAGTGGGCGGCATGATCTGTATCGCTGCTGCTAACGCAGGCGCTACCTCACAAGATTTGAAAAGCGGATATATTGTAGGCGCGACGCCACGCAATCAACAGATTGCTTTGTTTGTTGGGGCCATTGTGTCTTCTATTGTAATAGGTATTACCGTAAAATTTCTGGATAAGCCCTCTACTGAAATGATGCAGCAAGGTATCCAGCATGCGATAGGTACAGAAAAATTTCCTGCGCCGCAGGCGACGTTGATGGCAACCTTGATCAAAGGAATACTTTCACAAAACCTCGACTGGCAATATGTGGTCGTGGGAATTTTCCTGGCCGTTACCATGGAATTGTGCGGCATCAAGGCACTCAGTTTTGCCATCGGAGTTTACCTCCCTTTGGCCACTACATTGCCGATTTTCATCGGTGGTGCCATTCGCGGAATAGTTGAAAACCGCCAGAAAAAAGAAAACAAGGAGTTGAGTCCCGAAGAGGAAGAATTGGGCAAGGGTAATTTATTTGCGACGGGATTGGTAGCGGGAGGAGCTGTGGCCGGGGTATTGATTGCCTTTTTGGCCGGCTCTGCCAGCGGAGAAAAATTCCTGGGGGCAGTGAGTACGGAACACGCAATAGTGACATCTATGGGAGAGGGGGGCTACTTCCTGCTCGGTACCGTATTTTTTGCTTTGATGGGCTGGATACTTTATCGCGTAGCAACGCGGAAGTAATGAGCGGGATAAGTAGAAAATGCCTTCACCCAGGTTTAACAGTTTCATTATCAGGGAACATTAAACGAATACCCCTGTTCAAGGTCTATTGATTAAACCGGTTATCATGCGCATTATGTTCCGTTATACCCTCTTAACCCTGCTGATGATAGCCGTAGTTCCCGGTTTCACCGGTCCCGGCAACCCGGCTGAGCGCAATCCCGTGAAGATGCCTTATCGCAAAGCGGGATTGTCACACGAACAGGCAGCTGCGCACTTACTCAGCCGTTTTGCCATGGGCGCTACCCCACAACAGGTAAAGGCAGTGGCAGACCAGGGATTGAATCAATGGTTCATTGATCAATTGAATGGCAATTTGCCCGATGAAGAAGTAGCCCGTCGATTACCCGCTGAAAATTATCCGGCCCTGACCATGAACAATGAAGCCATTGTGGCCAAATATGTGAATGCTGGTCAGGCCATTCGACTCGCTGTTAGAAACAAACTCATATCTGCCGATTCAATTGCTGAATTGGGAAAGCCGGAATACAGACAGCAATTGCAAAAATTGATGAAAGAGCAGGGACTGGAAAATCAACAGGATCTCAATCGCCAATTGCTGAATCAAAAAATTATACGGGCTGCTTATGGCACCAACCAGTTGCAGGAAGTTTTGACTGATTTTTGGTTCAACCATTTCAATGTATCACTTACCAAGGGAGCCAGTCAGCGCTATGTACTGACCTATGAACGAGATGCTATCCGCCCTAATGTAGTGGGGAATTTTTTAGATATGTTATTATCTACCGCCCGTCACCCTGCCATGCTCGAATACCTCGACAATGCCAGCAGTGTCAGCAACAACAATGAGTGGTCGAAACGCAGAGAGCAATCCATGGCGGCACAACGTTACCGCCAGCAAATGGAAAAAAGATTACAGGATACGAGTAATCCCAGACAGGCATCCGCACAACAACTCGCCAATCGATTGCGTCAGCAAGGATTGAATGAAAACTATGCCCGTGAGGTAATGGAGTTGCATACGCTGGGCGTAGATGGTGGCTATACACAGGAAGATGTTACCCAGGTAGCCCGTGCCCTGACGGGATGGTCCATCAGACCACTGACTGAAGACAATGCGGCCAATAGATTGAGACAGGCAGCAGGACCCGCAGCAGCATTGGCGGAAAGAAACAATGTCGAAATAGGGGACTTCCTTTTCCGTGCCAACCGACATGATGAAGGCGAGAAAAAGATTCTGGGAAAACAATATACCGGCAAAGACGGGTATCAGGAAGGAGTGGAAGTATTACAACAATTGGCAGAACATCCTTCCACTGCGCGGTTTATTTGTCAAAAAATCGCTGTAAGATTTGTTTGCGACTCACCCTCCGTGAACCTGGTGCAGGCCATGGCCACTACCTTCCAAAAAACAAAAGGTAATATTCGTTCCGTACTCATCACGATGGTCAATCATCCGGCTTTCTGGGAACCAACCGCTTTGAGAGATAAGGTGAAGTCCCCTTTCGAACTCGCCATCAGCGCTATTCGCGCATCACAGGCAGATGTGTTACAACCGCTGCAAATCAATAACTGGATCACCCGAATGGGACAAAGACTGTATAGTTATGCAGCTCCCACCGGCTTCCCCGACAGGGCTAATTTTTGGATCAATACCGGCTCTTTACTCAATCGCATGAATTTCGGAATCGCCTTTGCTTCCGGAAGAATTCCAGGGGTAAAAGTCAACTGGCTGGCCTTGAATAACAACCATGAGCCGGAGAGTGCTGAAGATGCCCTGCGTACTTATAGTGAGTTGTTGTTGCCACAACGCAACCAGGAAGAAAATATTCGCCGCCTCCAAGTTTTGCTGAATGATCAGCAGCTGGAAGAAAAAATCAAACAGGCAACGGCGGTTGCTAATCCTGCTAAGCCGGCAGAAGATACCATGGTCTCAACTTCCAATGAAATGGAAGAGACCACTGAAAGAAGAAGAAAACGCAGGCAGGAAGCCATGAGTGACAATCGACCGATGACTACAGGAACCAATCCCTCTCCAGCATACCTGCAGCAGGTGGCCGGCATCATCATTGGTTCTCCTGAATTTCAAAGAAGGTAAACACACAAATAAATCACCAATAGATTTAACCGAATTACATGAATAAAAGAAGAGCATTTATAAAATCAGGTACCCTGGCATTGTTCGCTGCCGGATTACAGGGAGGTATTCCCGGATTCCTGGTGCGTGCAGCAGGTTCACCTATTCGTGTTGCCTCCTCCGGCAAGAAAAAGACATTGGTATGTATTTTTCAGCGGGGTGCGATGGATGGACTCATGGCAGTTACGCCTTTCACTGACCCTGCGCTAAAAAATCTTCGTCCGGGACTGTTCATGAGTCCGGCAGAAAAAGAGGGCAAGCTGATGGACCTGGATGGCAGTTTTGGTATGCACCCTGCTATGCAATCCCTGTTTCCTTTTTTTACTGATGGACGTTTGGCGGTGGTGCACGGAGTGGGTAGTCCCAACAATACCCGCAGCCATTTTGATGCACAGGACTATATGGAGTCGGGCACACCCTTTAGTAAAAGCACTTCCAGTGGGTGGCTGAATAGAACGGCAGGTCAGCTTACAACGACCGCTGCTCCCTTTCGCGCAGTGAGTCTTACTTCAGCTCTGCCCAGAAGTTTGTATGGTGAACAAGAGGCATTAGCGATTAATAACTTGCAGGAGTTTGCTTTGCAGGTACGAGGCAATCCCCTGGCAACGAAAATGACGGCCGGCTCTTTCGAGCAATTATATGATGTAACCACCAGTGAGTTACTCAACAAGACGGCGAAGGAAAGTTTTGATGCCATGAAACAACTGCGGGAAGCAGGAAAAAACAGTTATCCCGTTACCCCCGGCGTTGTGTATCCCAACAGCGCGCTGGGCAATTCATTGAAGCAGATTGCTGTATTGATCAAAATGAATATCGGACTTGAACTGGCATTTGCAGAAAGCGGTGGCTGGGATACCCATTTTAACCAAGGAACACTGAATGGGGCCTTTGCCCGCAACCTCAAAGATTTCAGTGACAGCATCGCAGCATTCTGGCAGGATCTTGCCGCACACCAGGAGGAGGTTACTGTAATGACCATGACAGAGTTTGGCAGAACGGTGCACCAAAATGGTACAGGGGGAACGGATCATGGAAGGGCTAGTTGTTTATGGGTATTGGGGAATGATGTGAAGGGAGGTCAGGTCTATCACCAGATGAAATCGCTTAGCAAGGAGAACCTGGAGGATGGAAGAGACGTTCCTGTTACCACCGATTTTCGATCAGTATTCAGTGCTGTAGCCGGCAAACATTTGTCTTTAGCCACACCGGCGGCACTCTTCCCGGGTTGGGAGGGTAAGTCGTTGGAAATCATGCGAGGTTAAACAAGATAAGTGCCGCACGGTTTTCTTTCTTATTTTTAAGGAAGAATTCAGTATATGCGTTGGCGCTCCCTTAAATATATATCTCCTTTTATTCTGTTTATACTTGCCTTCATTGCTTTCAGCAATCAGGGATGGTATTGCTATCTCCCGCTCGCTTTTACATTTGGGTTCATTCCACTGATGGAATTATTGATCAGGCCATCAGACAAAAATCTATCGGCAGCAGAAGAAGAGATGGTGAAGGCAGATAAGCAGTATGACTTCCTCTTGTATGAAACGGTCGTTATGCAATATGCGGCCCTGATATATTTTTTGGTTTCTCTCACCGAGACGGATATTAGCTTTGCCACCCTGGCGGGACGCGTGATTTCAATGGGGTTGCTTTGTGGCATTTTTGGAATCAATGTCGGACATGAATTGGGCCATCGCCACGAACGTCTTGAGCAGTTCATGGCCAAAATGCTTTTGCTAACATCACAGTACATGCATTTTTTTGTTGAACACAACAAGGGGCACCATAAAAATGTGGCTACGCCATTTGATCCGGCTTCTGCCCGCTATGGCGAGAGTCTGTATGCGTTTTATCCCCGCACCATCATTGGTTCTTATCTCAGTGCCTGGCACATTGCGGCAGATGCCTGTAAGAAGAAAGGCAAAAAAGTAGTGAGCTGGCACAATGAGATGATCAGGTATACGCTGGTGCAACTGACGATGCTGGGGATTATTTTATATTTTTTCGGACTGACCATTTTGCTTGCTTATTCTGTTGCGGCGCTCATCGGTATTCTGTTGTTGGAATCAGTGAATTACATTGAGCATTATGGGTTACAGCGAAAAGAAACTACGCCCGGAAGTTTTGAACGGCCACAGCCCTGGCATAGCTGGAACAGCAATCATGTATTGGGCAGGATAATGTTGTTTGAACTCAGCAGACACAGTGACCATCATTATTTAGCCAGCAGAAAATACCAGCTATTGCGGCACATGGAAGGGGCGCCGCAGATGCCGACGGGTTATCCCGGGATGTTGATACTGGCGCATTTTCCGCCCCTGTTCTTCAAGGTGATGCATCCTGCCATCAGCAAGCTGGAATCGCAGCGGGCAGCCTCATAATTTTCCTTTCATGATTTCTTCTACCACACCCGGATCGAGCAGGGTGGTAGTGTCACCGAGGTTTTCAGTTTCTCCTTCAGCAATCTTCCGCAGAATGCGCCGCATGATTTTACCGCTTCTGGTTTTCGGCAATCCGCTCACCAATTGAATCTTATCGGGTTTAGCGATGGGGCCGATGACGCGGGTTACTGTTTGCAGCATATCATTTCGAATGAGGTCATCAGAGCCATGTGCATGGGGGTCGTGTGAGCCCTGGTAAATCACAAAGGCGTAAATGCCCTGGCCTTTAACAGGATGAGGGAAACCCACGACAGCACTCTCAACTACACCTGTATGCATGTTGATGGCATTTTCCACTTCGGCTGTCCCGATGCGGTGACCGCTCACGTTGAGTACGTCATCAACTCTGCCGGTGATGCGATAGAAACCATCTTTGTCCCGCAGTGCTCCATCGCCGGTGAAATACAATCCCGGGTAAGTGGCAAAATAATTTTGACGACAACGTTCATGGTCGCCATAGGTAGTGCGTAAGATGGAAGGCCAGGGGGCTTTGATGCAGAGGTTACCGGAAATCGTTTCATCGCCCACGGCAGTTTTTTCATTTCCGTTTTCATCTACCAATAGAAGTTGAACACCCGGCAGGGGAAGGGTGGCCCAGCTGGGTTTGGCGGGTGTGATGCCTGCCAGGTTGCTGATGAGGCAACCACCGGTTTCGGTTTGCCACCAGGTATCCACGATGGGGCATTTTTTCTTCCCCACATGTTCATCGTACCAGTGCCATGCTTCTTCGTTGATGGGTTCACCTACGGTTCCAAGCACTTGCAGTGATGAAAGGTCTTTTCCGTGCAAGGGTTCTTGGCCGAAACCCATTAAGCTACGGATGGCGGTAGGGGCTGTATAAAATATATTGACACGATATTTATCAATGATATCCCAGAATCTTCCTGCATCGGGCCAGGTAGGGATGCCTTCAAACATCAGTGTGGTAGCGCCGGCACTCAGTGGGCCGTACAGGATATAGCTGTGGCCGGTAATCCATCCGATGTCGGCGGTGCAGAAATGAATCTGACCGGTTTTATATTGAAAGACATTTACAAAAGTGTAGTTGGCATAGATCATGTATCCGCCGCAGGCGTGCACTACCCCTTTGGGTTTACCGGTAGATCCTGAGGTATAGAGAATGAAGAGAGGATCTTCCGCTTCCATTTCTTCTGCCAGGGTTGCTGCTTTACCTGATTGGATGACCAGGTTCATTTCATCTTCCCACCACAGATCTCTGTCTTTCAGCATAGATACCGGCGTACCGGTTCTGGCGCAGACAATAACTTTTTTTATGCCGTCATAACCGACAAGTGCATCGTCGATGATGCTTTTCAGGGGGATGTCTTTAGCACCACGGAAAGCGCCATCGCAGGTGACGATGAAACCGGCCCGGGCATCTTCCAATCTGTCTGCGATGCTACGTGCGGAGAAGCCGCCGAATATAACGCTGTGAATAGCTCCGATGCGGGCGCAGGCGAGTACGGCGATGGCCAGTTCGGGAATCATGCCCATATAGATACAAACCCTGTCCCCTTTTTGTACGCCATTGTTGCGCAAGACCTGAGCGAACTGACAAACTTTTTCATGCAGTTCGCGGTAGGTGAGAATGCGGGTTGGTTCTGATGGGTTATTAGGTTCCCAGATGATGGCGGGCTGGTTGCCACGATCTTGCAGGTGTCGGTCGAGACAATTTTCTGTGATGTTTAGTTGCCCCCCCTCGAACCATTTCACATGGGGTTCGGAGAAGTTCCATTCCAGGGCGGTATGCCATTTTTTTCTCCAGGTAAAGTGTTCGGCGATGGCTGACCAGAAGCCTGCCGGGTCTTCGATGCTTTGCCGATAGGCGTTTTGGTAAGCTTCGAAGCTGTGAATTTGATAGGGGTAAGACATGGCAATACGATAAGAGGTTAAAGGTACAAACGGAAGGATAAAAAAAGAATACCAATTAATTCATAAAATAGTTTTTCCTCCCAATAGTATTACTCCATTGGCGCATACGCTCTTCCAGCAGCGCAGCGCTGGAGGACTATACGGGATATTCTTCTGAATAGCATAGTAGAAGCGTGTATGAGAAATTACAGAAAAAAGTGCCCGCGATTTTATTAGAATTCTTTGGAAAGGATATTGATTTTTAGAGTCATACTCCACAAATAAAAAATCGCTTTATTGAAAATCAATGTTTTAAGTCCAAAGATGGGGTAGGGAATTACGGTTTTCCGCATTTATTTTTCTGAGATGGCGGGAAATTGATTTTTGTTTGAATTTATGTATCAATTTACAGAAGAAATTATGGTGCACATAATTGATTGCGCAATCAGGGCTTTACTCCTTAATTAGCCTTAAGTCTGTGGCCACGGATAAAAAAAGGACGTTGGTTGGCACGATACAACCCGGGGG